>CAJUMB010000001.1 GCA_910587105.1 uncultured Lachnospiraceae bacterium
AGCGGTCACAAAGACCGCTAATAAAAAACTTACACATTTAACTTGACAAACCCCATTTTCCTCAGGATTGGCGTTCATAAGCCACAAGAGATATGGTTTTCCCCGTGTTCTGGCTCATTTTTTCTTCCAGTTTCTGAATCTCATCACAGCAGTGGCAGCCAGACAGGTCTGCAACCTGGAAATGGTCTTTCTTTACGGCACTTTCCACAGAATTCAATTGAGAATTGTGCATGATTTCATCTCCTTTGCAATCGTTATTTATACCAAAAATGCAGTTTCCTGCCTGCCTATTATGTTCACTTCAGCAATTTTTATTCCCGGAGCGTATCGGAATATTTATTTTTTCCATATCTGGTTGACGTTTCCCCATTTCAGTAATATGATTACATGTGATTAGACAATTATGGAGGCGCTTATGAAGCCATATGAACATTTCACACAATATTATGAAACCGACCAGATGGGCATCATCCATCATTCCAATTATATCCGCTGGCTGGAGGAAGCCAGGGTATTTTTTATGGATGAGATTGGGTTTGGGTATGGGCAGATGGAAGAAAAAGGCATTTATTCCCCGGTTTTCGAAGTATCCTGCCAGTATAAGCACATGGTACGTTTTCATGAAAGTGTACAGATAACCGTCAGTGTGGAAAAATATAATGGGGTGAGGCTGTATCTGAAGTATGAGATTGTCAATAAAGATACCCAGGTTCTCTGTGCCACAGCCAAAAGCACTCACTGTTTTCTGGACCGGGCCCACAATATCGTAATGCTGAAGAAAAGTTATCCACAGCTGGACCGTAAACTGAGAGAGCTGATTTCTTGAACAAACTGGAAGAATATGCTATAGTGTGATGAAATAGGAGGATAGTTCAATGATTGATGGTAAAAAAGTATTATTCAGCGGCATGCAGGCCACTGGAAACCTGACCCTGGGAAATTATCTGGGCGCTCTGAAAAACTGGGTGTCTTTAAGCGATGAATACCTGTGTTTCTACAGTGTGGTAGATATGCATTCTATCACGGTCCGCCAGGACCCAGCGGTGCTGAGAAAGAGAGCCCGCTCTCTGCTGATTTTGTATATTGCGGCAGGTCTGGACCCGGAGAAAAACTGTCTGTATTATCAGTCCCATGTGTCCGGCCACGCGGAGCTGAGCTGGATTTTAAACTGCTTCACTTATATGGGGGAATTAAACCGTATGACTCAGTTCAAGGACAAAGCGTCCAAACATGGGGATAACATCAATGCTGGTTTGTTTACGTATCCGGTGCTGATGGCTGCGGATATTCTGCTCTACCAGGCCGATGTGGTTCCGGTGGGGGCAGATCAGATGCAGCATCTGGAGATCACCCGGGATATTGCCGAGCGTTTTAACAACATTTACGGAGATGTATTTACAATTCCAGAGGCCTATGTGGGCAAAGTGGGTGCCAGGATCATGAGTCTCCAGGACCCGTCTAAAAAAATGTCCAAGTCTGATGAGAATCCCAACGGAAGCATCTATCTCATGGACGACGCAGATACCGTTATGCGCAAATGCAAGCGTGCGGTTACCGACTCGGAAGGGACATTTCTTTACAGGGAGGAGCAGCCTGGGCTGAAGAACCTCATTGATATCTACAGCGTCTGCACAGGAAAGACACCAGATGAGGTGGTGCAGGAGTTCGACGGCAGAGGGTATGGGGATTTCAAAATGGCTGTGGGAGAGGCTGTCACCTCCATTTTGAATCCCCTGCAGAAAGAGGCGGCCCGGCTGGAAAAGGAAAAGGCTTATGTAGATTCTATTATTAAAGAAAATGCAGAAAAAGCCGGTTATTATGCCAGAAAAACCCTGCGGAAGGTGCAGAAAAAAGTGGGCTTCCCCGTCAGGGTATAAGGAAAAATCATATGTTTATGTTAAGAAAGATTTACTGCAGGACATTTCAGCTTGTTTTTAAGGCGGCGCTGCCGTTCCTGCCGTACCGGAAACCGAAAATCATCTCGTCTGTGGCAGGCATCGCTAAAGTGTGCAGGGAGAATCACATTCATTCTGTCATGATTGTGACGGACAAGGGAATCCGTCGTCTGGGCCTTACGGTTTTTCTGGAAAAGACCCTCACTGAGCATGGAATTTCCTATTATATCTATGACCGTACTGTAGCCAATCCCACCATCTGGAATGTGGAGGAAGCGCGCAGGATGTATCTCTGGCACGGGGCGCAGGCAATCATTGCCTTTGGGGGAGGTTCCTCCATGGATTGTGCCAAGGCAGCAGGGGCCAGAATTGTAAAACCCAGGCAGAGTGTCAGCCAGATGAAAGGGCTTTTGAAAGTACACAAAAAACTCCCCCTGTTAATTGCCGTTCCCACCACCGCTGGAACAGGGAGCGAGACCACTCTGGCTGCGGTGATTACGGACAGCAGAAAACACCACAAATATCCCATCAATGATTTCAGCCTGATTCCCCGCTATGCTGTGCTGGATTACCATGAGACATTGGGACTGCCGGCCAATCTCACTGCCTCCACTGGCATGGACGCTCTGACACACGCGGTGGAAGCATACATTGGCGGGACTACCACCAAGGAAACAAGGAAGATGGCGGAAGAAGCTGTGCGGCTGGTTCATAAGTATCTGAAAGCAGCCTATGACAATGGCCAGGACAAGCGGGCCAGAAAGGGCATGCTGCGGGCGGCTTATTTTGCAGGGGTGGCGTTTACCAAGTCTTATGTGGGGTATGTCCACGCTGTGGCCCATTCCCTGGGGGGACAATATGGAATTCCCCACGGGCTGGCCAACGCAGTGGTTCTTCCCATTGTCCTGCGCATGTACGGGACTTCCTGTGAAAAGAAACTGGCAGAACTGGCGTGGAAATCCAAAATTGCAGATCCAGGGACAAAGAAAAAACAGGCGGCAGGCCAATTCATAGACTGGATTCAGGAGATGAATGATTCTATGGGCATTCCCCGCCATTTTCCGGAGATCAAAAAGAGAGATATTCCCAGAATGGCCCGCCATGCAGATAAAGAGGGAAATCCCCTGTATCCTGTTCCCAAATTGATGAATCAGAGGGAACTGGCGGAAATTTATATAAAAGTGAAAGGAAATTAGATCATGCAGAAAGAAGAACTCCTGGAAATTCTGTCGAAACAGAAAAAATTCTTCGCATCCGGTAAGACTTTTGACATTTCCTTTAGAATTAAGGCTCTCACACGGCTGGAGCAGAGTATTCTCAAATATGAAGACAGGCTTAGCAGAGCACTGCAGCAGGATCTGGGAAAATCAGAGGCGGAGTCCTATATGTGTGAGATTGGTCTCACTTTATCTGAGCTTCGTTTCGTGCGAAAACATATCCCGGCCTGGAGCAGTAACCGGACAGTGCCCACACCCCTGGCACAATTTCATGGGAAAAGTTTTACCGTGCAGGAGCCTTACGGAACCGTATTGATCATGTCCCCCTGGAATTATCCTGTGCTTTTGACTTTGGAGCCGTTAATCGGAGCCATGGCCGCAGGCAACTGCTGCGTGGTAAAACCATCCGCCTATTCTCCGGCGGTTTCTAAGGTGCTTGCGGAAATGATCAGTGAAGCCTTTCCTGGGAAATATATATCTGTTGTGAAGGGCGGGAGAGAGGAAAACCAGGCACTGCTGGAACAGGAATTTGACTATATCTTCTTTACCGGAGGCGTGAACGTGGGAAAACTGGTCATGGAAAAGGCGGCGGCTCATCTGACCCCGGTCACCCTGGAACTGGGAGGGAAAAGCCCCTGCATCGTAGACCATACGGCCAATCTGAAACTGGCGGCCAGAAGAATCGTATTTGGAAAATACTTAAACTGCGGACAGACCTGCGTAGCGCCGGATTATGTGTTAGTGGAGCAATGTGTAAAAGACAAATTTCTGGAGTATGTGAAAAAGGAAATCATCCGTATGTACGGGGAATCTCCCCTGGACAATCCAGATTACGGAAAGATGGTAAATCAAAAACATTTTGAACGGGTGCTGGGATTGATTGACCTGTCAAAAACGGTGCATGGCGGCAGAAGCTGTGCAGAGACCCTTCAGATCGCCCCATCAGTCATGGATGGTGTTACGGAACATGATGCAGTCATGCAGGAAGAAATCTTCGGCCCTGTACTGCCCGTGCTGGCAGTCAATTCCGTAGAAGAAGCGTATCAATTTGTAAAAAAACGCCCCAAACCGCTGGCTTTGTATCTGTTTACTGCTGACCAGGAGACAGAACAGCGGTTTTTGAGAGAGGTGCCTTTCGGCGGCGGATGTGTCAATGACACTATTATTCACCTGGCCACCCCGTACATGGGGTTCGGCGGTGTAGGGGGAAGCGGTATGGGTTCCTATCACGGACGAAAAAGTTTTGACACGTTCAGCCATGAGAAAAGCATTGTGAAAAAGCATACCTGGATCGATCTGCCCATGAGATACCAGCCTTATGCAAAATGGAAACAGAAACTGATAAGGATGTTTGTAAAATAAGTCCTGGCGGGAGACGGAAACCGGGAAATGAAAATGAAGCCGCAGAATCTGTAAACACCGGAGACTGCGGCCTTTCCATACTCTTTCCCTATTTCCGGTATGTAATGACCGTAGTTTTTGACAAATGTTTTCCTATCATATAAATAAGTATTCCAAAAAAACGTTTATAAATTGGAATCGGTATACCAGGGGCATACTGCATTCCCAGATACCGGGGCCAGAAGTGATTATCCTCAGTGGGATATTCTTTTTCCCCTGCATTTCCCACACATAGGGCCTGAAAAAGATTAAAAGGGATCAGCACACCAATGGAAGGGGGATGCATTCTGCCTGATTTCACATCCAGATAGAATCTGCGGACAGCTTTTTCAGCCTTTCGAAGATCTTTCCCGGCAGGTTCGTAGGCATTCCAGCTCAGCGCAGTGACTGGCAGCTGATAGCATTTGTTGAATCCCCATCCGGGAAGTGTGGCGGCCAGTGCTTTTGTGGTACTGCTGGCAGATATGCCTCCAGTGGTGCAGACAATAAGGGCTTTTTTATGGAAATACCGGGGACGGTGCAGCATGAATGCCATATGGTCTGTAAAATTTTTCATGACACCTGTGAGATGTCCCTGAAAACATGACACAGAAAAGACAACCCCATCACTTCTTTCTATCATGTCCATGACAGGCTGGACAATCTCATGATGGGGACAGAACCTATGTCCGTTTCGGAAGCAGTTACTGCAGCCAGTGCAGAACGGAAGGTTCAGCTCCATTAAATGCACCTCCTGAAATTCAATGGCAGAATCATAAACAGCCAGCATTTCTTTCACCCTTTGGGTCAGCTTCCAAGTGTTTCCTTTATGGGGACTTCCGTTCACAAGTAATAGTTTCATTTTTGTCCTCCTTTAGTTTTTAAAACCTTTGGGATTGTAATATTTACGGAACATCCGCGGCGTGACGGCATTTTTAGACTTGAAAGCACGGATAAACTGGGTACTGCTGGTAAAGCCGCATTCCTCAGCAATCTGCTGAATATTCAGGGTGGATTCTATCAGCAGTGTTTTTGCCCTCTGCAGCTGCAGGGACAGGAGATAGCTGTGGGGAGTCTGACCCATCTTTTCCTTGAAAAGTCTGGAGAAATAATGGGGGTTTAGAGAAACTGCCCCTGCAATCTGCTCCACTGAGGGTGCTTCGCGATAGTGCTGTGACATATAGTGGACTGCAGATTTTACAGCAGGTGATTCATTCAGCGGGGGATGTATAGTTAATCTGGTTAAAATATCATAGATGTAAGCAGACAGACGGTGTTCATTGCTGTCTTTATTTTTTATATGATTTAAAATATTGTCCAGTAACAATGAAATTTCTAATTTATCAGAATGTTTGACGCCGTTTTTTGACAAGAGTTCATAATAAACATTTGTAAAAGCTCCCTCAAAATGAAGCCATTGAAAAGTCACCAATTTTTCTGCCCAGTATTGGTGTGGTATACTGCAGTCTAAAAATATAACCTCATCTTTCCGTGCAATCTGATGTCTTCCATTACATTTTACATGCAGCTCCCCTTCAAGAATATAGAACAGTAAATATACTTTTGGATAATCTTTTAAGCGGCTTACCCGGTAAGGAATATCACAGGTATAAACCGCGCCCCAATACGGATAAAACAAATGTTTTTTGGCAAAATCAGATGCCTCATGAAAATAAATTCCGTCTTTTTCAATAATCCCCGATTCAATCAGGATCGGTTCAATTTTACAGTTATTCACAGCGCCTCCCGCAAACGTCACAAAATGTATATAAATAGTAAATATAATCTGATGAAATCTAATTTTTTACATTCTATACTATTTGATAGAAAAAGTAAATACAGAACAGACAAGACAGTATATGTCTGAAATAATGGCAAAGGAGAAAAGAAATATGGATAGTACTGAAAAAATCTCTGGGAAAGGAGGGGAACTTTTCAGAGAGCAGTATCTTTATCAACATCCAAGCGTTGCGAAAATGGAGACGGATTTTAAATTTGATGAAAATGATAAAACAATTCTCAGACAGCTTGCAGAGAAAACAGCATCTATAGCAAAAACCCAAGCTATGAGAGATAAAAAGAGGATCTGGAAGGAAAATCATGATTTAAAAAGTACAACGCCTCCTGTGTTTGTGGATCCAGAAAATGGATGGAATGAGATCCTCACAGACGAAGTTTTTCTCTGTAAAGACCCCCTGGCAAGAACCTGGGAAAATACTCTTCGGAAAAAGATTTACTCTGCCGAAGTCATTCAGGATGATACGGTTGTCACAAAGGATTTTCATGTACCCTGGTACTGGACAGATAATGGATTTGGCCTGGAACCATTGATTGAGCATACGGATATCAAAGGAGGGGCTTACCACGTATTGCCTGCGGTCAAAGATTATGAAGAAGATTTCCGCAGATTACATTTTCCTGAAATCGCTGTAGACAGAGAAAAAAGTATGCAGATTATGGACTGTGCAAAGGATGTATTCGGAGATATTTTAGATTGCCGTTTTTCCATGAAATGGCAGTGGGACGATTCTTTTTTGGACCATTACGTAGAACTCAGAGGGATGGAAGATTTTATGTGCGATTTCGTATTGGAACCGGAGTGGGTGGACCGCATGATGAAATTCTTGACAGAAGGCTCTATAAGGCGGTTTGAATGGCTGGAAGAAAACGGACTGCTGTCGCTGAATAATGATGATACCTATCTGGGCACGGGAGGACAGGGCTATACATCAGACCTTCCCGCCGATGATTTCACCGGGAAAGTACGGACAAAAGATATGTGGCTGACACTGCAGGCACAGGAGACCGTATCTGTGGACCCGGATATGTTCGGCGAATATATCCTTCCCCATTTTATCCGGCTTGCAGAGCGTTTTGGGCTGGTGCATTATGGTTGTTGTGAGCCATTCGATACCCGCTGGAAATATCTGAAACAGATTCCCAACCTGCGCCATGTATCCGTATCCCCCTGGGCAAAGTATGAGCTTGTTCCGGAACTGCTGGGTAAAAAATATGTGGCAAGCGTAAAATTAAAGCCAACTCCTCTTGCCATGCCCAAAATGAATGAGGAACATGTGAGAAAAGAGTGCCGCCGGGCAGTGGAAGAGACCTACGGAGGTATCTGCGAATTTATTATGAAGGATAATCATACCATTGGAAATAATCCGGATAATTTAATCCGCTGGACACAGATTATGCGGGAGGAAATCGCCCGAAAGTATTAAAAACATCAGACATAGAACAACAAGAGGAGGATAATAGATTGAAAAAGTTAAAAATAGGCGTGATCGGCATGGGACGTCTGGGATATGAACATGCCTGCAATATTGCGAATCGAGTTCCCCAAGCAGAGCTTACCGCTATCTGTGATGCGGATTTAAAGCGTGCGGAGTCTGCGGCAGAAGAACTGGGAGTCACTGCTGTTTATACAAACCCTAAAGAGCTCTGCAGCGATCCGGAAGTAGAGGCTGTGGCAATTGTTACAGATACCAGCTCCCATGTGGAAATGATCGGCTATGCTATGGATGCCGGAAAACATGTATTCTGTGAAAAGCCTCTGGCAGAGAATGTAGAAAAATGCCTGGCAGCTGAAAAAATTGCAGAAGCACATCCAGAACTGATTTTTATGCTGGGTTTTATGCGCCGTTATGACCATTCTTACCAGATAGCAAAGCGGAAAATAGAAGATGGCGAAATTGGGGATATTATACTGGTGCGGAGTTATTCCCAGGATCCCATATCTATTATTGAGGGTACACTGCAGTTTGCTCCCCGGTCAGGAGGGCAGTTCATTGATATGTCCATACATGACATCGACCTGATCCGCTGGCTGACAGAATCTGAGCCCAGAAATCTATGGGCAATCGGCGGATGTTATGAATTTAAACAGTATAAGGAGTGGGATGACGGCGATAATGCTGCCTGTATGATGCAGTGTGAAAATGACACCATGGCATTTTTATTTGCCGGCCGCGCAGCAGCACACGGTTCCCATGTGGAGACAGAAATTGTGGGTACGCGGGGGACCCTGCGTATTTCGTCAGTCCCTGCAGATTCTATGGTGGAAGTGATGAACTCTCATGGTGTCTGCCATGAATGTTATCAGGATTTTATCAGCCGGTGGCACAATGCATATGTTGCAGAAATGGAAGAATTCTGCGCCTGTGTCAGGGAAAATCGAAAAGCATCTCCAACTGTCTATGACGGTACGAAGAATACCCGTATTGCTTTTCAATGTAAAGAATCGTTTCTAAATAACCGAATGCTCACTTTATAAATCATTCAAACAAAATGGGAGGTATTACAATGAAAAAGAAAATGACTGTGCTTATGCTCACATGTGCGCTGACGATAGTTTCACTGACAGGGTGTGGAGGAAACAAGGAGCATGCAGAACCTTCGTCAGACAAGGCAGAAACATCGTCTGCTGGAAAAGAAGACGGCGGTAAAATTTCCATCGGCTTTACAGCAGATTACCTCAGTGACTTTATGTCCTATGTGGCCGATGGAGTAGAGAAAGCCTGTGAAGAAAACGGTGTGGGGGTCAGTGTTCAGGATGCAGACTTTGATGTTTCCAAGCAGCTTCAGCAGGTGGAGAATTTTATCAATTCCGGCGTGGACGCTGTGGTGATTAAGCCGGTGGACGCGGAGGCCTGCCAGCCTATCAGCGATGCCTGTAAAAATGCAGGTGTCCCTCTGGTGGTGGTAAATACAGCAATGTCAGCACCCTGTGATTCTTATGTGGGCTCCGACCATACCTATTCCGGTGAACTGCAGGGAGAATTTCTGGCAGAGGAGATGCCCAAAGGAGGGAAGGTTGCCATCCTGATGGGAGAGACTACCGTTCAGGCCACCACACAGCGCACCGACGGCGTGAAAGCTGCATTGGAAAAAGCAGGCGGCTTTGAGGTGGTATCGGAGATGGATGCAGGATGGATGAGAGACGAGGCCATGGACACAGTGGAAAACTGGCTGAATTCCGGACTGGAAATCGACGCCATTGTGGCAAATAATGACGAAATGGCAATCGGAGCTTCTATGGTGCTGGAAGAAAATAACGTGGACGATGTTTTGGTATGCGGTATTGACGCTTCTGAGGATGCATTGAATAAAATGAAAGACGGCAGATTGGATATGACGGTGTTCCAGAATGGCTATCAGCAGGGATATCAGGGTGTGGAAACAGCCATACAGTTAATCAACGGTGAGACAGTAGAAGAATTTGTTGATGTACCGTATGAGCCGGTGCTTCCAAATCAGGCTGACGAATATCTGGAAAAAATCGGAAAATAGGGAGGCGGGCATATGAGTAATGTACCATTGCTGCAGATGGAGCACATCAGGAAAGTTTTCCCGGGAGTGGTGGCCCTGGATGATGTATCCCTGACCATTAAAGAGGGAACCGTGCATGCCCTGATGGGCGAAAACGGCGCGGGAAAATCTACGCTGATGAAAATATTAACAGGGGTATATGCAAAGACAGAGGGCACCATCAAATGGCAGGGGCAGGATCTGGATACCAGTTCCATCACCCATGTACTGCACAGTGGAATTACTATGATTTTTCAGGAGCTGAATCCCATTAAGACCATGAAGGTGTGTGAAAACATTTACGTGGGGCGGGAGCCTTATAAAATTAAGGGGCTCCTGCTGGACCGCCGGAAAATTGTGGAGGATACCAGGGCCTTATTTGCCGATTTGGATATCACAGATATTGACCCCAGCGAGGAAGTGGGGAATCTGACAGTCGCCAAGATGCAGATGATAGAAATTGCCAAGGCTATTTCCTATGACGCGAAACTGATTATTATGGATGAGCCTACCTCGGCCATCAGTGAAAAGGAATGCCAGCATTTATTCCGGATGGTCAATAATCTGAAAAAAAGAGGGATTGCTTTCATTTTTATCACCCATAAAATGGATGAAGTATTCCAGATTTCGGATGAGATTACCATCATGCGGGACGGAACCTATGTGGGAACTTACGACGCAGAGAAGATCACCCATGATGAGCTGGTAAAGCTGATGGTGGGACGGGAAATTACAGAGATGTTTCCCAAAGAAGAAGCAGAGATTACAGATGTGAAACTGGAGGTCTCCGGGCTGAATGTAGACGGGGTTTTAAAGGACATCCATTTCAAAGTACATAAAGGAGAGATACTGGGATTTGCCGGGCTCATGGGAGCAGGACGCACAGAGGTGATGGAAACCTTATTCGGCATCCGCAGAGCCAGCTCCGGCACGGTGAAAATAGACGGGCAGGAGGTCAGCATTCATTCTCCCAAAGACGCTATCAAACATAAGATCGCTTTTCTGACAGAGGACAGGCGCACCACAGGGTGTTTCCTTCCCCTGTCAGTCCGGGACAATATTATGGTCTGTTCCTATGACCAGATTTCCAATAAAATGAAGAAAATCAGTGTGGGAAAAGAAAAGGAAGTCTGCGGCCGGCAGATTGAGAAATACGCTATTAAGACCCCTGGCCCGGAACAGGCAGTGGGGAACCTAAGCGGCGGCAACCAGCAGAAAGTACTGATTTCCCGGTGGCTCTTAACCAATCCGGAGATTATTATATTGGACGAGCCCACCCGCGGCATTGATGTGGGAAGCAAGTCGGAGATTCACAAAATGATCAGCCAGCTGGCCCGGCAGGGTGTGGCAGTGGTCATGATTTCCTCAGAGCTTCCGGAGATTCTGGGAATGAGCGACCGGATTATGGTCATGTACGAGGGAAGAATCACCGGAGAAGTATCCAGGGAGGAGGCCACACAGGAACTGATCATGCGCTATGCATCGGATCTCACGGACTGAGCGCGTTTGAAAACACTCTGATTGGCAGGAAAGGAATACGAAAATGAAAGATCGATCCATGAAAGAAAAAGTAATGTATATCTACAATAAAGCCGGCGTGTTTATCATTCTTCTTCTGATGATGATTATCCTGACGATTTTGACGAATACATTTCTGACTGCAAATAATCTGATTAATATTGTTCGTCAGGTAACGTTCTGGGCAATCATTGGGCTGGGAGCCCTGGTAACGCTTATCGGCGGCGACTTTGACTTGTCACCGGGTTCTGTGGTAGGGCTTGTGTCTGTACTCAGCGCCATGACCATTCAGACTTCTGTGGGAAATCCACTGTCTATGCCCATTTTAACAACGCTGGCCATTGGGGCGGCAGTGGGATTTGTCAATGGAGGGCTGATTGCCTATCTGAAAATGCCTGCCTTTATCGCCACCCTGGGAACCCAGCTGCTTCTGCGGGGGCTGGCGCTGTACATTTCCAACGGGCGTCCGGTGAGTAATCTGGATTCCAAATTCACGTATCTGGGCGGTGGAAGTATCGGCGTGGTTCCCGTGCCGGTGGTTATATTGGTACTTTTGTCGGCTCTGACCTGGTATCTTCTGAAGTATACCCGGCTGGGAAGACACATTTATGCAATCGGCGGCAATCCCCAGGCGGCAGTAGTATCTGGTGTCAATGTAAAAGCTGTGAAACTTTTTACTTATGTATATGCCGGAATTATGGCGGCTGTTGCAGGTATGCTTTTGACAGCACGTGTAGCTTCCGGACAGCCCGGCCTGGGGGAATCCTTTGAGATGAAAGCAATTTCCGGGTGTGTAATCGGAGGGGTCAGCCTAAGCGGCGGTATTGGTTCGGTATACAGTTTAATCTGCGGGATTTTGATTATCGGAGTTCTGAATAATGGCATGGACCTGATGAATATCAACGGTTATATGCAGCAAATCGCAGAAGGGCTGATTCTTATTCTGGCAGTATTACTTGACGTGTTCCGCTCAAAAGCATCCAAATAAAATTTCTGGATAGGGCGAGGGTATCGCCTCATTCAGCCGCCTTGCACTGACACAAATATCAGGCACTTAGTATCCGAGTATCTACGAAACGGTGTACCAGTAGCGTGTTTGAAAATTCATTCCTGCCACCCATACGCCCCACTTTGCGGCAGATTTTCCCCTTATTCGGTTGCTGCAGCCCGCTGCAGGGCCCTCATGCGGAACAAATCTCCCATATCATACCCTTGGGTACAAATTGTGACGCACGGTTGACATAAAGCAATTTTCAAACACGCTCTAGGAATTTACAGAATCGTGTACTCGATAAAAAATGAGAAAAATTTTTCCAGAACAGGAAAAAACACTTGCACATCCAAAAAAGTTGTGATAGAATAAATACCAGTTCGCAGGGAAATAAAGCTGTGAACCCAATTATATTCATAATCAGCCGCTGTGGCGGAATTGGCAGACGCACACGACTCAAAATCGTGCGGGAAACCATATGGGTTCGACTCCCATCAGCGGCATCTTTAGTGGTATCCAGGTAAGGATATCACTTTTTCAATATATAAGGAAACTTCGTCTCCGATTTTCTGATTTTTCACAGCAGCCATATCCGGAAAAGAACAACTCTTGACAAAAAAGCGGTATTTCAATATAATGATAAACCATAGAGTATTGTATAAAAAAGGAGGAGGACATCTCTATGAAAAGGAAAATTGCTTTATTATTATGTGCAGTTATGACAGCAGCAATGCTTGCAGGCTGCGGCTCAAGTTCATCTGATTCCAAGGAAGCGCCGACGGCAGAGGAAACTTCTGCTCCCGATGATACGGCAGCAGACGAAGAGGATGCGGACACAGAAGATGATACAGCCAAATCAGATTCTGATAAAGTCTGGGTTGTGGCAACTGACACGGTATTCAAACCTTTTGAATACACAAACGAAGACAATGAGTTCGTTGGAATCGATGTAGATATTCTGGCAGCCATTGCAGAGGATCAGGGATTTGAGTATGACCTTCAGAGTCTTGGATGGGATTCCGGTGTGGCAGCAGTTCAGGCAGGACAGGCAGACGCTTTGATTGCAGGGGCTACCATCAAGCAGGAACGTATTGATTCTGGCTGGATTTTCTCCGACGGATATTACGATGCAACACAGACATTTGTATTGCCAGAAGGCAGTGACATTAAAAGCTTTGAAGACTTAAAAGGAAAGAGCGTAGCTGTGAAGAATGCTACGGCAGGCGCCGATTTTGCTGAGAGCATCAAGGATGAATACGGATTTACCGTCACCGTATTTGAAGATTCACCCACAATGTATCAAGATGTGCTTCTGGGCAACAGCGCAGCCTGCGTGGAAGATACTCCGATTATGGCATCTTCCATTAAAGAAGGAGATCTTGCGCTTCAGATTCCTGAAGGGATGGAGAGTGAAGGCGCACCTTATGGATTCGCAATTATGGACGAGAAGAATCAGGAATTGCTTGATATGTTTAATGCAGGACTTAAAAACATTAAGGACAGCGGAAAATACGACGAGATTATTGATAAGTATCTCAAATAGTATAGCGGATTCCAGGAAGGACGCGGAAAATCATTTGTGGTTTTTTGCGTCCTGTTTTTTTGGGAATTTTGATGAAATGGAATTTTGACGTTGGAACCTTTTTATGGTAAAATACCAGTTAGGCGGCGTTTCAATATAAGGTGACCAGGGAGGTTGTAGAAAAAACAGAAGAACAAAAGGAGAAAAATCATGATTTTGATAATAGAAAAATATTCTTCCATGCTTCTGGGAGCATTGGGGAAGACAGTGCTGCTGACGCTGTTATCATTGATTTTCGCCATGGTTGTCGGCATGATATTTGCTTTGATGAATGTGGGGAAAAACCGTATTTTAAACTGCATAGGAACCATCTATGTGGATGCAGTGAGGGGCGTGCCCTTGATCGTGCTGGCGTATTTTATATTTTTTGGCGTACCCCAGGGAATCAAATCTTTGGGATTTCAGGATTTCCGTCTGACGGCTCTGCAGGCAGGTACCATCGCCCTTGCCATGAACTGTGGAGCTTATATGGCGGAGATCATCCGGGCGGGCATTGAGAGTGTGGACAAGGGACAGATGGAGGCCAGCAGAAGTCTGGGTCTTTCCTATGGAAAGAGTATGCGCAAGGTTGTGCTGCCTCAGGCAATCCGTACCATGATACCGTCCATTATTAACCAGTTTATCATCACTTTGAAAGATACCTCTATTCTCTCTGTTATCGGTTTCCCCGAATTGACCAATATCGGTAAGACTATATCGGGAAATACATTCAAGAGTCTTCAGACATGGGCAATTGTGGGTATCATGTATATGGTTGTCATTATCACGCTGAGCAGAATCGCCAAGAGAATTGAGAGGAGGATGAACCGTGGAAGATAAGAAGGCAAAAGTGCATGTGAAAAATTTGAAGAAAAGCTTCGGGAAGCTGGAAGTGCTGAAGGATATCAGTATCGATATTGAAGAAGGGGAGGTTGTGGTGCTTCTGGGACCTTCGGGCAGCGGCAAATCCACGTTTCTGAGGTGTCTGAACCAGTTGGAGACAGCCACGGAAGGAACGATAATCGTGGACGGTGAGGATGTGACGGATAAGCATACAGACATCAACAAACTCCGTGAAAATATCGGCATGGTGTTCCAGCATTTTAATCTTTTTCCCCACAAAACGGTTCTGGGAAACATTATGTTAGCGCCCGTGGAGTTGAAGAAAATGACGAAGGAACAGGCAGAAGAAACGGGCATGAAGCTGTTGAAACGTGTGGGAATGGATACCAAGGCAGATGCATACCCCAGCCAGATTTCCGGAGGGCAGAAACAGCGTGTGGCCATCGCGCGGGCCCTTGCCATGAACCCGGATATTATGCTTTTTGACGAGCCAACCTCCGCCCTTGACCCTGAGATGGTGGGGGAGGTTCTCGCTGTTATGAAAAAACTTGCCTCTGAAGGTATGACCATGGTTGTGGTGACTCATGAGATTGGATTTGCCAGAGAAGTGGCCGACAGGATTGTGTTTATGGACGGCGGTTATATTGTAGAGCAGGGGACGCCGGAAGAAATCATTAATCACCCGAAAGAGGAGAGAACCATTGATTTCCTGAATAAAGTTTTGTAGAGGAAGGCTTAGCATTATGAAAAAAATCATTACGATCAGCCGTGAATTCGGCGCCGCTGGAGGCGAAATAGGAAGGGCCATTGCGAAAAAACTGAATTACGAATACTACGATAAAGAAATTATTCTGCAGGCTGCACGTTCGTCTAATATTGATATGGAGAGCATAATCAGATGGGACGAGAGAGTTCCCATTAATTTTGGATTTGCCCAGAGTCTGTTTGATTTCTATAACAAACCGCTGAATGAAAAACTATTTGAAATTCAAAGGAGCATCATCCGTGAAATTGGAGAAAAGGGGAAATGCGTGATTGTGGGGAGAAATGCCAATACGGTCCTGAAAGAATTTGATAACGGGCTTCATGTATTTCTCCATGCAGATTTCCACTGGCGGCTGCAGCGCATGAGAGGAAAAATGTCTGATACGCCGGAATCAAAAGTGGGCGATAAAATCAGGCTTATTGATAAGGCGAGAAAAAAATATTGTTTTTACTATACGAATACGGAATTTGGTTTTGCCGATTATTATGATGTCTGTCTAAGCACCTCGTCCCTTGGGATTGAAACTTGTGAGGATATCATATTGAAACTGGCCAAGGATGGGGAATGAATCACACTCTGATACAGTAAATCTACGATAAAGCAGGAGGGCGGAAGTCCTATGGATTGCAAAAAAGCGGAAAGTCTGGTGACAGACTATATAAACGGTAAGATGGAATTAAAAGAACTGGAAGATTTTATTGCCCATGTGAAAGTCTGTTCCTCCTGCTATGATGAACTGCAGACCTATTATACGGTATATTTTGCGGTGGAGCATTTGGAAAATGAGGAGAATACCCCTTCTTTTAATATGAATCATGTGCTTGTGGAAGATTTAAAACAGCAGGAGCGGTTTATCAAATATGAAAAACTTAAACGATTTATCCTTTTGTCCACCTGCGTTCTGCTGTTTCTGATTATCCTGTTTCTGTTGATTTAGTTTAAAAATTGAAATTGAGAAATTATAAAAGCGTATGGAATATGAGGATATTATGGACGAGAAAATATTATTGATTGATGGACACAGCATTATTTACCGCGCTTTTTATGGCCTTCCGGATCTGACAAATTCGGAAGGCCTGCATACGAATGGGATTTATGGCTTTTTAAATATTATAATGAAAATACTGGAAGAAGAAGATCCCCAGTATCTGACCGTGGTATTTGACCTTCCATCCCCCACCTTCCGCCACAAACAATATGCGGAGTATAAAGGAAACAGAAAACCCATGCCGGAAGAACTGCGCCAGCAGGTTCCGGTTCTGAAGGAGGTTCTGGCCTCTATGGGAATCTATGTGGTGACCCTGGAGGGATATGAGGCAGATGATATTTTAGGGACTCTGGCCAGGAAGAGCGAGGCTCAGGGCATGGAGGTGACCATACTTTCCGGCGACCGGGACCTTCTGCAGCTGGCCACAGACCGGATTAAAATCCGAATTCCCAAGACCAGCCGGGGAAATACCACGGTGGAGGATTACCTGGCAGACCAGGTGAAAGAGAAGTACCAGGTGACACCGCCCCAGATTATAGAGCTGAAAGCCCTTATGGGGGATTCTTCTGATAATATTCCGGGAATCCCGGGAGTGGGGGAGAAGACAGCCACGAAATTAATTGTCCAGTTCGGGTCTATCGAGAATGCCCATGCCAATCTGGAGCAAGTGATGCCGAAAAAGGCCAGAGAGTCCCTGAGGGAGCATTATGATCTGGCTCAGATGAGCAAAGAACTGGCCACCATCAATGTGCAGGCGCCTCTTGATGATTTTTCCTATGAAAAAGCAAAAAAAGGAAATCTGTATACACCTGAGGCGTACCAAATGTTCCGAAAGCTGGATTTTAAAAATCTTCTGGGGAAATTTTCACAGAGCGCACAGGAAACCCAGGAACATTCCATAGAAAAATTATTTCTGTGCTGCCACAGCGAGGAGGAGGCCCGGCACTATTTTTCCCAGGCAGAAAAAGCGGGTGCGTCTGGGCTGTGGATATCTGCAGATCAGGGAAAGATTCTCTCCCTGTCTCTATCCTGGAAAGACCAGGCAGTGTATATTCCCGTTGAGCTTCCTGTGACGGAAGATTTTCTGCTGTCCCAGGTGAAAGAACTGTCAGAAAAGGTTTCGGTGTCCGCCATGGATATCAAGCATCTTCTCCACTATGCCCCTTCGCTGGAAAAGCCTCAGACATTTGATGCGGGGGTGGCAGCGTATCTGCTGAACCCGTTGAAGAACCATTACACCTATGAAGATATCGGTAAGGAGTATCTGGGTCTGTTTGTCCCTTCCCGGGAAGAACTGCTGGGGAAACTTTCTGACGGACAGGCCCTTGCCCAGTGTCCGGAAAAACTGATGCAGGCGGGATGTTATATGGCTTATATTGCCCTGCATGCAAGGGAGCCTCTGGAAAAAGCGTTGAGAGATACCAAAATGGAACAGGTATTTTGGGAGATCGAGATGCCCCTGACAGCCACTTTATGTGAAATGGAGAGGGAAGGAATCCAGGTGGAGGCAGAGGCTCTGGCAGCATATGGACAGCAGCTGTCAGGCAGGATTCAGGAGCTGGAAGAGGCCATTTGTCAGCAGGCGGGAGAGGAATTTAACATTAATTCGCCGAAACAGCTGGGCGTAATCCTGTTTCAGAAGATGGGACTTCCGGGGGGGAAGAAGACGAAAACCGGCTATTCCACCGCTGCAGATGTGCTGGATAAGCTGGCCTGTGACCATCAAATTGTCCGGGATGTGCTGGAATACCGCCAGCTTGCCAAGCTGAAATCCACCTATGCAGACGGACTTTTAAATTTTGTGGACCATACCGGGAGAATTCATTCTCATTTCAACCAGACCATTACAGCCACCGGGCGCATCAGCAGTACAGAGCCCAATCTTCAGAATATTCCCATCCGCATGGAATTGGGGCGGTTGATCCGCAAAGTTTTCGTGCCAAAAGAGGGATGTGTATTTTTGGACGCGGACTATTCCCAGATTGAACTGCGGGTTCTGGCCCATATGTCCGGAGATGAAAAATTGATCCAGGCATACCAAGAGGCGCAGGATATCCACCGGATTACGGCCTCCCAGGTATTCCATATTCCCTTTGATGAAGTTACAGATTTGCAGCGGCGCAATGCCAAAGCGGTGAACTTCGGGATTGTCTATGGAATCAGTTCTTTTGGCTTGAGCCAGGACTTAAGCATCAGCCGGAAAGAAGCCTCAGATTATATTGCTTCTTACTTTAAAGCATATCCGCAGATTAAAGGTTTTCTGGATGGGCTGGTGGCACAGGGGAAATCACAGGGGTATGTATCCACCATGCTGGGCAGGCGCAGGCCCATTCCAGAGCTGAAGTCCAGCAATTTTGCCCAGAGAGGATTCGGAGAACGGATTGCAATGAATTCACCGATCCAGGGGACTGCAGCAGATATTATCAAGATTGCCATGAACCGGGTACGCCAGCGTCTGGCGAAAGAGGAACTGAGTTCCCGCCTGATTTTACAGGTCCATGATGAACTGCTGGTGGAGACACGGCTGGAGGAAGTGGAGAAGGTTTCCCAGATTCTGGAGGAAGAGATGAAAAGCGCTGCCCATCTGGAAGTCGCTCTGGAAGTGGACATGCACCAGGGCAGCAATTGGTATGAGGCAAAATAAAATGTATATAATAGGAATCACTGGAGGTGTGGGAGCCGGAAAAAGTACCGTCTTGGATTATCTGGAAAGCCAGTATGATGCATATACGGTACAGGCTGACCAGACGGCTCATGAGCTGATGGAGCCGGAGGGCAGCTGTTATGAACCGGTTCTCAGCCTGCTGGGGAGGGAGATTCTGGATGCTCAGGGAAAGATTGACCGGAGAAAAACAGCAGGTCTGGTTTTTCCCTGCCCCGATTTGTTACAGCAGCTCAATGGCATTGTCCACCCAGCAGTAAAGCGGGAAATCCGCAGGCGCATAGCCGCTCAGGATGCTGAGGGAAGAAACATATTTGTCATAGAAGCAGCCCTTCTTCTGGAAGACCATTACGACGAAATCTGTGAGGATATGTGGTATATCTATGCAGAAGAAGCCATACGCAGACAGCGGCTGAAACAGCAGAGGGGGTATTCAGATGAAAAAACCACGAATATTTTAAGAAATCAGCTGTCAGATGCTGTATTCCGGGAAAAATGCGGCTATGTGGTGGAGAATAACGGAGATTTACAGATAACCTATCAGCAGATTGACGAGAGGATCAAAGAATATGGATTTATGCAGCATTGCCAGCGGCAGCAGTGGTAACTGCACCTATGTGGGAAGTGAAAACACCGGTGTACTGATTGATGTGGGCATCAGCGGGAAACGGGTGGAGGCAGGATTGAACTCCATCGACCGCACGGCAAAAGAAATAGACGGGATTTTGATTACCCATGAGCATTCGGATCACATCAAAGGACTGGGTGTTTTATCAAGAAAATACAGCCTGCCCATTTATACCACAGAGAAAACGGCAGAAGCTATTCTACAGTCAGGAAAATTGGGAAATATTGACCCGGAGCTGTTTCGCTGTATACGGCCCGACGAAGAATTTATGGCAGGGGATTTGAAAATCCTGCCTTTTGAGATTTCTCATGATGCGGCGCAGCCAGTGGGGTACCGGCTGGAATGCGGTGGAAAATCCGTGGGAATCGCTACAGACCTCGGGCAGTACAGTGAATATACCATAGCCCGTTTACAAAAATTAAACGCCCTGCTTTTGGAAGCCAACCACGATGTGAATATGCTGCAGGTGGGGAGATATCCCTATTATTTGAAACGCCGGATATTAGGAGCCAGAGGGCATCTGTCCAATGAAAGCGCAGGGCAGCTGCTCTGCCGTCTGCTCCATGACCAGCTGAAGGCTGTTTTTCTGGGGCATTTAAGTAAAGAAAATAATTATGAGGCGCTGGCCTACGAGGCTGTCTGTGCGGAAGTGGCATGTGGCGGCACCCCTTACCAGCCCCGGGATTTTTACATACAGGTGGCCAAGCGGGAGCAGGCTTCCCAGATGGTCACTGTATAGTCCATGAAGCAAAACAGGTTTTTGGGGAATGATATGGGCGTTTTGCAATTATCTGTAAATGCATAAGAAAGAGAGGCAAAATTCGTGAAGAAGACAATTATAACTGTACTGGGCCCCGATAAAGTCGGCATTATCGCCGGGGTATGCACTTATCTATCCAATAATCACATCAATATCCTGGATATTTCCCAGACTATCGTGCAGGGATATCTGAATATGATGATGATCACAGATACCAGCAAGTCAGCAAAGGATATGAGTACGCTGTCTCAGGAACTTGAGGGGCTGGGTGAAGAAATCGGCGTGGTGATCCGCTGTCAGCACGAAGATATTTTTACTAAAATGCACAGGATCTGATTGAGGGGTAGACGTTATGATCAATATTTTTGAAGTAAATGAGACAAACAAGATGATTGAACAGGAAAATCTGGATGTCCGGACGATTACCCTGGGAATCAGCCTGCTGGACTGTGTAGACACCGATTTGGAAAGGCTGCGAAAACGCATTTATCAGAAAATCACCAAAAAGGCTGAAAATCTGGTATCCGTGGGCCGGGCCATTGAAATGGAATACGGAATTCCCATTGTGAATAAGAGAATTTCCGTAACCCCCATTGCCCTGGTGGGCGGAAATGCCTGTCAGAGTCCGGAAGATTTTGTCACGCTGGCGAAAACTCTGGATGATGCCGCAAAGACAGTGGGGGTGAATTTTATCGGCGGTTATTCAGCCCTGGTGTCAAAGGGGATGACTCCTGCAGAGGAACGGCTGATCCGCTCCATTCCTCAGGCACTGGCTGAGACAGACAGAGTGTGTTCTTCTGTAAATGTGGGTTCCACCAAGACAGGAATTAACATGGACGCCGTAAAATTAATGGGTGAAATCATTCTGGAAACTGCAAGGAAAACCGAAGACAGGGATTCCTGCGGCTGTACCAAACTGGTGGTATTTTGTAATGCACCAGATGATAATCCTTTTATGGCAGGTGCTTTCCACGGGGTGACAGAAGCAGACAGCATCATCAACGTGGGGGTCAGCGGTCCGGGAGTGGTAAAGAACGCATTGAAAAGCGCCCGGGGCGCAGACTTTGAAACCCTCTGTGAAACCATCAAACGAACGGCTTTTAAAGTGACCCGGGTGGGCCAGCTGGTTGCCCAGGAAGCTTCCCGGAAAATGGAAGTGCCTTTCGGTATTGTGGACTTGTCCCTGGCCCCCACTCCGGCAGTGGGAGATAGTGTGGCTGATATATTAAAAGAAATCGGCGTGGAACATCCCGGCGCACCAGGTACTACTGCAGCCCTGGCTCTGCTCAATGACCAGGTGAAAAAGGGCGGTGTCATGGCGTCCTCTTCTGTGGGAGGTTTGAGCGGGGCCTTCATTCCGGTCAGCGAAGATCAGGGAATGATTGACGCTGTGGAAGCGGGAGCGCTTACATTGGAAAAGCTGGAAGCCATGACCTGTGTCTGCTCGGTGGGGCTGGACATGATTGCCATCCCTGGGGATACCCCTGCCAGCACCATCTCCGGGATTATCGCCGATGAAGCGGCCATCGGCATGGTGAATCAGAAAACCACAGCTGTCCGTCTGATTCCCGTAATCGGAAAAGGTGTGGGAGACTCGGTGGAATTCGGCGGCCTTCTGGGACACGGGCCGGTTATGCCAGTGAACCGTTTCGCCTGTGATGCATTTGTACAGCGGGGAGGGAGAATACCGGCGCCTATCCACAGTTTTAAAAACTAATCCATGGGCATGTCAGACACGTTCTATGGAGCGGCAGCATTCATGGGTAAAAGGGGTATGCCCTTTATAAGCCAGAACACTTTCGTATAAATTGGCGGCATGGATATCCTGTCTCAGCATGCTGCATGCGCGGGAATGGGAAGCACCGTTGCTTTTCAAAAATTTTGCAGGCTGTGATACCAGGGGTATCCGGCTTGCTTTTTTTATATGGGACAGGAGAGGAGCGGATTCTTTCCGAAATCCCAGAATTCTCCCATAAGGAACGTATTCTACAGCAGATTCGGGAAACACTGGCTGGCGCAGATTCAAAAGTATGTGAAGAAGCCCTCTGGCGGCCCGTGTAAAAGTGATTTCTCTGGTCTTGATTTGTGCGGTAAAGTCCTGATAATCGGTAAACTGATTCAGGCAGCGGTGAATCCGGCTGGCCATTTCTCCTGATACATCGAAAAATCTGCTGAGCTTCTCTGGAGGGGTTTCCATACATTTGTATTTGAGCAGAAGGGAAAAATCATTTTCCTCAATCCATCCTCTCTCTGCAAGAGTCTGTTCTAAAATCTTTCCAGCCGGCTGTGGAAGCTGGCTCATCCAGCTGGCAGCTGGCTCCCCCCGGCAGATGGCATGGCGCACTGCCGTGGCAGAGCTGTATTGTTTTCCCAGACTGGTCTGGTGATAATCCGATTCCCGCCGGTTGATGGCAAGGGGACGGATAGAGGAGCCGAAATTCCGAAGAGCGGTGCAGTATTCCAGTCCCAGGATATTGTTTGGGGCGTGCAGAAACTCTTCCGGCACAGAAAGTGTCTGCAGGGAATTCCGCAGTGCTTGATACCGGGCGGCAGGAAACGAACAGCCTTTGGAAAGATGCTCCCGCAGATGCTTCTTGAACGAGGGAGTTTCCTGGCTGACGATGCTGCTGATTTCCCAGAAAAAACTGGTATCTCCCCCTTCGCTTCCAAAACACAGCCAGTCCACCGCCTGCAGATTATCCAGCAGGGAAACAGCTCCCCGTGCGAAATAGGGGGCGCTTGCCGACGCATAAATGACAGGGAGCTCCAGAACCAGGTCTGCGCCGCAGGCCAGGGCCATCCGGGTACGGACGAATTTGTCGGCCAGAGCAGGAGCTCCTCTCTGGGTGAAATCCCCGCTCATCACCACTACCAGGTAATCGGCCCCGGTTTCCCGGCGGGCTTTGTGCAGATGGTAGAGATGACCGTTGTGAAAGGGATTATATTCGGCAATGATTCCGGTAATTTTCATAAGATCATACCTCATATTTCGTATAATGAAGCATATTTTACCACTATAAAACTTGAAATACAAGGCTACAGGGTTTATAATAAGACAAGCAGGGTTACTGTTCCTTTACATAGACAGGGGCCCGCCTCGCGATATAGAAAATACAACAGCGATAATATTAGGAAAGGAGTCAAAAATCATGGGATTTATTGACACAATCAAAGCCAGGGCAAAAGCTGCCCAGAAAACTATTGTACTGCCGGAGACAGAAGACCGGAGAACTTTAGAAGCAACAGAAATGATTTTAAAGGAAGGACTGGCAAAAGTCGTTTTAATCGGAAACGAAGAGACAGTGAAAAAAGATGCCCAGGGACTGGACATTTCAGGAGCTGTTATCGTAGACCCTGCCACTTCTGATAAGACAGCCGGCTACATTGACAAACTGGTAGAGCTGAGAAGCAAAAAAGGCATGACTCCGGAACAGGCAAAAGAAATTCTGCTGAACCAATATCTGTATTACGGCGTTATGATGGTAAAAATGGGAGATGCCGACGGTATGGTATCCGGTGCCTGCCACTCCACTGCAGACACACTGCGTCCCTGCCTGCAGATTCTGAAAACAAAACCGGGAACCAAGTTAGTTTCCGCTTTCTTCCTGATGGTTGTACCCAACTGTGAATATGGTGCAGACGGAACCTTTATCTTTGCTGATTCCGGACTGGTACAGAATCCTACACCGGAAGAAATGTCCGCAATTGCAGCATCTTCCGCAGAATCCTTCCAGCTGCTGGTAGAGAGAGAACCAGTTGTAGCCATGCTTTCTCACTCCACCATGGGCAGTGCAAAACATGCTGATGTTGACAAAGTAGTTGAAGCTGTCCGCATTGCAAAAGAAGAACATCCTGACTTGAAATTAGACGGAGAGTTCCAGTTAGATGCAGCAATCGTTCCCAGCGTAGGCGCATCCAAAGCTCCTAACAGCCCGGTTGCAGGAAAAGCAAACGTCCTGATCTTCCCTGACCTGGATGCAGGAAACATCGGCTACAAACTTACCCAGAGACTGGCAAAGGCAGAAGCCTATGGACCTGTTACCCAGGGAATCGCAAAACCAGTAAACGATCTTTCCAGAGGATGCTCTGCAGAAGACATCGTGGGTGTAACAGCTATTACAGCAGTACAGTGTCTGGCTGAAGACTAGAGTTGTTCCTGTACCATTTCTATCCAGCAGAACTGCTTGCCATAATGGTACACTACTCCAGAGCGTGTTTTAAATACAGCATTTCACAATACTAAGACATTAAGTCCAAAAGTATTTGTGGACCGCTGTACGAATTTATTTTTAAATATCGGAGGAAATAAAAATGAATGTATTGGTAATTAACTGCGGAAGCTCCTCACTGAAATTCCAGCTGATCAATTCTGACAGTGAAGATGTTCTGGCAAAGGGATTATGTGAGAGAATCGGCATCGACGGCAGACTGGTATATCAGCCTGCTAACGGGGACAAAGAAACAACAGAGGCAGCTATGCCTACACACAAGCAGGCAATTCAGATGGTTCTGGATGCATTGATGAATGAAAAAACAGGCGTAATCAAGAGCCTGGATGAAGTGGATGCAGTGGGCCACAGAGTGGTACATGGCGGAGAGAAATTCGCATCTTCTGTCGTAATCAATGATGAAGTAATGGCAGCTATCGAAGAGTGTAACGACCTGGCTCCTCTTCACAATCCTGCAAACTTAATCGGCATCCGCGCCTGCCAGGAACTGATGCCGAAAGCACCTATGGTTGCTGTATTTGATACAGCATTCCATCAGACCATGCCGGAGAAAGCATATCTGTATGGACTTCCCTATGAATATTATGAGAAATACAAAGTCAGAAGATATGGCTTCCACGGAACCTCTCACAGCTTTGTATCCAAACATGCCGCTGAATTCCTTGGCCTGGACCTGAACAATTCCAAGATCGTGGTAGCACACTTGGGTAACGGTGCATCCATCAGTGCTGTTGTAAACGGAAAATGCGTGGATACCTCCATGGGTCTTACACCTCTGGAAGGTCTGGTAATGGGAACACGTTCCGGTGACATCGACCCGGCTATTATGGAATTTGTAGCCAAGAAAGAAAACCTGGATATTGCAGGCGTGATGAACGTACTGAACAAGAAATCCGGTGTAGAAGGTCTGTCCGGCGGTCTGTCCAGCGATTTCCGTGACCTGGAAGAAGGTATGGATAAAGGAAACAAACTGGCTGAAAACGCAATTGAAGTATTCTGCTACCGTGTGGCAAAATATATCGGCTCCTATGTGGCAGCTATGAACGGCGTAGATGCCATCGCTTTTACAGCTGGAATCGGCGAGAACGCCATCAATGTCCGCAAGAAAGTATTAGAGTACCTGGGATACTTAGGTATTGAGGTAGATGATGCCGCCAACGATACAAGAGGCGAGGACAAAGTGATCTCCACAGCAGCTTCCAAAGTAAAAGTTGCTATCGTTCCTACCAACGAAGAACTGGCAATCTGCCGCGAGACAGTAGCTCTGGTTTAAAAATGAATCCCATTCCCCGCGGGTTTTATCTGCGGGGAATGATTTTAGAGCGTGTCTTAAAAATCATTCCTGCCATGAGAGAAGAAGAACAAAGAGAGCAGATGAGGCAGTGTAAGAGAATGACAGTATGAATCTAAAAAAATATCGAAAAAATGAAAAAAATGGTTGATTTTTCCCGGAAGTTTTGGTATAGTATTAATCACCGGGGTATGGCGTAGCTTGGTAGCGCGCACGGCTGGGGGCCGTGAGGTCGCAGGTTCAAATCCTGTTGCCCCGAGTTTTTAGTGGAAGGATACAGACATAAAGTCTGTGTCCTTTTTTCTTGTTCTGTTCACATTGACAGTACATTTTTACAGTGAAGTCATGGGTGTGTCTATCTTCGCTGTAAATCAGGAGGACTATCTGCTGCCCGTACAATAAAAGGCAAGCTGACAGGGGAATACCTCTCTCAGCCTGCCTTTTATTGTGCGCGTATTATGAAAATCCTGGGGTTCAGAAAATATTGAAACTGCTGATGACGATTCTAATTTTAAAAGTAGAACAGAACAGAACTGTACTGGATTGAATGAAGTTAAGATAGGATTGGCCAATTCAAAAGGTCAGCTGAAAACAATGATTGAATTGGTGAGAGTTATCTTTTACCAAAAAGTGGTGAAAAAGGTATACCTTTTTCACCACTTTTTTGAAAAAAAATAAAGATAAAATTTCACAAACAAATGAATCCCGATTTATGAGTTTTTCACAATAACAATCACAAATCGCTTGAATTATACTAACACATCGAAAATAAAATTGCAATAGGTTTGTGGTGAAAAAGGTATAGGTTTTTCACCACCTATTATGCAGAAGAATGCCTTGTTTTCAGGGCTTTTTTGGATGTGCAGGTGGTAAAGTGAGGGGCTGGTATGTGGTGCACACTTCATTTACAAGACGGAAATGAGAAGAAAACCGAGGAATTTGTCACAAGTCTGCTCCCGGGCCACATCTGTACCCGCTGCTTTCACATTACCCGCCGCAGGCTGAGAAAACGGGAAGGGCAGTGGTGGGAAGAATCGGAAGAACTTCTGCCTGGATATGTGTTTATTGAGACCAGTCAGCCGGAGGCAGTTTACCGAGAACTAAAAAAAGCCTCCAAATACCTGTTGTTCAGTGACGACCATTTCGTATCGGTTCTGAAAGAAAATGACAGGAAGTTTCTGGAGCAGATCACGGACAAAACCGGCAGGATAGGGCTGTCCGTTGTGAGAGTGAAAAAGGCAGGGGACAAAAAAGAAATTGAGTACCTGTCAGGCCCCCTGGCAAAGGTTTCTGATCAGATATCCTGGGTCGATCTCCACAGAAGATTTGCAAAAGTGGATACCGGATTTTTGAAAGATAAGAAGGGATTCAGTCTCAGCTTTTATTTCGAAGGAGAATCCATCGTACCGGAGACTGGACAGCAGAAAATACGGCACTTTCAGCGGGAATGTGTTTCGGTTTCAGGGGAAAAAACGAAGGGATATGATGCACTTTGTGGTATGTAATGCAGGTCCGTACCGGCCAGGAACTGAAAACGGCGGAAAAATGCCGGGCAAGGATTGTCAAACCGGGCGAAGATGTATTTGTCATGCAGGGTGAGCGGATGTTCAAAACAAGCAGAGGTATGGAAAAAAGGCTGTACGGGCTTTTCAAAAGCTATGTCTTTGTGGAAACAGAGGACATTGACGATTTCTGGATGAGACTCCGTAGCATGAAAGTGATAACAAAAGTGCTCACAACCGGAGATACCATGACACCGATTTATCCGGAGGAAGAAAGATTCCTGCGGAATCTGGGCGGAGATGACCATATTGTCAGATTTTCAGAAGGATATATGGCTGGTGAGAAGCTGGTCATCACAGAAGGCTCTATGAGAGGGTATGAAGGCCGGGTAAAATGGATTGACCGGCACCGGCGGTATGCCGTTATCAGTATCGAACTGCTGGGGCAGATGGTTGACGTGAAGCTGGGGCTGGAAGTTTTGAAAAAGGTTTGAGTTCTGGGTCTGCCGGGAAGAAGATGGAAGATTTCAAAATAAGTTTGAGAAATGACTGCTGTGGAAGATTCCACAGGTTTTATGAAGCATTGGAAGGTAGTGGTCGCTGGAGTCGCCCTGCGTGAAAATGTGGACACATGGTATGCCATAACTGGAGAATGGTGCGGTATTTCTGACTGTAAAATCCGCGCTGAAATCTCTGGATGGCGAAGCCTGCTCTTTTCAGGATTAGAAAAGAGCAGGTCTTTTTTGTGTTCAGAAATTTTTATATTCAGGAATTGTTAGGAAACTATAGGAACTGTAGAAAAATAAGTGATACAGATTGCGCAGGATATTTCTTCCAGTGTGCAGGTCAAAAAAGCAGGCGATGCGGGGTATCGTCGAGGATTTTTGACCTGTGCAATCGGAGAAATAGACAAGTCAAGATGTGTCAGTTATTTTCCTACAGTTCCATAGTACATGGGAAGCTGCTGACTGCAGCATTTGAAAATGAGGAGGAACGGCCAGCGGGAAATGATTGGGGCGAATTTAAGGCGGGAAGAGAGATTTTCACATATTACAAGTTTTGAAAAAAGACTGCCGTTTTCATCTCCCTCAATACACGGAGACGAATGGGAGTATGCAGCCAGGGCGCTGGAATTGGGCCAGGCATCTGTGAGTGGAGAGAACATTGACTGGCTGGAGGAGACGGCGGCTGGGTATATTGGGGTTAAATATGCTGCGGCGTTAAACTCCGGCACTGCGGCACTCCACCTTGCTGTCAAACTGGCCGCGGAAAGACTGTATGGAAGTTCCAGCGGTATCAGTACACCGGACGGACTGGGAAGCGGCGGCAGTTTAAAGGGCAGGCGCGTATTCTGTTCGGATCTTACGTCTGCATCTGTGGCAGCTCCCATTCTTTACGAGGGCGGTGAGCCGGTTTTTATTGATGCGTCTATGGGTGACTGGAATATGGACCCGGAAGTCCTTGCAATTGCCTTTGAACAGTTTCCGGATGTGAAACTGGTTGTGTATGCCCATCTTTATGGCTTTCCGGGGCAGATTGATGAAATTAAAAAAATCTGCCAGGAGCATGGAGCCCTGCTGATAGAAGATGCGTCGGAATCTCTGGGAGCCAGATATAAAGGGAAGCAGACAGGAAGCTTTGGCGACTACGGTGTTTTGAGCTTTGGAAGCAGTGGGATTATAACAGGCAGCAGCGGCGGTATACTGCTTGTGCATGACCGCTACAGTGCTGAAAAGGCAGTTAAATGGTCCCGGCAGAGCAGGGAGGACGCGCCCTGGTGCCAGCATGAAGAGCTGGGCTACAGCTATGGGATGAGCAATATTATAGCCGGGATTGTCCGTGGACAGTGGAAATACCTGGGAGAGCATATTGAGAAAAAACGGGAAATTTATAGACGATATGCAGATAGGCTGGCAGACCTGGATATTGAGATGAATCCTTACGACAGCCAGTGCTGTGAGCCGAATTTCTGCTGTTCCTGTATGATGCAGGGAGATAATTCTCTGTGTGAGCATCAGCGCTCAGATAAGAGTTATGTGTACCGCACAGTCCACGGGCGCACCTGTCCGGATGAGATCCTGGATGCACTGGAATCTTTCCGTGTGGAAGGACGGCCTGTCTGGAAGCCGATGCATATGCAGCCTATGTATAGGAATCATGAATTTGTGTCTGCAGATGGGTGCAGGCGGAATTTTCGGGAGTTTTATATGAAGATGCTGGCTCAGGCAGATGAAGGGGCGTATGTTTTTGGGAGGGCAGTTTGTCTGCCTTGTGGTGTCGGGATGACTGTGGAGGAGCAGGAGAGGGTGATTGAGATTGTTTGGGGGTGTTATCAGTGAAAATAAGGATTAACTCAGACATAGGCTAAAGGGCGTTTTCTTTAATTTTTTTCTTCCTTAAACATCGTATGACAGATAGTAAGGTCAATTGACTATGACGATAGGAGTACGAAAATGGATTTTCTAACAGATCAGAGATTTGCAGGTATAAAGCCCTTCCACACTAAGGTGTGGTTAAGCAGCCCGACAATGCATGGTGACGAACAGAAATGGGTTGATGAGGCAATTAGGACTAACTGGGTTTCGACTGTCGGCACAAATATTAACGAAATTGAAAAGCAGATGGCGGAGTATATAGGCTGTAAATATGCCGTTGCTCTGTCTGCTGGAACTGCTGCTCTACACCTCGCAATTAAACTCGCCGGAGAAAAGCTCTATGGCCAAGCGTGCCCGAATCACGGCACCTTGGAAGGGAAAAAGGTATTCTGCTCAGACTGTACATTTGATGCTTCGATAAATCCGGTCGGATATGAAAATGGAAAAGCAGTGTTTATAGACACTGAATATGACACCTGGAATATGAGTCCAGGGGCGCTAGAGAAAGCCTTCGAATTGTATCCGGATGTCAGATTGGTAGTTGTAACACATCTGTACGGTACTCCCGGAAAAATGGAAGAAATCAAAAGGATAGCAGACCAGCATGACGCATTGATTGTTGAGGATGCAGCGGAAAGCCTGGGCGCAAAGTACAAGATTAATGGAAAATGGGTTGAAACAGGTACTCTTGGCCAGTATAGCTGTATCAGTTTCAATGGAAATAAAATTATTACGGGATCAGCTGGCGGGATGTTCTTGACCGATTCCCAAGAAGATGCGGACAAGGTGCGCAAGTGGTCTACACAGAGCCGTGAAGCCGCTCCCTGGTATCAACACAAGGAGATTGGCTACAACTATCGGATGAGTAATATCATCGCTGGGATTATCCGTGGGCAGCTTCCTTATTTACAAGAGCATATGAATCAGAAAAGGGCAATCTGGGAACGGTATGAAACCGGACTGAAGGATCTTCCAGTAAAGATGAATCCTTGGGATCGGGAGAAAAGTGCACCTAATTTCTGGCTCAGCTGCCTCATTATAAATGAGAATGCGATGGCACCCACAGTGCGTGGGGAGCAGGACTATCTGTACAAGAGCGAAAGTGGGAAGAGCAGTCCTTCTGAGATTTTGGATGCTATCGCGGCGTTTAATGCTGAAGGGCGTCCGATTTGGAAGCCTATGCATATGCAGCCGATTTATAGAACAAATGCTTTCGTGACTATAGAAGGAACTGGTGTTGATGTTGGCGCGGATATTTTCAGACGTGGACTATGTTTGCCTTCGGATAACAAGATGACTGTAGAACAGCAAAATATTGTAATAGATATTATTCACCGATGTTTTAGATAGAGGGAAAATGGTAAAACGTCTTTAAACAAAACGGGTAAACAGGCCAAGAGCTAATGATGCGAGCTGTTTGATTTTATACTCTTAATTAGATTTTTTAAGCTGAAAAAATGTTGTTTGGAGAATGACAATATGACACATAAACCTTATGGTCAATATGAACGATTTGCGAAACGCCCGCAGGATTTCCTGTGCGCACTGGCAGCAATAATAGTCCTATCTCCTGTAATGGCTGCAACGGCGGTGCTGGTTAGGGTGAAATTGGGAAGTCCTGTGTTATTCAAACAAGACCGTCCAGGAAAAGATGGTAAGATTTTTAAAGTATATAAGTTTAGAACTATGACTAGCGAGGCGGATGAGAATGGGAGATTGTTACCGGATGAGCTGAGATTGACTCCGTTTGGAAAAAAACTTCGCGCCACTTCGCTTGATGAGCTTCCAGAGTTATTTAATATTCTCCGAGGAGATATGAGTGTTGTAGGGCCGAGGCCGTTGATGGTGCAATATCTTCCCCGATACAACAAGCACCAGATGCGGCGCCATGAAGTGAGGCCAGGTTTTACAGGGCTTGCCCAAGTTAACGGAAGAAACGCGATAAGCTGGGAAGATAAGTTTAAGTGGGATGTAAAGTATGTGGATCATATCACTTTCCTTGGTGATTGGAAAATTATATTTGAAACATTTAAAACGGTGCTGAAGCGGGATGGAATCAGTTCCGCAACAAGTGTGACTATGGAAGAATTCATGGGAAGTGATGAAAAGGAGAATGCATGAAAGGTAAACGACTATGGCAGACATTGAGGCTCTATAGCATTCTAGAACCTGTAAAGCGGACAGAATATTTACGGAAAAATAATGTGTTTGCTTCTCTTGGAGAAAATTGTAGTATAGAGGACAGGATTATTCCTCTGTATGCGAAGTGTATCCGCATAGGGGATAACGTTCGGCTTGCCTCTCATGTGCTTCTTGTTACGCATGACGTTTCATATTTTGTCCTCAATAGCCTCGGTCTAAAAAACGCAAAGGGTGAAAGATTCGGGGAGAAGATTGGCTGCATAGATATTGGGAACAACGTCTTTGTTGGGACAAACACTACAATACTTTATGACGTGAAAATAGGGAATAACGTTATTATTGGCGCTGGGAGCGTGGTTAATCATGATATTCCAGATAATAGCGTCGCAGTGGGTGTTCCAGCCAAAGTAATATGCTCTTTTGATGAATTTGTTCAGAAGAGAATGAAAGACAGATCTTACCCAGATAGCATCTCCACAAACAATCAGATAATCTCGGATAAACTGATTAGTTGGTGCTGGGAACAATTTGATAAGAAGCGGAAATGATTGAGGAAGGAGAACCGCTATGAAGGAATTGATTGTTGTTGGAGCAGGTGGATTTGGCAGAGAGCTGCTTCAATGGTGCAAGGATGTCAAAAAGATAAAAAATGATTGGGATATCGTGGGATTTATTGATGACAATCTTAGCGCTCTTGACGGCTATGAGTGTACTTACAAAGTCATAGGTACAATTAACGAATGGCAACCCACAGAAAATCAGGTTTTTGCTCTTGCAATCGCAGAACCGAAAACAAAAGAAAAAGTTGTCACGAAACTTGAAGAGCGCGGAGCACAGTTCATTTCAATCATTCATCCCGATGCCAGAATCGGTGACTACAACAAACTGGGAAAAGGACTGGTTCTTTATCCGAATGCAAGAATTACAGTAAATGTGACAATTGGCGACTTTGTGACCGTGCTAGATAACACATCCATTGGTCATGATGTGTACATTGGTGATTACACAACAATCAGCGCAAGCTGCGGAATTAATGGCCATGTGCAGGTAGGAAAATATGGGTACTTTGGGTGCAACGCATCTATCGTCCCTGGTATTAAAATCGGCGAGGAATGCCATATCGGTGTTGGAAGTGTGGTTGTAAATAATATCAAGTCTGGGATGCACATATTTGGAAATCCAGCGAAGCGCATCGCTTTACCCAGAATGAACAAAAATGAAGGAGAACAGTGATATGAGCAATTTGGGAAAGTACAACCTGGCATTCATGAATGCTTTTGAAATCAGTGAAGATCAGCTTACCGGTCTGAAGTACCAGGATATTGAGGCGTGGGACTCCGTTGGACATATGCAGCTAGTAGCGGAGTTAGAAGATGCATTCGATATTATGATGGACACCGATGACATTATAGATCTTAGTTCTTACGAGAAAGGCCAAAAGATTTTGTCAAAGGAAGAATACGGGGTAGAATTTTAATGGGAAAAATCTGGGAATTCGGTCAATTCGGTAAATCAACGGCTATTGAAGATGAATATGGTAATCGGATGACTTACGATGTACTGAATTCGGAAGCCTGTGTCCTAGCTGAGAAAATCGGATGTAGATGTTTGGTGTTTGTGCTTTGCCAGAATAAAATCGGCTCTGTGCTGGGGTATGTCGGCTTCATCAATAACGCAATCGTTCCGGTTATGGTGAATAGTCATCTTGAGGAAGGACTCCTTCGGAATTTGTTGGCAACTTATCAGCCCGCTTACATATGGCTCCCAAAAGAGCAGTTAGAGCTGTTCTCTGGTATGAAGCCGATTCATAAGGCATACGATTATGTTCTGTTGAAGACCAGATATAAGAAGGAATATCCACTTTACGACGAATTGGGTCTTCTGATTACCACGTCTGGCTCCACCGGTTCTCCAAAACTAGTAAGACAATCGTATACGAATGTATTTGATAATGCACAGTCTATTGCAAAGTATCTGAAATTGGATTCAACCGAACGCCCAATTACAATGCTTCCGATGAATTATGTTTACGGTCTGTCTATCATCAACTCCCACTTCCTTGTTGGAGCAACAATGCTCTTAACAGATAAGGGGCTAATGCAGAAAGAGTTCTGGACGTTTTTTAAAGAGGCAGACGCAACGTCCTTTGGCGGTGTGCCATATACCTATGAGATGCTTGACAGACTGCGGTTCTATCGCATGAAACTGCCCTCTCTGCGAACCATGACACAGGCAGGTGGGAAGATAATTCCTGAGTTGCATGAGAAGTTTGCTAGGTATGCAGAAGAAACGGGGAAAAACTTTGTAGTCATGTATGGTGCTGCAGAAGCAACATCCCGTATGGGTTATTTGCCACCTGAACGGGCTGTGGAGAAAAAAGGGTCTATGGGTATTCCGATTCCCGGCGGTACATTCCATCTTGTTGATGCGGATGGCAAGGAGATTACTGAGCCGCGGACAACTGGAGAGCTGATTTATGAGGGAAAAAATGTTACACTTGGTTATGCAGAATGCGGTGAAGACTTGGCAAAAGACGATGAGAGGCATGGCGTTTTTGAAACAGGAGACATGGCGCAGTTTGACGAAGACGGTTTCTATTACATCGTTGGCCGTAAAAAACGTTTTCTGAAGATTTACGGGAACCGCGTGAACCTAGATGAAGTGGATCGGCTGATAAAAGGTGGATTCGAGATTGAAGTTGCCAGCGCCGGCGTTGATGATCACATGTATATCTTTGTTACTGACGGGAAGTACGCTGATTCTGTCCGTGACTTTGTAATTAATAAAACAAAGTTGAATCCTGCCGCTTTCAGGGTAATCGTAATTGACGAGATTCCTAAAAATGATTCAGGAAAGACATTATATAAGGAATTGGCGAAGTATTATGAGTAAACTACAGATGTTCTGTTTTCCATATGCTGGAGGGAACGCTTCATTCTTTGATTTGATAGCAAAGGACTTGCAGGAGTTCGACCTTGTAAAGATTGAATATGCTGGACATGGAGCGAGACATAAGGAGCCTTTCTATCAGAATTTTAACGAGCTTGCGGATGATATTTACCCTTTGCTCAAGAAACGCTATTCTGGCAATGGTTATACACTTTTCGGATACAGTATGGGTACGATTACGCTGGTGGAGATGCTTAAGAAAATTGTAGATGACCCTGGAATGAGAGAGCCATCTCATGTCTTTTTGGCGGCGCATGAGCCACACTCCAAAGCGGAACTAGCTGAATTTACCGATGATAAATTGGATGAATGGGTAAAAAACAAAACGATAAAGTTTGGCGCTGTTCCAGAGAAGCTGATAAATAACAAGAGCTTTTGGAGAATTTACCTGCCTTTATACCGGGCTGATTATTCCATCATTGGGACGTATAAGTTCGAGGAATTGGACCTGAAAGTAAATATCCCAGCTACCATTTTCTATTCAGAGACGGATACACCGCGAAAAGAGATGGAATTGTGGAGAGACTATTTCATTGGCGAGTGCGAGTATTATGATTTTCCGGGTAACCATTTCTTTATCCAGGAGCATTATCAAGAGATGGCTCGAATTATGAATGCGAGAATGTGGTGACAAGGAGAACAATATGATTTTTGAAGAGATATTAAGCATACATCCATATTCTCTTGATAAGGATGAGAAAGAAAAACTCTTGACAGGAAGGCTTTTAAAGCTTACAAAGCTCCATCAGGAAAAATGCCTGGAGTACGCCCGAATTCTTGAAAGTATCCATTTTGATGCTGATAAAGTGAACTCTTATACAGACTTACCTTTTCTTCCAGTTAGACTATTTAAGGAATTGGAACTGAAATCAGTATCAAAAGAAGATGTTGTTAAGACGATGACATCCTCTGGCACCACAGGACAGACAGTTAGTAAGATATATTTGGATCGTACAACATCCTCCAATCAGCAGAAGACGATGGTAAAAATAGTCTCTGAGTTTACAGGCTCTGGCCGTATGCCGATGATTATTATCGACTGTCCAAGTGTAGTAAAGAATAGAACAATGTTTTCCGCCCGTGGGGCAGGTATTCTCGGTTTTTCCATTTTTGGATCAACAAAGATTTACGCTTTTGATGATGATATGAAACTGGATATTGAAGGGGTGAAAAAGTTTCTTGATAAGTTTCAGGGGCAGAAGATATTACTCTTTGGTTTTACATTTATGATTTGGCAGCACTTTTACAAGGAGCTGTTAAGATTGGAGGAAGATGGAATCACTTTTGACCTTTCCAATGGAATCTTGATTCACGGTGGAGGGTGGAAAAAGTTAGTTTCTGAAATGGTAAACCCAGAGGAGTTCCACAAGAAACTAAAAGATGTCTGTGGTCTGGAAAACATTCATGACTATTATGGCATGGTGGAGCAGACGGGGTGTATCTACATGGAATGTGAATGTGGGTATCTGCACGCCAGCATTTTTTCGGATGTGATTACACGCAGACCGATTGATTTCTATGAGTGTGATATCGGAGAGACAGGAATTATTCAAGTGGTTTCTACAATCCCGGAATCCTATCCCGGCCACAGTCTGTTGACAGAAGATGAAGGGACTATACTTGGCATCGATAACTGCCCGTGCGGACGAAAGGGAAAATACTTCAAAATCAATGGACGGCTTAAGAATGCAGAGATAAGGGGGTGCAGCGATACCTATGCAGACAAATTTAAATCGTGATGTGCTGAGGAAAGCAATTTATCTCACGGGCAGTGTTGACCTTGCGGCAAGGCTTCCTTTTATTTCGGCTAAAGTGCCTTTTAACGATATGATAGTAGATTTTCTCAATGATGTGTCCAAAGTGCTGATGGGGAACAGAGATGCAAAGACATATTCTGATGTCATTACTTTTGCTTTTTGGATTCGTAAATCGTCTGTTCTAAAACTGAAGGAGCGTTTTGAAAAAAAAGATGAGGCTTTCTATCTTGGCAAGGGGATTGCTTTCCATATCGCGCCATCCAATGTGCCTGTGAACTTTGCTTATTCTCTTGTGGCAGGTCTGCTGAATGGAAATGCAAATATTGTTCGCGTGTCGAGTAAAGACTTTGCGCAGGTTGAGATTATTGTTGATGCAGTCAACTGCGTTTTGGAACAGCATACAGAGATGAAGCCATATATTATTCTTGTCCGCTATGAAAGAGATAAAGATATTAACGATTTGTTTTCCTCCATCGCGGATATTCGTGTAGTATGGGGAGGAAACAATACTATCGAAGAGTTAAGGAAATCTCCGCTGCCTCCACGTTCTGTAGAGATTACATTTTCTGACCGTTATTCTCTAGCTGTAATAGATGCAGATTCTTATCTTGAAATTGAAGATAAAGACCGAGTGGCAGAAGACTTTTATAATGATACGTTCTTCTCAGATCAGAACGCCTGCACCAGTCCCCGCATTGTGATTTGGACAGGAAATCGAATTGAAAAGGCTAAGAAAATATTCTGGGATGTGGAACATAAGCTAGTAAAAAAGAAGTACGCTTTTCAGGCAATACAGGGAGTCAATAAGCTGACGAAAAGTTGTCTTATAGCGGTAGTGGAGCCAGGTGTGAAAGTTGAGGAGCATCCGGACAATTTGATTGTCCGTGTGATTGTTCCAGAGATTAATGATTGCCTGATGGATTACCAGGAAAACAGCGGCTACTTCTATGAGTATGATTGCAAAGATATTCAGGAAATTCGTGAGCTTTGCAATGATAAACGGTGTCAGACAATAGCATATATTGGGGACAGTAAAGTGGTTCTTCCGCTGATTGAAGCGGGAGTTAAGGGAATCGACCGTGTAGTGCCAATGGGAAAGACAATGGACTTTGATTTGGTCTGGGATGGATATAATCTGCCTGCTTTACTTACTAGAACTATAGTACTGGCATAGACTGAATGGTCAGGAATGTCTGACATCAATTAACTTGGGAGGTGCAATCATGTTGAAAGGGAAAAATGCAATTATAACAGGTACGAGGCGGGGCATTGGCCGGGCTACTGTGGAGACTTTTGCTTCATTTGGTGCGAACATATGGGCCTGCGCAAGAAAACAGGATGATACCTTCGAAGAAGATATGAGGCAGATTTCAGATAGATATTCTGTTTCTATATGGCCGGTTTACTTCGATGTGACTGATGGAGGGCAGATTAAGGAGGCCGTTCAGTCAATCAGGAAGCAGAAGGTAAGCATAGATGTTCTTGTCAATATGGTCGGTATTGTGGAGGACAGTACGGCTTTTCTGATGACCTCTATTGACAAAATGAAGCATCTGTTTGATACGAATTTCTTTGCTGCAACCCTTTTAACACAATATGTATCCCGGCTTATGGCCCGGCAGAGCTGTGGAAGCATCGTAAATATCGCTTCCATTGCTGGGCTTGATGGCGAACCTGCTCAGTATGAATATGCAACGAGCAAGGCTGCTATCGTAGGTGCTACTAAGCATCTGGCACGTGAGCTCGCTTCCAGTAATATAAGAGTTAATGCGGTTGCTCCTGGAATGGTTGAGACGGAAATGGGAGCGAAAATAGAAAAGAACCTTAGAGACCATATGCTGAATAAAGTTATCATGAAACGAATGGGAAAACCTGCAGAGATTGCAAATACAGTTGCATTTCTGGCGAGTGATTACGCCAGCTACATGACAGGGCAGATTATCAGAGTAGATGGGGGCATGTGATATGAAGATGACAAAGGAGTGTATACAGGAGCTTGCATGGAAGATTCGTGATGATGTCCTGGATATGACATATCATGCTGGCGTTGAAGGAGGGCACATTGGCGGTGCGTTTTCCGCAGCAGAGATATTGGCAACTTTGTATGGTTCGGAGCTGAGTGTTGATTCAAAGAAGCCGATAGATTCGGCAAGGGATAGATTTATCCTTAGCAAAGGCCATATTTCCATCGCGCACTATGCTGTACTGAAGGAATGCGGTTTTTTAAACCAGGAAGATTTGGATTCTTTTGAAAATAACGGTTCCCAGTACTCTACACATGAAGTGCAGAGTTTGGAGCATGGCATTGAGGTTACCTCTGGCAGCCTAGGTTATGGGTTATCCATTGGTATTGGCATTGCTCTTTCTGCCAGGAAAAAGAATCAGAGTTACAGGACATTCGTACTCCTTGGCGATGGGGAATGCAATGAGGGCAGTGTATGGGAAGCAGCTATGGCGGCTGCTAAGTATAAGCTGGACAACTTGATCGCTATTGTGGATAAAAACAGCCAGCAGCTTGACGGTTTTACCACTGAAGTTATGCCGATCTGCGATATTCAGCAGGTTTTCGAAGGATTCGGCTGGAGTACCATTGTGATTAACGGACATGATGTTGAAGCAATCCAGAAAGCTGTCAGGGGAAAAGCGGATGGTAAACCTAAAGTTATTATTGCGGAAACTGTCAAGAGTAAGGGCCTTCCCACTATTGAAGGAAAAACTGGCTGGCATCATGCCCGTGTTACTGAAGAACAGTATATGGAGTTTAAGCAGGCGTTGGAGGGAACGAGATGATAGACTTTTCTTCACAGAATATTATGCAATGGTCGCGGATGGGAATGAGAAAGGCATACGGCGTCATCTTAAATGAGCTCGCTAACGACTACGACAATATTATCAGTATTGCTGCTGATGTTGCTGATTCTGCAAACTTGTATGACTTTGCAGCACAGCATTCAGAACGACATTATAATGCAGGGATTTCCGAGCAGAATATGGTTGCAATGGCTGCAGGTCTGGCAAAAGAAGGGGCCAATGTATTTGTGACATCGTTTGCACCTTTTGTATCACTGAGAGTATATGAGGTAATTCGCACACTGGTCTGCTACATGAACCTAAATGTGAAAATGGCTGCTTTATCCAGTGGCTTTTCTCTTGGTGTACAGGGAGCTACGCACTATGCCCTAGAGGACATTGCGATAATGCGGGCTATCCCGAATCTTCTAGTGCTATCTCCTGCTGATACAACAGAGATGGCGAAGGCGATGGAATTTCTGGCGAGATATGATGGATCTGCGTATTTGAGATTAACAGGACTACCCGGCAGTGCCGCTGTTTACAAAGCAGATTATAGGTATGATGTAAATTGTTTTGATGTCATAAGGGAAGGGGAGGATGTTGGGATTTTTGCTACAGGCACACTGGTCAACGAAAGCGTCCGAGCTGCTCGGCTTCTTACAAAGCATGGAATCAGCACAGGAGTTGTCAATCTTTCTACGCTGAATCCAGTGAAACCTGAGGAAATAGCTAATGAGTGTAGCAAGTACAGTCTGGTCCTGACTACTGAGGAACATAATATTGTTGGTGGAATCGGCAGTATCATTTCGGAGGCTCTATCAGCAACATCAAAACATCCAAGACTGATTCGCATGGGTACGGTGGACAGTAACCAGATTGCTGGTAACTATACTTACATGATGGAAAAAAACGGGTTGACAGCTAAGGCAATTGCGGAAAAAGTCATACAGGAATTTAACGAATAGTAACGAAGGGCATGGGGAGAGAATGAATTCAGAAAAAATGCATTGCGCCTTAATGAAAAAATGCCAAAAATATGATGTTATTACTTTTGATGTTTTTGACACTCTCTTGAAACGGGACGTAATGTCTCCCACAGATGTATTCTGTCTTATCGAGCAGGAGTTCGATCAGAAGCATGGCATAAAGTCAGGCTTTGCAGAGAAGAGAATATACACAGAATATACCCTCAGAAAAGCTAACAGCCTTCGGGAAGTAACATTAGATGAAATTTATGAAGCAATTGATTATTCAAAAGCTCAGAGGCAAGAATTGAAAACATTAGAACTCGCCACAGAAAAAGGGCTGCTACATGCGAATTATCCGTTGAAATATGTCTTTGATTACTGTATTGCACAAAAGAAAAAAGTTTTTTTAATCTCTGATATGTACCTTCCGGTTTCTTTTCTTAAAGAGATTCTGAAAGATGCAGGATTTGCAGGTTATCAGAAGTTTTACCTGTCATGCGAGTATAGAAAAACCAAACTGACAGGAGAGCTGTTTAGAGTTTTCTTGCAGGAAGAAAGAATAAAACGGGATAGTGTCCTGCACATTGGGGACAGCATCTGTGCAGATGTGCTAGGTTCATTTCGTGCAGGGATTAAATGTTTCCATATTCCTAAAAATACACATAATACTCTCTATATGCCTCTGCCAGAAGATAGTTCAGCGTTATCAAAGAGATGTTTATACGCTTTTATAAATTCCCGTGAATGCCGTTGTACTATAAGGTCCGAACAGTTGGGTTATGAACTGTTAGGTCCATTGATTTATGGATATTGCGTACAGCTGCATAACCATCCAAAACGGAAAGGACGAAAAGTATGGCTGTCTGCGCGTGATATGTATTTATTTGAAAAGGCATATAAGTTACTGTATCCAGAGGATGATTTTGAATACATCTACTTATCAAGGAAAAGTCTTAGGCCTATCTATTCAGATGCAGTGGGAGATCTGGCAAAGTCAGGAGAAGCTTTCCCAGACAAGGAGTATACCCTATCACAAGTAATCGGTTATATGGGCTATGAGTTGGAAGATGCCAACATATCCAAGCTATGTAATCTTGAGGGTAAGAAATACCAGGGGCGCTCATTGGGAGATTATCCAGAGGTGCGGAAAGCACTGGATTCTCCGATTATTGTGAAAAAGGAAGCTGAATTGGCAGCAGTAGGAAAACAGTATCTTGATAAACATGGGCTATTTTCAGAGCCATTGCTTTTGGCGGATATTGGATGGCATGGGACTACCCAGCTTCTTCTTGAAAAGATACGAGAAAAATCATCTCAGATGCCGCCCATTATTGGTTATTACTTAGGGTGTTGCCAGGGGACAAGTAAAAGGATTGGAAAAGACACTTATGGTACATGGCTATTTGACGAAGAGGATAATCGCCCGTTTATGAGAGGAATCGTGCTTCTTGAGAGCATGATACTGGCACCCCACGGCAGTACAGTAAGGTTTGAGAAAGAGGGTAGTTCAGTAGTGCCGATATTTGCCGAGGCAGAGAGTGTTCCAAACACCATTCTTGAGATGCAGCAGGGCGCAATGTCTTTTATCACTGACTTCAAGAAAAGCCTCTTAAGTAATGCTATTACAGTTCATGCTGAAACAGTATGCGCAGGATTCGAAAAATTGGAGATGGCACCCAAAAATGAAGAACTGGAGTATATTGGGGAATTGGATTATGAGAATTTCTATCAAACGAAAATAGCAAGCCCCAAAAAGTTCCGGTATTATCTGATCCACTGGAAAGCATTGAAAGACGATTTTATGTATGCTGGCTGGAGGACAGGCTTTATGTATCGCCTATTTAAGCTTAGACTTCCATATGGAAAAATTTATGATCTGGGAAGATGGGGATGGAAAAAGATAAAGAAATATGATTCTGAAAAATTGGAGGTCTGAATGAAGACAATACTTGTGTATGGAATGAATAATTTCATAGGCGGGATAGAAAGCTTTTTACTGAATGTTTATAAACAAATCAGGAATAATATTAAGTTTGTATTTTTGGTAGAAAATACCGATGATACAATGCCATTTATTCATAAAGCAGAGATAGAAAAATATGGCGGAGAATACCACTTTCTGCCAGAACACCATCAGTTGGCCGAGTATATCAAAATGTTTCGCTCGATTTTAAAGGAATATAAAAAGGAAACAAACACTATATATTTTAATATAAATTATATTTCTTTTGATATTATACCTATCTCGATTGCGACATCAGAAAAATATCGGGTAATAACTCATTCACATAATACAAGTCAAGAGCCACTAAAAAAACTTAGATATCATATAAGTACAAAATTAAGAACAATTTACGGTATGTCAAGATTAAAACAATTAAATGTTGAAAGACTTGCAATTACAAAGCTGGCCGGCGAATACTTATATAGAGGAAAATCATTCGAAATAGTATCACCTGGAATTGAAGCTAACAGGTTTATATATAGCGAAGAAACCCGAAATTATATCAGGAGAAAACTTAGAATTAATAACTGTGTGGTTTTGGGATTTGTCGGTAGAATAATGCGTGTAAAAAATCCCTTGTTCTTGATTGATATTCTTATAGAAGCAAAGAAAATATTACCAGACGTAAAACTTATGGTTGTAGGAGATGGAATCATGAGAGATGAGATGGTAGAAAAAGTAAAAAAATGTAAATTGACTAAAGATGTCATTTTTACTGGATTAGTCAAAAGCGTAGAGGATTACATTGCCGGTGTCGATATTCTTCTGGCCCCGTCATATAGCGAGGGGCTAGGACTGGGTATAATTGAAGCCCAGAGTATGGGAATCCCTTGCATTTGCGCCAAAGGGAATGTGCCGAATGCTGTTAACGTTACTAAGACAGTAGAGTTCTGCGAGTTAAACGTAGGAAGCTCTAAGTGGGCTGAGAAAATAAAAGAAATGTCGTCAAAAAGATATGATAGAGATGAGATGCATATTAGCGTTGAAGAATGTGACTTTAATATAACAAATTCAGCACACAAACTTCTTCAAATTATTGGATAAATTCAGTTTTGTTAAAAGGAGATCTGACATGAATAGACGAGGAATGACAGCGTCATTTAGAGGATCGTTTTCACAACTTTGTACATATATAATTGTTTTCATGAGCATGTTTGTCATGTTTTGCTCGTTTAATAAGAATTCTCTTGGAACAGTTTGTATTGTGCTGACAGTTTGTTTGTTTTTACTCAATTTTAAAATAAAAGATGCTCTGGATATGTTACCTTTTATGGCTTTTAGTGCGGCGGTATTAGTGCTCCTATATCTGTCAGGTAATGCATCAGAGCGTGGATATAATGCTCCTATTAATCATGCGCTAAAATTTATTTACTTAGCTTATACAGTTGCCTTGTCGGTTGGGATGCGAAAACTAGAAAATGCATATAAAATTGTAGTATTAAAGGGAACGTTAGCGTCCATTATAATTTCTGTTCTAATTTCTTTATACAATGTAATACGAGTTGATAAATACGCAATCCGTTATTATGATGAACGAGGTTTTTCAAATGTAGTTAGCTTTAACCAGTTTTATGGAATTTGTTTGGTTCTTTGTATAATGATCTTTGTTTTAATTACATGGCATAAAAAGTATAAGGTAGGAAAATACATTATATTCTGTATGATTTTGCTTGTATGTATAGGATTATCTCTATATGTTACAGGCGTTTTAATATGTGCTTTTGGCATTGCGCTTGGCATCTTTGTAAACAAATATAATCAAGGAAAAACAAAAGTAGCTATGTGGGCGATAGCTATATTAATAGCGCTAATATTCTGTTTTATCTTTGTAAATCAAGTTTCCGATTGGATTTACAAAATTACAGAACCCTTGAATTATATTTTGAGAGATAGGCTTAGAAGTGTGGCGGAAAAGGTTTTTAGAGCAAATTTCAACATGGCTTATTCTTATGATAGAAGAGAAGAATTAGCTGGATATTCTATGAATGCATTTAAACAACATCCACTATTTGGCGTTGGATATAATGGCTATGGATATGGTGTAATTGGTTGTCACCAGGAATGGCAAGATTTGTTAGGTGTATTTGGATTAGTTGGTACTGCTATATTTATTATGTTGATGCTATATTTTGTACAAATGACTAAAAATACTATAATCCAAAAGCATGATCTTCATTCTTTTTATATTGCAGTGGTTTTGTTTATTATACTAGGGTTTTTAAATCCCTGTCTAAGTCTTCCAGTTCTTTGTGCAGTATTTATTATATCCCCTAATTTGTCATTAATTATTCCATGGTGGAAGGATTAAACTAATGATTCTAAAGATTGTGTGTAATCAGTTCCTTTCAATGATAGGGTGATAGTTTATGAATAAAATATAATTAATTTCGCAATGATATTAATCTATAATGTGGAATAAAGATGGCTAAGGGAGCTTATTTAAACATTCTAAAACAAACTCAAATCGTGAGTAAGAAGACGACGGAGATGAGATGCATACATAGTGTTGTGGTAAATCAAACCTTTTTACAAAGATAACAAGAATGAATATAAGATAGCTAAATAATTCTTACGACGAAGGGTGGATATATGATTACAACAACCGCAATTATACCAGTCTATAATGTAAAAAAATATCTTAAAAGATGTTTAGACTCTGTGTTAAATCAAACTGTTTTGTTTCAAAAAATAGTAGTTGTAAACGACGGATCTACTGATGGCTGTGAGGAAATTTGTAATGTATATGCCGAACAATTTGAAAGAATCCAGGCAGTCCATAAAAAGAATGGCGGGCTCGTATCTGCTTGGATGGAAGGGCTTAAATATGTAGAAACAAGTCATATTTGCTTTGTTGACAGTGATGATTATGTTTCACCAGATTTTCATGAATGCTTACTAAATAATGCTATAGACAGGGATATTGATTTTGTTTCCATGCAATGTATTCAATATATTGATCAAATGCATCAGTATAAATTGAACATCAGTACATTGCCAGCTGGTACATATTGTGTTGATGATAAGATACGATCTGTATTGCTATGTGACAGAGGTGCTTTTAATCGCCCTATAGCAATTTGCCGGTGGGCAAAAATAATCCGTACCGATTTAGTACTAAAATATTCCCAATATTGCACAGATCAAATTTCGTATGCAGAAGATCAGCAGTTGACGTTAGGAATTCTTACTGGATGCAAGAAGATCAGGCTCATCGATGAGTATAAATATTATTATCAATTCAACCCGGATTCTATTCTGAATTCCTATCGAAGCAATATGTGGCAGAAAATTGTATTGTTAATGCGGACAATACGCAAAATCCCTGGCATTGAAGAGTTTCCTGACTTTGAGTTTCAATATAATACGCAGTATTTGCTCCATATGGCAGAGTGTTTCAGAAATGAGTTTAATCATCATCAATTTCACAAAAAATTCTATGTTGAAGTGCTTGACCACGATGAAATCAGAAAAGCATTAAAAGCATATGGCACAGAAAAAATGAGGCGCATAGATAAGATAATATGTCATTATGCGGAACGTAAAAAATACTATAGTACTTGGGTTGTACTGGCGCTATTTAAAAGTTATTATCAATTGAGAAAAAAACTTGGGAGACAGCTATAATGAAAATATCTCAAAGAATTGAGTCTATTATCATAAACCGCATAGATTGGCAGAATGGTAATTTCAGGTATTTTCTTGGAAAGAGAAAAATCGGTTCTTTAGAAAAATACAAGGAAACGAGAAATATTTACTATCTGATGGCTCCTGCATTTGGAAATATCGGGGACGAAGCCATTGTAGAGGCTTCAATTCATTTCTTAAACGATATGTATCCTGGGCACACGGTTATCGTCATAGATTTTCTTGAAACACTTCAAACATTAAAAGAAATACGACGGATTCTAAAAAAAGAGGATTTTTTTGTTCTCCAAGGCGGTGGGAATATTGGTACACTATATTACCATGCGGAACAGATGAGAGAATTTATAATTAAAAAATTTCCTGATGTGGCTATTCTTTCAATGCCGCAGTCAATGTATTTTGCGGATACTGTCAACGGCGCAAAAAAGCTGAATCGATGCAAAAAGATTTATAATGCACATCCAAACCTTACACTTATTGCAAGAGAAAAATATACATATAAAAAAATGAAACAAATTTTTACAAATTGTAAAGTTATTATCAATCCTGATATTGTCTTTTATCTCAGCAAGGAAATTAATACGAGTCCAGATACAGTGCGTGGGGGGATTATGACTTGCTTGAGGACGGACAAAGAGGATGTGCTAGGAGATACAAGATATGACCTTATTCGTGCTCTTGCAGAAAAGCACAGGGATTTAATTATTTCAGATACATGTGTTCCACGAAATATTCCAGAAGAAATCAGGAGGAACGAAGTAGCTTCACTGATTAACCAGTTTAGAAGATTTAGTCTGGTTATTACAGACAGACTGCATGGGATGGTCTTGGCTGCATTAACAGATACGCCGTGTCTCGTCATGCCCTCTATGGATCAAAAGATAATCGGAACCTATGAGTGGATACAAGACATTGATTTTATAAAATTTGTTGATAAGAATGATGTGACGCATATCATCAATTTAGTGGAAGAGATGTTGACATCATATTATAAAACCTTTGACTGGAGTTCCTTTAGAGAAAAATACTTTGATAATTTGCGAACAAGAATTGAGGAACCAAAAAGATAATGAACAGTAGAGTCAATTATTTTATTAAAAATACAGGAATATTTCTTTTAGGGAGTTTTGGCTCTAAATTTCTGTCTTTTTTACTTCTGCCTGTTTATACGTCTATTTTGTCAACAGGCCAATACGGACAGGTAGACTTGGTCACTACAACACAAGGACTATTGTTCCCGATTGCTGCCCTAAGCATATCTGAAGCAATATTCCGATTTGTAATGAACGATGAAATCGATAATAAGAGTGTACTGTCTAATGGAGCAATTACAGCTTTTTTCTCCTATGTATGTACATTCTTTGTGGCTTGTGTTATCAATGTGTTTTTGAAGTGGGAATATATGTACTGGATGCTTGGTCTTTTGGCCAGTTCCATGGTGTACGATATTTTGACCAATTATTTGAAAGCAAATCAGAATTCAAAGAAATATGTTGCGATTGGCGTCTTATATACACTTATTAATCTTTCAGGGAATATTCTGTTTCTTGTTGTGTTCCGTCTGGAAGTCAAGGGGTTTTTGCTTGCTTTGATTTTCTCGTATCTGATGCCTTCTATACTTATTTTTTTTAAGGAGAAAATATATAAACAGATAAGAGTTTTCTATGTTGACAAGAAACTGGCACAGCGAATGCTTCGATATTCTCTGCCGTTGATATTTACCTCTCTCTCGTGGTGGATTGTCACGTCGTCTGATAAATATATGCTTCGGTATTTTATGAGTAATAGTGATGTTGGAATTTACTCTATCGCCTCAAAAATTCCTTTAATTTTGCAGACATTGATTTCAATATTTCAAACCGTATGGCAAATCTCAACCAATCAAATTCATGATGAGGAGCCAGAGAAGTTAAAAGAAAACTTCGTACTGTTCACCAGAGCATTTCGTCAGACTGGGTTTATTGCAGGGAGCGCTTTAATTGTCCTTACGCAGCCATTAATGATGATTCTTGCGAGAAACGATTTTTATGGTGGTTGGATTTACGCCCCGTTCCTTATTCTGTCTGTTACGTTCTCATTTTCCACCGGGATGGTATCAACATTGTACGGAGCGTTTGAAAAGAATTCCGGTGTATTGTATTCAGTTCTTGTGGGTGGGGGAGTAAATATCATTTTGAATGCAATCATGATTCCCAAAATTGGAATCATGGGTGCGACAGTTTCGACTGCTGTAAGCAGGCTTATCATTGCGGTATACAGACTAAAGGATACCGAGCGGCTGTTAAAGTTTGATAGAGAATATGGCACTGTAGCGATAAACTGCTTTCTAATTACTGCTCAATGCTGTTTGCTTATCTATGTGAGACGGATAGTTTATCCAGTGCAAACCGCTATATTCATAGTAATTTGCTTATATAATAGGGAAATCTTTTCTAAAGGCATTCGTTATATCAGCAACATTCTGGGGAGGAATCGAATTGTATAAAGTGAACGACAATGGGGTAGAGTATTACGTCATCAATCGCATCAAAGATATTCAGAGTCAGATGCTTCATCTATTATCTGTTATTGACACCATTTGCAGGGAGAACCATCTACAGTATTATTTGGATGGCGGATCAGCCATCGGCGCATACCGGCATGGTGGTTTCATTCCATGGGATGACGATTTGGATATCAGTATGCCAAAGCCGGATTACTTGAAGCTCATTGAAATCTTGAAGGCGATGGATAAATCAAAATTTTTTTTGTTTGACTATGAATTAAATATGCACAGCTGCGCTTTCTTTGGGGAAATGGTTCCATTTTTCTCTTCGACTGATGGAAAGCGGCGGCACATTTATCCTATTAAAATTGATATCTGTCCGATGAATATTATCGAAGATACTGATGAGAGCATCATAGAGAACAGGGTGTTTAGGGAACTCGCTGGATTTGTTATTTTTGGGAAATGCAATGCGCAATTCTATAAAAAGGCTATAGAATTATATGAAAGGCGTTTTGGAATGGATAAAAAGAAGTTTTTGTCCTTTTACAATCAACAGTATGGAATGTATCCTGAATTGGATCATGCTGTGTTCGCATATCCTTATTTAGAATTTTCTACGGACAGGACTTATAAGTACAATGAACTGTTTCCACTGAAGGAAATAGAGTTTTCTGGACTTCAAACATTTGTTCCTAATTCAGATTTATGGTTGAAAGAAATCTATGGAAGCTACATGAATATACCCCCAGTAGAAAAAAGAAAACCAAAAGCGAGAAAGGTCATTGAAGCAAAAAGCATTAAACCTCTCTACAAGTATTTGGTGGATAAAACACAGAAAACAAGATTGCAGATGATGGTATTTGCGTTGAAAGCAACCTTACTCTGCAAGTGAAGTTTTTTGAATTATTAACGAAGTAGGAGCATGGATTTACTATTGGACTGAGTGTGTGCTGGGAGTATGACAGAGAAAGTAATTGTTGTAGTTGTGAAAAAACGATATAGGATAATCTTGAAGATAGTTTTAGAGGGAGCCAATCTCAGTCAAATGGGCTCTGTTTGGGATTACTCATCCCTCTATCAGAAGATGCAGGCGGGATATGACGTTTAAAATCAGGACAAGCCAGGATAATATTCTAGATTGGGATCGTGCTGATGTTTGCCTGGCACCAGTTACCCTTAATACGCTTGGGCATCTTAGAATGATCCCCCAAATTTGAAAAATAATAGGAGCTAATACAAATGAAAACTGTTTACACTTGTTTCTGTACAGATGTCATCCATGATGGACACTTGAATATCATTAATCATATGAAGAAATATGGCAGAGTTATTGTTGGATGTCTTAGCGATAAAGAGATGATCCGCTGTACCAAGTTTCCTATCACTTCCGAGCAAGAGCGCATGGCGCTTTATCAGGATCTTGATGGAGTGGATCAGGTTGTTCTCCAGGATGACATGCTATACAATGATGTGATTGAAAAAATCCATCCTGATTATGTCGTCCATGGCGATAACTGGAAAGTTGGTGCAGAGAAATCAATCAGGGATCATGTTGAAAGCATGATTGCTTTGTATGGAGGGCAGATTATTGATGTGCCATATACTTATAGCGAGAGCGTTAAAAAAGTTGACCAGAGACTGAAAGAAAAACTGTCCATGCCTGAATATAGAAGAAAACGCCTCAGACAACTGATTGAAATGACACCAGTTGTCAAAGTGATGGAGGCACACTCCGGGCTGACAGGACTTATTGTAGAAAAAACTGTTGTTGACGGAAACAATGGAAAATTAGATCAATTTGACGGTATGTGGGTTTCCTCCCTTTGTGACAGTACAGACAAAGGAAAGCCTGATATTGAACTGGTAGATATGACTTCGCGGCTCCGCACAATTGATGACATCATGGAAGTTACCACCAAACCGATTATTCTGGATGGCGATACAGGTGGTTTGACTGAGCATTTCGTATATAATGTCCGTACACTTGAGCGGATGGGCGTAAGTGCGGTTATCATTGAAGACAAGACGGGACTGAAGAAAAACAGCCTGTTTGGGACAGAGGTGGTACAGACACAGGACAGCATCGAAAACTTCAGCGCGAAGATTGCCGCCGGCAAAAAAGCGCAGCTATCAGACGACTTCATGATTATCGCCAGAATCGAGAGTTTGATTCTTGAACGGGGAATGGAAGATGCATTGGAGAGGGCATTTGCTTTTAGCGCTGCAGGGGCTGATGGAATTATGATCCATAGCCGTAAGAAAAATCCTGCTGAGATATTTGAATTTTGCCATAAGTTCCGTGAGGAAGATAAGAAGACTCCAATTGTGGTTGTTCCCACGTCTTTCAATCAGGTTACAGAAGAAGAACTTGCCTCCCGTGGTGTGAATATTGTCATTTACGCTAATCAGTTGATGCGTGCAGCTTTTCCTGTGATGCAGAAGACAGCAGAAGACATCCTGAAGGCTCACAGGGCAAAAGAAGTGGATGGGAAGCTAATGCCGTTCAAGGATATAATCCGATTAATTGATGAGTTGTAATGCACGAAGGAGGGGTTAGCCATTGGAAGATAAGTATATAATCCTTTCGGATATTCACGGCAATGTCAGCGCTTTCGACGCAGTAGCCTCTGACTGTCAAGATGAGGAGTTTGCAGGAATTATTCTCCTCGGTGATTGTATTGATTACGGAATGAGATCAAACGAGATTATTCAGAAGCTGATGGAGCTGGATGAAACGGACTGGAAGGGAAAAATTGTAGTAAATATTTGGGGAAACCATGAGAAACTTATGGCAGATAAGGAGTGGGAGAGACTTTCCTCAGATCGTGGTCGTGCCATAGCAAGATACACTGCGAAACAATTATCAGATGATTCCATGGAGTATATTCATACTGGAATGAATAGAGATGGGATCCAGGAATTCGATATTACAGGATTGAAGTGTCTGGCTGTTCATGGCTCTCTCGAAGATCATTACTGGAAGGCTATCGAGCCAAATAATCTTTGGGGAGAATATGTTAAATATGACATGGTATTCAGTGGCCATTCTCATTACTCGTATTGCTTCACTCACTTCTGTCCAATAGAAAATCCAGAATTGAGAAATAAGAAAGCAGTGACTTTCATCAACCCAGGTTCTGTAGGACAGCCGAGAAATCAGAATCCGTATGCTCAGTATGCAGTAGTATCTTTACCGTCTAAGCGTGTGGAACTTAGAGCGGTTCAATATGATGTGAGGTATGAACAATCTCTGTTTCCAAATGAGGTTGATGAATTTTATAAAACCAGACTTATGCGGGGAGTCTAAGAGAAAGGCGAAAGATATGCGTAAACTATATGCGATAAGCGGTGTAACAGGAATGACTGGCAATGAATTAGTTCGTCAGATTCTTGTTAATGGAAGTAAGGACCATATTCTTGGTTTTGATAATTTCTATGCGTCATCCATTGAAACAGTCTCTGACCATATTCATGATGAACGTTTTGAGTTCTTTGAGTATGATCTGAATAATAAAGAGCAGATGCAGGATTTTGAAAATAGAATAAAGGCTGTTGTTAGTGTTTATGATGAAGTTATCTACATTAATTGTGCGGCTGTTGTACATACAGAACATTTCTATCATGTGTATGAGACATTTGCAACCAATGTGGAGGGGATGAATGATTTTCTCCAGCAGGCTGTCCGTGTTGGTGCCCACAAGTACATCAATTGCTCCACATCAGAAGTCTACTCTATGAATTCCTGGAATGAGAATGGTGGTGTGAAAGAAAACGATTATCTAACGATGTCCACCGCTGAACATAGCCAGAGAACCAGTTATGCGGCAGGTAAGTTGATAACAGAATTTTTTATTAAAGATGCGGTTAATGAAGGAAAGATTAAAGGATGCTCCATTCGGTTTGCTAATGTTTACAGCAAAGATGAAAGATACCCAAAACACATTATTCCATTCATTATAAACAGTTTACGTGATAATGGTAAGGTGGTTTTGCTCGAAAATTCAAAGAAAAACAAAAGGACCTTTTTAAATAATTATGACAGCTGCAGTGCAGTGTTGGCGCTGGGTTCCTCTGACTCTGCTCTGGATGGCACCATATATAACGTAGCTACAGACGAGGAAATTTCAATCATTGAGCTTGTAAATCTTTGTGCTGCAAAAATGGGAGTAGAAAACCCTGTAATTGAATTCAGTGGATATCGCGAATCTGATCCCGAGAGAAGATTACTATCCACAGAAAAGATTCGGACAAGAACTTCTTGGAAACCATTGGTAAACCTCGATAAGGGGCTTGATGAGTGCATTAAAAATTATCTGAAAAGGTGAGAAGCAGATGAGAGCAGCAATTATAACTGTTGCCGGGAAATCAAGCAGGTTTAATAAGGGGATTCCAGAAGCAGAAAAGCAGCTGAAAGCGATATATGGAGGGAACGATAACACTTTACTGTATCATCTCCTTCAGAAGTGTGCTTTTGCCGATCGCATTGTTGTCGTTGGCGGATATAAGTTTGAAAGCTTAAAAGATTATTGTATTGGATTGGAATCACTCATAAGAAATAAAATCTCTTTGGTTTTTAACGATCATTACGAAGATTTGGCTTCAGGGTACAGTTTGTATCTGGGCCTTCAAGAGGCATTTAAACATAACGCTGAAGAAATTCTTTTTGTTGAAGGAGACCTGGATATGGACAATGAATCTTTTGCGAAAGTAGTGAGGTCAGAAAAAAGTGTTTTAACATATACATTTGAGCCAATTTACGCCAATAAAGCAGTTGTTTTATATAAGAATGATAGAAATCAGTACTGCTATGCATTTAACAGCAGCCACGGTCTACTGTCAGTCCAATCGCCTTTTTCCTGTATTCTGAATTCAGGCCAGACTTGGAAATTTACGGAAATTGACACATTAAAACGAGCCAATGAGCAATTTTATAAAGAATCCAGAGATGAGACAAATCTTCGTATTATTCAGAATTACCTTGATATGGGAGTAGTAGCAGACTTGATAAGTATTAAACGATGGACAAATTGCAATACAAAAGAAGATTATAAACAAATTGTTTCATATTGGGAGGAAGAACAATGAGGACTTTGCAAGAACGCCTAAAAATTATTGAGAGGCATATTAACGAGAAAAATATCAAAGTGATGATTATTGGCCTTGGCAGCGTTGGATCTTATCTGCTGGACTATTTGATCAGCAAAAATGACTCAGGGATAAGTGTTGTTGTTGTTGGCAGGGATGAGGAAAAGATGCAGACTAAGGTGAATATTACCCGTATTGCAGGACTAATTCGAGGTATTAATAAGTCACATGTTTATATAGAAGGAGGCGTGGACCTTAATGATATTGATACCATTCAAAAGGTAATCGAAAAACATCAGCCAGATTTCATCGTCAATTCCAGCCGTGCCTATCCGGGACTTAAATATGGCAGCATTTCATGGGCAAATGTCAGAGCGTATGGTATTTGGAGCCCGTTGGCGATTCGGTTTATAAAGAATATTATGGAAGCGTGTGATAAGGCAGATACAGATGCGATTGTCATTAATACATCATACTCCGATGCAGTTATTCCGTGGCTTAAGAGCGCAGGAAAGGCATATCCTGATTTCGGATCCGGTAATCTTAATCATCTTGTTCCCCGTATGAAATTTGCGGCGGCAGAGATGCTTGGAGTCGAAGATTACTGGAATGTAGATATAATGTTTGCCGCCGGTCATTTCCACGATGTATGTATCAGTAAAGAAGGACAGACTGAAAATGTTGATCTGCCTTTAAAGATTTATTATAAAGGTCAGGAGAAGGAGCTTTCTAATGATCAGCTCTATTTAGCCTGCAAGATTGCCATGCCTGTGGACCAGACGAGAAATATGATGAATGCATCTTCAAACTACCAGATCATCACAGCAGTTATCGAGGCAGTGCGGAGACATGAAGACCAGAAGGTGTTTATACCGGGCTTTGGCGGGAATATCGGCGGATACCCTGTTCAGATTGGATATAAGGATGGTCAGTTGGATGCGTGGATCGATGAGTCTGTTTTCAGTTTTGAAGAAATGAACAAGTCTGACAGGGTTTCAATGGCACTTGACGGCGTGGAGGATGTTGTTAACGGTGAACTCATCTACACAGATGCTTTGATTGAAAAGGCAAAAATGGCATTTGGCGTGAGGCTTCCGAAGAAAGTGCCGTTTGAGGATATTGAGAAAACCGCTGAGTTTATTATTGACGAAATCATCTTACCACAGATAGAGAAAAAGTAAGACAACATTAGGGTTCGGAGAATGTTTGAGAAAAAATCACTATTTTCTTATTCAATAACAATGGCGGTGTGAATTACAGATTGCTTTGAGGCGGTGAAGTTATAGGTGAAATATGGATAAAGAGCGTATTGCATTTATAGATACAGCGAGAGGAATTGGAATTCTGCTGGTGGTTTTTGGGCATGTGGTCTGGGGAAAAAATTATCCAATGACTGGTGCTGACACCATCAGCAACTATATATATTCTTTCCATATGCCACTATTTTTTGTCCTCAGTGGCTTATGTATCAAAAAAAGTAAGGTGCTTGGCAAAGATGCACTGAAAAAGATGGCCAAGTCATATCTGGTTCCGTATATAGTATGGACTATTTTATATATGACGGCATTTCAGACGCTGGCTATGTTTAGAGGCGAGCCGTCTGTCATTAGTTGTGACAGGAACATTTTTGCACACGCGATTTCTATTTGTGGCGTTGCACCTCTCTGGTTTTTATTGGCACTATTTATTGCAGAAACAATTGTACTTACTGCTAAAAAACTCTATTTTTTAGGGGGGGGGAGAGAAAGAGCGGCATGTATCATTTTGATCATTGTCTCAATAGGATTGTCAATTTGGTACGAACAACTTGACGATATGAATCTCCTTGCGAGAAATTATCTGATGGGGACACTGCGGATTTTTCCGACAACGTTTTTTGTCCTTGTGGGGTATGGCTTTAAAGATAGGATTTTGAAGTGTACTGCATGGGCTATTAAAAGGCGGATTATTGTTATTTTTGTTTTGTTGTTGATTCAGGCGGCTGTTTGTCTGACATGGAACGAAAGAATAGATGTACAGCTGTTTTCGCTTGCAAATCCATGGATTTATTTCGTGAAATCTTTAAATGGAACATATATTATTCTACTGATAGCACAGCTGATACACAGTAAACTGCTTACATTCCTTGGAACAAAAACAAAAGAACTGATGATATTACATTATCCGCCATTTTATTACACTGTTGTTTTACGAATTCTGCTTGGAAAAATATTTTCACCAAATATTGCAGGAGCGATTATCATCACAGTAATTACGATATCATGTTGTTTGTTCATCGATAAAATAATGAGTAGACTGCGGATTTATAATATGGCAATGGGGAGATAGACGGAGGTTTCATAGTGAAAGTAGAAAACTTGATAAAGATCATAGAATCTGACTTCTATGCCGGTGTTCCAGATTCACAGCTCAGGGCTCTGTGTAATTATTTAATGTCCACCTATGGTATCGATCCAAAACATCATATCATCGGCGCAAATGAAGGAAACTGTACAGCTTTAGCTGCAGGATATTATCTGGCAACTGGGAGGGTTCCTGTAGTATATATGCAAAATTCGGGAGAGGGCAACATCATTAATCCAGCAGCATCTCTGCTCAATGATAAGATATATGCAATACCTGTAATCTTCATCATTGGGTGGCGTGGAGAGCCGGGTATTCATGACGAACCACAGCATATCTATCAGGGAGCGGTTACTATAAAGCTTCTGGATGACATGGGAATAGAGAGCTTCGTGATTGGGAAGGAGACTACTGATTATGAAGTGGCCTCGAAGATGGATGAGTTTCGTTCCATCCTGGCAACCGGAAAAGATGTAGCCTTTATTATTAGCAAAGATGCCCTTACTGATGCCCCGAAGGTTGAATATAAGAACAACAACACGATGATCCGTGAAAAAATCATCCAGCATATAGTTGCTGTTTCCGGTGATGATTTAATTGTATCTACAACAGGAAAGATAAGCCGTGAACTCTTTGAAACAAGAGTGGCACTGAATCAGTCTCATAAATATGATTTCCTGACCGTTGGTTCTATGGGGCACAGTTCGTCAATTGCTTTGGGTGTGGCAATCAACAAGCCCGATACACGTATCTGGTGTGTTGACGGTGATGGTGCTGTTCTTATGCATATGGGCGCTATGGCGGTGCTTGGGGCTAATAAACCGAAAAATTTGGTGCATGTTGTGATTAATAATGGCGCTCATGAAACAGTTGGCGGCATGCCTACAGTAGCTGGGAGTATTGACCTGGCAGCGATTGCAAAAGCCTGTGGATACCCATATACTGTGTGTGTCGATAACTTTGCAGCTCTCGACAAAGAACTTGGAACGATAAAGAGAAGAGCTGAATTAAGCTTGATAGAGGTGAAATGTTCAATTGGTGCGAGAGAAGATTTGGGGCGGCCTACAACCACAGCTCTTGAGAATAAGCAGAACTTTATGGAGTATTTGAAGATGCTGTGACGCACAGCATTTAATGGAGATGTCAAGTAATCAGCAATGAACAACGGGGGTGGCGGTAATCGGAGACAAGTAAAACGCCAGTACTGGTGCTGTCTGAGCAAAACGGAAAACTGCCAGTCCGGCAGTTTCTGGATTATGCTGGGGATAAAGGAAACGGCCTCGTGGATTACCAGTTGTATATTCCTCAGAATGGTTCAGTGAGTCATCCCAGAGTAACTATCCTTCTCTACTAAAATGAAATTGGCCTAAGACTGGTTCGCCGGGCGGCCTAGAAAACACCCTGTACTGCCACACGCTTTAGTATCTGTGGAAACTGCCCAGAACCCGGATTATCCTTGGGAACCATTGTGCTGGCAGAGACAAAGATTTTACAGGTATCGCTTGCAGAAATCGGCAGGTGACATGATATCCGGCTCTGCTGGGTAATGGATGAGATTACCGGAAATCAGAATGGCATGGCAAAATTTTGCCACTTCATAAAACTTTCTGTCCGTTTCATCCCGGTTAAAGGTCACATCCGTAATCGGGTTGGCAATAACTGAGATACCGTTCTTCAGTTTCCGCGGCTTTTGCGCGCATATTGTTCAAAGCAATCATGGCTTTTGCCTGACGGACTGACTGTACAATTTCGTCAAAACTGCCTTCGGGAATGTCAATGACCAGAGCCGAAGGTTTGTTGTTATTCGTGAGGATAACCTCATCACCACTGGTCAGATCAGCCCGCATTTTTTGGGAATCAGTGCGTAAATCGCGTACAGAATAAAAATTTATAAGCCCACCTCCTGATCATATGGTCCACGATTAGGTCCAAAAATTCAACATTTTCTAAACGTGAGATTGAATAAAGAACAGTAATACCAAATAAAATAAGCAGCACAGAAGCATCGACCATAATGGCCGGTGCTTTTTTTATGCCTAAAGATACATGAACACCGCAATGAGACTAAGTTTGTATTTCCATTTTTCAAATAAATCAAAATGTTGTAAACTTACTATATTAGATTTCAAATTATTATTATGATAGACATAGAGCATGATCATATCAATCAATATCAGGGGGAAAATAACTATGACAGGAACAGAAAAATTTACAGATATTTCAGGGCTTTTTGCAAGTACAGCAGAGATGGTGGGGGCGTGCAGGGGAACAGTTTACGGCTATCTGCGGGTTTCTACAGCAGCGCAGTCACACGAACGGCAGGCAGAGGCTATGAAAGAGCTGGGGGTGAAAGAAGAAAACATGTTTTTTGACAAGCAGTCCGGGAAAGACTTTGAACGTCCTGCGTACCGGAAAATGACAGAAAAACTCCAGGAAGGGGATCTTCTTGTGATCAAAAGCCTTGACAGGCTGGGCAGAAATACCACAGAAGCAAAAGAGCAGTGGTGGATTCTTACCAAAGAAAAGAAAGTAAGTATTGTGGTGATTGACACGCCCATCCTCAATGCGGGTAAAGAACTGGGGCCCCTGGGGCAGGCAGTTTCAGATATCATCTTCACCATATTTTCATTAATTTCGGACTTCGACAGACACTCTATCTGGCAGAGAATGCATGAGGGGCTTATGGTGGCAATGAGGGAGCGGGGAGTGAAGCCAGGGCGCAAAGCGCTGTCCATTCCAGAAAATTTTTCCTCTGTCAGAGAGGAAATAAAGGAAGGAAAAATCTCACAGAGAGCTGCGGCGAAAAAGCTGGGCGTAGACAGAAAAACACTCAAAAAATGGATAGAACAGGAATCTGAAACGGAAAAGAAAGAAGTCCGGCCCATAGAACCCGCTTTAGATGAAAGGGCAGACAGTATGAGAAATGACCTTGGGGAAGCGACTGTAAAGAAAACTGCTAAAACAGGGAAAAGGGGGCAGGCTCATAAGCATACGAATGCACCGCCGAAAAAAGCCATGAAAACCAGTCAAGGAAAAGCGGAAAAAGAAATTGTGAAAATCGATCAGACGGCAGGACCCAAAATAGGCAGGGAGATTTTTGAAATAGGGAAAACAGAAAAAACCATGAAGATTAAAAGGAGGTGGAACAATCATAATAAGTGATTACAGGCTGCACGCAGCTGAAGGAAATCCGCTTAGGAAATGAAAAACGGGGAAAAATTCTTGAATTTTTCCCCATAGATTTCCAAAATCCGACTCATTGTTTTCTATACAAAATACATAAAGAACATTGACAAATTTCAGAAATATTAGTGCAAACTTAACTTGTTATTAAGAATAACATATCTCTTTTTACTTGTCAACAGATATGGAGACTTTTTCAAGAATTAATCCCCAATAGATATGTATAAAAGTGCAGATTTCAGAGGTATTTCTACAAAGAAAGGCAGGGGATGCACAGGAATGACAGAAAAGGAGATCGATTTGCAGGATCTGCTTTTGGAGGTTCTATCCCACTGGCGTGGGATGATCCTTTGGACACTCATAGGCGGAATTGCATTAACAGCTTTGAGTTTTCTTAAGCTGCCGCAGACGGCTGCAGGAACACAAGCCGGGCGGAGTGGAGGCCCTGCCCTGTCGGCATTGAAAGATAAAATGACGCAGGCAGAACTTGCTGATGTAGATCATGTATTGTTAAATGAATATGCCTGCAGAAAATGGCAGTCTTATATGGAAGAATCTGTACTTATGAAGATTGATACTTCTCAGGTTTATCAGGCAAATCTGATTTATGCGGTCAATACAGGCAGTCGGAAAGCGAATCTGACAAAGTTGTATGAAGACTTACTGTCTACCGGTTATATGTATGGTTTTGTTGCTTCTGAGATAGATCATATTACAGTGCTTGATGCCCGTGAGCTGATCAATGTCACAAATTCCGGCCAATCCATACAGGGGCAGGCAGATCCATCTTTTTGCATTACCATCACTGCAGGAACCAGAAAGGACTGCACATCCATAGTGGAGGCTGTACAAGATTATACAGAAAAGGTACATCAGAATGTACTGCAAAACTATGGTGTCAGCCATAATATCATCCTTTTGCAGAACCACATAACTGCCACATGCAATACTGATTTATTACAGAAGCAGATTGATGTCAGAAGCAGGGTTAATTCTCTCCAGTCAGAAATAGCAGACATGACAGGCGGTTTTTCAAAGGAGCAGACTCAGTACTATCAGAAGCTGTCAGAAAATGACAGGGCTGTGGCAGATGAACCTCCGGGTCTGATTGACAGGGCAAAATACACCGTATTGGGGATGTTTCTGGGAATGTTGATTTATATATTCCCGGTATCCTTCAAATATATTCTGGAGGAAAAACTTCGGTATGGTGACAACTGTGAAGAATTGTTTCAGATACCCATACTGGGGTATATACCGGCTGGATGGGCAGCAACAGGAGCATTTGCAAAAATTGACCATGGGCTGTACAAATTGCGCAATAGAAACCGCCCTGTGATTCCCAGGGAAAACGCCGAAAAATTGTCAGCAGCAACAGTGGTCATGGCTGCACAGAAAAAAGGGGTTGACTGTGTACATATTGTGGGCTGTGATCTTACATTGGAAACTTCCGCAGAAACAGGAGAAGTAATCCGCCAGGCTTTAAAGGCGGAGGGGATCAATTACCAGGCTGTGGATCATATTTTATATCACGCAGACGCAAGGCTTTTACTGAGAAATGCTGAAATGGCGGTAATCATAGAAAAGGCTGGGTGTCCCTTACGCATGATTTTTCAGGAACTGAAGATATTGAAACAGCAGGAAATTGAGATATCAGGCATGATTATAATAGAATAATGTATGAGGGGATGCATATTTTACCATTGCATGAATACTGAAGCTGTCAGAGTTGAAATAGAAGTGGAGGATCATTTTTATGAGCGGGAAATCAAAAAAGACGGCAGCTGTTGTTGGAGCGCTTTTGCTTCTTCTGGCGGCTGTAGCAGTTTACTTCTGTGTGTTCCATAAATACACGAAGGATGATCTGGCATATGACGACAATGCCATAACCGGTATTTTGCCGGGGATTGATATTGATGAGAGAAGAAAAGAGTTACAGAAGATTGTGGACCGGAACATGATTGCCTTTTCTGTTAATACCTCCCCGGTTTTTCTCAACGGGACTTCTAAAGGCAATCTGTTGATTGAGAATCCCGGAAATAATGGGAAACTTCTGAAGGCCAGTATCACAATTGATGAGACGAAGGAAGAAGTCTATTCAACCAAATATTTAAAACCGGGGACTTATATCGAATCCGCAAAACTGGATAAAGTTTTGAAAGAGGGTACATATAACGCCACTGTCCATATTTCCGCCTATGATGAATATACAGCCGAGTATATCGGGCAGACAGGGGCACAGATTGTTATCACAGTTCAGAATTAAAGAACTGCATGTAATTTTCATGCTATATCCATACTATGAACGGGTGCGGAGAGGAGCTGTCTATGAAGAAAAAATCAATTCTTTTAACTTTTGTACTAACTATGTCTCTGATTTTTTCCACGGCTGCATATGCCGCCAGTACAACTGCAACGAAGGACATCCCCATTGGAGGCTCTGGGGAGATGGAAATGGTGGGAAGTATTGAACCTACAGTCCTTTCTGTTACGATGCCGTCTGTTGTTCCATTTAATATCAGCAACAGCCTGACTACAGAGAATAAGGTTATTTCACCAAGAATTAAGATGAAAAATAACTCCAGTATACCGGTGAGTATTACTGTCTCTTATACAGAGGTGGACATCAGCAAACTGAAGAATACCAGCTGGTGTAATGACGCCAATGTGGGTCCAAGACAGATCGCAATCGGATTAGAGAAGGAAGAGGTTAAAGATGAAATGCCCACAGGTTTATCGAATGCTAAATGGCTATGGGCGAACCAGTGGCAGTACATGGAGGTTCTGTCATTAGCGGCGAATCAGGAAGATGCATTGTATGTTGTAGGCGCCATGGGGCAGGATGTTATGGAGAATACAACATTCACCGTGACACCGACTTTTATTGTAAGCAGAACCTACTAATCTGAATTTATGACTTACTAAAATTATTAAATAAATGAAAGCATCTGTTTGTAGTATGTGTATATAGAAAGAAGGATATCACTATGTCTGTTTATTATTTTACGATTGCCACACTTTCTGTGATGGGATATGTTTTTACTGTCAGGGACAGGCAGGAAAAAACTAAGGTGTTTTATCTGGCTGCGGCATTTTTGGCTCTTACCTTTATCGCTTCCTTCCGTTACGGAATTGGTTTTGACTATTTCTCTTATGAGCAGATATATGAGACGGTCTCAGCATGGACGTTTCGTGATATCCTTCGTTGTTATTGGTATGAGCCATTCTACTTTCTTATATGTAAGCTTTTTAGCCTGGCAGGATGTTCTTTCCCTGTGTTCCTGCTGAGCGTAAATATATTTTTGATTTTAGCAGCTATATGGTTTATTTACCGTTATTCCAAACTTCCATGGGTAAGTATTTACTTTTATATTACCCTGCAGTTTTTAGCATATAACATGAATCTGGTCCGTCAGTCCATTGCGGTCGCCTTTTTCCTTTTTGCTTATCCAAGTCTGAAAAATCGGAAAATTATTTTATTTACAGCATGGATATTCACCGGCGGTCTTTTTCATAATTCTTTATGGTTTGTGTGGCCGTTATATTTTCTGCTCAGAATAAAGATTACGAAAAAATTTTTGGCAGTTTTTGCTGCACTGGAGGCATTTGTCTATTTCTTCTTTGAATGGGTTTTTGTCTTTATCGTACCGTTTCTTCCGCCAAGGTATGCCCGTTACCCAGGCGGTTATTTCTGGAGTCCAAGCACGTTTGGATATGTGATACCTTATGCGTTGTATGGTCTGATTGTTTATTTGTTTCGAAACCGGATCACAGATCCAAAGCAGCGGTGCATTTATCTGAACAGCGCTCTTTATAGCACTGCCATTAGTTTGTTTATTACAAAACATTTTATATTGGAACGGTTTGCCGTTTATCCATTTGCACTTTCGTTAATTGCCCTTCCTGAAATTATCGCTTCTTATGAAAATGACAGAAAATCCAGCAACAGATTTGAACCCGCCTATTATCGGGTTTTGATTTTGATTCTGGTGTTCGGCGGGATATATTTTTCATTTTCAGCAGCTAAAGGTGTTCATTCCGTATATCCATATGTCAGCTTGATGGAAAAGGGGTATTCTGCGCCAATGGATATGTCCGGCTCAGAGTGAGGGTATTACTTGTCCAGCACAAATCTCCCACCAAGTGTGACGCACATCTGACAAAAAGCATTTTTAAGACACGTTCTAGCCAAAAATATCTGATGAAAGTTTTAGCAATGAATTGACAAATATCCCTCAGAGAATATAATAAACTCATAAGCTGCTAACTTACGAGTTTATTCCTGGAGGCGGATTGAGCACCCTTGGTCAGGAAAATATAATTCCTGATTTCTCCGGCCCTGCAGCTCGTAATTCCGGCACGCAAAAAGAGAGGATAACAGGTCCTTTTCATAGTATAATAACTCAAACATGTTCAACATATGTTTCAAGAAATGTGAGGAGATGAAAAAATGGAGTGGATGCACCAGTTGAATCAGGCAATAGCTTATATTGAAGATCATCTGACTGAAGAAATTGATTACAGACAGCTGGGGAAAATTGCCTGTTGTTCCGCCTATCATTTTCAAAGAATGTTTACGTACATGGCGGGGGTTCCCTTATCAGAATATATCCGCAGAAGAAAAATGTCTCTGGCCGCTGCGGATATACAGGGGAGCGGGGAGAAGATTGTGGATATCGCGTTAAAATATGGCTATCACTCGCCCACTGCTTTCAACCGGGCATTTCAGTCAATACACGGCGCCGCGCCTTCTGCAGTGAGAAATGAAGGAGCTTCCATAAAATCGTTTCCTCCGCTTCACTTTAAACTGATTGTGAAAGGAGCAGAAGAAATGAACTATCGCATTGAAAAAAGGGATGCTTTCCGAGTAATGGGGGTGTCTCATCCGCTGGAGCGGGATATTGAGAAAAACTTTGAGGTGGTGCCAGGTATGTGGCAGAAGGTTTCCACTGATGGGACCATACAGAAGCTGGTGCAGATGATGGACAGCCAGCCCATGGGGATTATGGGGATAAGCGTCTGTAATGATGAAGAGCAGTGGAAATATTTTATCGCCGTTTCCAGCTCGAAGACAGACGAAAATCTGGAAGAATATACTGTTGGCGCTTTTACCTGGGCTGTTTTCGACGGGGAGGGAGCCTGTCCCCAGGCCATTCAGGAACTGGAGCAGCGCATTGTCACAGAATGGCTGCCCACGTCAGGATATGAGTATGCCAGCGGGCCGGACATTGAACTGTATCTGAATGCAGACCCTCAAAATGCCAAGTTCCAGGTCTGGATTCCCGTTATGAAAAAATAAACAAGACAAGGATGCCTTTCAACAGAAAGAAGTTACGCACAGTTTACCGGCGGCAGGGAGAAATCTTTGCCGTCTTATTTGTGTGTCAAATTACCCACACTATAAAAATCATGATTTCGTGATTTTATTTTTGTATTCTTACAATTATATTGAGTTTCCAACATAAATATGTTATGATAAAAGCAGAAATTAATTTGGAGGCATAGTATGAAAGTTTGTTATGATAAGCTTTGGAAGCTATTGATTGATAAGAAAATGAAAAAAACCGACTTGATTCGAGACGCAAAAATCAGCTCGAATGTATTGGCTAAAATGGGAAAAGAGGAGTCTGTGTCTTTAGAAAGTATAGGGAAAATATGTTCCCTGTTCGGCTGCAGTGTTGATGATATATTAGAATTTAAGTTACCAGAACAGACAGCAGACAACGGGGAGAACAAATGAGATACTTGGGAAATAAAGAGTCCATACTGACAGAAATCAGGGATTTGCTTGAATCACAAAATTTATTACAGGAAGGATACACATTTTTTGATGCATTTTGCGGCTCTGGTTCTGTATCAGATTATTTTAAAGCATATTATAACATCATCATAAACGATAATTTAACATGGTCTGTAATATATACAAAAGGAAGGGTCTGTGCACCTGTCTGTACATTTGATCAATTAGGGTTTGACCCCTTTGAATACCTGAATGGAAATGACTTTACAGTTCAAGGGTTTATGTATAAAAATTATGCCCCCACAGAAAGTGCCAGAATGTATTTTACCCCCGAGAATGCCGAAAGAATCGACTACTTTCGAAAGCAGATTGAGGACTGGAAAAATGACGGACTGCTTTCGGAAGAAGAATATTGTTATTTAATCGCATGCCTGATTGAGTCTGTTTCGGATGTTTCCAACACAGCAGGCGTATATGGTGCTTTTCTGAAAAAATGGGATTCCAGAGCAACCAAGAAAATTATATTCAGTCAAGTTGATTTCTGCCAGGACAACTATAAGTCAATCAAAACGTATAATGCCAAAATTGAAGATATTATTGAAAATGTTGCGTGCGATATTCTGTATTTAGACCCGCCTTATACACAGAATCAGTATGGAACTCAGTATCATTTGCTGGAGACACTGGTGCTTGATGATAACCCTTCTATAAGCAAAGTGACTGGTTCCAGAAGCACAGCGCCCATGCGCTCTAATTGGTCAAAAGAATATAAGGCAAACATTCTATTCGACCGCATTCTTGCAAAAACAAAGTCCAAATACATTATTTTGAGCTATAACAACGATGGTTTCATGTCTAAAGAATATATTGAAGCAGCCATGAAACGTTATGGAAAACCTGAGACATATGTATGCAGAAAAATCGCATATAAAAAATATCAAAACTGGAAGTCACAAAATGAGAACAAACATTTCGAGTACCTTTTCTTTGTCGAAAAGAAAGAGATTCGTGATGTGGTTTTTGAGTGTCCCCTAAATTATATTGGCAGTAAGGCAAAGATTGTTCCTGACATTCTGAGATACCAGCCCAGAGATTATGATACATTTATCGATGGGTTTGGAGGGGGATTTAATGTGGGCATTAACATATCCCATAAGAAAGTAATCTATAATGATTTGAATTATTTGATTACAGATTTGATTCGTTCCTTTAAGGAGCACGATACCTATGACTATCTGCTCTATATGAAGCGGATCATTAAAAAGTTTGGCCTTGAAAAAGCCAACAGACCGGCATATTTGGAAGCAAGGAGTTATTATAATTCCCTTCCGGCAGAAAAAAGGGATTCCAGATTGCTGTTTACCATTATCTTGTATGGCTTCCAGCAGCAGATAAGATTTAACAGCCAGCATGATTTTAATAATCCGGTGGGTATGCGGTGGTTCAATGATAAAATATTAGAGAAAATGATTAGTTTTTCAAGGCAGATTAAAGAAGGAAATTATGAATTTTACAGTCAGAGTTATAAAGAATTGATAGACCAGATGACTCCCTCCACATTCGTGTATTTCGATCCACCTTATCACTTAACTACAGGGTCCTATAATGATGGAAAGAGGGGATTTGACGGATGGAATAAAACGCTGGAATCTGAGTTATTTGCGTTTGCAGATGGTCTTCATCAGGCAGGCGTTCCTTTTATGTTGTCGTATGTAATTGAGCATAAAGGGAAAACCAACCAGGAACTTTTGGATTGGATAGAAAAACAGGGTTATCAGGTGATTCACCTGGGTGATATTATTGGCATTTCCGGCAGCCGCAGGAAGGAGGTTTTGATTATTAATTATGGAACGTAGAAGCATACCACATTTTATAATCAAAGCAAATCTTCAAAAATCAAAAATTACAGGAATATATTTTAGTGACCATGTAACCCCTGAAGTGCTGCGTGATGTATGCCGCCGAATCACTGGGCAGACTGATTTTACACACGAGTATGTAGATAATGACTACCAGGATGAGTTCTTGGAAAAATCTTACAATAAAGGGCGTATGGCTGTTATGCAGTATGAAGATGCTGTCAGCTATATCAGTTTTTCTGAACTTGAAATCAGCGGAAGAAATTCAAGTGTTCAGAGTGTACCAACCGCATACAATATGTTTTTCAGCAATCCATACCCTGTAAAACGCCTGTATTACTATTTTCTGAATGTATCAGGCAATGCTGAAACGGATTATCAGATATTAATCTATCGTCTGATGAATACAATTGGGTTTCAATTTCTCAATGCAAGTCCGGATTTGTTGAGAAGAATAACTGCATTTCATTCGGTAGAAGATATCATTTTCAACCGGAGAATTAATGCAGGAAGAAACCGAAGCAATAATTCTACTTTTATCACCAGGGGAAACGCGGGGGAAATCGAGATTTATGGAAAAACTTATGGAGCCAATAAATACGAAACCAGTTTGATTTGTTATGCTCTTGCTCAATTATGGCAGTCAGGGCAGAGCATGAAACTGTATGAAGTTCTTGAAGGTGATTTAAAAGAATTGCCGGAGTCCAGTTTAAAGGTGATCAGGCATATGGGTGTCATTGATATTATTCCCACAGATATGACTCTGGAAAAAAGAATATACGAAAAGGAGAATAGTTTACGTTCCCCCCGCTATACGTATAATCTGTTCAATAAGCTTGGCAACAAGCATTGTGCCCTTTGTAACTGCCAGATACCTGAGTTGATTCAGGGTGCGCATATTCTTCCAGTTGCTGCCATAAAGAAGATGCATGGCCTGTCACTGGAACAGCGTTTGAATCTGGCTCTGGATGGGGATAATGGTTTGTGGCTGTGTGAAAACCATCATAAAATGTTCGATGAAGGGATGATTTTCTTTGACAGCAGCGGACGTCTTTTGGTGGAAAATGACATTGACCAGCGCCACAAGAGATTTATCGATGAAATAACAACCAATAGAAAGCTGCCGTCTGAATTCCTGACGGACAGGTTTTTATGGTATCTTCAGCAAAGAAAGATGGCTGGATAAAGAATCTAAAAAAATATTTGACAAAGCTCTCCATAAATGTTACCCTAGTTCTATCTTATAAAGATCAAAAGCGATGAGAAGGAGTATTACATATGATTCCCGACTTCAGAAAGCTGTTGGATGATGCGAAACAGCGGAGGGTGCATATGGAACTGACCTTTGAGCAGCTGCCCGAAATCTTGTTCCAGACAGATTCTGCCGCATGAGAACGCAGACAGAAACGGGAAAATGAGAGTAGACGCAGACGGCAGTCCGGCCGTTATCCCGGAGAGATATAAGACCGCGTATCAAAATGGTGCAGGTCCGTATCTTACTGAGTGTATGAACCAGTGTACTGGTTCATAAAATTAAGAGTGGTACCGCGTGGGATAATAGATTGAACATTGTCCCCCGTCTCTTACAGCTGTAGAAGCTGTATTAGATGGGGGATTTTTTATCGTATTAGGAAACCTCGTATCCTGTATGATAAAACCCCTCTGGGGGATCGCACTGGAGCGTGTCTTAAAATTTATTCCCGCTCTGGAATCATAATCTGAAATTCAAGTAAAAGGAGGACTAGAAAAAATGATGAACCACAAGAAATATACCAGGCAGTATTTCATGCCTCCGGTAAAATCAATGAAATGGACAGAAAAGGAATATGTTGACAAGGCCCCTGTATGGTGCAGTGTGGACCTTCGGGACGGAAATCAGGCCCTGGTGATTCCCATGAGTCTGGAACAGAAAGTGGATTTTTTCAAACTTTTAGTGGAAATCGGATTTAAAGAAATCGAAGTGGGTTTCCCCGCCGCCTCAGAGACAGAATACCAGTTCCTGAGAAAACTCATTGAGGACGACCTGATTCCCGATGATGTGACCATTCAGGTGCTTACCCAGGCACGGGAGCACATTATCCGCAAAACCTTTGAGGCGCTGGAGGGGGCGAAAAAAGCGGTTGTCCATGTGTACAATTCCACCTCTCTGGCACAGAGAGAACAGGTATTTAAAAAGTCAAAAGAAGAGATCCTGCAGATTGCCGTAGATGGAGCGGCGCTGCTGAAAAAACTCACCGACGAGACCAACGGAAATTATTTATTTGAATACAGCCCGGAAAGTTTCACAGGAACGGAACCAGAGTATGCCCTGGAGGTGTGCAACGCGGTTCTGGATGTGTGGAAACCCACCCCTGAGAAGAAGGCCATCATCAATCTTCCCGTGACGGTACAGCATTCCCTTCCTCACGTTTATGCCAGCCAGATCGAGTATATGTGTGAAAATATGAATTACAGGGAAAATGTGGTGGTATCTCTGCATCCCCACAATGACAGAGGATGCGGCGTGGCCGATGCGGAGCTGGGTCTTCTGGCCGGGGCAGACAGAATCGAGGGCACTTTGTTCGGCAACGGCGAGCGCACCGGCAACGTGGACATCGTGACCCTGGCTATGAATATGTATTCCCAGGGTGTGGATCCAGGACTGGACTTTTCCGATATGCCTCACGTGTGTGAATGTTATGAAAAATACACGGGGATGCGGATTGATGAGCGGAGTCCTTACAGCGGGGCGCTGGTATTTGCCGCCTTCTCCGGCTCCCATCAGGATGCTATCGCCAAGGGTATGCACTGGCTGGAAGAAAAACAGCCGCCTCACTGGACCATTCCCTATCTGCCCATTGACCCTAAGGATGTGGGGAGAAGTTACGACGCAGATGTAATCCGCATTAACAGCCAGTCCGGAAAGGGCGGTGTGGGCTACATTCTGGAAACCAGGTATGGCTTGAATCTGCCTGCAAAAATGCGGGAGGCCATGGGCTATGCATCGAAAGCCGTATCCGACCATACCCACAAGGAGCTGCTCCCGGAGGAAATCTTCGAACTGTTCAAGAAGAAATTCGAGGACGTGGTGGAGCCATACAGCATTCACGGTGTCCATTTCCAGCAGGTAAACGGCATCACTACCCAGGTTACCTCCACCTTCCAGAACGAGACGGTCACCACAGAAGCCACAGGAAACGGACGTCTGGACGCAGTGAGCAATGCGCTGAAAAAGGCATACGGCCTGGATTACCAGCTGGTGACTTATCAGGAACACGCCCTGGAACAAAGCTCCAGTTCCAGAGCTATCGCCTATGTGGGCATCAGCAGTCCATCAGGAGAACTGTTCTGGGGAGCAGCTGTGGACCCGGATATTATCCGCGCCAGCATCGACGCCCTGGTAACTGCCATCAACAATATGGCAAGAAGCTGAACCTATGCGGGTAAGAATGAGTACTCTGTGCTATATTGAGCAGGACGGCAGATACCTGATGATGCACAGAACGAAAAAAGAAAAAGATATCAACAAAGACAAATGGATCGGCGTGGGCGGACATTTCGAAGAGGGGGAGAGCCCGGAGGAATGTCTGCTCCGGGAGGTCTGGGAAGAAACAGGATATCATCTGACCTCATACCGGTTCCGGGGAATTGTCACATTTATATCCGGAAAAGGTGAAATCGAATATATGCACTTATTTACCGCCGACGGTTTTACCGGGACAGCCGTTTCCTGCAATGAAGGGGAACTGGTCTGGATGGATAAAAAAGAAATCTGGAAGCTGAATATCTGGGAAGGGGACAAAATCTTCTTCCGGCTTCTGGAGGATGAGCTTCCTTTTTTCTCTCTGAAACTGGTATATAACCAACGGGACCAGATGACGGAAGCAGTGCTGAACGGCAGGAAAATGGAACTTTTTGATGTGTTGAATCCGGACGGTACCAGGTCAGGAGTGGTCAGCGAACGGGGCGTAGTACACCGGGAGGGCAGTATCCATCCGGTTTCCCATGTGTGGGTGATAAGGATGAGAGAAGACGGCGGCTATGATCTGCTTTTGCAGAAACGAAGCCGGGAGAAAGATTCCTTCCCCGGCTGTTACGACATTTCTTCCGCCGGCCATGTGGAGGCAGGGGATGATTATCTGGATACGGCAGTGCGGGAACTAAAGGAAGAACTGGGAATCACTGCCTCAGAAGAACAGCTGCGGTATGCAGGCACCTGCCGGTCAACATACCGGGGAGAGTTTTACGGAAGTCCGTTTCTAAACTGTGAATACAGCAATGTCTATTTATATCTGGAGCCGGTGGACATGGAAGCGTTGTCTCTGCAGGAATCAGAAGTGGAAGAAGTGCGCTGGATGGACGCTGGCTGCTGTCTGGAGGGGGTGAGAAACGGAACCTTTCCCAACTGTATCGAGGAAGATGAACTGCTTATGATCCATGATTTTATGAAGAAAACAAGAAACGTTGGTTTTTTCCATTACACCTCAGAAAAGGAGTAGAATTTCATGATAGAAATACCAGGTCTGGACGAATATATCGCCCAATATCCCGTGTATGAATACCGGATTATTTCCACAGACAACCTTCCCATAGAACCCCGGGTGCGGACTGTGTGTCAGCAGGAATGTGAGCGGTACGGCACCACCTGGGCGTGTCCGCCGGGGGTGGGGGAGCTGGACGAATGCCAGCAGTTCTGCCACACCTATCCCTGCGGTGTGTTCTTTTCCTCCGTGGCAGAGGTGAGGGACGTGCTGAACATGGAGGAAATGCTGCAGACCCGAAGCGCTCATGAAGAAATCACAGACCAGATCAACCAGTATATGTCCCAAAAAGGACTGGATACTTTCGTACTCTCCACCGAATCCTGTGAAATCTGCCAGGAATGCACTTATCCAAAAGGCCCCTGTCGTTTTCCTGACCAGATGCACCCCTGCCTGGAAGCATATGGTATTGTAGTGCCTGAGATTGTGGAGCGGGAGAAGATGGAGTACTATCTGGGCGGCAATACGGTTCTGTGGTTTTCGCTGATCTTATTCCGGTCCGTCTGAAGCAGAAACATAAATCCCTCACTCTTGTCATATACTAGGGAATAAAAGCCTGGAGCATCTATGAAAGAGACGTACACCCGTTTCCGGGAGGGACTGATGAACACCCTGGAGGTGCCGGAAGATCTGGCAGCCCAGGAATCTCTGCTGACCATCACCGGCAACAGCAGTCTGTATATTGAAAATTATAAGAGCATACAGTTTTATTCCCAGAACAGCATACGGATACTTACGAAAAAGGGCCGGATCAGAATCTGCGGAAAATCTTTGAAAATCCAGTTTTACACCTGTGACGAAATGGGAATCAGCGGGAATTTCCAGGAAATAGTATTTGAATCGTAACCGGGAGGATTTTCTGTGATTAATCAAATTGTCCGATTCTTAAAAGGATATGTGCGTATACGAATCAGCAGTCAGGAGCCGGAACGTTTTTTAAACCTCTGTGCAAAAAACAACCTGCTCTTATTCCAAATTGAAGAGAAGAACGGTACTTGTGAGATGGATATCAGTCTGTCTGGCTTTTTTAAGTTGCAGCCTATCTGCCGTAAAACCCATACCCGCATACATATTCTCCGCAAAAGAGGCATCCCCTTTTTCTTCCTCAGAAACAGAAAAAGAAAAGCACTTTTCATGGGCCTGGCACTTTGTTTTGTTCTGGTGTACTTGCTGTCCACAAGAATCTGGAATATTCATGTGGACGGCAATTATTCTTACAGCACCCAGTCTATCCTTGCGTATCTGGAGGGACAGGATATCCGCCACGGCATCGCCAAGAGAAAACTGTCCTGCGCTGATATTTCAGCAGGAATTCGTGAAAACTTTCCCGACATGATCTGGGTAGCAGCCAGAATCCGCGGAACCAGGCTGCTGATTGCCGTGCAGGAAAACATGGACTCCATGCCCCAGGAGGAAGAGACGCCTGATCCCAAACCCAGCGATTTGGTGGCTACCAAAAGCGGGGAGATCATGCAGATGGTTACCCGGCAGGGGATTCCCCAGGCCCAGGTGGGCGACACATGCGAAAAGGGCCAGATATTAATCCGGGGCGTGGTGGATATTATCAACGACGACGGACAGCTGGTACGCCAGGAACTGGTTCCGGCAGATGGGGACGTATATATCAAAACTGCCTATTCCTATTATAAAGAATTCCCATTGGCTTATGAAAAACGGGTTTACACGGGAAAAACCAGAAAAAATCTGGTTCTGCAGATCCACTCGCTGGAATTCCAGGCAGGGCTTCCCGGCCATCCCTTTGATCATTTTGACCAGGTTGGAAAATTTCACACATTAAAATTGACAGAAAATTTTTATCTTCCCATTATATATGGAAGGAATACGGTACATGAATATCAAATTGTCAAAAAGAAATACTCTAAGGAACAGGCGGAAGCACTGGCCAGAGACTTTATTTTACGTTTTTTGGACGAAATTATGGAAAAAGGGGTAGAAATATTAGAAAACGGTGTTAAAATAGAAGTAACCGAAGACCGCTGCATCAGCAGAGGGACCATTTATGGACTGGAGAAAAACGGGGACTGTGTTCCTCTCACCAGCCAGCAGAAAACTCCAAAAGCCGAAGAACCAGAGGAACAGTGATACAAAATCCGGCGGAAAGGATAGCGGATGAGCAATATCTTAGAAGCATTGATTGAGCTGCCTGCAGAACACGAAAAAAACGTGTTCGGGACTTTTGACGAACATTTGAAGACAATTGAAAAAACGTTAAATGTAACTTTGGTCAGCAGAGACGGCCTGCTGAAGATACTGGGTGCGCCGGAACGGGTGGAAAAAGCCCGCAGGCTGCTGGAGCAGCTTCTGGAGTTATCCAGGCGGGGAACTGCCATTACTGCGCAGAGTGTGAATTATGCCCTGTCTCTGGCTATGGAGGAAAAGGAAAAATATATCACACAGATGGACCAGGACCTGATCTGCCATACCATACAGGGACGTCCCATCCGCCCCAAAACCCTGGGACAGAAACAGTATGTAGAGCTGATCCGGAAAAATATGATTGTGTTTGGAATCGGCCCTGCAGGCACCGGAAAGACCTATCTGGCCATGGCTATGGCAGTGACTGCGTTCAAAAGCGATGAAGTCAGCCGGATTATCCTTACCCGTCCGGCCATAGAAGCCGGGGAGAAGCTGGGGTTTCTGCCGGGCGATATGCAGAGTAAAGTGGACCCGTATCTGCGTCCTCTTTACGACGCCTTGTATCAAATCATGGGACCGGACAGCTTTGCAAAGAATATGGAGCGGGGATTGATCGAGGTGGCTCCCCTGGCCTATATGCGCGGGCGTACCCTGGATAATGCCTTCATCATTCTGGACGAGGCTCAGAACACCACCCCGGCCCAAATGAAGATGTTCCTCACTAGAATCGGCTTTGGGTCAAAGGTGATTGTGACGGGAGATGCCTCACAGAAAGATCTGCCTGTTGATTCTGTTTCTGGTCTGGATGTTGCCAGCCGGATTCTGAAAAAGATCGACGGCATCGGATTCTGTCAGCTGACCAGCCGGGACGTGGTGCGTCATCCGCTGGTGCAGAAAATCGTACAGGCTTATGATAATTATGAGATGAAAAACAAAAATGCCAAGGGCAGGAGAACTTCATGAAATTATATGTGACATACGAGGCGGAAGAACAGCTGGACTTTGATTATACCAAGCTGGCCGCCGCCGTGGGTGAGGCCATTCTGGAGACAGAACATTTTCCCAGTGAGACGGAAGTGAATCTGGTTCTCACTTCTGATGAAGAAATCCACCGGGTCAACCGGGAATTCAGGGATATTGACTCCCCCACAGATGTACTCTCATTCCCGGCTGTGGACTTTGAAAACCCCGGAGACTACCCGGAGTATCCAGATTGGAAAAATACTTATAAAAATCCGGATACTGGAAATATTATATTGGGAGACATTATGATTTCTGTGCCGAAATCCATCAGTCAGGCCGGTCTGTATGGCCACAGTGTGAAAAGAGAGTATTCCTTTCTCTTTGCCCACAGCATGCTCCATCTGCTGGGATATGACCATATGGAACCGGACCAGGCCCGGGTGATGGAAGAAAAACAGGAAAAAATACTGCAGAATTTAGGAATTAGCCGATAGGGGAAACGTATGAAGAAAAAATTGATTCGAAACGCAGCAGTCATTCTGGCCGCAGTCTGTATGCTCTCAGGATGCAGCAAAAAAGAGGAACCTGCCCCAGCACCACCGGAGCCGGACATCCATACATCAAAAGACGAAACCTCAACACCTGTGCCGGAGCCCACGCCTACAGAAGAACTCCTCCCGGAAGGTATGGTAAACAGCTACCTGTCCGGACAGGAAGTTCCAGAAGAAATCGGCCGCCGCAGGCCGGTAGCTGTGATGCTGAACAACATTCAGGCCGCCGTACCTCAGACGGGAATTGCCAAGGCCGATGTGGTATACGAGGCGCCGGTGGAAGGAAATATCACACGGCTGATGGGAATTTTCGAAAACTATGAGGGCATGGAAAAAATCGGTTCTGTTCGAAGCTGCCGGGAATACTATATTTTCTTCGCCCAGGAATTTGAGGCCCTTTATGCCCACTATGGACAGGCCATCTATGCGAAACCGTTTCTGGCACAGGATTTCATCCACAATCTGAGCGGGCTGGACCAGTACGGCTCTGACATTTATTACCGCAGTACCGACCGGGTGGCGCCTCATAATGCATACACCAGCTTCGACGGCATCCAGCGGGGAATCAAAGATTATGGATACACCCAGGAATACAGTGAGGATTACCCGGGACATTATGTATTTACAGAAAAGGATACCGAAGAAAATCTGGATAACGGTGCCGCAGCCAATGTGGTACGTCTGAACTGTTACCCCACTAACCAGCCCTGGTTTGAATACGATGGGGAGAGTAAAAAATACAAACGGTTCCAGTACGGAGGCCCCCAGATAGACAGCGAAGGCGGAGAGCAGCTGGTGTACGACAATATATTGATTCAATATCACAGTTATGAGCCCTATGATCAGAACGGATATCTGAACATTGACGCCATCTCCGGCGGGAACGGAAAGTTTGTAACCCATGGGAAAGCTATTGACATCCGCTGGGAGAAGAACGAACCCTGGGGGCAGACTCATTATTTTGATGAAAACAACCAGGAGATTCATCTGAACCGTGGGAAAACCTGGGTGTCAATTGTACTTGATGATAAGATTGATGGAGTGGTTGTGGAATAGGACTTTTTATCTATCTGCTGAATCATTTACCTGCCAGATATATGAATAAAATCCAAAAAAATGCCAATACTGTAAAGAAAAAGGAGCGTCAGCTATGCGCAAAATTTTCTACGGTACCGGCATTTTTTTGATTGTATTCATATTCAGCCTGGGTTTTTACGGGAGTTACCGGATTTCCCAGTTAAAGGATGAAGTACAGGAGCTGGAAGGATTCCGGCTGAAATACCAGGCCCTGGAGGTGGAAAACCAGACCCTGGACAGCGGCTTTTATCTGAAAAACGACGACGGAAAGGTACATGTCTACCGGGGGGACGGGGAAACTGTCTACGAATACACGAATATCCAGGTATCCAGCCTGCCGGATGCCATCCAGGAAGAAATCGAAAAGGGAAAATTCATCAAATCCGAGGTGGAATTGTACAGTTTTCTGGAAAACTATTCCAGCTGAAATCACGGGTCTTTGATCCTGTCATGACCAGCGTCAAACGCGTTACTCTATCCTGCGCAGCCGCCATCCCAGGCAAAGTTCCTATGGACGAATGCGGAAAAATATTGTAAAATAGAAGGCACGATAAGAAAAATATGCAGTAATAGCAGCTGCAAAAGGGGACAGGAAGCACGTGGACTACAGGGAAAAACTAAAAGATAAGAAACGAATCGTCTTCAAGATCGGCTCATCTTCCCTCACTCATCCAGAGACAGGGAAGCTGAACCTGACGAAGATGGAGATACTGGTAAGAGAAATTACCGACTTATGTAACCAGGGCAAGGAGATCGTGGTGGTGTCTTCTGGTGCAATCGGCGTGGGAAGTGCTGCTTTAGGGCTTCCGGGAAAACCGGAGCGGGTGGAACAGAAGCAGGCATGCGCAGCCATTGGCCAGGCCAGGCTGATGATGATTTACCAGAAATTATTTGCAGAGTACAACCAGACAGCCGGCCAGATTTTGATGACCAAGAACACTATGGTCAACCTTTTAAATAGAAGAAACGCGCAGAATACATTTGAAGAACTGCTGAGGCTGGGCGTAATCCCCATTGTCAATGAAAACGACACCATCTCTACCTATGAGATCAAATTTGGAGATAACGATACCCTGTCTGCCATTGTTGCCGCATTAATCGGCGCAGACCTGCTGGTACTGCTGTCCGACATTGACGGGTTATTTACCGATGACCCCAGGGAGAATCCCCAGGCAAAATTTATTGACCTGGTGGAAAATCTGGACGACCACTATATGCAGATGGCCAAGGAGAGCACCGGAAGCCTGGTGGGGACAGGAGGCATGGCCACAAAGCTGGAGGCAGCCAGAATCTCCACAGGGGCAGGGGCAGACATGGTGATTGCCAACGGAAAAGACTTCCGGGTTATCCATAAAATCATAGAGGGAAAACCGGAGGGTACTTTATTTCTGGCAAATCCAAAAGAAGAATTCTATCTCATCGACTACATAGACCAGCTGGTGAATCACTGATATTGATGGGAGGAGTACAGAGCGCTTGTGGAAAGTCCATCCGCGAAGATGAGTGCAGGAGAGAGTCCGAGAGCACATTCTTTCAGAAAGGAGGGGAAGCCAGTGTGGATGCTGAAATGATAGACAGAATCAATCAGCTGGCCCGCAAATCCAAAGGGCCCGGGCTGACGAAGCAGGAAAAAGAGGAACAGGCCAGGCTGCGCCAGGAATATATCCAGGCAGTGCGCAGAAATCTGCGGGGACAGCTGGATCAGATTGACGTTATCGAACGCGACGGTTCTATTGTGAATTTGGGCGAAAAGATAAGAAAGAAGTAACAAAAACACCAAACCAAATGAAAGGGCAGGGTAAAAGGAAATGGAAGAAAAAAAAGTTATCAGAAAACAGGTATTTGCCAAGAGAAAAGAAACCAGCGATGAGCAGATTGCACAGTGGAGCCAGATGATCGCAGATCAAGTGATTCAGCTGGAAGAATTTCAGAAATCTACGTACATTTATGCATACGTGGATTACAACAGGGAAGTCTGTACCCGTCCGGTGATCGAGGCGGCATGGGCGGCAGGCAAGAAAGTGGCAGTGCCAAAGGTACACGGAAAGGACCTGGTTTTCTATGAGTTCACCACTTACGATCAGCTGGAGCCCGGATACTTTGAGATTCCAGAACCGGTAAGCGGTGAAGTGGTCCACTGGGAGGAAGCACTCCTGATTATGCCCGGAGTGGCTTTTGACCCTATGAAGCACCGTGTGGGATACGGCGGAGGATTCTATGACAGATATCTGGAAGCACATACAAATCATCTGACTGCTGCGCTTGCTTTTGATTTCCAGATCATCGACGCTGCGCCTTACGAGCCCACGGATATCCAGCCGAATAGAGTTGTCACACAGAGTAAAGTCTATTAAAATAGTCGATCAATCATATTAATCATACAGGAGGACCTACATATGCTGCAGATCATGGGAGAGCGGGCGAAAACGGCAGAACCTGTCATGCGTACCCTTTCCACAGAAAAAAAGAACCAGGCACTGCGCCAGGCCGCAGAGGATCTGGTGAAAAAGCAAGAGGATATTCTGGCGGCAAATGAAATAGATGTGAAGGCCGGAAAAGAAGCTGGCATGTCAGAAGGACTGCTGGACCGTCTGGCTCTGAATCCGGACAGGATCGAAGCTATGGCCGAAGGGCTGCGCCAGCTGGCAGGACTGGAGGACCCCATTGGGGAGGTCATGGGCATGAAAAAGAGGCCAAACGGCCTGATGATTGGGCAGAAGCGGGTTCCCCTGGGCGTGGTGGGTATCATTTACGAAGCGCGTCCAAATGTAACGGCAGATGCCTTCGGGCTGTGCTTTAAAACAGGAAATGTGGTGATTTTAAAAGGCGGAAGCGATGCCCTCCACTCCAATCAGGCCATTGTAGGCTGTATTAGGTCCAGTCTGTCAAAATGTCAGATCACTCCGGATGCCATACAGTTTATCGAAGATACTTCCAGGGAGGTTACCGGGAAATTTATGAAAATGAATCAGTATGTGGACGTGCTGATTCCCCGGGGCGGCGCCGGATTGATTCAGACCGTTGTCAATAACAGTACCATACCTGTCATCGAGACAGGCACCGGAAACTGCCACATCTATATAGATGAGAGCGCAGATTTGGAAATGGCGGCGGCAATTACCATCAATGCCAAGACCCAGCGGGTGGGTGTGTGCAATGCCTGTGAATCCCTGTTGGTTCATACAAAAGTGAAACATGATTTCCTGCCAGTACTTGCAGAAGCTCTCAGGGAAAAACAGGTACTCATCCACGGCGATGAACAGGTGAACGCACTGGTTCCTGATTCTGTCAAGGCAGAGGAAGAAGATTGGGGCAGAGAATATCTGGGCTATGAAATTTCCATCAAGGTAGTTGATTCTCTGGATGAGGCGATTACACACATCAACCGGTATAACACCGGTCATTCAGAAGCCATCATCACCAGCAATTACGACCATGCCCAGCGTTTTCTGGATGAGGTGGATGCTGCGGCAGTATATGTAAACGCCTCCACCCGGTTCACGGATGGATTTGAGTTTGGATATGGGGCAGAAATCGGAATCAGTACCCAGAAACTTCATGCCCGGGGTCCCATGGGCCTGCTGGCACTGACAACCACAAAATACATCATTTACGGAAGCGGCCAGATCCGTCCATAAATAGTAAAATCAGAGCGCGCAGGGCATTCCCTCCAGCGGGAAGGCCGCCCTCCTTCAAAAAAATGTTCATAACATATACCTGCCAGGCATATATATAATGATTAGAGCGTCAAAAAAAGTTCATTTATTATATTATGATGGGCTGTTGAAGGAGGAGGACTGCGCACATGGAAAGAAATGATACGTATGAAGAAATGTACGCAAGGCTGCATAAACTGGCCAGGCAGTATCCACAGTTTATCCATCTGGAAAGCATCGGCATCAGCCACGATAACAGAGAAATTCTGGCACTGACCATGGGAAACCCAAGGAAAGTGTTATTTTGTACAGCGGGAATCCACGGGAGAGAGACGATCAATCCTGTGATTCTCATTCAGATTATGGAGGAGTATGCCCACGCGTACCAGATTGACCTTCCCGTGCCGGGGCATCCCTATTCCATCCGTGAGCTTTTGTGGGAATATGGGATTTGTTTTGTGCCTTTGGTAAATCCGGACGGATATGAGATCGCATCCAGGGGATTTGGACAGATACAAAACCTGCGGCTGCGCCAGAATCTGCGGATTCAGAATATCCCCTCCCGGGAATGGAAAGGCAATGCCCGGGGCGTGGACATTAACCGGAATTTTCCCTGCCGTTCTTATCAACCCCGCAATCCGGGAGATTCTCCTGCCAGTGAAAACGAGACAGCGGCGCTTATACATTTGTTTCAGATTTATGACAGCGTGGGCTATGTGGACTTTCATTCCAGAGGGAAGATTATTTACTATTACCGCCATGCTATGTCTGGAACTTATAACAGTTACAGCCAGCGGCTGGCCAAATACCTGCAGGATCTGTCCCATTACGAAATTGCAAAGATGGAGGATGAGTTTCTCACCTTATACAGCGGTGGAAATTCTGTAAATTATTATTCTGAAGTACTGAAAAAGCCGGCATTGACGGTGGAGACTGTAGAAGAATCTGCATCTTTTCCGCTGCAGGCCAAATACTATCAAGAAACTTATAAAGAGATTCAATACATTCCACTGGGAATTCTTGCCCAGATTATTGCCGACGCAGAGGAAACACTATGAAAGAAACAGAGAATTTTGACCAAACTATATATATCAGAAAAGTCCGGGAAAAGATACAGGAAGCACAGCAGCAGCTGGGGAGAAAACTGACTTTTTGTGTCCAGACTTTTGGCTGTCAGATGAATGCCAGAGATTCTGAAAAACTTACCGGTATTCTGATGGCAATGGGGTATGTGCCCAGTGTGTCCGAGACTGCCGATTTTGTGATCTACAACACCTGTACTGTGAGAGAAAATGCCAACAGAAAAGTCTATGGGCGGCTGGGAAAGCTGAAACATTTAAAGGAGCAAAACCCTCATATGCGGATCGCCCTGTGCGGGTGTATGATGCAGGAGTCCCATGTGGTGGAGAAAATAAAGGACAGTTATCGATTTGTCGATTTGATATTTGGAACCCACAATATTTACCGATTTGCCCAATTGGTACATCAGGCCATGGAATCTCATTCCATGGTCGTTGAAATTTGGGACAAAACCCATGAGATTGTGGAAAATCTGCCTGCACAGAGGAAATACTTTTTTAAATCCGGTGTGAACATTATGTTTGGCTGCAACAATTTCTGCAGTTATTGTATCGTTCCCTATGTGCGGGGACGTGAGAGGAGCAGGCAGCCTCAGGCAATCCTGGATGAGATTCAGAAACTGGTGGATGACGGGGTGGTGGAGGTGATGCTGCTGGGGCAGAATGTAAATTCCTATGGAAAAACCCTGGAGCACCCCGTCTCTTTTTCTGCGCTTTTGTCACAGATTGCAGAAATTCCCGGACTGGAGAGAATTCGTTTTATGACTTCTCATCCGAAAGACCTGTCTGACCAGTTGATTGAGACCATGGCTTCTTCTGAGAAAATCTGCCGCCACCTGCACCTTCCTGTCCAGTCTGGCAGCAGCCGTATTCTTGAAAAAATGAATCGGAAATATACAAAAGAAAGTTACCTGGAGCTGGTGAGCCGCATCAGACAGGCAATGCCGGATTTGGCGCTGACTACTGATATTATTGTGGGATTCCCGGGGGAGACGGAAGAAGACTTTCAAGATACCCTGGATATTGTGAGAAAGGTACGCTATTCCAGTGCGTTTACTTTTCAGTATTCCAAACGCAGCGGGACTCCGGCAGCTGTGATGGAGGATCAGGTTCCGGAAGAAGTGATGCAGGATAGATTTGACCGGCTGCTGGATACAGTGCAGGCGATTGCAAAAGAAGAATGTGCGTCCCTGGAGAAAACAACAGGAAAAGTGCTGGTGGAGCAGGTGAATCATCAGGATTCCCGCCTGCTCACTGGAAGGCTGGGTAACAATTTGCTGGTACATTTTCCTGGAGACCAGTCACTGATTGGAAAAATCACAGACGTGTATCTATCAGAATGTAAAGGCTTTTATTATATGGGAGAAATGATCTGATGGCTTTATCACCAATGATGCAGCAATATGTAAAAACAAAAGAGGCTTATAAAGATTGTATATTATTTTACCGGCTGGGAGATTTCTATGAAATGTTCTTTGACGATGCCCTCAAAGCCAGCAAAGAACTGGAACTAACCTTAACCGGAAAAGACTGCGGTCTGGAAGAACGGGCGCCCATGTGTGGAGTTCCCTTCCATGCGGCAGATACTTATATCCAGATGCTTGTGGAAAAGGGAAATAAAGTGGCCATCTGTGAACAGCTGGAGGATGCAAAGGCCAGCAAAGGTCTGGTGAAACGGGACGTGGTAAGGGTTGTCACCCCTGGAACCACCCAGTTTACCCAGGCACTGGACGAGACCAAAAACAATTATCTCATGTGCATCGTCTATATTCAGGGGCGGTTTGGATGCGCCATCTCGGATGTGACAACAGGAGACTGTTTTCTCACAGAAGCTGATTCCAACAGCCGTCTTCTGGACGAGATCAACAAATTTGTCCCTGCAGAGATTATCTGCAATGAGTCTTTGCTGGTCAGCGGGCTGGACCTGGAGGAGATCAAGCAGCGCCTGGGCATCTGCCTGTATACACTGGATTCCTGGTATTTTGACGATGAACTGTGCCGGCGCACACTGATGGAGCATTTCCATGTGAAAAATCTGTCCGGCCTGGGAATCGAAGATTACGACACCGGAACTGTGGCGGCAGGCGCCATGTTTACATATTTAAAGGAAACCCAAAAAAATTCTCTGATGCATATGGTGAAGATCATTCCCTATGCCACAGAAACGTTCATGCTGCTGGACAGCTCCACCAGACGCAATCTGGAACTGGTGGAAACTCTGCGTGAAAAGAATAAAACGGGCTCCCTGCTGTGGGTATTGGATAAAACCTGTACTGCCATGGGCGCCCGTACACTGCGCAGTTATGTAGAGCAGCCGCTGATTGATGAAAGGCTGATTAATGAAAGGCTGGATACCGTAGGCGCGCTCCTGGACGCGCCTATGATCCGTGATGAAATCCGGGAGTACCTAAACCCCATTTACGACTTGGAGCGTCTGATCAGCCGTATCAGTTACCAGTCTGCCACCCCTAGGGATTTAATCGCATTCCGCACATCTCTGGAGCGGATTCCTCCTATCCGAAATCTGCTGGAGAATTTTGAACAGCCTGTTTTAAAACAGATTTATAGGGATATGGACGGGCTGGAAGACCTGTGTGATCTGGTGGCCTGTGCTATTTTGGACGATCCGCCCCTGGCTGTGAAAGAGGGGGGGATTATCCGGGACGGTTATAACGAACAGGTGGATCAGTACCGGAAGTCCAAGTCCGAAGGGACAAAGTGGCTGGCCCAGCTGGAAGCCTCTGAACGGGAACGCACCGGAATCAGAAATCTGAAAATCAAGTATAACCGGGTGTTCGGGTATTATCTGGAAGTGACCAATTCTTTCAAAGATCTGGTCCCGGAAGACTATACCCGCAAACAGACCCTGGCCAATGCGGAGCGCTATTTTACACCCAAACTGAAAGAACTGGAAGATATGATTCTGGGGGCAGAGGACAAGCTGTATATTTTGGAATACGAATTGTTCACCCAGGTGAGAAGCCGGATTGCCGGGGAAGTAAAGCGTATCCAGCAGACGGCAAAAGCACTGGCAGCCCTGGATGTGTTCACCTCATTTGCACTTGTAGCAGAACGGAATCAATATGTGCGGCCCCGCATGAACCACAGCGGGAAAATCCAGATTAAGTGCGGCCGTCATCCAGTAGTGGAAAATATGATCCCTGGTGGTATGTTCATCGATAATGACACATATCTGGATAACAAGAAGAACCGGGTATCCATCATCACCGGACCTAACATGGCAGGAAAATCCACCTATATGAGACAGACAGCCCTGATTGTGCTCATGGCACAAATCGGCAGTTTTGTCCCAGCCCAGCAGGCGGATATCGGCGTGGTAGACCGGATTTTTACCCGTGTGGGCGCATCCGACGACCTGGCCAGCGGACAGAGCACCTTTATGGTGGAGATGAGCGAAGTGGCAAACATCCTCCGAAATGCCACATCCAAAAGCCTGTTGATCCTGGACGAAATCGGCCGGGGAACCAGCACTTTCGACGGTTTGAGCATCGCCTGGGCCGTGATCGAACACATCAGTAATCCCCGGCTTTTAGGGGCCAAGACACTGTTTGCCACCCATTACCATGAACTGACAGAGCTGGAGGGAAAACTGCCTGGGGTGAACAATTACTGTATTGCCGTGAAAGAGCAGGGGGATGACATTGTATTTCTGCGGAAGATTGTCACAGGCGGAGCTGACAAAAGCTATGGAATCCAGGTGGCAAAACTGGCAGGCATTCCGGAATCAGTGATCAAAAGGGCAAAAGAACTGGTGGAGGAATTGAGCGACGCGGATATTACTGCGGCCATCAAAGACCTGACTGAGCCCAGGAAAAAGACTTCTGTAAAATTTGACCAGATTGATATGCATCAGATGTCTCTGCTGGACGCCGTAAAAGACGACGACATTATCCGTCAGCTGAGAGAACTGGATATCTCCAACCTGACCCCCATGGCAGCGTTGAATCTGCTGTACAAATTCCAGAATGAGATTAAGAACAGGTGGAACGCAGATGAATAAAATTGCGGTACTGGACCGGGATACGATTGATAAAATAGCGGCCGGGGAAGTGGTAGAGCGTCCGTCTTCCGTAGTAAAGGAACTGGTGGAAAATGCCATCGACGCAGGAGCGTCTGCAGTCACAGTGGAAATCAAAGAAGGGGGAATCTCTTTCCTACGCATTACTGATAACGGGGGCGGTCTGGAGAAGGAAGAAATTCCCCTGGCTTTTCTGCGTCATGCCACCAGCAAGATTCAAAAGGCCGAAGACCTGGAGCAGATTGCTTCTCTGGGGTTCAGAGGGGAAGCTCTGTCCTCCATAGCGGCAGTATCTCAGGTGGAAATGATTACAAAAGCCCCCTTTGCCATGACTGGAAGCCGTTATGTGATTGAGGGCGGAGTGGAAAAATCTCTGGAAGAAATAGGTGCTCCGGACGGCACCACCATTTTGGTCCACAATCTGTTTTACAATGTACCCGCCAGGAAAAAATTTCTGAAAACAGCCGCCACAGAAGGGGGATACATCAGCAGTCTGATGGAACAGATGGCTTTGTCCCATCCGGATATTTCCGTAAAATATATGGTAAATGGGCAGTTAAAACTGCACACAACGGGAAATAATCAAATGAAAGATGTGATTTACCAAATTTATGGCAGAGACGTGGTAAAACAGCTGCTGCCTGTTACCTGGGAAAATGATTTTTTAAAAATCACAGGTTATCTGGGCACACCAGCGGTATCACGGGGAAACCGTGGTTTCGAAAACTATTTTATCAACGGCCGGTATGTGAAGGATTCCATTGTGACACGAGCTCTGGAAGACGGGTATCACGGGTATACCATGAAACACAAATACCCTTTTGCTGTGTTGAATCTTCAGATGACCGGCAATGATCTGGATGTAAATGTCCATCCCTCCAAGATGCAGGTGCGGTTTTCAAGGGGGGAGGAAGTCTATCAGGCAATCTCAGCTGCTGTGAAAGAGACTCTTGCGGCTCCGGAGCTGATCCCGGAAATCTCTTTGGAAAAAAAGAGGGAAAAAACCGTTCTCCCCAAGCCAAAAGCACAGACTCCAGAACCTTTTGAAGTACGGCGCGCAGCTGCAGTCCAGGAACCCCAAAGACCGAAAAGGCCCGTAGATTACAGACAGATTGTACAGCCGCAGGTCCAGAATCCCCCGATTGTCCGGGAGCAGACCGTTTTTCCCAAAGAGGAGAGTGCCCCTAAAAAGAGTGAACAGATGGAGCTGTTTGCCCCAGGTCTTTTAACGAAGGAGGCCAGAAGCCGTCATGTGCTGATCGGCCAGGTGTTTGAAACCTACTGGCTGGTGGAATATGAAGAAAAGTTTTTTATAATCGACCAGCATGCAGCCCATGAAAAAGTTCTATATGAGAGGCTCCAGCGGGATTTCCGGGAAAAGAAAATATCTTCTCAGTATCTGAGCCCCCCGCTGATTCTCTCTGTGAATATCAGAGAGGAACTGCTGCTTCTGGAGTATATGCGGATGTTCCAGAAGCTGGGATTCGAGATCGAACCTTTCGGAACCCGGGAATACAGCATCCACGCCGTCCCTGCCAACCTGTACGGACTGCAGGGGGAGACATTATTCAAAGAACTGCTGGACAGCCTGGAAAAAGAAAAAACTGGGCAGGAACTGGAACTCTTTGCAGAGCGTCTGGCATCCATGGCCTGTAAAGCCGCAGTAAAAGGAAATCAATCTTTGTCCCGCCAGGAGGCTGACCAGTTAATTGATGAGCTGCTGGCTCTAGAGAATCCCTATCACTGTCCCCATGGCAGACCCACCATTGTCTCCATGAGCAGGCCAGAACTGGAAAAAAAATTCAAAAGGATTGTGTGAATCAAAATGCAGGAACAAAAAAAACCTCTGGTAGTCCTGGCCGGACCAACAGCGGTGGGAAAGACCCGCCTTTCCATTCGTCTGGCCAAGGCTCTGGACGGAGAAATCATCAGCGCAGATTCTATGCAGGTGTACCGCCATATGGACATCGGTTCTGCCAAAATCACCCGGGAGGAGATGGAGAACATTCCCCATCATCTCATCGACGCTCTTGATCCGGAAGACGAATTTCATGTGGTCCGGTTCCAGCAGATGGCAAAGGAGGCATTGGACGGGATTTATACACGTGGGAAAATCCCCATTCTAACAGGGGGAACCGGCTTTTATATTCAATCTGTTGTCCGGGACATTGCCTTTGGAGAGGAGAACACCGGACCGAACCGTTACCGGGAGGAATTGGAGCGTTTGTCCCAGGAGAAAGACGCCCTCTGGCTGCACCGGCAGCTGCAGGCTGTAGACCCGGAGGCAGCCCGCCAGATTCATCCCAACAACCGGAAACGGATTTTGCGGGCTTTGGAGTTCTACCACGATAACAAAACCCCCATATCCACCCATAACCGGGAACAGCAGGAGAAGATTTCCCCCTACATTTGCGCCTATTTTGTACTCACAGATGACCGGGCCAGATTATACCGGCGGATTGAGGAGCGGGTAGATCAGATGATGGCAGATGGACTGCTGGAAGAAGTAAAGGGGTTAAAGGCCCGGGGATGTACCCGGGACATGGTGTCCATGCAGGGGCTTGGCTACCGGGAACTGCTGGCCTTTCTGGACGGGGAATACTCTCTGGAAGAAGCAGCAGAAAAAATCAAGCAGAATACCAGGCACTTTGCCAAAAGGCAGCTGACCTGGTTCAGACGGGAAAAAGAAAAAATCTGGGTTTCCTGGGAAGACTTTGACTATCAGGAAGAACCAATGGCAGAGTATATGTTAAACATCTGCAGGGAAAGGGGCATTTGTCTATGAAGGAATCAGCCATCAAAGAATTGTATCAGAAGATCGGCATCCGGCCGCAGGTATATGATTACGGAAAACAAATCGAAGACCAGTTAAAAGATCGTTTCCAGAAACTGGAGGAAACCGCAGAATATAACCAGTTGAAAGTCCTGCACGCCATGCAGAAAAACCGGGTAAGTGAAGCCTGCTTTTATCCGTCCACCGGTTATGGGTACAACGATGTGGGCCGGGAAACTCTGGAACAGGTGTACGCAGATATCTTTCACACAGAAGCAGCTCTCGTGAGGCCCCAGATCACCTGTGGCACTCACGCTCTGGCTGTGGCACTGTTCGGGAATCTCCGCCCGGGAGATGAACTGTTGTCCCCGGTGGGCAGGCCTTACGATACCTTAGAAGAAGTCATCGGCATCCGCCGCCAGAAAGGTTCCCTGGCCGAATACGGAATCACCTACCGCCAGGCAGACCTAAAAGAAGACGGAACTTTTGATTACCCAGCCATTGAGCAGGCGCTGACCCCCAAGACCCGGCTGGTGACCATCCAGCGGTCCAAGGGCTACCAGACCCGTCCGTCATTTTCCGTGGCCCAGATTGGAGAACTGATTGCTTTTATAAAGAAAAGAAGACCCGATGTGATCTGTATGGTGGACAACTGTTACGGGGAATTTGTGGATATTATAGAACCCTCCGATGCAGGGGCAGACCTGATGGCAGGTTCTTTAATCAAAAACCCCGGCGGCGGGCTGGCCCCCATCGGCGGCTACGTTGTGGGTAAAAAAGAGCTGGTGGAGCAGGCAGCCTGCCGGATGACCTGTCCCGGTCTGGGAAAAGAAGTGGGCGCCAGCTTAGATGTGAAGCAGTCCTTCTATCAGGGCCTGTTCCTGGCTCCCACAGTGGTGAAAGGCGCTTTGAAAGGTGCGATCTATGCTGCAGCCCTCTATGAATCTCTGGGATATCCCGTTCTCCCCGGCAGTCAGGAGCCAAGGCAGGATATTATCCAGGCAGTCACTCTGGGCACACCGGAAAAGGTGATCGCTTTCTGCCAGGGAATTCAGGCGGCGGCTCCTGTGGACAGTTATGTGGTTCCGGAACCCTGGGATATGCCAGGGTACGACAGCCCGGTGATTATGGCGGCAGGAGCCTTCGTGTCCGGTTCCTCCATCGAACTGAGCGCAGACGCCCCCATCCGGCCCCCTTATGCTGTGTACTTTCAGGGCGGGCTCACCTGGGAACACGCCAAGGCAGGGATCTTGATGTCTCTGGAGAAATTAACAGAAGCAGGATTGGTGCAATTATGAAAACCATTGCAGTCATCGGCGGCGGGGCCGCGGGACTGATGGCCGCCGTTACAGCGGCAAAGGCCGGTGCAAAGGTCATGGTTCTGGAACACCAGCCCTCCTGCGGCAAAAAACTGCTGGCCACTGGAAACGGACGGTGCAATCTGACTAATACCCAGATGAGGCCAGACGCCTACCGAAGCCAGATCCCTCAGACAGTGAAGAAAGTTCTACACCGTTTTTCGGTAGAAGATACCCTGTGTTTTTTTTCAGACATGGGACTGTATATCAGGGAGCAGAATGGCTGGGTATACCCCTACAGCCGGCAGGCGAAGACCGTGCTGTATCTGCTGTTATCAGAGGCTGAGAGGCTGGGCGCAGAGATAAAAACCCAGGTAGAAATTGCAGACATCTGTCCGGAGCGGGCTGGCTGGAAGCTGAACACAAACAGAGGAACCTTTCATACAGATGCGGTAATCATGGCGGCAGGTTCCAAAGCGTCCAATCTCCCCGGGGCAGATGGCAGCGGCTATGATCTGGCGGCGGGACTGGGACATAAAATCCTTCCGGTTCTCCCTGCACTGGTTCCCCTGGTGGGAGAAGGGAAGTATTTTTCCCAGTGGGCCGGACTGCGCATGGATGCAGCGGCGTCTCTGCGCATCAACGGGAAATATGTCTGCCGGGAAGCAGGGGAAATCCAGCTGACCGATTATGGGGTATCCGGGATTCCCGTATTTCAGCTGAGCCGTTACGCGGTGGAGAGTGTCCATCAGAAAAAAGAGACGGAACTTTATGTGGATTTTTTTCCGGATATGGACGCCAAGTGCCTGGAATATCTCCTCAGAGCCCAGAAAAAGAAACTCCCGTTTAAAACATGGCCGGAGATACTCAGAGGGATTTTCCCGGAAAAATTCTGCTCCCTGCCGGTGAATCTGGCAGGCAGAGGGCGGGAGAGTGAGATGCCAAGGAGAATTGCCCGGCACATCAAGCACTGGAGGATTCCCATACGGGGCTGGAAAGACTATATTTACGCCCAGGTGTGTATGGGCGGTGTGGACTTACGGCAGGTGGACCCGTATACCCTGGAATCCAGGCTGCATAAATCCCTTTATTTCGCAGGAGAGATCCTGGACGTGGACGGTGCCTGCGGCGGATACAACCTGCAGTGGGCATGGTCTTCCGGGGCAGCGGCGGCTATGGCATGCACTTCCCATGAAGAAAGGAAATTGTAATGATACGGATTTCACAGTTGAAACTTCCCATCAGCCACAGCAGAGAAGACCTGGAACGTAAGATCCAGAAAAGCCTTCCTGTTAAAAAGGCGTTTACCTACGAAATCGTCCGCCAGTCTCTGGACGCAAGAAAAAAAACAGAAAAAAAATTTGTCTATACCATTGACGTGTCCTACAACAGCAGAAAATCAGAACAGGAAGCCCTTCGCAAGATTAACTATAAAAATATTATGTCAACCCGAAGAGGGGAATACCACTTTCCAGAGCCGGGAAACCAGCCCCTGAAATTCCCCCCGGTGGTGGTGGGAAGCGGCCCTGCAGGGCTTTTCTGCGCTCTGGCACTGGCAAAAAATGGATACTGTCCCCTGGTGGTTGAGAGAGGAGCATCTGTCCGAAACAGAAAAGAGGATGTGGAAAAATTCTGGAAGACAGGCATCCTGGACCCCCGGTCCAATGTACAGTTCGGGGAAGGCGGCGCAGGGACTTTTTCTGACGGGAAATTAAATACACTGGTAAAGGACTCCAGCGGACGTATCCGCGCTGTTCTTCAGATGTTTGTGGAAGCAGGGGCGCCTTCGGAGATTCTGTACCAGCAGAAACCTCACCTGGGGACTGATCTGCTCATGGGAATTGTGGAATCCATCCGCAGGCAGATTGAATCACTAGGCGGACGTTTTCTGTTTCGCACCCAGGTGGTGGATTTCCTCTGCGAAGATGACAGAATCTGTGGGCTCTTGCTGGAAAGTGGAGAAAAAATCCCTGCCCAGGCAGTGGTATGTGCCATTGGCCACAGTGCCAGAGATACGTTTGAAACACTGTACAGGCGGGGATTTTCTATGGAGGCTAAGGCTTTCGCCGTGGGAGTGCGCATCGAGCATCCCCAGGAAATGATCAATCAGGCCCTTTACGGCGAAAAAGAAAACCCTCTGCTGGGCGCGGCCAGCTATAAACTCACCCACAGAACCAGCCTCGGCAGAGGAATCTATACGTTCTGTATGTGTCCCGGCGGATACGTAGTCAATGCTTCCTCAGAAGAAAACGCCCTTGCCATAAATGGCATGAGCTATCACGCCAGAGACGGGAAGAACGCCAACAGCGCATTAATCGTCACCGTATCCCCGTCTGATTATCCAGACGATACTCCCCTGGGCGGAGTGGCTTATCAGAGACAGCTGGAACAAAAGGCATGGGAGCTGGCACAGGGAAAAATCCCGGTGCAGCTGTGGCAGGATTTTCAACAGGGAAAAGCAAGCATCCAGCTGGGACAGGTGGCTCCTTCCATCAAAGGTGCCTATCAGCTGAGCAGTCTGCACAGCATCCTGCCGGATGCCATCAGCGCTGCCATCCGGGAAGGCATACCGGCGTTTGACAAGAAGATCCCCGGATTTGCCCGCCCGGACTGCCTGCTCAGCGGAATCGAAAGCCGTTCTTCCTCTCCGGTACGCATTCTGCGGGGGCCGGATATGCAGAGCAATATCCAGGGATTTTATCCCTGCGGGGAGGGGGCCGGTTATGCAGGCGGCATCACTTCCGCCGCCGTGGACGGTCTAAAAACAGCGGAAGCAATTGCTAAAAATTATATGAAAATCCAGTGATTTGGTATACATTTCAAAAAATCTGTGTTAAGATATAATACACTTGAAAATCCCACGGCTTTCGAAGAGAGTGGGAGGGTTTATGAGAGAAAAAAATACCATCAAAGATATTCCCCCACAGGACAGGCCCTATGAGAAATGTCTGGAATTTGGGGCAGAGCATCTCACAGACGCGGAACTGCTGGCCGTCATATTAAGAACCGGCCGCCGGGGAAGCAGTTCTCTGGAGCTTTCTTATGAAGTGCTGAATCTGCCCCACACGAAAAGCCAGGGACTGGCCGGGCTGTATCATCTTTCCGCACAGGAGCTGATGAAGATACCGGGAGTGGGGAAAGTAAAAGCCATTCAGCTGAAATGCATTGGCGAACTGTCCAGAAGAATGTCCCGGCAGAGGGCAAAAGGCAGGCTGTCATTTAACATGCCCGTCACAATCGCGGACTATTATATGGAAGAACTGCGCCACGAAGAGCAGGAAGTTCTTTTGTGTATGATGCTGGATACGAAAAACCATCTGCTGGGGGAAAAACGGCTGTTTCTGGGGACTGTGAATGCCTCGCTGGTATCCCCCCGGGAATTGTTTCTGGAAGCCCTGCGCTTTCAGGCGGTGAATATTATACTTGTGCACAACCATCCCAGCGGGGACCCTACGCCCAGCAAGGCAGATGTGGAGATCACAGAGCGGGTGAGACAGGGCGGGGAGCTGCTGGGAATTCATCTTCTGGACCATATTATTATCGGTGAGCACACGTATGTAAGTTTTAGGGAAAAGGAAAGACTGTAATGCTATTTCGAAAAATATACGGAGTGGATCTGGGTGCCAACACGATCAAAGTTTATTCCTATCAGAAAAATAAAGTTTACGCGGAAAAAAATATGGTTGCTGTGAAAGATAAGAAGCGTGTCCTGGCTGTGGGTGACGAGGCCTATGAGATGTTTGAAAAAGCACCGGACAATATTGTTGTGGAATCTCCCATGGCAAATGGAATGATCGCGGATATTGTCAAAGCCGAGGTTTCCCTGTACAGTCTGATAAAAAAGATCAATCCCTGGCAGGGATTCGGCTCCACCATGTATTTCGCTGTTCCCACAGATTTGACGCAGATTGAAAAGAGGGCATATAATTCCATGGCAAACGGGGGATGGCTGCAGAACAATAAAGTACGGATTGTGGAAAAACCCATTGCCGATGCTATCGCCATGGATATATCCATTAAAAAGACAAAAGGAAGCATGATTGTCAATATCGGTGCCCAGAGTACAGAGATATCTGTCATTGCGGATGGAAAAGTAATCATCAGCAAAATTCTCCAATTGGGCGGGAGACAGATTGACCTGGAAATCTGTAAGGAAATCAGCAGGGTAAACCGTCTGCTGATCGGAAGCCGGACAGCCAGCAGGCTGAAAATTTCTATCGGCGGTCTTTACAGCCAGGAGGAGCAGCTGCGCAAAGTAATCGGAATCGATACATTGTCAGGACTTCCCAGGGAGGAAGCGGTGTCCTCCAGGACAGTCAACAATGCCATTGAGCGTCCCATCGCTGTCATAGGAAATGAGATCAAAACATTTCTGGAGCGCACACCTCCTCAGATTGCCTACAGTATCCTTAAGGAAGGAATTTATCTGGCAGGGGGCAGTACACGATTGAAAAATATCGATAAATTCCTGGCAGATCTCACAGGGTATGGGGTATGTCTTTCCGAGATGCATGATGCCTGTACCATCCGGGGCGTGGAGAAAATGATCAAAGATAAATATCTGCAGGAATGGGCAGTGCCTGTCAGGCAGAAAAAAATGTAATACAGCCGCATGGGAGTAAGAGATGAAGAAAAAAGGGAATTTTCGTCTGAAAAGTAAACATTTGATCTTACTGATGACCATTGTGTGTGTCAGTATGGTAACAGCCGCTTTCTCCACGGGGATTACTGGAGATTCGGCGCGGGAGACGGCAGGATATATTATTATTCCATTTGAAAAGGGAATTAATAAAATCGGAAACTGGCTGTTGTCCGTACAGGACAATTTTCAGAGTGTAAAGAAACTGGCACGGGAAAATAAAAAGTTAAAAGCCCAGATCGATGAGCTGACACTGCAGAACAATGAACTGGTGCAGAATCAGACAGACTTTACTCATCTGCGGGAACTGTATGATCTGGACAAAGAATATGCTCAGTATAATAAAATATTGGCCGAGGTAATTGCCAAGGAGCCGGGAAACTGGTACCACAGCTTTACGATTAATAAAGGAACCAATGATGGAGTCAGCGTAGATTCCAACGTCCTGGCAGGTGCTGGTCTGGTGGGGATTGTGACAGAGACAGGTGCTGACTGGGCAGCTGTACGTTCTATCGTGGACGATGATTCCAATGTGAGCGCCCAGGTTTCTGAAACGGAAGATACCTGTATGGTCACCGGTGATCTGGAATTGATTGATTCCGGTAAAATAGAATTTTCTCAGCTGCAAAGTCCTGAAGGCAAAGTGAGTATCGGCGACCGGGTGGTCACTTCCCATATCAGTGATAAATATGTGAAAGGACTGTTAATCGGCTACATCAGTGAGATCAGCCAGGACAGCAACAATCTGACTTATGGCGGATATCTGCTGCCGGCTGCCGATTTCAGACACCTGCAGAAAGTACTGGTGATCACCGACCTGAAGGAAAAGGCTGAAAAGGAGAAGAAACATGCGCAATAAACTGATCACGCTTGCCATAATATTCGTTTCCTTTCTTCTTCAATGCACACTTATGAAAGGAATCGCCATTGGTTCCATTTCTCCCAATCTTCTGGTGATTCTGTGTATCAGCGTTGGGCTGATGCGGGGAAAAACCAGCGGTCTGTTCACCGGTTTTCTGACAGGACTTTTCATCGATTTGTTCTACGGCTATTATCCGGGAATACACGCCGGTATCTATATGTATGTGGGGTTTCTGAGCGGCTTTTTTTATCAGGTCTATTACGATGATGATGTGAAGGTTCCCATGCTTTTGGCCGCAGGGGGAGACTTCTTTTACAACTTTATGGTTTTTGTCTTTTTGTTTTTACTGCAGGGAAATACAAATTTCCTCTATTATCTGCGCCGTGTGATTCTGCCGGAAATGATATATACGCTTGTATTGACAGCCTTGGTCTACCGTTTATACTATAAGATTATCCACCGCTTTATGCGTGTAAATTTCAAGGAAAGTGATTCTTTATGGTTAACAAAATAAAAAGATTTTTCAGAAACAAACGGATACGGATTCCCAGAACCAGTATACTGGCTCTGGTATTTATCTTGATGTCCGTTGTTTTGATACGCCGGATCTTTGAGCTGCAGATTATACAGGGGGAGGAATTTACCTCAGATTTTACCTCCCGTACTACGAAAACCCGTACCATCAAAAGTACCCGCGGAAGTATTTTTGACCGCAATGGAAAATTGCTGGCCTCCAGTAAACTCTGCTATTCTCTGACCATTGAAGATAATGGTACTTATGATTCTGACCGGGAGAAAAACCTGACATTGAACAGTACCGCTTATAAAATCTGTAAGATTCTGGAACAGTACGGGGACAAGGTGGACAGGAATTTTCATATTGTTATGAACAACCAGGGGGAATACCGTTTCGACTTGAATGAAGGTGTGAGTCTGGACCGTTTCCGGGCTGATATCTACGGCCGTGCACTGATTGAGGACCTGGAAGACGATGAAAAAAATGCATCGCCCCAGGAAATGATGGAATATCTGGTGAGTGCAGAGCGGTTTGCCATTGTCCCCACCGGGGAAGATGCCTATACAAAAGAAGAGCTGCAGCAGTATGGGCTGCCAGAACAGTTTACCGCTGACGAGCTTATGAATATTACCATCATACGATACCTGCTGTCCACTAACAGTTTCCAGAAATATATGCCAGCCACCATTGCCACTGACCTAAGTCAGGAGTCCGTGGCTGTCATTCAGGAAAACCGTGATAATCTGCAGGGGGTAGATATTGTTGAAGATTCCAAGCGTCAGTACGAAGATGCCATTTATTTTGCCAATATCATCGGATATACCGGACAGGCATCCACGGAAGAACTGGAAGAACTGCAGAAGGAAAATGCCAAAAAATACGATACCACATCAGTCATCGGAAAATCCGGTATTGAGCAGTACATGGAGACAGACCTTCAGGGGACAAACGGAAAAGAGACGGTGTATGTAGACAACCTGGGAAAAGTTCTGAAGATTGACGAGGATTCCCACCTGGACCCCATTGCCGGACATGATGTGTATCTGACCATTGACAGTGATCTTCAGATTGCCTGCTATAAAATACTGGAACAGCAGATTGCCGGTGTGCTGCTCAGCCACATATCACCGGAAAAAACCTTTGATAAAACCAAGATTACGGATACCGTACAGATTGCGGTGCCCATCTATGATGTGTACAATGCACTGGTGCAGAATAATGTGATTGATATTGATCATTTTTCAGCAGCAGACGCCAGTGAGACAGAAAAACAATTATATGCCTCGTTTCAACAAAAACAGACGGAAGTTTTTGATAGAATAAAAGAGGAGCTTACAGGAGAAAACCCGCCGGCATATAAAGATCTGGATAAAGAGATGCAGGAGTACCTGGATTACATTGTAGATGACCTGCTCACACTCCAGCTGGAGGTACTGGATCAGGATGCCATCGACACCACAGACCCTACGTATCAAGCGTGGGCCAAGGAAGAGACCATCAGTCTGCAGGAATATTTAACATACGCGGCCAGAGAAAAATGGATTGAAATATCCAAGATTTCTCCCCAGGGTGATTATCTGGATTCCAGGGAAGTATATCTGGAGCTGGCAGATTATCTGGCAGATTATCTTATGACAGATCTGTCCTTTGGAAAACTGCTGTATAAGTACATGCTGTTAAATGATAACATAGACCCTGGCAGTTTATGTGTCACATTGTACGACCAGGGCGTATTGGATAAAGAGGACGGAATGTACGAATCCCTGGCAGGAGGGCAGACCAGCGCATATCAATTCATGATTTCCAAGATCAACTCACTGGAAATCACCCCGGGACAGCTGGCCCTGGACCCCTGTTCCGGATCAGCAGTTGTGACAGACCCCAACAATGGCCAGGTGCTGGCCTGTGTCACTTATCCGGGGTATGATAACAACCGGCTGGCAAATATTATGGATGTTGACTATTATAACAAAATAGCAAACGATTTGTCCCAGCCATTTTTCAACAAAGCAACTCAGCAGCAGACAGCGCCTGGTTCAACCTTTAAAATGGTTTCCGCCATTGCGGGTCTGGAAAGCGGTATTCTTAATACAGGAACTATGATTGACTGCACGGGTTCTTTCGAAAAAGTGGAGCCTCATATTGACTGCTGGAATACTTATGGACACGGCCCTCTGGAGGTGGAAGGTGCACTGGAACAATCCTGCAACTACTATTTTAATGAAATTGGTTTTGAACTGGGAATGGACCAGAACCGCAGATTTTCCGAAAATATCAGTCTGCAGAATATGAGCAGATACGCGTCTATTCTGAACCTGGACAAACCCTCCGGGGTGGAAATTTCCGAGGCGGACCCCCAGGTATCTGACCAGATGGCTGTCCCCTCCTATATGGGTCAGGGAACCCATCTGTTCACCACTGTGGGGCTCGCCAGATATGTGGGAACCCTTGCCACCAGCGGACAGGGATATCAGCTGTCTCTGATACAGAAGGTCACAGATTCCCAGAGCAGCCCGCTGAGAGAATATGAGGCGAAGCTGGAAAATACAACAGAACTTCCCCAATCCACCTGGGATGCCATCCACAACGGCATGCGCAGAGTTATCCAGGTCACTTATAAAGATATGAAATTTGAAGAGTCCGGGGTAGATGTAAGCGGAAAGAGCGGAACAGCTCAGGAAAATCAGTACCGGCCTGACCATGGTCTGTTTGTGGGATATGCACCAGCAGAGAATCCCCAGATTGCTGTGGCAACGCGAATTCCCCATGGGTATTCCTCAGGTAATGCGTGTCTGGTGGCCAGCGGTATCTTTCAGTATCATTTTAATGAACAGAGACGTGAAAAAGTTATCACCGGTGTTGCATCTGATACATCCAGCAATGCCAGTAATGACTAATGTACCGGTGTCTGTCTGAATGCAGACAGAAAAATTAAGATACGATGACTCAGATCATACAAAAGAGGGTAAAAAGTCCATTGTAAAATCAGGAGGTTTGTATGAACGAGGTAATTGTAGTAACATCTGGAAAGGGAGGCGTGGGAAAAACTACCACAGCAGCTAATATTGGAACCGGACTGGCCATGCTGGGAAAGAAAGTAGTGGTTGTAGACACCGATATCGGTCTGCGCAATCTGGATGTGGTTATGGGGCTGGAAAACCGGATTGTATATAACCTGGTAGATGTAATTTATGGAAACTGTCGTCTGAAACAGGCATTAATACGGGACAAACGATATAATAATCTATACCTGCTTCCCTCTGCACAGACAAAAGACAAGACAGCAGTAACACCGGAACAAATGATCAAACTTACTGAGGAACTGAGCAGCCATTTCGAATATGTTATTTTGGACTGTCCGGCAGGAATCGAACAGGGCTTTAAAAATGCCATCGCCGGCGCATCCAGGGCTGTTGTGGTAACTACACCGGAAGTATCGGCAATCCGGGATGCTGACCGGATTATAGGCCTTCTGGAGGCCAATGATGTAAATCAAATCGAATTGATTATCAACCGGATCCGGCCGGATATGATCCAGAAAGGGGATATGATGTCCGTAGACGATGTGATTGAGATTCTTGCCATCCGTCTGCTGGGCATTGTACCGGATGACCAGCAGATTGTCATTGCCACAAATCAGGGTGTTCCGTTATCAGGAAATCATTCCCCTGCGGAGCAGGGATACTTAAATATCTGCCGCCGCATTACAGGGGAAGAAGTACCATTTCTAAACTTTAATTTGAAAAAAGGTATTTTCCGCAAAATGACTGAATTATTCCGAAATTAAAAGGAGGTCGTGGAAATGCTTTTTATGACACGAAGTGGATCACAGAAGAAAAGAAAGTCCGGCTCCGTAGCCAGGAGCCGGCTGAAAAACGTTCTGTTGTCGGAACGGATGGACTGTTCCACTGATACCATGCAAATGATGCAGAACGATCTGGTCCAGGCCATGGACAAGTACCTTCCCGTGGACAAAAGGGGAATTCAGGTACAGTTTCAGCAGAATCCGCCCATGGTTCTGGCCCGGATTCCTATATTACAAGAGAAGGATAGCCGAAGGGATTATGTTAAAACAATATAAATTAAGATTTTATAATTTCAGACTGGTCATTTTACTGCTGGGTATCACAACAATTGGCGTACTGCTGGTTGGCAGTGCCATGGAATCTCTAAAATCCCGCCAGATTATGGGAGCAGTCCTGGGCATCACCGCTATGCTTGTGGTATCCTTGATGGATTTCAGCTGGATTCTGAATTTTTACTGGCTGATATATCTGTTTAATATTGCCATGCTTCTTGGTGTAATGCTCATGGGGCATACTGCCGGAGGCGCAACCCGCTGGATTGATATTGCAGGTTTCCGGTTTCAGCCCACAGAATTGTCAAAGATATTATTGATCTTATTTTTTTCACGCTATCTCATGGACCATGAAAATGATCTGAATACCATCAAGACAATTGTAAAATGCCTGCTTCTGCTGGCTGTTCCCCTCCTGCTGATTTACCAGCAGCCAGACTTAAAGAATACGATTACAGTGCTTGTCATGTTCTGCGCACTGATTTATATTGCAGGACTGAGCTATAAAATCATCGGCGGTGCAATTCTAATTCTGGCTCCCATGATGGTCATCTTTTTGTCTATTGTGGTACAGCCGGATCAGAAACTAATCCAGGAGTACCAGCGTAACCGGATTATGTCCTTTTTGTATCCGGAAAACGAAGAATACCGCGACGATGTGGAACAGCAAAATAATTCCATGCTGGCCATCGGCTCCGGAGAATTGACCGGAAAAGGGCTGAATAACCAGGAATCTTCGGCGAATAAGGGGAACTTTGTATCTCAGATTCAGACAGACTTTATATTCGCTGTGGCAGGAGAGGAGCTGGGCTTTATTGGGTGCAGTATTATTATCATCGTCCTATTGTGGATTACACTGGAATGCATCCGTATGAGCATGCGCGCCAAAGACCTGTCCGGAAAACTGATCTGCTGCGGGGTGGCCACAATTGTCGCACTCCAGAGCTTTATCAATATCTGTGTGGCCACGGGAATTATGCCAAATACCGGAACCCCTCTTCCTTTTATCAGTTATGGACTTACCTCTGTGGTCAGTCTTTATATTGGCATGGGACTGGTATTAAATGTGGGCCTGCAGAGCAGTTCTTATAAAACTTCTATTTCCTGGCATAAATAATTATGCTTGTGTAAAGAATACTTTGAGATGTATTTATACCTGACAGTTCCAGAAGGGAGAAATGTTATGGCACGAAAAAGAAAACCCCAGAAAAAACGCAGACACAGCAGAGTACGCAGCACACTGCTTCTGATATTGCTTCTTCTGGTCATTGTTTCTGGAGGTGTATACGTATATATTTTCCGGCTTTCTGATGTCAAGACCACATTGCCGCTGGCTTTTCAGGTGTCCGGTCAATTTCCAAGAAAGCTGAAACTCACTGATAATCAGGTACAGGACAGTTTTGCAAAAGATCTCTGCGTATCTGCATCGGGGTCTGTTCCCCTGGAAGGAATCAGCCAGGAACCGTCCCAATATGGCGGATTGTTTGACCTGGACGGCAGAAGAGTGCTGTATGGCCAGAATATTTATGAGCGGCTGTACCCGGCCAGCATCACAAAGATCATGACCGCAATTGTGGCATTGAAATATGGAAATCTAAGCGATGTGGTCACCGTCAGCCAGGAAGCTCTGATTTTGGAAGAAGGCTCCCAGCTCTGCGGCCTGAGACCAGGAGATTCTCTTACTCTGGAACACCTGCTGTATGGCCTGCTGGTCTATTCCGGCAATGATGCAGGAGCGGCTATCGCAGAACATGTGGGAGGCACTCAGGAAAACTTTGTGCAGATGATGAATGAGGAAGTGTCCCGCCTGGGCATGACTAACACTCATTTTGTCAATCCCCACGGCCTGCAGAGCACAGAACACTATACAAGCATTTATGATATTTATCTTATGCTGAATGAGGCAATAAAATATCCCAAATTTGTGGAGATTATCCAGATGAGTGCGTTTACCGTTCCCGTCAGAAATGCCGCAGGGCAGGAGAATTCCATGTATCTGGAATCTACAGATTATTATCTGATCGGAGAAGCCACAGAGCCAAAAGGGGTAACTGTACTGGGAGGAAAAACCGGTACCACAGACGAGGCAGGGAATTGTCTGGCACTGGTATGTCAGAACGAATACGGCAAAACTTTCATCAGCATTGTGACAAATGCCGAATCAAAACCTGTTTTGTATGAACAAATGAATCAATTATTAGAACATATTAATTCCTGAAAATAATGATTGAACTTTTTGCCTATATGCACTATAATTGAACTATCACAAATAGAAATTTGTTAAAAATACCTATGTTTCTAAGGAGGAAAGCAGGATGGTTGAACTAATAGTAGGAAAGAAGGGCAAAGGTAAAACAAAAGTTTTATTGGAAAGAGTAAACAGCGCAATCAAAAGCGCAAACGGCAGCATTGTGTATCTGGACAAGAGCACAAAACATATGTATGAATTAAATAATAAAATACGGCTGATTGATGTATCTGCCTTCCCATTGAAAAACAGTGATGAATTTGTGGGATTTATCTGCGGAATCATCTCCCAGGACCACGATTTGGAGGAGATTTATCTGGACAGTTTTCTTACAATTTCCAAACTGGAAGGACAGGATGTGACCGATACATTGACTCAGTTAGATGCCATCGGACAGAAGTTCAATCTTACCTTTGTGATCAGTATATCTTTGAACAAAGAAGAAATACCCGCATCTCTCCAGTCTAAAATCGTAACAGCATTATAAGAGACTATTTGATAGAATTACATAAGGAATTGCAGGGAAAGATACCAAAGAGATGGTCTTTCCCTGCTTTTTTATTCCTTAATTTTATTCATGAACCTCCATACCAGTGGTTCCAACTCTGCCAAACATGCTGATCAGGTAAAGCCCGCAGATTCCCACAAGCCCGTATACAATACGGGAAACCCAGGACATATTACCAAAGATAAAAGCAACCAGGTCAAACCGGAACAAGGCGATCAGCCCCCAGTTGACCGCTCCCACAATGGCAATGATTAATGCTGTATAATCCAGACCTTTTGAATTCATGGCATATCCCTCCTGTTTTCATATTGGTTATGGTCATATTGTAGTATTTCCCTGGATATTTGAATTTATGCACAGCAGCAGATTTGCGTATTTTCTAAAAATGTGGTAGAATACCATAGATTAAATATAACCCAATGGATTTTTGTCCGCAGCTGGGAGGGTACTGAACAGCTGCGATTAAATATCTGTTAAAGGAGGCAGCCTATTGGCAGGTAATAAACAGATTCCTTTTCCTTCCAGCAAGGTTCGATGGAAAGATTTTAAAAGAGTTTTTACGCTTAATATCGGCACCATTTTGTTCGGGTGTCTATTTGTCTATATGTTGTTCAGCATTATTTTGTATTTTACATCTGTTCATTTTACATCCTACCAGGTGGTGGCAGGCCCTTTGTCCAAAAATGAGACTTATACAGGACTTGCCCTCTATCATGAACAGGTGATTACTGCAGATACAGGCGGATACCTGAATTACTACACCCGTGAGGGGATCAAAATAAATGCTTCTGCAATTGTTTACAGTTTGGGAGAACAGCAGATGCAGGCTGCGGCACAGGCTTTAACAGAGGAAGATCTGGCACTGCTTCGTGAACAGATGAACAGCTTTTCCTATGGATTCCAGCCGAAAAATTTTAGCAGCACCTATAATTTTAAATACGATCTCGGGGGGAGCATTCTCCAATATTCTGTAAATAATCAAAATGGCATGCAGGGGATACAGGGAGCAGAACAGGCCCCTGCACTAACCATGGGGGGACAGACATTAATCCGGACCCAGGGGGAAGGGATTATTCTTTATTCCCGTGACGGATATGAGAATACCACTGCAGACAGCTTCACAGAGGCTGATTTTGACCAGATGGCATACCACAAGGAAGGCCTGAAAACAAAAGATCCCATACAGGCCGGAGATGCGGTTTACCGGCTGCTTACAGGGGAAACCTGGAACCTGATCATCCCTTTAAGCGACCGTCAGGCCAGCGCCTTAGCAGATAAAACAGTGATCAAAGTCCGTTTCCTGAAAGATAATGTTTCCCAAAACGGAGACTTTTCCATCATAGAACGGGATGGAAAAAAATATGGAAATATTGAATTCAGCAGCGGACTGATCCGCTATGCAGGTGAACGTTTTCTGGATATTGAATTGGTGACGAATGTACAGAGCGGCTTGAAAATACCATTGACTTCTATTGTGAATAAAGATTTTTATACGATTCCCATAGAGTATCAAAAAGTAGAAAGCGACTCAGACGAGGCAAGTTTTTTGATGGAAGGCGGGGGAAAAAGGAGAGGGAAAGCAGATGCCAAGTTTGTGAGCACGGTGATTTATGCACAGGATGAAAACTACTGTTATGTGGATACTTCAGCATTTCCAAAAGGAAGCATTCTGCTGAATCCGGATTCCAATGACCGCTACGTGGTGGAGGATACGGCTGCTCTGGAAGGAGCTTATTGTATCAACAAAGGGTATGCCGTATTCCGCTTTATCAATATTATTGAGCAGAATGAAGAATTCTGTATTATAGAAAAAAATACTGAATACGGCCTGTCCCAGTATGATCATATTATACTGGATGCTTCACAGGTGAAGGAAGATAATATTTAAAGGGGGGAGAATATGATCAAAGAACAATTGGAAACGGTAGAAAGTAATATCTGCCGTGCCTGCAGCAAAAGCAAAAGAAATCGGGAAGAGGTTACATTAATTGCCGTAAGCAAAACAAAACCGGTGGAAGATCTAAAAGAGGCTTATGCCTGCGGGATACGGTATTTTGGTGAAAATAAAGTACAGGAAATCATGGATAAATACCCACAGATGCCGGCAGATGTAAAATGGCATATGATCGGACATCTTCAGAGAAATAAGGTAAAATATATTGTAGACAAAACCGCCATGATACACTCTGTAGATTCCCTGCGTCTTGCTGAGACCATTCAGACCGAGGCGTCCAAACACCAGGTGTCTGTGCCGATTCTGCTTGAGGTAAATGTGGCAGAAGAAGATAGTAAATTCGGGCTTTCTGTCAAAGATACCCTGCCATTGGCGGAACAAATCAGTACCTTTCCCAATCTTCAGATAAAAGGGCTTATGACCATTGCGCCTTTTGTGGAAAATCCGGAGGAAAACAGATGGGTTTTTCGTGAATTGAAAAAATTAAGTGTTGACATTAGTGAAAAAAACATTGATAATGTAGATATGTGTGTACTGAGCATGGGCATGACCGGAGATTATGAAGTCGCCATAGAGGAAGGCTCTACCATGGTGAGGGTAGGGACAGGTATATTCGGAAGCCGGAATTACCAGTTGTAATGTAGTTCTTACGTTGCTGACTGAAGTGAGATTGGAGAATAGAAATGGGTGTTTTTGACAAGTTCTTGGACGCAATTAAGCTCAACGACGATTACGACGACGATGATTTTCTGGACGATGAATTTGACGATGAATTTGAGGAACAGAGACCCCGAAGAAAATTTTTCGATAAATTCCAGAAAACTGATGACGAAGATGAATTCTATGATGAGCCACAGCCGAGAAGTTCTGCAAAATCAGATAAATCAGCACAAAAGCAAAATGGAAAAAATGTAAAAACAGCTTCTTCAAAAATTACTCCTATGCGCACTCCCAAAAAGGGACAGTCAATGGAAGTGTGCGTAATCCGTCCCACAGGTATGGACGATACAAAAGAGATTGCCGATACATTAATGTCCAACTGTACCGTAGTTTTAAATCTGGAAGGGGTAGATGTGGATATGGCACAGCGCATCATTGATTTTACGTCAGGATGCTGTTATTCCCTGAATGGAGGAATCCAGATGATATCCGGCTATATTTTTATACTTACACCGTTTAATGTGGATATATCCGGTGATTTCCAGGATATTTTGACCAGTGCGCTTCCTTCCGCACGTACAGAGTTGAAGAAATGAATAAAACAGATACCTTTTTTAAAAACCGGATAGAAGATTTAAAAAACATGGCTTTTCAACGGGATATTGTTATGTTTACAGAGTTTTTAGATCTTCACCAGCTGCACATGATTCAAAACCTGGGACAAGACTTTTCGGGCGTTGCCATGGAAACTTCTGGGGGATATGAGTGTGCGGAGCGTCAGATGGCTGCATTTATCCCTGACGCTCTTTTTTATGAATGGGATTATCCCATCACCTGCCTGAAAATCACAAAAGATACAAAAAAATTCCAGGAAAATTTAAGCCATCGGGATTATCTGGGCGCTATGATACATTTGGGTGTAGACAGAAGCGTAATCGGAGATATCCTGATTCGCGGGGAAGATGCCTGGTTCTTTTGCGTGGACTCTATGGCTGATTTTTTTGTACAGGAACTGGTGAAAGTCCGCCATACAGCGGTACATACGCAGATTGTGTCCCAGGCGGAGACTCCTCTGGAACCAGTGAGAGAACCTGTTCAGGCCACAGTATCTTCTGTGCGTCTGGATGCGGTGGCTGCGGCCGCCTTTTCCAGTTCTCGAACCAAAATGCTTCCTCTGATTCAGGGAGGGCAGGTGTATGTGAACAGTGTTTTGACTGTCTCAAATGCATATACACTGAAAGAAGGCGATATTGTGTCTGTCCGGGGAAAAGGAAAGTTTTGCTTCCGGCAGGTTCTTTCCCTGACCAAAAAGGGAAAACACCGGGTACTTCTGGAACGATATCAATAAAAAATACAGATTAACAGGAGGATAGGAGATGGAGGAAAAAAACAGACTACAGGTGGAAAGAGACGGAGATTTTTCCTATTCTATTTATCTGGAAAAGGACTTCGCCAGACTGACAGAGGCTCTTCAGCAATGCAGGCAGACGGATGGAAAAGTCTGTGTGGTGACAGATACCCATGTGGAACCCTTATACTGCCAGACCGTAAAAGAAGAATTGGAGAAAGTCTTTTCCAAAGTTACCTGCTTTACCATGGAGGCCGGAGAAGCTCATAAACAGTTATCCACCGTGCAGGATTTATATACCCATTTAATCCACAATAATTTTGAGCGCAGGGATCTTCTGCTGGCTCTGGGAGGCGGGGTAGTCGGAGACTTAACAGGATTTGCGGCAGCCACTTACCTGAGAGGCATTGATTTTGTACAAGTTCCCACCACTTTGCTGGCCCAGGTGGACAGCAGCATTGGCGGAAAAACAGGGGTGGATTTTGAAAGCTATAAAAATATGGTGGGAGCGTTTCATCAGCCTAAATTAGTGTATATGAATCTGAATACGCTCCATACGCTGGACAAAGAACAATTTGCCTGTGGCATGGCTGAGATCTTAAAACATGGGCTGCTGAAAGATGCATCTTATTACCAGTGGCTGGAAGAACACCATAGGTCCATTTTGGATAGAGAGCTCAGCGCACTCCAGGAGATGATTTTCAGAAGCTGCCAAATCAAAGCAGATATTGTTAAACAGGACCCCCACGAGAAAGGTCCCCGGGCCCTTTTGAATCTGGGCCATACCATTGGCCATGCCATAGAAAGAAAGATGGACTTTCAGATGCTCCACGGACAGTGTGTGGCACTGGGGTATACAGCGGCGGCATTTTTATCCCAGCGCCGGGGTCTGATTGAAAAAGATGCTGTGGATAAAATAGAAAAAATCAACGGACTTTTTCAGCTCCCAGCAGGGATAAAGGCAGATTTATCCACAGAAGACCTTCTGGAAACTACGAAAAAAGATAAAAAGATGGCCCAGGGAAGAGTCCGTTTCATTCTGCTTCGGAAAATCGGTGAGGCATTTGTGGACCATACAGTGAGTGAGGATGAACTGCGCGCAGCCATTGACTATCTGAAAGGTGTATCATGAAGGAAAAGAAAAAACCATATCTTATATGGACCGCCGGAAGCTCCCTTGTGCTGGTTCTGATTGATCAGCTGGCCAAATATCTGGCTGCTGCCAATCTGCGTGGAAAAGAAGATATCATTTTGATTCCCCGTGTGTTTCAACTGCATTATCTGGAAAACAGGGGCGCAGCTTTCGGGCTGTTTCAAAATCAGAAAATCGTCTTTCTTGTGCTGTGTGTGCTGTTTCTGGCTGGGATCGTATGGTTCCTGTATAAAATGCCCCCATCCAGCCGTTATATCCCTTTTTACTGCCTTGCGGCCGGATTATCCGCAGGAGCCCTGGGAAACGGGATTGACCGCCTTTTACACGGATATGTGGTGGACTTTTTCTATTTTTCCCTGATTGATTTTCCTGTGTTTAATATGGCAGATATTTATGTAGTAGTCAGCAGCATCTGTCTGTTTATCTATGTCTGCTTTGTGTATCGGGAGGAAGATTTTTCATTTATACAGAGGAAAAAGGGATGACGAATCGAAAGAAAACAGTGGTGATTTCCCAGGACCAGAACCAGATGCGCATTGACAAGGCCCTGTGCCTGGAAGAAGACGGCATTTCCCGTTCACGTCTGCAGAAACTTCTCAAAGAGGGAAATGTTCTGGTCAATCAAAAGCCTGTAAAACCCAGCTTCCGTCTTCAGACAGGGGACACGGTGTGTGTCTATATTCCTGAAAGCCAGCCTGTCTCCATGATTGCGGAATCCATTCCGTTGGATATCTTATACGAAGATGAGTTTCTGCTGATTGTAAACAAACCCCAGGGCATGGTGGTGCATCCGGCTCCCGGTCACACAGAGCATACGCTGGTGAACGCTGTTATGGCCCACTGCGGCACAAGCCTTTCTGGAATCAATGGAGAACTGAGGCCGGGAATTGTTCACCGTATTGACAAGGACACTTCCGGTGCACTGGTTATCTGTAAAGATGACCGTACCCATCAGAATCTGGCGGAACAGTTAAAAGAACATACCATCCATCGGCTTTACCACGCCGTTGTTCATGGAAACATAAAAGAAGACCAGGGAAGTATCAACGCTCAGGTGGGCAGGCATCCCACAGACCGGAAAAGGATGTCTGTCCACTCAAAAAACGGCAGACATGCCGTGACCCACTATCAGGTAATCCAGCGGTATCACGGCAGATTTACCCATATACAGTGCCGTCTGGAGACGGGGCGCACCCATCAAATCCGGGTCCATATGGCCAGTATAGGACATCCATTGGCTGGAGATCCCTTATACAATAAAAACGGCGGCAATCCATACCACCTGCCGGGACAGGCGCTTCACGCCCGTATATTGGGCTTTCAGCACCCGGCTACAGGTAAATATTTGGAAGTATCCGCACCTTTTCCGGAGTCTTTTCTTGGATTACTGGAAAGACTGAAGACTGTAAAATAGGAGGAGTAAAAAGTATGAAGACAAACGCAATTATCACCATTGGACGCCAATATGGCAGCGGCGGCCGGGAAATCGGAGAAAAACTGGCAAAGAGACTGGAGATTCCCTTTTACGATAAAGAACTGCTGGAACGTGCTGCAAACGACAGCGGTATCTGTAAAGAGTTATTCGAAAATCACGATGAAAAGCCCACAAACAGCTTTCTCTATTCCCTGGTTATGGACACCTATTCATTCGGTTACAGCTCTGCCGCTTTTACAGATATGCCTATTAACCACAAAGTATTCCTGGCACAGTTTGAGGCTGTGAAAAAACTGGCTGCGGAAGGACCCTGTGTGATGGTGGGACGCTGTGCCGATTACGCGCTGTCGGAGTTATCTAACTGCTTCTCCGTATTTATCCACTCAGACATGGAATCGCGTATTCGGCGTATTGCCCAAAAATATGGAATGAAAGATAATAAGGCACGGGATGCCATCCAGAAGACAGACAAAAGCCGTTCCAGCTATTACAATTACTACACCAATAAACGCTGGGGAGATGCCTCCAGCTATCATCTGTCCATTGACAGCGGAAAGCTGGGAATTGATCAGACTGTGGAATGTATCATTCAGACGCTGAAGGTCTTCGAGACTCCTGTCTGACATTCCAGCCTTTTAAGTTTCCATTTAAAACTGCAGTAAACATCCGCTGCTTTGTCCCTGTATAGTCCCGGTTCAGCCCCTTTAACAGCTCCTTGGCATACTGCCTTTTGGTATGCCCATCGGCTGGACAGGGGCTTTTTGCTGCCGGCAGCTGATATTTATTCTGAAAACCGATAATATCTGCCTCATCCATGAAGACCATAGGGCGGATCAGCGTCAGGTCTGTTCGATCCCAGTAAGTAACCGGGGAAAATGTGTGAAATCTCCCCTCAAAAATCAGGGACAGCAGCATGGTTTCCACCACATCATCTTTATGATGGGCGTAAGCAATTTTATTACAGTTCAATTCTTTCGCAGTCTGATTCAAAGCCCCTTTTCTCATTTTTGCACAAAGAGAACAGGGATTTTTTTCTTTTCTGCTGTCAAAAATAATTTCCCCGATTTCTGTATCAACTTTTGTAAAAGGCACCTGCAGCTTCTCACAAAACTCCTCAATCATGAGAAAATCCACATTCGGAAATCCCAGGTCCACAGTGACTGCTTCCAGACTGTAGGAGTTGGGATAGAAACGCTGTAGTTCCCGAAGTGCCATCAGCATAGCCAGACTGTCCTTTCCTCCGGAAACCCCCACAGCAATTTTGTCCCCTGGCTGAATCATCTGAAACTCATCTACAGCCTTTCGGACTATACTCAGCATCTGTTGTAATTTCATTTAACTTCCTTTCTACATATATCTGCTTTTTTTGATTTTTCCGAATTAACCTATCCAAATATATTTCATTATAGCGTTCCTCTCTGCACAAATCAACTGAATTCCTGCTTTCGGCAGGGAATAGAGAAAGCAGGAGAGCAGCAGTTATGTATCATCAGGGGCGGTATTGGATGCCAGAACTATTTATAAATAAAATATATACAAATCATTTCCAATATGTTATAATTATTACAAAATATTACATTATATCATGAATAAAACGAAAGGAATTGTAAGAAATACATGAAATTTTTTAAAGACAATCCCTATTTGAATTGGGGGATTACGGGATTTCTTGTGGCTGCTGCCAGCATGCTGTTTTATTTTGGGATTTTTCACATGAATATCATCATCGACGGGATCAGCATTGTGCTTCAGATTCTGATGCCTTTGATTTACGGCGCAGTGATTGCCTATCTGTTGAATCCTGTACTGAATTTCCTAGAAAAAAAAGTGATCTACCCCCTTCTGGCTTCCAGAAACCGCAAAGTGGGAAAGAAGAGCAGAAGGCTGATTCGTTATTTCTGTATCCTGTTAGCTGTCTTCTTACTGTGCTGGCTGGTATATTCTCTTTTGATGACCATTCTGCCGGAGATTTTAAATAGTACCGTAAATATCATCAATAGCTTTCCGCAGTTTATGGATGACATGCAGAAGTGGGCAACCAAAAGCCTGGATAACAACCCGGATCTCAACACATTTGTATTGGGGCTGTTCGACAAGTATGCGGTCCGGTTTGAGAATTATCTGACACGGGACATTCTCCCCCAGCTGCAGGGAGCACTGCTCCATCTTTCTTCCGGTGTGTGGGATGTGTTGATTTTTTTGAAAAATATTGTGATCGGGATTATCGTATCTGTTTATATTCTGGCAGATAAAGAAACCTTTACTGCAAGAGGGAAAATGCTGCTGTACGCATTATGCTCTGACCGGTGGGCTGGACGTATTCTGGAAAATCTGAGATTTACCCACCGGACTTTCGGTGGATTTATTATTGGAAAAATGGTAGATTCCCTGATTATCGGGATTTTGTGTTATCTGGGAACTGGTATTTTGAAAATGCCGTACCGGGTTCTGGTTAGTGTTATTGTGGGAGTGACCAACATTATTCCCTTCTTCGGTCCATATCTGGGCGCCGTTCCCTGTGCGTTTCTGATTTTGCTGGTCAGTCCTATAAAAAGTTTATATTTTATCATTTTCATCCTGGTTCTTCAGCAGTTTGACGGAAATATACTGGGTCCTAAGATCCTGGGTGAGTCAACAGGATTGTCCAGTTTTATGGTAATCTTATCTATTTTAGTAGGAGGCGGTTTGTTCGGAATTGTGGGAATGTTTGTGGGAGTACCTGTCTGTGCAGTTCTTTATGCTCTTTTCTGGAGATATATAGAGAAAACTTTAACTTATAAACATCTTCCGTGTGAAACTAACAGCTATTTGGACAATAATGTGGATAAATATAGAGCAGAAGAAGAAAAATAATGTGGAAAAGAGTATAACAGGAGGAGAGCATGAAATTTGTTATTCAAAGAGTCAATCACGCCAGCGTAACCGTGGACCACAGAATCGTGGGAGAAATTCAGAAAGGATTTCTGGTGCTGATCGGAGTGGGAGAGGATGACACCAAAGAATCAGCAGATAAATTGGTCCGGAAAATGCTGGGTCTGAGAATTTTCCAGGATGACCAGGGAAAAACCAATCTTTCGCTGAAGGACGTACAGGGACAGCTGTTATTAGTTTCCCAGTTCACTTTATACGCCAACTGTAAGAAAGGCAGCCGTCCCAGTTTTATACAGGCAGGCAGCCCGCAGAAGGCAGAAGAGTTATATGAGTACATTATAGAAAAATGCACGGAATCTGTGCCAGTTGTGGAAAAAGGAATTTTTGGCGCTTATATGAAAATTTTACTTGAAAATGACGGGCCATTCACTATAATATTAGATGAGCGTGATTTATAATAATGAACAGGAAGGAAATTGAAAAAGATGAGTAAGACCACGAAAGAGAGAATTGTCTTACTGTTGCTATGCCTTTTTGCAGCAGTCTCTGTGATAAAAACACATAAGGTATATGCCAGTTCCGCCTCCAATTCCAGTGTGTCCGCAAATCTGGCATCAGCTTCAGGTAAATGGGTGTATGTGGGGGAAAAGGGGTATTACAAAAAAAGCAGCGGTGTTTTATATCGAGGATGGCTGTCCTGGAACAATCACATCTATTATTTATCGAAACGTTCCGGCGAGAAGGCGGTTGGTTTCCACACAATCAATGGTAAACGTTATTATTTCCGTGAAAACAGCGGGAGACTAAAGGCGGACGGCTGGTTTAAAGTGGATGGAGAAAGATATTATGCCGCCTCAGACGGAACCTTAAAAACCGGCTGGTTTAAAAAGGACGGTGAAAAATACTTTTTCAGTAAAAAGGGCGTGATGCGCACCGGATGGGTGAAAATCAATCATAAAAAATATTATTTTTACCCCAACGGAGAGATGGCTGAAAAAATCTGGCTGGATAAAAAGCATTACGTAAATGAAAACGGAGCGCTGGAAACCATGAATGCCCAAAAAAGAAAATCCGTGTTCCGCTGGCCTTTAAACGCAAAATGGAATTATATTTCCAGTTATTTTGGGTATCGCGGACCTATGTCTGTGGGGACCAGTAACCACGACGGCATTGATATTCCCGCTAACATGAATACTCCCATCTGTGCGGCAAGGACAGGGACAGTTATTGTCCGGGAATCCAACGATTCTGCAGGTAATCATATAGAAATCGACCATCATAATGGATTCATCACGGAATATATGCATATGACCCGCTTCAAACCTGGGATAAAAGAGGGAAGCAAAGTAAAAAAAGGTCAAGTAATCGGCTATGTGGGCAGTACAGGATGGTCTACAGGGCCTCATCTGCATTTCGGAGTAAGACTCAATGATGTGGACCAGGACCCTTTGGAATTTGTCCGCCAGCCGTAATTAAAAACGAGAGCATTGCCATCTGGCAGATTCTGCCAGAAGCGCAGGCCCTCGTTTTGTTTTTCTTACTTTTCTCTCAGACGAACGGCAGAAGCGGCCTTGCGCCTGTGGGCATCCCCCAGGTCAGCATAATGTTTCCGGGTAGTATTTACATCCCTGTGTCCGAGTACATCTGCCACCAGATAAATATCACCCGTTTCTTCATATAATGCTGTACCGTATGTACTGCGGAGTTTATGGGGGGTGATTTTTTTTGTGGTTGTAATCTGCTGGGAATATTTTTTCACCAGATTTTCCACAGCTTTCACACCGATGCGCCTCCTCTGTGTGGAATAGAAGAGTGCGTGTTCATGTCCGGGCAGCGGTGTGATGCCCTTTCTGATCTCCAGGTAATCTATCAACGCCTGGGCAACTTCCCCGCCGAAATAAACGATCATTTCATTTCCGCCTTTTCTGTGTACCTTGATCCCTCCATTTTGAAAATCAATATCCTCCACGTCCAGTCCCACACATTCAGAAACACGGATGCCTGTTCCCAGCAGAAGCGTGAAAATAGCCAAATCCCGTTCTTTTGTTTTTTCATAATAAGCTTTTTTCTGTCCGGTAAGGCTGTCCCCGGCATGTTCGATATAATCCAGAAGCTCAGCCACCTCATTGGGATCCAGCTTTACAATGGATTTATCATGAAGTTTGGGCATATCCACCAGTAAAGTGGGATTGCTGTGTATCATTTCCCTCTTGTAATAATAAGCATAAAAGCTGCGCAGGGATGACATTTTTCTTTTGATTCCCCGTTCCCCGTTGGTATTTTCCAGCCCAGTGTCATGTGACTGGTAGACCCGCAGATATTCCTGATATTCTTCAATATCTACAGCCTGAAGCGAATCCAGCACGTCTATCTGGAAATCTGCCATCGTATACTTTTGAAATGCGGGGTTTTCTTTCAGGAGAAACTGAAAAAAAACTTTTAAATCATACGCATAAGAAAGTCTTGTCCTGGATGACGCCGTAGTTCCCAGGGCACGGAAGTATTCCTTGGCAAAAGGAGGCAGTTCCTTCAGCAGTTCCCGCAGTTTTAATGTGTTTTCTTTATCTACCTGTGCATGGTATACAGTTCGCTGTTCCATATATTTCCCTCCCAATCTATTCGCAAAACATGAATTTGTAGAATAAATCTATGTTGGTTTATACTACCACTGATTCTGCGATTTGTCAAATATAATTTATGGCGACCCTGAACCGAACACATATTCCGAATATTTGTTTGTACATTATTCCCCGATATGCTATAATGTGCTTAATTTATCATTGGACTTTATTGCTGAATAATTTTCAAATACGTTATATGTTTCAATTTGTAATTATATTTTAAAATAAATATTACAAAAGATTACAAAATAGATTGGAGGTACTTAATAATTATGTCATATGGTGAAATTAATGCGAAACAACAGGAAATTTTGGACGTTATAAAAAATGAAATTCTGAACCGGGGCTTTCCCCCCTCTGTCAGAGAAATCTGTGAGGCGGTTCATCTGAAATCTACCTCTTCGGTGCATTCCCATCTGGCTGTGCTGGAAAGACAGGGCTATATCCGCCGGGATTCCACCAAGCCCAGGGCTATCGAGGTTGTGGATGACAGCTTCAACCTGACCAGGCGGGAAATCGCCAACATTCCCATTGTAGGCACAGTGGCCGCAGGACAGCCTATTTTGGCTGTGGAGAACATAGAAAGCTACTTCCCTCTCCCCACAGAATTTCTCTCCAATCATCCTGCCTTTATGCTGCGTGTGCAGGGGGACAGTATGGTGAATAAAGGAATCTTAAACGGCGATTATGTAATCGTTGAGAAAAGACAGACTGCAGACAATGGAGAAATTGTGGTGGCACTGGTGGAGGACTCTGCTACTGTTAAGACTTTCTATATGGAAAAGGACCATGTGCGGCTTCAACCGGAAAACGATACGATGGAACCCATGATCTACTATGAGGGGGATCAGGTACAGATTATAGGGAAAGTCATTGGTGTATTCCGGACTTTTAATTAACTGTAATTATATTATGTAAACCTATACTCTTGTATTAGTCTTATATTTAAGAAAGGAATTGGAAGTTTTTATGGCATTTGCACAGGAAAAGATTTATACTGAGGAGGATTATTATAAAATACCAGAAGGCGTCCGTGCAGAGCTGATTGACGGGAAAATCTATTACCAGGCAGCCCCGGGCAGGATTCATCAGGAAATCCTCATGTTTCTCTCCAAAACCATTGCCAATTATATTGATCAAAAAGGCGGTCCCTGCCGGATATATCCCGGTCCCTTTGCCGTAAAACTGTTTCAGAATCATACAACCATTGTGGAGCCTGATATCAGTGTTATCTGTAATCCGGACAAACTCACCAGCCGCGGGTGTACAGGGGCGCCTGACTGGATTATCGAAATCACTTCCCCCAGTAATTCCGGAAACGATTATATCCGCAAGCTAAACCTGTATATGGATGCAGGGGTACGGGAATATTGGATTGTAAATCCTTCTGACTGTACTGTTTTTGTATACAGACTGGCGGAATCAAGATTTGAGAATATCAGTTATTCTTTCCACGAGTCCATTAAGGCTGGCATTTATGACCATCTTTTTATCAGTCTGAAAGATTTTGCACAGGAATAAAGAATAACAAAATAACAGGAAAAGCCTCTCTCCTATTTATGACCGAAGGCTTTTCCTGTTATTTTGTTACTGCTGGTCTTCCTCCATGAACTCCTTTGCATCCACCAGAACGCCGTCCCGCCAGATTCTCTCCAGATCATAGAACAGACGGTTTTCTTCGTCAAATATATGCACAATCACATCACCAAAGTCCATCAAAATCCAGTTGGAACCACGGCTGCCTTCCACATGTTTTACCATATAACCGGCTTTTTCCATGGTTTCTTCCACATTGTCCACCATGGCCTGCACCTGATTGGGATTTCCGGCTGTACTGATGATAAAATAATCAGCCATCACGGATATTCCCTGTATATCGATGACTTTTATGTCAATTGCTTTTTTTGCATCCAGAGCCTTGCAGGCAAGCCTGGTCATCTCTTTTCCTTTACTGATTTCCATACCTGTTTTCAATCCTTTCTTTGTAATATTGGTATGTCTGTTCTGTAGCAATATCAATTTTTCCGGGCGAACTGTTCAGATAGTCCAGTGTATCTTTCAGGATTTTATAAGTGCACCTGTCCAGATCCTGAAATGCCAGACGCCGGATCTCGCCCAGATTGGGGGCTGTATCTCTCATAGGCTCAATATAATCCGCAATGTATACAATCTGCTCCAGAGGAGTCATATTTGGCTTTCCTGTGGTGTGACAGCAGATAGCACTGAGGATTTCTTCATCTTCTACGCCGTATTTCTTTTTGGCATAATAAGCTCCCAGTTTTGCGTGCAGCAAAAAGGGGTTTTCTTCTTCAAACGGTGTTACAGGTATTTCATGTTTTTGGCAGATTTTGACCTTTTTTTTATTGGAAACACATTTCGCACAATCATGAAGAAGGCCGGCAAGCTGAGCTCTTTTTACATCCTGCCCATGAGCCATGGCCAGCGCTGCACTGGTGTACATCACGCCTAGTGTATGCCGATAACGCTTATCGTCCAGTTTTTTACAGAGTTTTTCCTGTATTATAGTGAGTCTTTCTTCATCCATTTCCAATACCTTTGAGAACTGCAGATAAATAAATCAAAATGTGTCAGTTATTTTTCTACAGTTCTTTCACATGATAGATTTGATTTTGATAAATATATTCCATAACTATGGCCGGTACATAATACCGAATCGTCTCTCCTGCTGATATCTGATCCCGGATATATGCAGAAGAAATGTCAATATTCAGAGTATCCAGCCGGATAAATTCTCCCTGATATTTTTCAGAAATCCTTTTGATCTCCTCATTGAGCGTATTCACAGGCACATGGTCACGGACAGCTATGACAACTTTGCAGTTTTGGCAGATGCGCCCAGGTTCTTTCCACTGTTCGAACGTAAACAGGGAGTCTGCCCCTATGATGAAATAATATTCTTCATCCGCATGTTTCCGGTTCATATGCTCCAAAGTCCGGTAGGTATAAGAATAACCATCTGCATGCATCTCCACAAGTGACAGCTCAAAATGGGGATTGTCCTGAATGGCTCTTCTCACCATCTCTACCCGCTGTCCATCTGTGGCCCTGCCTGGCCGTGACTGTTTGTGGGGAGGATTTCCGGAGGGCATAAATAAGACTTTTTCCAGCCCAAGCTGTTCATATGCTTTCTCGCCCAGAATCAAATGTCCAATGTGTATGGGATCGAATGTACCGCCCATAATCCCAATTTTCCTTTTTTTCTTATCCATTCATTCATCCTCAGAAGATTTAAGGAAGTTCTATTTTCGGTTTCCCTTTCTTTTTCGGACGATACAGGATAATTTTCTTTCCGATTACCTGTACCACGGCTGAATGTGTACGCTCTGACAACATTTGCGCCATTTCTTTTGGGTCTTCCAGACAGTTCTGCAGCACATTGATCTTTATCAGCTCTCTTGCCTCCAGCGCCTCTTCCACGGAAGCTGTGTTTTCCGGCGTCACACCGGATTTTCCCAGCTGGAGGACAGGCGTCAGATTCATGGCCAGTCCTTTTAAATAAGCCCTTTGTTTACTTGTCATTTACTTTACGCTCCTATGTCACTTATAATATTCAAACGCATGTCCATACATATGGACGGTATCTCCCTCCTGGATGCCGGCCTTCTCCAGGTCGTCCAGAATGCCGCCGTCTTTTAGGAATTTCTGGAAAAATGCAAACCCTTTTTCGGAGTCCAGATTGGTATATCCCAGCATTTTTTCAATTTTAGGCCCTTCCACAATATATTCCGGCGGGTCATCCTCTGTGCGCACAACTGTATAGGGAAGATTCTCGATTACAATCTCCTCCTCCGGGAAAAATTCCTGTTCAAAGACAATGCTCTCCTTGGGGATAGATGCCAGCATTTTCTTCACGGCCCACAGGAGTTCTTCCACTCCCTGGCCACTGACGGCTGAAATGGCGTAAACCAAAATTCCCTTGGGCTCAAATTCCCGGCGGAGTCTCTGTATGGCTTCGTCATCCTCCGGAGCAAGTGCATCTATCTTATTGGCGGCAATAATCTGAGGGCGGGAAGCCACATCGGAATTGTAAAGTTTCAATTCTTCGTTGATCTTATATACATCTTCTACTGGGTCACGGCCTTCCACGGAGGCCACATCCACCAGATGAATAATCGTCCGGGTACGCTCAATGTGTTTCAAAAACTCATGTCCCAGACCGGCTCCCTGGGATGCCCCCTCAATCAGCCCCGGAATATCTGCGATCACAAACCCGTCGATCTCTTTATAATCCACCACTCCCAGAAAGGGATTTAAAGTGGTAAAAGGATAATTGGCTACCTTTGGACGGGCGTGGGATACTCTGGACAAAAAAGTGGATTTTCCCACATTGGGGAATCCCAGCAGACCCACGTCTGCAATCATTTTCAGTTCCAGCCTGACTTCCAGCTCCCGGCATGCCTCTCCAGCCTGGGCATATTTGGGGACCTGCATAGTGGAGGTGGCATAATGCATATTTCCGTTGCCCCCTCTCCCGCCCCGCAGGATCACCTGTCTTTTATTTTCACCGGATAAATCTGCAATCACTCTGCCAGACTGGGCCTCCAGCACCACGGTGCCTGGGGGGACTTTCAGCACCAAATCCCGTCCGTTGGCTCCATGACAGCGGCGCTTTCTCCCCGGTTCTCCGTTTTGTGCTGCATATTTCCTTTTATAGCGGTAATCAGTCAGGGTATTCAAACCTTCATCAATCTGAAAAACAATATCTCCGCCTTTTCCGCCGTCTCCGCCGTCCGGTCCTCCGTTGGCCACATACAGCTCCCTTCGAAAGCTCACACAGCCGTCTCCGCCCTTTCCGGAACGGATGATAATACGGGCTCTGTCTGCAAACATATTGTGTTCACCTCCTTATTCCACAAAAAGGGCTTCAAATCCATCAAGAGATTTGAAGCCCTGAAATCCAAAACCTTTTTCCTATTCCTCTGCAGCAACCGGAATAATGGAAACCTGCTTCTTATCCCTGCCCTTTCTGGTGTAACGTACCACACCATCGGTCAGGGCAAATAAAGTATGGTCCCTTCCCAACCCTACATTCAGACCGGGATGAATTCTTGTCCCTCTCTGCCTGTAAAGAATATTGCCTGCCAATACAAACTGTCCGTCTGCTCTTTTTGCCCCTAATCTCTTAGACTCAGAATCACGGCCGTTCTTTGTAGAACCGACTCCCTTTTTATGGGCAAATAACTGAAGGTTCATTTTCAGCATATTCTACACCTCTTTCGCAATAATCTTCAAATATTCGTTCTCATAACTTTCCTGTATCTGGAATAACCCCAGCATAAGCGAATCCATCAGCAGTCTGGATGCCTCGCCGGGACCAACGATAAATTCCCAGAATAAGTATCCGTCTTCACTGGTTACATGGATAATATCCTCTGTAAACGTGTCGATAGAATTCACGGTATTCACCATCAATGCAGACACAGCGGCACAGATGATATCACGTCCCTGCTCTGCGAATCCAGCATGTCCTGAGGATTCGATTTTTCGGAACTCTCCGTTCTCTTTCCAAACTGTAACTGTGATCATCTTATACCTGGCTTTTTAGCCATTAATTTTCTCAATCTTTACTTTTGTATACTGCTGCCTGTGTCCCTGTTTCTTGTGGTAACCGGTTTTTCTCTTATACTTGTAAACGATTACTTTCTTAGCCTTTCCGTTTTCCACTACAGTTGCAGTTACGCTGGCATTTGCCACGTCACCGCCTACTTTCAGGCCGTTGTCGCTGATTGCAAGCACATCATCAAAAGTAACTGTCTCACCGGCTTCCAGACCCAGCTTCTCCACTTTCAGGCAGTCGCCTTCTGCCACTTTATACTGCTTGCCACCTGTTGCAATGATTGCGTACATCTAAGTACCCTCCTATAACTCTTACTCGCCAAATTCGGTAGTTGAGATTCAACACTTCATACCTCTTTGTGCGGCATACTTCTGTATTTTACCATGGATGGTACTATTTCGTCAAGAAATTTTGTTGATTTTATTCCTCTTTCATCAGGCTAACAGATAATCCAAAAACATTTTCACCCGTTCCACACGATTGGTATACGCAGATACACATACATAACATCCGTCTTTATAACTATTCATATTTTTAATCAGGGGGCTGTCCGAGATATCCACGCCCACAGGGATTTCCTCTCCTTCCTCTGTGGTGTAATACACCAGCCGGTCCTGATACTTCTGGTAAATCTCTTTTGCCAGGGCATCTTCCAGGTTCAGCACCCGCTTTCCCTTGGCAATACCCATAAGATTAGCCTTTTGGCAGACCAGGGCATCTGTGGTTCCTGCCTCCAGATAAGCCACTGTTTTCTGAAAATATGTGTTGCTGTAATCCTTCTGGTTCTCCAGATTAAAAAATGCGTTGGCGTCAAAGGTAATGGTTCCCTTTTCCTGGAAAGCGGCATATGTTTCAAATTCTTTGTAGAAGCCAGAGGTTTCCGATATGTCGTCATAGCAGTTAATGAATGTGATATGAAGCAGCGTGTCTTCCGGACGGTTTAAAAAGGCGTGGATGAAGTATACCAGTAAAAATAAAAACACCAGAATTCCCACAATGGGGATTTTGTAATAGGTCCAGATATACTCCGCAGCCTGCTTTGTTTCCATTTCCTGTATTTTTTCTTTTTCTGTCTGCAGTCTTTTTTTCATCGGCTGTTCCTTCCGTGGTTTTAATTTTCATATAAACACATTGGAAAATCACTTTTTCTCTCTAAGTATATGCCTTTTCCCCAATTCCGTCAACGCAAAAAAGCAACGCCATAACCAGCATTGCTTCTTTGCGTTCCAAAATATGTTTTTTCTACAGCTTACCGCCAGAAGTTGCGATACCTTCGATGAACTGTTTCTGGAAGATCAGATACAGAACAATCATCGGAACACAGGCGATCAGCGAAGCCGCCATAAGCTGAGGATAATTTGATGTATACTGTCCCTGCATGGTTGCCAGTGCTGCTGACAACGGCATCTTTGTGGAGCTGGAGTTTACAACCAGAGGCCACATCAGGTCTTTGTAAGCAAATACGGCTGTAAAGATACCCAGTGCCACCATAGATGACCTGGTAAGCGGCGACATAATGTGAAGGAATGTCTGGAAAATATTACATCCATCCAGACGTGCCGCTTCTTCCAGAGATGCAGGCAGTCCCATGTAAGCCTGTTTCAACAGGAATGTACCGAACGCAGTTACCATTCCGGGGAATACCAGTGCGAAAATGGTGTTTGTCATACCCATACCGCTGACCATCAGGTACTGGGGAATGATAAAAATCTGAGCCGGAATCATCATCTGAAACAGTACCAGAGAGAACATAACATTCTTTCCTTTGAATTCCAGTCTTCCAAATGCATAGCCAGCCAGCGTAGCAGTCAATACAGCACAGACTACACGCCAGAAAATCAACAGCAATGTATTTTTATAAAGAAGAAGGAAATTCATATTGTTCCAGACAGTACTAAAAGCATCAGTTTTCCATACTGACGGAAAGATTACAAAAGGATTCACCTGGGTTGCCTCCGTCACAGACTTAAACGAAGTCAAAATCATCCAGAGAAAGGGTACCATCATGATGATAGAAAAAATAACCAATATAACATGAATTAAAACTGTAGTAAATTTTCTTCTCGCTTCCATACTCTGCCTCCCCTACTCGTAATGAACCCATTTTTTCTGGCCAATCATCTGGAATACTGTAATCACTAATATAACTGCAAGCAGAAGCATAACGATTGCTGAGCCATATCCTTTATTACCGTAATCAAAAGACTGCTGATAGAACAGGTAAACAATTGACTGCGTCTTCGGGAGCGCTGCATTGGAAGTTTCCATAACCATGTAAATCAGGTCGAATACCTGCAGTGCACCGATTACCCTTGTGATCAACACAAAGAAAATAGTCGGGGAAAGCAGCGGAACTGTAATATTAAAGAACGCCTGAATACCGGACGCTCCGTCAATATCTGCCGCTTCGTAATAATCATGCGGAATTTCCTGCAGACCGGAAAGGAACAATACAATGTTGTAACCGAGAATGGACCATACACCGATGACGCCCACACAGATCCACGCGATTTTCGGATTGGAAATCCATTCCACATGGAGGCCAAATGCATTGTTCAAAAGACCGAACTGTGAGTTGTACAGCCAGCGCCATACCATTGCCACTGCCGCAGGCGCTGCGATCATGGGCAGGAAAAAGATTGCTCTGTATGCACTGCGTCCTTTCATTTTGCGGTTCAGCAGAACTGCAAGGACAAGAGCGATACAAATAGAAAACGGAACTTCAATAATCGCGTACTTGAACGTATTCCAGAGAGACTGCCATACAACTGAGTCCCCAAACATCTGTGCATAATTTTCTAATCCGACAAACACATTTCCCTTGCCAAAATCCCCTGTTTTACAAAAAGACTGGTAAATGGTAGAAGCAATGGGATACAGATTCAGAATAATCAGACCTGCCATTGTCGGAATAATAAACAGCCATCCCCAGAACAGCTGGTTTTTTTCCCATGTTGTCATTTTTGCCTTTTTATTCATCTTTTCACCCTCTATCTTTTAATTCTGCACTGCGGAACATATGGAAAAACCATATATCCCGCAGTACAAAGTTATAAAAGCCTGTTTTTAATTACTTTCCGATGCAATGAGATCATTCATGGTCTTCGCAAACTGCTTGCAGGTTTCTTCCATCTTGGAAGGATCGTTCCATGCAGGTACCAGGTCAACTTTTGCCTGCTCTGTCCATCTGGTTGAATTGTAAGTATAAGGCCTCAGAATCAGCTCATTGGTCACGCCCTCATCCTTTGATTCTTCTGTGATATCCAGATATGGCTGCAGGTTAAATGTGTCAGTACAATTTACCCATGCTTCAGAAGTGCCTTCGAATGCAGACATGGTTACACCCAGTTCTGCCTGTTTTTTCTGCATTTCTTCTGAACCAAACCATTCGATCAGTGCCCAGGAGTCGTCAGCACGGTCAGTGTTTGCCGGAGCTGCCCAGCCAAGGCCGTTACAGATAGAAGCGCGCACGCCGGTCTCTTTGTCGTAGGGAAGAATGGCAACGTCACAGTTTTCTGTCATGATATCGTTTTCCTTGAAGCCGGATACCATCCAGGAACCCTGTGTTACCATGGCAACTGTGCCGGACTGAATCAGTGCATCTGCCATAGTTTCCGCCATAGTGGTTGCACTCGGACAGCAGTCTTTCAGAACTTTTCCTACAAAATCCATAGCCTTCAAAGTGTTGGGGTCATCATATCCTGACTTTTTGTCGTCTGTGAGGATTGTTCCGCCCATGGAATAAATCATGTTATAGTAGCTGTCCTGTTCGTTGGTGGTATTCATAGCAAAACCATACTGGCCGTCATGGGTAAGCTTTTTGGCAGCATCATAGAAATCATCCCATGTCCAGGAGCTGTCAGGATAATCCAGTCCTTCGTCGTCAAACATTTTCTTGTTGTACCACAAAGCGATGGTATCATAATCTTTCGGAATTGCATAAACGGAATCATTCAGTGTATAAAGTTCAGTAACCTCTGGCATATAATTATCCATATTGATCACGTCACTTTTTTCAATATACTCGTCTAAATTCAACAGCATGTCATTGTTCATGTAAATCTGAGAGTTATTGGAATGCATCCAGAATACATCCGGCATATCCCCGCCGGAAGCACCTGCCTCAAGCAGTGTCCAGTAGCTGTCCCAGTCTTTTACTTCAACTTTTGCCTTAATTCCGGTTTCCTCTGTAAACAGGTCACAGATTTCCTGAATACCCGGCTGCTGGTAGTTGTCCCAGATTACCACTTGCAATGCATCCGAGGAAGAACCACCACCGGAACTGCCAGAGTCTCCGGAATCACCTGACGAAGAACTTCCGCCGCCACCGCCGCAGGCTGTCAGAGACACGCACATAGCTGCTGTTAATAATACTGAAACTAGTTTTTTTCTCATCATTTTTAATTCCCCCTTTTTATTAAATTGTGCTTATTAACACTGGTTTTATTCTATAGTATTTTGGTTATTTCGCATATGGAAAAATGTCCGCTTTTTATGTTTTAATGAATAGTATCACAATAAGACTATTTTTGCAGTTGACTTTTGGGGAAATTTGTACTAAAATTTGGAGAGCTATCAATAATTTTACAAATAATTCGGAAAATAATAGGAGGAAAAATGTCTAAATTCTTTGGAAATGATACTTTATTCGGCCGCTTTTTCGGCCAAGCTGGAAATGTAATAACAATGAATATACTATTTATTATTTGCAGTCTTCCAATCATTACATTGGGAACTGCCTATACATCTATGTATTATGCCCTGATGCGCAGCCTTCGATACGGAGATACTTCGCTGATTCGTGATTTTTTTCACAGTTTTCGGAAGAATTTCAGACAATCTGCCCTGTCCTGGCTGGCAGTTCTTGTACTTACAATTATCTTTTCTGCAGATATCGGTATGTTCGGTCCCCGCGGCATATACCCGTTTCTGCCGTTTTACTATCTGTTTCTTGTGCTCATAATAATTGCCGCAATCACATTTATGTTTGCGTTTCCTGTGATTGCGGCATTTGAAAATACGCTTAAAAATTTGTGGATACAGTCTTTTTTTCTGGCAGCCAGGAATCTTCCTTCGGCCCTGGCTATCCTGATTTTAAATGTTGTTCCGCTGTACGTGTCATTGACTACCCCGGTTCCCCAGCTCTTTGGCATAGCATTGTTTTTCTGGATTGTTGGCGGGTTTGGCTTTATTGCATGGGTAAATACATTCCTCTTCTACCGCATATTCAAGCCCTACCTTCCAGAAGAACCTGCAGAAAAGGATCTGGCCTGACCCGGCTGTCACAGAGGATACTGGCGGATATATTCTTCTTTGACTTCCACCAGTTCCAGCTGGAGTTCTCTGTAAGCGCTGGGACTCATATGGAATTTCTGCTTAAATGTTTTGGAAAAAGACAGGGAATCTGTGTAGCCTACACTGATTCCCACACTGCGCACCGGTTCGCTGGTGTCTTTTAAAAGCTGGGCAGCTTTTTCCATGCGGAAATTCATCAGAAAACTCTGGGGTGACATATTCATCTCCCGTTTAAACAGACTGGTCAAATATCCCCGGCTGATACCGATGGTATTGGCTATCTCCGAAATTTTCAGCTTTTCTGCATACGAACTCATAATGATATCCACCGCCATTTTCACATACACCTTATCCGGATACTCCGGGTCTTTGTCATCAATCCGGCTCTGGCTTCCCTCCAGAAGCAGTGCAATGACTGCATACAGATAGCTTGCCCGTTTCATCTCATCTACAATGGTGGGCTGTCTGGCCGAAAAAATCTTCTCGATCCCTCCGCTGACGGTGTACATATTTACAATAGATACCACCAGGCTGTCTCTGGAAAAACCAATATGATGCACAATCCTCTCCGCATCAAAACCGTGGAATCCAATCCACAGATACTCCCAGGGTTCCTGTTCATCTGCCTGGTAAACGGTCTCCTCATCCGGGTAGATGGCAAACACCTGTCCGGCAGATATGTGGTAAGTTGTTTCTCTGGCCTGCAGACTTCCCTTTCCCCTCAGAACAATATGCAGTACATAGTTCTCCCTCACATAAGGGCCGAATTTATGTCCGGGGTCACATTGTTCTCTCCCACAGTAATCCAGCACCAACGGGCTGGTAATATGCATATTGTTGATCTGCTGAAGATCCTCGAGACATTTTTGAGTGACATTTTCTGTGTAACCGACCGTCTTTTTCTCCACAATTTTCCACGCACCTTTCGTATGCTGTGACTCCCGTTTCTATTGTTTATCCTCACTGTGCAGGATAAACAATCTTGCATCAAAATCTCCGCCCTTTTCCGGACGCTGGAACTCATCCAGTGCAGTGTCCGATGTGAGCAGTCCTATCTGCATCAGCTCATCTCCATAATGAGAGGCCCTGCTCCCATCCAGAGTGTAACTAAAATCTGGAGACAGGCCCTTCAAACGAAGCCTGGAAAAAGGTGCATTTGCCATATTTAATGTGCGGTACCATCCCACAATGGCATCCTTTTTGTCTTCACTGACAACCATCCATGCAGTAAGATTCCCCTCAAAAGGATTCTCCAGCCTGTAGAAGGTTCCATACTGCAGAAGATTTCTATATTTTTTCACAAAAACGATCTGCTTTTTAACATCCTCTATTTCCTGTGCGCTTAGTTTATTCAAATCCAGTTCATAGCCAAAGGTTCCAAAGCATGCCACATCTGCTCTGGTCTGCAGCGGTGTCACCCGCCCCAGCTGATGATTGGGCACAGCAGACACATGTGCGCCGATACTTCTAAGAGGATAACAGTAAGAAGTTCCGTATTGTATCTTCATCCGCTCTGCAGCATCGGAATCGTCGCTTGTCCAGCACTGAGGCGCATAGTGCAGCATACCTGGGTCAAAACGTCCGCCGCCGCTGGCACAGGACTCAAAGAGCACATGGGGGAATTCGCTGGTAAGCCGTTCATACAGGCTGTAAACGCCCAGAATATACCTGTGGAACACCTCTCCCTGCCGGTCTGCCGGAAGCTCGGAAGAATAGCATTCCGTAATGCTTCTGTTCATATCCCATTTAATGTAGGAAATCTTTGCTTCCCGGAGAAGCTTGGCAATCATCTGGTGGATATGGTCTACTACTTCAGGTCTGGAGTAATCCAGAACCCACTGATGCCGTGCCTTGGATGCAGGATAACCTGGTGTGGAAATAATCCAGTCCGGATGTTCCCGGTACAAATCGGAATCCTCATTGACCATCTCCGGCTCAATCCATAGCCCGAACATCATGCCCATATCTTCCACCCGCTGAGCCAGACCGGTGATTCCATCCGGGAGTACATCCCGGTTCACTACCCAGTCGCCCAGACCTGCATTGTCACTTCTGCGGGCGCCAAACCAGCCGTCGTCCAATACAAACAGCTCTACGCCGCACTCTTTTGCCTTGGCGGCAATCTTCAGGAGACGCTCCTCATTAAAATCAAAATAAGTGGCTTCCCAGTTGTTCAGCAGAATCGGGGACGGACGGTCCCTCCAGGTTCCCCTGGCCAGACGTTTTCCATACAGCTGGTGGAATTCCTGGCTCAGCTTATTCAGACCGCTGTCCGAGTATACAATCACTGCCTCCGGTGTCTGAAACTGGGCGCCGGGCTCCAGTTTCCAGTCAAATCCGCCGGGATGGATACCCATGAGGACTCTGGTCACCTGCTGTGCATCCACTTCTGCCTGTGCCAGGAAATTTCCGCTGTAGATTAAGCTGAAGCCCAAAGCCTCTCCCTGAAACTCATCGGTGCGGGGCCGTTTCAAAACCATAAAAGGATTGTGTTCATGGGAGGAGTTTCCTCTCCTGCTGCCTACAGACTGAATCCCCGGTTCCAGATGTCTGGTTTTCAAGTGGAATTCTCTCCCCCAGCATCCGGAGGAATGAACCATATCATAGCCGCTGTCCGGCAGATCCAGGCACAGACTCATAGCTGACAGCAGATGAAGATTCTGGCTGCCCTCATTGATGAGCCGTACACTCCGGGCAATACAGCTTCTATCCCGGAAAATGGTATAGCTGAGTTTCAGAGTCAGGCCGCAGACAGAATCTTTTAAAGTGATTTCCAGCGTTTCCGCCTCACTGTCATCCTCAGTGTAAACAGCCGGAAGCCCCTGAAGTTTCGGTTTGCCCTTCATAATCTGATGGCTTTCATATTTGGCGTCCGTCAGGCGGCTGCCATTTTCATGGAGAACTTCCAAAGCCGGCTGTCTGAAATCCGTAGTGCCGTACACCCCGTATTCCTGCTTGGTATTTGCCAGAGTAAAAAGCGGCTGGCTGTCATTTTCCACATAGGCGGTCATAGAACGGAGGATTGTCTCTGACAAATACGAGTAATCCTCCCTCAGATGTATACGCCCGCCGAAATACAGCTGCCCCATATGCCCGTTGGGCAGCACTTCCATGATATAACTCACAGAATCATTGTAGAGATGGAATGTTTTTGATTTCTCGATAAATTGTATTCCCATTTTACAGACCTCCTATTTATGATATAGCCGATACCATTATTTGCAGTCCTGTATTAATTTCTCATAGACAGGAAAACAGTCAAACGTTGCAAAATAGTCTTTTGGTGTCTCTGCCCGCCGGATCAGCTCATGAGAGCCGTCTTCATGCAGAAGGATTTCAGAAGAACGAAGCTTGCCATTGTAGTTATATCCCATGGAAAAACCGTGGGCACCTGTGTCATGGATAAACAGATAATCACCTATGGCAATCTCAGGCAGCTGCCGGTCAATGGCAAACTTATCATTATTCTCACACAGAGAGCCTGTCACGTCGTAAGTCTTTGTGCACGGTGCCTGTTCCCTGCCCAGAACCGTGATATGGTGGTACGCTCCGTACATGGCCGGACGCATGAGATTCACCGCGCAGGCATCACATCCGATATATTCCTTATGTGTGTGCTTTTCATGGACAGCCTGAGTCACCAGAGCCCCGAACGGCCCTGTCATATAACGGCCCAGTTCTGTGTAGATTGCCACATCCCCCATTCCCGCAGGTTCCAGAACTTCTTCATATACCTGGCGGACGCCTTCCCCGATGGCATATATGTCATTTGGCTCCTGGTCTGGATGATAGGGAATACCAATGCCGCCGGAAAGGTTAATAAAGGTAATATGGCACCCAGTCTCTTTTTGCAGCTTCACTGCAATCTCAAACAAAATTTTTGCCAGCATGGGGTAATACTCGTTGGTAACTGTATTGCTGGCCAGGAAAGCGTGAATACCGAATTCTTCCGCACCTTTGCTTTTTAAGATGCGGAAAGCATCGAATAACTGCTCTGTTGTCATACCGTATTTGGCATCACCGGGATTGTCCATGATATCATTGCTGATTTTGAAAAGTCCGCCGGGGTTGTAGCGGCAGCTGATGGTCTTAGGAATGGTCCCGATGGTCTTTTCCAGAAAATCAATATGTGTAATATCATCCAGATTAATGATCCCCTGCTCCTGGTAAGCATATTCATACTCCTCGGCAGGTGTCACGTTTGAGGAAAACATAATATCCCCCGGCCCGCATCCCACTGCCTTGGCAATCATCAGCTCTGTGAGGGAAGAACAGTCGCAGCCGCATCCCCAGTCTTTGAGCAGGCGGACAAGATATGGATTCGGGTTGGCTTTTACCGCAAAGTATTCTCTAAATCCGGGATTCCATGCAAAAGCTTTCTTTAACGCCTCCACATTCCTGCGGATTCCCCGTTCGTCATAAATATGAAAAGGCGTTGGGTATTCTTTCACAATTTCCAAGATTTTTTCCAGAGATACAAAAGGTGTTTTCAGCATAAGTCCTCTCTCCTTCGTTCTATTGATAAAGTATTAAGCATAATTGCCGGGGTCTATCTCCACAATCTGCAGCATATTGGTGGCTGCTCCCTCTCCTGTGGTGGCATTGGTGGCCGGGTCTCCTGCAGTGAACACAAGCATATCCCCGGGCTTTACAAGTCCCTTATCCAACACGGTCCTTGCAGCGTCCTGTATAATGTGTTCTGTGGTGCTGTGTTCATACCCCTTCAGAGGAGTAATGCCCCAGTAAAGCTGAAGTTTATGGCGTACCACATCGTTGGGCGTAACGGCATAGATGGGGACTTTCGGCCGGAAACTGGAAATCAGACGAGCCGTTTTCCCCAGAACGGTAGGTGTTACGATGGCATCTGCCTGGAGTTTCTGCACACACAGAACAGCGGCATAACCTACAGCGCTGGACACAGACTCTTTGGAATCCATCCTGCGGTGTTCCGTAAATTTTTTATAATCCAGGTGCTTTTCTGTGCTCTCTGCAATTTCCACCATCATTTTCAGGGCTTCCAGGGGATATTTCCCCGCTGCAGTCTCACCGGACAGCATGGTGGCATCCGTACCGTCATAAATAGCATTTGCCACATCGGTTACTTCCGCCCGGGTGGGCCTGGGATTGCGCATCATGGAATCCAGCATCTGTGTGGCAGTAATCACAGGAACATACTGCTGATTGCACTTGCTGATAATGGTCTTCTGGATATGAGGAACTTTATGGGCCGGTATTTCTACCCCCATATCTCCTCTGGCTATCATAATGCCGTCAGATTCCTGAATAATATCATCAATGTTATCAATTCCCTCCGCATTTTCAATCTTGGCGATAATGCCGATCTGGCTCCCGCCGTTTTCGTCCAGCAGACGGCGGATTTCCTGAATGACTTCTTTATTCCGCACGAAAGATGCGGCAATAAAATCAACCCCCTGGCGGATGCCAAAGAGAATATCGTCCCTGTCTTTCTCTGTAATCCCGGGAAGGTTTACTTTCACATTGGGAACATTGACGCCCTTTCGTTCCCCCAGTTCCCCGCCGTTTAACACCCGGCAGGAGATCTCGGAAGGTGTTGTAGAAATTACTTCCAGTTCCATCAGGCCGTCATCAATCAAAATCCGGGAGCCTGCTTTCACATCCATAGGCAGTCCAGGGTAAGAAATCTGTACTTTCTCCTGATCGCCTTCCACTTCCTCGGTGGTTAAAAGAAACATCTGGCCAGCTGTCAGCTGCACTTTCCTGCCTTCTTTTAACGTACCGGTCCGAATCTCCGGCCCTTTGGTATCCAGCAGCAGTGCGATAGGCTTACCGCATTCTTCCCGGATGCTTTTCACCCTGTCAATGCGTTCTTTTTGTTCTTCGTGGGTTCCATGGGAAAAGTTAAAACGGGCCACATCCATACCGATGTCCGCCAGCGCCTTCAGCACTTCCCGCTCCTGGGAAGCCGGTCCCACAGTGCAGATAATCTTTGTACTCCTCATCATGTATCCTCCTATTTGACATGTGTATGACTAAACAAATGGTTCTGACAATACTCATAATTTCCGTTGCATTTAGAACAGAAACGAAATTCCAAATCCGGATTATCCAGCTCCGTCTGTCCGCAGACTGCACATTTATGCTTACTGATTGTCCCGTCTCCTCTGCTCCGCATCCGTCCGGGACTGACTGCCTTCTGGAAATCCCTCCTGCGCTTCACTTGGCTGGGCTTATATCTGGCCATATTCCTGGTGGACAAAAAGAAAATCACAAAATTCAGCAGTGACGCTACAACCGGAATCACCATAGGCCAGGCCCCGTGGCGCAGATATGTGATGATGTTGTAAATAATCATGGCTCCATACAAAATCCCCATCCATTTGATTTTCAATGGGAAAATAAACCAGAACAGCACCTCCATATCCGGATATGTGGCGGCAAAAGCCAGCATAATGGATGTGCTGATATAATAGGTAGAAAATGCCATCCCCAGGTTCATCAGGGAATAGGCATCCCCGATCAGAAAGTACAATACAAAAGCTCCGATAATTGTAAAAATCAGGCCGCTGAAAATGTACAATGTGTATCTGAATGTTCCCCAGGTCCGCTCCAGAGTAGAACCAATAGAGTAATAAAAATACAGCATAATAATGGTAAAAATATCCAGGCTTTCCGGCGGAATCAGAATCCAGGTAAGCACCCGCCACACCTGCCCCCGGAAAATCATTCCCGGGTCCAGTGCCAGATAGCTGAGCATATCCGGCAGAAGCAGTTCCAGCACATATCCTGTTACATAACAGATAATGATATAAATGGTCAGATTATGGATGCCATACCTGCCAAATTTCCGTTCAAAATTTGTAATTGGTCTCATAGATCTCCTTCATAATCAAAACAATTTTTTCTTTGAAAAGATAATCGTCACAATCAAACTGATTACCAGTGAAATGCAGATTACACAGAAAAACCCCCATTTACTGCCGGCAAAAGGCATTCCCTCCACATTTACATTCATACCGTAGGCACTGAATATCATAGTGGGAATAGACATTACTATGGTTACCGTTGCCAAAAATTTCATGACAATATTCAGGTTATTGGATATGACAGAGGCAAACGCATCCATCATACCGCTTAAAATGCCGCTGTATATATTCGCCATCTCAATGGCCTGTTTATTCTCAATGATAACGTCTTCCAGCAGGTCCGTATCTTCTGGGTACTTTTTAATTTTTTCGATTTTCAAAAGTTTCTCCAGCACAATCTCATTGGAGCGAAGGGAGGTGGTGAAATATACCAGAGACTTTTCCAGCTCCAGCAATTCGATTAGTTCCTGGTTCCTGGCAGATGCGTAAAGTTTTTCCTCTACCTGCTCGCTCTTTTTGTCAATGATGCGCAGATAATGCAGGTACATGGTAGCATTCCTGTGGAGGATCTGCAGAATAAAACGGGTTTTCATATACGTGTAAAAACTCCGCACACGGCCTTCCATAAATCGGTTCAGTACTTGTGTGTCTTCCAGGCAGACAGTCAATATGGCAGTTTCCGTTACAATAACCGCCAGGGGAATAGTCCCATACCAATCCTTGTCATTGCGTTCTTCGATAATGGGAATATCAACCAGAATCAGCGTATACTCGTCTTCCACTTCGATACGGGAACGTTCTTCCTCATCCAGCGGCGCCCGCAGGTCATCGACTTCTATATGGTATTTCTCCGCAATCTGGAAAATTTCTGTGGCTGTAGGGTTCGTCATCGCCACCCAGCATCCGTCCACAGGTTCGTCGATTTGGCGGATCACTCCGTCTACTGTGCGGAAACATCTGATCATAATGATCCCTCCTCCCGTCTGTTTTTATTATGCGCTTACGCCAATGTTACCATTATAAGTTCAAAACCCCAATTTTGTCAATTCATCCCATACGCCTTTACAAATTTTTTTCGTTATGGCTCCGGAGGATGTCTGAAAACATTAAATCCTAGGAGACGGCAGGTTGAAACATAAAACGTCTGTATGATATACTATTAAGAAAAATTTGGGGCGCATTTCGAAATTGCTTTCAAATGCCGCGAGGCAAGAAAGGAGACAGACTTATGAAGGGAATTTCTGATAATTACCTACAGCACTTCACCCTGCATTCAATAGATGACTGGCAATCTGACAGGGCTGCAGCTTACAGCGGCTCCGACAGAAAAGATGGGGTAATCAGTCCGGATGGAGCACGATATCTAATCAAATACGCAGAAGAACATACCCGTGTCAACCACATGGATACCAGTTATGTGAACAATGTACTATCTGAGTATGTATCCAGCCATATTCTTCAGGCTGCCGGTTTCCCGGTGCACGAAACTTTTGTAGCTGTCAGAAACCAGGAGCTGCTTGTGAGCTGTAAGAATTTTTTGGGAAAACACGCCCATCTGATTGAATTCGGACATTATATGAAAAAGCATTACGATTCCGGTGAAATCGGACGCATTCCCCGTATCGAACAAATCCGGCATGTTTTAGGCAATGACCCAGACCTGAAACCCCAGGCGGAACATTTCTGGAATGTATACTGGGAACGTTTTATCGGAGATGCCCTGACTGGAAATTTTGACAGACACATGGGAAACTGGGGATATATTTATGACGAACAGACACAAACTATCACAGAAGCCCCAATTTACGACAACGGCAGTACACTGTATCCTGCCCTTTCAGAAAAAGCCATGAAGCAGGATATACTGGTATCGCCGAAAGAGATCGCCAGGCGGGCACTGCTTTTCCCAAAAGCAGCCTTGATCGTCAATGGCAGAAAAGCCAGTTATTTGGATATGCTGTCCTCCGGCTGGGAGCCCGCGTTGTCTAATGCAGTCTGCAGGGTCGTTCCAAAAATCACAGCGTCTATGAGAAAGATCCACAATTTCATAGAAAATGTCCGTTTTTTATCTGATACTAGAAAGATTTTTTATCAGACCATACTAAAAGCCCGCATGGACTTAATCCTAATACCTGCCTATGAACGCTGTATGAACAGAGACTACGACAAAGCGGCTTATGACAGGCTGAATACAGGGGAAGATTACAGTGGGCAGCTGTTTGAAAGGCACTGGGAGATGCATCAGGATGAATACGTACAAATAATTGGGAATATACAGCAGAAATAGCTGACGGTCCTCCCATCCTTTACAATTTTTTTTAATTCCGCTATAATGAAGAAGCTGTGTGCAGTCATAAAAAGTCTATTTTTAAGCAAAGAAAGGAATTCTCAAACTATGAGCGGTTCAACTTTTGGAAATATATTCTGCGTTACCACCTGGGGAGAATCTCACGGTCCGGGACTGGGCGTTGTGGTGGACGGCTGTCCCGCAGGGCTTTCTCTGTCCGAAACAGATATACAGCTATTTCTGGACAGACGCAGGCCGGGCCAGAGCCGGTTTACCACTGCGAGGAAAGAACCCGACCAGGTGGAAATCCTCTCCGGCGTCTTCGAGGGCAGGACCACCGGAACCCCCATCTCTATGCTGGTACGCAATCAGGATGCCCGCTCCCGGGACTATGGAAATCTGGCACAGGCCTACCGTCCGGGACACGCTGACTACTCTTTTGATGCCAAATATGGCTTCCGGGATTACCGGGGCGGAGGCCGTTCCTCCGGGAGGGAGACCCTGGCACGTGTGGCCGCAGGCGCTGTCGCCGGGAAAATCCTCAATCATCTTGGTATCCATCTATGTGCTTACATCCAGTCAATCGGACCTGTCAAGATTCAGACCTTTGACGCAGAACAGATAAGACAGAACCCGCTTTGCATGCCGGATGCTGAAGCCGCAGCAAAGGCACAGGATTATCTGGATCAGTGCAGAAAAAGACAGGATTCTGCGGGAAGTGTGGTGGAATGTATCATCAGAAACTGCCCCCCTGGAATCGGTGATCCCGTCTTTGAAAAACTGGACGCCAATCTGGCAAAGGCCGTCATGTCCATAGGCGCTGTCAAAGCCGTAGAAATCGGGGACGGCACAAAGTCCGCCTATTCCTGCGGCAGTCAGAACAATGACGGTTTCTTTTATGGAGAGGACGGCCGATTGGCAAAAACCTCCAACCATGCCGGAGGAATTCTGGGTGGAATCAGTGACGGAAGCCATATTCTGCTGCGGACGTACATAAAGCCCACCCCTTCTATCAGCCAGCCTCAGGCCACGGCAGGGAAAAACGGGGAAAATATCACTCTGGAAATCACAGGACGCCACGATCCGGTCATCGGCCCCCGGGCAGTGGTGGTGATAGAATCCATGGCCTCCATCGTACTGGTGGACGCACTGCTGGGCGGCATGAGCGCCCGGATGGAATATCTGGAGAAAATCTGGAGAAGCAGATAACACCAGACGCGAACCTCCGGTTCACGGCGGTGATATAGTTATAGTAACAAAGTCTCCTTGAATTTTCAAATAATTCAAGGAGACTTTGCGATTCTGTATAAATGCTTGACATTGAAATTATTATCTATCCCTCAATCCTGGAAAACATAATGCAGTTGGGAGTTTCCACTTTCAGAGGACGGCCTTTCTGTATTAAGAGACTATTTTCATAGTCAATGGCAAATGTAGTGATGGAATTGCTCTCATGATTCACCACTGCCAGATGCCTGCAGTCCGGGAAAATCGCCAGATCTTTCGGGTATTCCCCGCTGATGGGGAGGGCAAATTTTTTTGTAAGAAACCCAGACTGTGCATCAATTTCGTACATGGCCACTGTATTATCTCCCGCTGTGGAACAAAACAGATGTTTTCCGTCCGGTGCCAGAGCCAGGCCCGACGCAGCATCGTGCATCTCGTCCAGTTCATCGGAAAGGGTGGATACACTCTGCAGAAGCTCAAACTGCGGATTTTTCCCTGTGCCGTCATAACTGTAGACGTTAATTTCATTGCTCAGTTCAAACAGCAGGTATGCGAATCTGCCGTCTGCACTGAACCGGATAATCCGTGGTCCGGATTCCCGCTTGCACCGGAGAATATCCACCAGACGCAGTTTATTGGTACGTCTGTCAATGCTGTAGATCTTCACCTGGTCAATACCGTTGTCCACGGCGCACAGATACTTATTGTCCGGGGTGGGCCGCACACAATTTACATGGGGACGGAAATTCCGCTCCGCCACACTTCCCAGTCCTTTATGAAATACGCCGTCCATCAGACCGCCCAGACTTCCATCCTCCCGTGTATGCACCACTGTCACTTTGCCATCGTGGTATCCCGCCACGTACAGATATTTTCCCTCTTGATCCAGGGATAAAAAGCATCCCCGCATCCCTTCGATGTTCACACTGTTGATACGCTCCAGATTTCCCATAGCATCCACGGCGAATACAGCCACGCCCTCGTCTTCAATGGAATATAAATACTTGCCGTTTTTGGATTTTGCCACATAAGAGGAATTGCGCACAGCAACTTCACACCGCTCAGACAGTGTGCCTTCCTCTACATCCACATCATAGATATGAAGTCCTTTACTTTTTCCATGTACATATGTCCCCACATATGCCACATATCTTTCATTACTCATGGACTGTCTCCCCCTTCCTCATGAATTTTCTTTGAAAAAGCTTTTCACTGCCTCAAGGACGCTGGTAAGATCTTCTTGTGTATGCGCCGCAGACAAAAACATTGCCTCGAACTGAGCAGGCGCCAGATGGACACCAGATTTCAGCATATGTTTAAAGTAAGCGGCATATTGGGCCGTATCGGATTTCTTCGCGCTGGCATAGTCCTCTACTAAATTATCCGTAAAGAACAGGCACCCCAGAGACTGGATATGGTTCAGCTGGCAGGGAATCTGATTTTCCTCTAAAAAGGACTTCATCTCCCCAAAAAACCAATCCCCTATTTCCTGCAGTCTCTCATAAATTTCCGGCTGGGAGTAAAGTATGCGCAGCTGCGCCAGTCCTGCTGCCATGGCGATGGGATTGCCGCTTAATGTCCCTGCCTGGTACACCGGCCCCACAGGCGCCACCTGTTCCATAATATCTCTGCGCCCGCCGTAAGCGCCTACAGGCATGCCTGCACCGATAATTTTCCCATAAGTGGTCAGGTCCGGAGCCACCTGGTAATACCCCTGTGCTCCGGTGAAGCCCAGACGAAATCCTGTGATCACCTCGTCAAAGATCAACAGAGCCTGATGACGGTCACAGAGACTGCGAAGCCCCTCAAGGAACCCATCTTTTGGAAGTACCACCCCCATATTTGCTCCCACTGGTTCTACAATCACTGCAGCCACCTGCCCGGGATTCTCCTCCAGAAGCTGTTTTACACTATCCAAATCGTTGTAAACGGCTGTCATGGTATCCTGAACGCACCCCGGCGTCACCCCGGCGCTGTCCGGCACGCCGCTTGCCATCACGCCGGAACCGGCGCTCACCAGCATGGCATCGCTGTGGCCGTGGTAACAGCCGGCAAACTTGATCACTTTATTCTTTCCAGTGAATCCCCTGGCGGCACGAAGGGCACTCATTACCGCCTCCGTACCGGAATTGACCATGCGCACCATCTCAATGGAAGGAATATGCTCACAGATAAATTCAGCCATCTCCACTTCTATCTCTGTGGCGCATCCGAAGCTGAGCCCCTGGCTGCATGCCCTGGTTACCGCTTCCCGGATACGTGCATCATTATGCCCTAGAATACATGGCCCCCAGGAATCGATAAAATCAATATAAGAATTGCCGTCAGCATCGTAAATCCGGCTGCCGTCAGCCCGTTCCATAAAGCGGGGAGCCACGCCAATGGCCCCGTAAGCGCGCACCGGGCTGTTCACCCCTCCTGGTATGCACTTAACTGCACGCTCAAACAGTTTTTGTGATTTTTCCGCCGTCATTTATCCGATTCTCCCTTCTTTCATAAAGCCTGCCAGTTCTTTGGCAAAATAGGTCAGGTAAATATCCGCTCCTGCCCGGTATGTGCTGACAGCCATCTCACAGATAATGCTGTCTTCATCCACAAACCCCGCATCTGCCGCAGCCTTCACCATAGCGTATTCCCCGCTGACACTGTAAGCAGCTACGGGAACCAGCGTCTCCTGTTTCACATCAGAAAGAACATCCAGGTAAGCCAGTGCAGGTTTTACCATGAGAATATCCGCCCCTTCTTCCAGGTCCAGCCCCGCTTCTTTCAGTCCTTCTCTCCTGTTATGATAGTCCATCTGATATCCTTTCCGGTCGCCGAAAGACGGTGCCGACCCTGCCGCATCCCGGAACGGACCATAAAAGGAGGAGGCGTATTTCACCGCATAAGACATGATGGGAACATCCAGATACCCTTTCCCGTCCAGGGCGCTGCGGATGACCATAATCCGTCCGTCCATCATGTCAGAAGGAGCCACCATATCCGCCCCTGCGTCCACATGAGACACCGCAATTTTCGCCAGCTGCTCCAAAGTGCTGTCATTATCCACATGTTCCCCGTGCAGCAGTCCGCAGTGTCCATGGGAAGTATATTCACACATACATACATCTGTAATATAGTACAAATCCGGGAAACGGCGTCTGGCTTCTCTCAGCGCTCTCTGCACAATGCCGTCCTCTGCGTAAGCCTGGCTTCCTATTTCATCTTTCACAGCCGGAATTCCAAAAAACATTACCTGTGATACCCCTGCTTTTTCCAGACGTTCCAGTTCATAGTGCATACGGTCCACACTGTAGCGGAACTGTCCCGGCATGGTGGGAATTTCCTCCTCAATATTATCTCCGTCAATGACAAACATAGGGTAAATCAAAGAAGACGCATCCATTCTCGTCTCCCGGACCATTTTGCGCAGTGTCTGGCCGCCCCGCAGCCTTCTGGGTCTGATAGTCATATCCATATCAATCTTCTCCTTTCGCCAGACGGCAGACCAATTCCACAACACTGTCTATGGAAGCCCGGTCAGCCACGTATGTTTTCATGCCAAGTCCATCTGCCTGTGCCTGTGTCTGCTTTCCGATACACACCGCCCGCACTTTGGAAAAATCCAGGTTTTTCGCTGCCTTGGAAAATCCACGCACAGAAGAAGAACTGGTGAATACAGCATAATCAATATTATCTTTTTCAAATTCTTCTGCCAGGTCAATCAAATCCTGGGTTTCATAAAAAGTATCGTAAGTGGCAGCTTCCTCTACCACAAGGCCCGCTTCTTCCAGAATCTCCACCAGGCGGGGATTTCCCATGCTGGCCCTGGGGATAAAGACCTTTTCCCCTGGAGATGCTTTTTCAGCCAGAGCTTTCCCCAGGGATTCTCCGTCGAATACCTGAGGCATCAGATCCGGGAATATCCCCCTTGTCCGCAGTTCTTTCGCCGTGCCTTCTCCCAGGGCTGCAACAGACATTCTTCCCAGGCGCCGGATATCCACCGACAGATCCTGCAGCTGGTTGAAAAACACTTTTACCCCTGTAGGACTGGTGAACACCATCCAGCTGAAATCTTCTATGTGGCTGCATATTTCACCGATTTTACTTGTATCCTCCACCGGACGGGTGGATATGGCAGGCAGCTCCAGCACCTCCGCCCCCTGGCTGCGAAGTTTCGCCGCCATCACGGAACTTAACTCCCTGGGACGGGTCACCAGGACTTTACACCCTGCCAGAGGCAGACTCTCATACCAGGCAAACTGTCCGGCCAAAGCGCACACCTCTCCCACTACAATCACCGACGGGGCCTTGATCTTGTGCTTTTGGGCCTCCTCCGGCAGAGAAGCCACTGTGGAAACTACCCGTCTTTGGCGGGAAGTGGTTCCCTGCTGTAACACAGCCGCAGGTGTGCCGGGGTCCATCCCGCCGTCCAGCAGTCCCCGGCAGATATCCGGCAGGGAGGTTACCCCCATCAAGAAGATTAATGTCCCTTTTGTTCTCACTAATGCTTCAAAATCAATATCATAATCTTTCCCGGCCCGCCTGTGCCCGGTGATAATGTGCACAGAAGAACAGTAATCCCGGTGGGTCACTGGAATTCCATTATAGGCGGGCACGGCAAACCCAGAAGTCACACCCGGTACAATCTCAAAGGGAATGTCGTTTTCTTTCAGCAGCTCCAGTTCTTCTCCCCCTCTGCCGAATACAAACGGGTCTCCGCCTTTTAACCTCACCACCCGGAAACCTTTCTGGGCTTCCTCAAGCAGTACCTGATTGATCTGCTCCTGAGGCATGGTATGATTGGCCGCACGCTTGCCCACATAAATTTTATGTGCCTGTTTGGGAATTTGGGATAACACTCCCTGTCCCACCAGACTGTCATAGACAACCACCTGGGCTTTTGACAAAACTTCCATTCCTTTTCGGGTAAACAGCCCAATATCTCCCGGTCCGGCCCCTACCAGCCAGACTCTGCCCTTTTCCTGATCTTTCATCGCCTCTTTATCTTCCCTTTCTATTCCCTATTCATACACCGTTTTTGCCGCAGATATCCTCCAGACAGCATTTATCACAATGGGGTTTGCTACGGGCCGTGCACACATCCCGGCCATGGTTCACCAGGCGGTGGCACAAATCATTGCCCTCTTTCGGCGGAATGATCTCCCACAAAGCCATCTCCACTTTTTTTGGGTCTTTGATGCCGTCCACAAGGCCGATGCGGTTGGAAAGACGGATACAGTGGGTATCTGTCACAATGGCTGGTTCTCCAAATACATCTCCCATAATCAGATTTGCGCTTTTTCTCCCCACCCCCGGCAGAGCCAGCAGTGCTTTGAAATCTTTTGGAACGTTTCCATTATATTTTTCTTTCAGTATTTTCATGCAGCCGCTGATGTCTCTGGCTTTGCTCTTTCCCAGCCCGCAGGGACGGACGATTTCTTCGATATCCGCCACATCTGCCTGGGCCAGCGCGTCCACATCCGGGTATTTGGCGTACAGGTCTTCCACCACCACGTTCACCCGGGCGTCGGTGCACTGTGCCGCCAGCCGGACGCTGACCAGCAGTTTCCACGCCTGGTCATAATCCAGGGTGCAGTCTGCATCCGGGTATTCTTTTTTCAGCCGTTCAATGACTTCTATTGCCAGTTTTTCTTTTGTCATCTTCTATTCCTGCCTAATCTGCCCCCAGCCGGGCCATTTCTTGTTTTACCTGTTCTTCGCAGTCCCTCATGGCCAGAATGGTCTTCTCAAACAGCTCATCCAGCTCCCATCCCAGCATCTCGGCACCCTGGCGGATCACATCCCTGGAACAGCCCGCTGCAAAGCGTTTGTCTTTGAACTTTTTCTTTAAGCTTTTCACTTCCATATCCATCACGCTTTTAGACGGACGCATCAAAGCCGCCGACCAGATCAGCCCGGTGAGTTCGTCTGCGGCAAATAATACTTTTTCCATCTCCTTCTCCGGTTTTAAATCCGAACAGATGCCGTATCCGTGACAGCAGATGGAGTAGATCATATCTTCATCCACGCCCCCTTCTCTGAGCAGCTCCGGCGCCTTTTTGCAGTGTTCCTCTGGATATTTTTCAAAATCAATATCATGAAGCAGGCCCGTCAGGGCCCAATAGGTCTCATCCTCTTCATATCCCAGTTCCCTGGCGTACCAGCTCATAACCCCTTCCACAGTAAATGCATGCTGCAGGTGAAAAGGTTCCTGGTTATATTTTTTCAGCAAGTCCAGTGCATCTTCTCTGGTAATCAAAAGATACCGCCTCCTCTTTGTTGTTTATGTTTCCTTTCCACAGCGCGGATGAATTTTCAGACGCGCTCTGGTACACAGTGATCATATTTTAGCATAAAAGGAGCGGAAATGAAACAGTCTTCCTTAATTTTGCCGGGCAAAGTGGCTGAACAAAAAGCGCCGGTGTCAGCCAGCGGTTCCATTTAAGAATATAAGAGAACGGAAACTTCAGACTTTTCAAACCTTTACCTATTGAGTATAATAATGATAATCATGCATAAGAGCATGTCTGAAAATTCAAAGGAGGATGCTGTATGGACAAACCACAAATCCTAACGCTTAACGATGCCATATCTGTAATGAAAGAAAACCATACAAAGGCCGCCTATATCCATTCATATCTAAATATAACAGGAGAAACAAATGATAACAGTAACTGGAATCTTCGCATCTGCAAAAATATTCACTGACGATGCAGACGCCTATGCCCTGGCCCAGCTGCAAATGCTCTGCGGCCACACTGCCGCCAAAGGCAGTAAGATCCGGGTAATGCCTGATGTGCATCCGGGTAAAGTGGGAACTATTGGACTTACCATGACCGTCGGCGGGACCATCCTGCCGAATCTTGTGGGGATTGATATCGGATGCGGCATTACACTGGCAAAAATTAAACAGAAAAAAGCAGAATTTCAAAAGCTGGATACTGTGATTCGAGAAAATATTCCTGCCGGTTTTGGTATCCGGAAAAAAATCCACCGTTTTTATGAAAATTTTGACACAACCCGGCTGTACTGCCACAGACATCTCAACCAGGACAGGACAGCCAGAAGCCTGGGAACACTGGGCGGGGGAAACCATTTCATAGAACTGGACAAAGACAGCAGTGGCAGTCTGTATGCTGCCGTACACAGCGGAAGCCGCCATCTGGGAAAAGAAGTAACGGAATACTATCTTCAGCAGGGCCAGAAAGCATTGAAAGAACAGGGAATCGAGATTCCCTATGAATTGACTGTGCTGGATGGAGCATTAAAAGAAGCATACCTTCATGACCAGCAGATTGTACAGGAATACGCAGCACTAAACCGGGCTGCGATTCTGGATGAAATGATAAAAGGGATGAAATGGAAAGTTCAGGAGGCTATTTCCTGCAGCCATAATTATATAGAAATGAACTCGAAAGAAACATCTTTTGCAGGGGGTATCCTTCGCAAAGGGGCGGTTTCCGCCAAAAAAGGGGAACCAGTCATCATTCCGGTCAATATGCGTGACGGCATTCTCCTTGGAACCGGCAAAGGAAATGAAGACTGGAACTATTCGGCGCCCCATGGTTCAGGAAGGATTCTGCGGCGTGATATGGTAAAAGAAAAATACACGGTATCTGATTTTAAAAACGAAATGAAAGGAATCTATTGCCCCTGTATCGGAAAAGAAACTTTAGACGAAGCGCCATTTGCATATAGGGGGATGGAAAAAATTATGGAAGCAATCGGCGATACAGCTGAAATCACAGGGTTTGTCAAGTTAAATGTGTAAGTTTTTTATTAGCGGTCTTTGTGACCGCT
>CAJUMB010000002.1 GCA_910587105.1 uncultured Lachnospiraceae bacterium
TGCAGGCAAGCACATCCGGATCTGACACATCCATCATCTCAAACAGGCTTAACGGCCCATCCCACTCTTCCGAGCCGAAAAATATAGTCACCGTGATGGAAGGTATCAGTCTGTCCTCCACCCAGAAGCCACTTAAGAATTCACCTGCACTTGGTGTTTTCCCGCCTTCTTCAGCAGACGCCTCCCCCTCCTCTTTTTTCCGCTTCATTTCTTTCCGGTGCGACTTTGCCGCCTCTTCCACCTGCCCTGCGTATTCCAGCGCATCATAGAGATTGTTCTTCACAGGCATAGCATAATGGATTTCAGCCTGGTTCTCCGCGCCGTAAAGGACATATTCCATCTTCCCATCCGTCATTGCCGCATACAGCTTCTGCACATCACGGAATTTCTGGACGGGAACCACTGCGCCGTCCGCACCGTATGGCAGCGCTATCTTCGTGGAAGCACGCTCCGTAAGCTGCTCCGGCAGGATCACCTGCCGCCCGTCGTAAATATAGTAATTGAAAATATCGGCAAACACGCCTGTATCTTTTACATAATCCTTTGTAATCGTATCCGTTTTCAACGGCATCTACCGCCTTTCTGCAGGACTGTATGGCAGGCATTCCGTCAAATCATCTTCCCCTTGCTGCGGTTCCATTATACTAAAGGAACTGTTTCTTTTCAAGCGTATCTGAGCCGCCTCTTCGATAACGTTCAGAGGGGTTCAGATTTATGACCACTGTGGCTGTCCACATCCGCTGTTCCCATGCAGCCTTGGCACAGCCCAAAAGCAAACAAGGAATTCCGGCAACATCCAACGTGCCGAAATCCCTTGTTTTCAGCGGTTTTCCCGATATTCTGTTCATTCCCTTTGTATCAAATAAGCGGTTTGAATTTCTATGTAAACGCTGTCTTTGATACAGTTTCCGCTATCAGACCGTCCGGCCTGCCTGGCGAAATAGCAGACTGCCACATATGTAAGTAACCGGAATTGTTCTACCCTAATGCCATCTTGGTGGCAATGAACGCAAATGCCACAAAAGATCTAAGTACACATTCTGAATTATTCGCCCCTATACCTTCTGCCAGAGCAGCATATTGTCCTGAAATCCAGCCGTCATCTTCCCGGTATCTTTCAGCCACGAAAGGTAGGAACGCACCGTGCTGCCTACCAGCACATACTGTTCAAAATTCATGGTAAGCCCATAACCTTTGAACACTTCCTGCAAAATACGCTCAAAGAATATCGGCTTCTCGCAGATGGATAGAATCCTTTCGGCCGCCTCATGCACCTTAGCTCTATTGTATCGGACAAGCTCCTTTATATCGGCAGACGCCTCCGCATGGGCGGGAACGAACATGGCAGCTTCTATCCCCTCAGCCATATCCAGTGTTTCCAGATAAGCGCCCACATCATAAATGAAGGAAAACGCATATTTATCCAGCGTCTCCCTGCTGCTGATGCAATCTGCAAGGAATACCACACCGTCCGGCATACGGAATCCCACCATGTCAAAGAAATGCCCCGGCAGCGGTATCACCTCAATCTCCTTTGGAAAACTTTCATCTGAAAAATCAGTCACACTGCTCTCCTGCGCCATCAAAAACTTATGCCTCAAATCCTTACATGGATAAGCACCATAAAGGAAAGACGGCTCCAAGACAGGGTGTTTTGTGAAAGCCGCTTCAATACCACTGGAATAAATCTTACATCCTGTCTGTCCCTGCAGGTACTTGTTTCCTCCGATATGGTCTGCGTTGGAATGGGTATTCAGTATGGCCGTCAGATGCCAGCCATTTTTTTCGAGTATCTGCCTGACCTTCCTCCCCACATCCTTATCATTCCCGCTGTCAACCAGATAGACATTATTCTTGTCCCCAGCATAGACACCGATCTTTGCCGGGCAGTTTATGTAATAACATTTCTCACTGACCTGTATCAATTCATACATTTTCCGTTTCCTCCTTATTCCGCTGTTTCCTATTACTTCGGCAGAAAGCCGTTTCTGCTAAAGCAAACGTATCCTCTGAATTATACCATAGAACTTTTCTAGTTTTTACCCGATGGCACTTTTGATGTAATTCAAGTTTGTTTTATATGGAAAAGGCACAAATCGGCAGAGGTTGTATTCTATTGTTCAGAGGAGTTTTTCTCCTGTGAGAGTATTCTCTGCTTTCTTAATTCTCTGCTTACCAACACAACAGACATTATAAATGCCATAAAATCGGCAATAGGTCCTGCAAATAATACCCCCATAATTCCGAACCAGAGGGGAAGAAGCAAAATAAGCGGAATCAGAAAGAAGACCTGTCTTGTCAACGCCAGGAAAGCCCCTTTCATTGGTTTCCCTATGGCAGTAAAAAAGCTGGAGGAGAGCAGCTGCACACCGTTCACCAGCACCATAAATAGAAAAATGCGCATGAACAGAACGGAAAACTCCAGATACAGCTTATCTCCATCGCCAAACAGAGAAATGATATATTGTGGGAAACATTGTAACAGGCAAAAACCAGTTGCAGAAACAATCAGATTCCATTTTATTGCAAGCAAGTATGCTTTCCGCACACGGGAATAATGTTCTGCCCCATAGTTAAAGCCTATGATTGGCTGAGCCCCTTGCGATATACCAACAACAATAGCAAGAATAATCGCATTCGTTTTCATTACAATTCCACAGGCAGCTAGAGGAATATCAGAACCATAGACTGTTTGTGCTCCATAATATGTAAGGGAATTATATAGTATAATCTGCACGAAGGTAATTGCAATTTGATTCACGCTGCTGCTGATACCCATGCTGCAAGTTTTCAAGCTTTCCTTGACTCTTGGCTGAAAACTGCTTTTTTGAAAATGAATGGTTTGGAAATGCCATAAATAACGTGCTGCTATAAAAAAGGACAGAATCTGCCCCAGAATTGTTGCCAGAGCTGCCCCAAAGATGCCCCAATGAAGGATAAAAATGAAAATCGGGTCGAGAATGGTATTGGCAATGGCACCTATCATCATGCATGCCATAGAATACCTGGGGCTTCCGTCTGCTCGAATCAAATTGCTCATGCCAGTGGTTACAATTAGAAATGGCATTCCCAATAAGGTGACACTGGCATACTGCCTGGCAAAGGGAAACACATCTTTTGTGGCCCCGAATAATTTTAAAAGCTGTGGCAGCAGACTTTCGCCTATTACCACATAAGCAAGTCCGAAAATGACCATCAGGCTTATACCATTTCCCGCTGCCCGGGCCGCCAATTCCGGCTTCTTTTTTCCAAGATAAAGGGAAAAACGGGAAGCACTGCCGATTCCAATCAGCAAAGAAATTGCAAGACAAATAGTAGAAAATGGATAAGAGACATTGGTTGCGGCATTCCCCAGATATCCCACACCCTGTCCGATAAAAATTTGATCCACAATGTTGTAGAGAGAGCTTACCAGAGCTGCCATAATACTGGGAACAGCAAAGTCCTTCAACAGCTTTGGGATTTTTTCATACTCTAGAGGATTGTCAGTCATTAAATTCCGCCTCCTTTCTCTCTATATGAAGTTCTGTCGTAATATTTTTGCCAGCCTTCATAAGCAAATCTATAAAGAGGCTTTTTTCTGCTTCGCTGAGACCTTGCAGTAAAAGAGCCTCTGTATTTTCACAGATGGTCCGTATTTTCTCAGATATGGACAATGCACGTTCAGTGGGATATAGCTGCCATGTCCGTTTGTCCTGGTCATTGGGAGAACGGGTAATCATTCCCTGTTTTTCCAGTGCTGCAATTGTCCGTACAATGTTGCTGGGATGGACATAAAACATATTTATCAGCGAATCCTGCAATACACCCGGGGAATCACATATTTTTATCAAAAACATATATTGGCTGCTGTTGATGCCAAAAGGTGCAAGCTGTTTATCCAAGTAAATCTTGTAAAAACGATCTGCAACCGAAAGCCATTTTAATATTTTCATAGGCCGTTTACCTCCAATCGGGGATATTATATCATAATATGTGTGCGCACGCAATTTGTTTTATCCAACTCTGATATGGGCCGCCGTTAAATATCTTTAGTGGAATCACGCTCCGTAAGCTGCTCCGGCAGGATCACCTGCCGCCCGCCATAAATATAGTAATTGAAAATGTCGGCAAATACGCCCGCATCTTTTACATAATACTTTGTAACTGTATTTTCAAGCATATCCACGCCGGTTCTCCAAAACAGAGGAGGTACGTCATAATATATCCGGGGTATCTGTCTGCGGGTTATATTCCCTGCATAAGAAAAGACAGATCCGGGATAGCTTTTCCCTCACAATAACTTCATAACCGTAATAATCTTTTACCAGAGCTTCAAACGCACAGTCAAACCAATGTGCCACGTTTTCGTTGTCTCCTGCTTTTATAAAATATCCGCAAAAGCTATTACAGATTAACAGCCGTACCGTAATGAAGCACATTTGAATTGATGACCATGCAGTCCCTTTTTTCCAGAAAAGAAAATTTTGGCGTTTTTTTATTTTATACGTCCGAAAATGTATTGCATCAAGTGCCTTTTGACGGTATTCTTTTGATATAGAAAAACACAGGAGGATGATAAGATGTTTCAGTTGCTGCTGATTATTATTTATCTCGCCTTTATCAGTCTGGGACTTCCAGATTCCCTGCTGGGTTCAGCGTGGCCGGCAATGTATCAGGAGTTTTCTGTGCCTGTCTCCTATGCGGGCGGGATTTCTATGATTATTGCTGTGGGGACCATTGTTTCCAGTCTGCAGAGCGACAGATTGACGAAGAGATTCGGAACAGGGAAGGTTACGGCTGCCAGTGTGTTAATGACAGCTGCCGCATTGTATGGGTTTTCCATCAGCCATTCTTATGGCGCGTTGTGTCTGTGGGCAGTCCCTTATGGGCTTGGGGCCGGGAGTGTGGACGCTTCTTTGAATAATTATGTTGCCCTTCACTATGCAAGCAGACATATGAGCTGGCTTCACTGTATGTGGGGCATTGGGGCTTCCCTTGGCCCCTATATTATGGGGTATGCGCTCACTGGCGGGCAGGGGTGGAATATGGGGTATCGTTATATTTCCATTCTTCAGATTGGATTGACCGCTGTCTTGATTTTCAGTCTTCCATTGTGGAAAAGAAAAGATGCAGATGATACAGGGCAGACAGACGGGGCAGGGAAAGAAAGGCCGCTTTCTCTGGGCCAGATTATTAAAATTCCGGGCGCAAAGGAAGTTATGATTACATTTTTCTGTTATTGCGCCATTGAACAGACAACTGGCTTATGGGCAAGCAGTTATCTTGTGCTGCGCAGGGGGATGCCGGAAGAAACTGCCGCTGGATTTGCCGGCCTGTTTTTTATCGGGATTACGGCAGGCAGGGCTTTCAGCGGATTTTTGACAATGAAACTGAATGATACGCAGATGATACGGCTTGGGCAGGGATTTATGCTGTCTGGTATTGTGCTTTTATTTTTACCGTTTGGCAGCGTCGTTACATTGCTGGGTTTCCTTTTAATCGGGCTGGGCTGCGCCCCGGTTTATCCTTCCATCATACATTCCACGCCGGAACATTTTGGGGTGGATAAGTCGCAGGCTATGATAGGCGTACAGATGGCGTCTGCCTATGTGGGGACTTGTATCATGCCGCCCATTTTCGGATTTCTTGCAAACCATATCAGCGTTTCCGTGTTTCCGGTTTATCTGCTGGCAATATTGGTGTTTATGGGGGTTATGTACGAGAAAATGCTGTCAAAAGTATTGGTAAATAAGGGATAAGGGGAGGAGTCAGCATGCCGGTTTTTAAGCCAAATATTATTGAAATCAGTGATTTTGAAGCTCCTGAGCTGGATGTCTATGCCCGCCTTACAGAGAGACAGCTGTACAATCACCATGAACCAGGGAAGGGGCTTTTTATAGCGGAGAGTCCCAAGGTGATTGAGCGGGCTTTGGACGCAGGGTATGTCCCGGTCTCTTTTCTGCTGGAGAAAAAGCATATTACAGGGGAGGCAAGGGGGATTCTCAGCCGGTGTGAGGGGGTTCCTGTTTATACGGCGGAGTTTGATGTATTAACCAGACTGACAGGCTTTTCCCTGACCAGAGGGGCGCTGTGTGCCATGGGCCGCCGGCCCCTGCCGAAGGTGGAGGAAGTCTGTGCCGGTGCCCGCCGGATTGCAGTGCTGGAGGATGTGGTAAATCCTACCAATGTGGGGGCGGTTTTCCGCTCTGCGGCGGCTCTGAATATGGATGGGGTATTGCTGACCACGGCCTGCAGCAACCCCCTTTACCGGCGGGCTGTGCGGGTGAGCATGGGAACTGTTTTTCAGATTCCGTGGACTTTCCTGGACAGGGAGGCTGACGGGCATTCCCGAAAAGGAATGGAGTTATTGAAGAAACTGGGTTTTAAAACCGCAGCTATGGCCTTGAAGGAGAATTCCATCAGTGTTGACCATCCGGCTCTGGCGGCAGAGGAAAGACTGGCCGTGGTGCTGGGGGCGGAGGGAGACGGGCTGTCGTCTGCTGTTATCGCGGACTGTGATTATACGGTATGCATTCCTATGGCCCATGGCGTGGACTCACTGAATGTGGCCGCAGCCAGCGCGGTTGCCTTCTGGGCGCTGGGGAATAAGCCGGGGACGTTCTAAGCCATCTCGTCTCTCAGCACGTCAATGATATTTTCTTTGCGGATTTTCCCTGTGGCATACAGCATGGTCAGGAACACAATGGCGAATACGCCCAGTATGCTCAGGAGCATGGCGCCCCAGGGAAATACAAAGGGCAGTTGGACTTCTTCTATAGAAGTAAATATTTTATGGATACCCCAGGAAAGCGCGGTGGAAATGGGAATTCCATACAGCAGGGTACGCATACCGTAGAAGAAGCATTCAAAGTTCATCATTTTGCGAAAGTCCCGGTCTGACATTCCCACAGAGAACAGCATAGCCAGTTCCCGCCGCCGCAGCCGGATATTGGTGGACATGGTATTGAACACATTGGCAACAGCAATCAGTGTGAGCATGGCGGCAAATACAAAGGTGAAGATACTGATGATAAAATCAGTATTGCGCCACAGGTCAAAGAAGTATGAGAGATTCATCAGGGTGTAGTCCGCTGTTATCTTTTCGTCTATGAGCCTGTTTTGTATTTTTGCCAGTGTCTGGGCAGGTGTTTTGGACCAGAACAGCCCGCCCATAGATACCGGGCCCTCTGGTTTTACAGCATCAAACTGAGGCTTACTGGACAGAGGCGCTGTCATGACAAACATGTAGGCAGGGTTGTCTTCCAATAGGAATGTGGTATCCACAGGATAACTGTCCGCGAAGACGGCTGTCACTGTTTTGGCCTGCGTCCCTTTGGGAGAGTCGAGGGTAAGTTCCATGAAACTGCCTGCGAAATATGTGGCATGTTCCCTGGAGTTCATCACGCAGATGGAAACGTCCGCTTCCTGGGGGGCAGGGCCGCCTTTGGCAGCTTTCTGGCTTTTCATAAATGCGTCATAGATATCATCTTCAATGAACTGGGTATAAAGTCTCAGTGTCTGTGTCTGGCCGGTGGTGTCATCTTTCATAGCTTTCCGGTATTCTTTAAGGAAACCGCCGGGCAGCTGGTCTGTTGAGGCAGAATAGATAAGGTCTGTCTGCCAGGTGCTTTTGTAAACGTCTTCTTCTGATCTCATTTTATCATAAAGTTTTAGAAACTGATCTTCTGTCATATCCTGAGTGGAAAAGGACAGGTCTCCGTCTGCCGTTTCTCCGGTATATTTTTTTCCGAACTCTTTTAATACAATGCCGAAGGCACTGCCTGTTACTATGAGTATGACACTTAATGTGAGGGAGAGTACCACGCTTCGGAAGCGTTTTTTGTTCCGTCTGAAGTTCTTCAGGGCCAGGACTCCCTCCAGGCCGTACAGCCTCCAGACATATTTTCCTACGGGCAGTGTCCTGGCCGGGGTCTTGATCTCGTTGGTCTGACGGATGCACTCCATCACGGGGGTGGATACCGCCTTTTTCGCCGGAATGTATGCGGAAATCAAGATGGAAGCCAGACTGATCAGGGCGGAGGCGGCCAGGGCCGGCAGGGATAATGCCAGTGTCAGAGGCACCTGGCTGTTTAAGATGCCTGCGAACTGGGCAGATATCACAGGCAGTATCAGCTGGATACAGCCGATTCCTGCTAAAATTCCCAGGGGGATGCCTATGATGCCGATGCAGATTCCCTCAAATAAAACGGAATTTCGCAGCTGTCTGGCGGTGGCTCCCACGGACATGAGGATACCCAGCTGATGGGTGCGCTCCGTCAGGGAAATCTGGAAGGAGTTGTAGATCAGGAAAACAGCCCCTGTCATGATAATGGCCGCCAGCACGCCGCCTATGGTGTATAAAAATGTGTTAAACACTTTGTTGTCGGAGACGCCAAGAAAGCGCAGAAGGTTTTCATTGATGCCATAGGCGCTTTCCCCGCTGTTCCTCTCGGCGTATTCGTGTACCTGGCGGGGGTTTTTCAGGGTGAGGAACAGGCTGAAGCTGTCAGAAGGATTCCGGGTATCCGCCATGGTGATTACCGTATATCCCGGGGAAGAATGGGGTTCAAAGCCGGGCCTCTGGTAAGTGCCCACTACTGTGTAAGTTCTAGTGGCTGAGGCTGTGAGTTCTTCCCCCTGGATATAGGGGCTGCACTGTGTCAGGAGGCTGCCCTGGTGTTTACGGTTTCCCAGGGTGAGTGTGAGTGCGCTGCCCACAGGGATTCTCACGCCCGCCTTGATTCCAATGTGATCCGGGATAATGATTTCTTCCGTATTTTCGGGCAGTCTGCCAGAGCTTAAGGTGACAGGCAGACTGTCAAAAGTGTCCTTGTGGAAACCGGCCAGGAACAGGTAAGGTTTATCAGCACTTTGCTTCGCGGCTCCATCCAGCCGGGCATAGCCTATATTTTCGTAGGCTGTGGTCTCTGTGATTTCTTTTTGAGCACTCAGTTCCTGTATTTGGGAAAAAGAAACGCCGGAAAACTGCACATGCCAGCTGCCGCCTTTGGCTGTCTCCGCGTTTACCATATACTGAATCAACGAGGTGCCAAAGGCTGCCACTGCCGTGAACATGGCGGTGGACAATGCGGCTCCGATAATGGTGGCCAGGGTGCGGGCTCTGCTTTTTGTCAGTCCCTTCAGGGCAGTTTTGTGAAAGATATTCATGGCTGGACCACCTGCCTTTCCATGGAGACGCTGCCGGTTCTTTGGATGGGCGGCTGTCCGGGGAGCATTTTGTCGTCTTTTACCACCCGGCCGTCAGCAATGGTGATGATGCGCTGGGCCTGGAGTGCGATATTCTCATCATGGGTGACAAGAATCAGCGTCTGGCCGTATTTTTTATTGCTTTCTTTTAACAGCCGGATAATTTCCTGGCCGTTGCGGCTGTCCAGTGCTCCGGTGGGCTCATCGGCAAGCATCACCGCCGGTGCGTTCATCAGAGCCCGGCCTATGGCCGCCCGCTGCTGCTGGCCGCCGGAGAGCTGGTTTGGCAGGTGATTCCTCCTGTCCTTCAGCCCCAGAAGCTCCAGCAGTTCCATAAGCCGCTCCTTATTTACTTTCCTTTTGTCCATGAGGATGGGCAGTGTGATATTTTCCACCACATTCAGTGTGGGAATCAGATTATTGAACTGATAAATGAGGCCTACCTGGCGCCTTCTGAAAATCGCCAGCTGTTCATTGTTTCCCGCGTAGATATCCTGCCCGTCCAGAAAGATTTTGCCGCTGGTGGGCACATCCACCCCTGCGATAGCGTGGAGCAGGGTGGACTTTCCAGAGCCGGAAGCGCCGATTAAAGCTGTGAACTCTCCCTTTTCGATGGTGAGAGAGACATGGTCAAGGGCAGTGACCTGATTTTCACCTGTTCCGTAGATTTTGCATAGATTGTGGACTGTTAAAAATTCCATGGTACGAACCTCCCTAATTGATTAACATTTCGTTATGAGCCAATTGTAAAACTTTTGGCTTACATCCCGGTGACTTTTATGTGAGAGATCTGTAAGGAACTGATTTTTCAAACATGTTCCAGGAAAGTTTTGGGAAAACGCAGGCAAAACACTGCGCCGCCCTGGGGGTGGTTTTTGGCGGTAACCGTTCCGCCGTGTCTGGATACGATAGTTTTACAAAGAGACAGGCCGATTCCATACCCGGCAGTCTGTGTGCTCTTTCCCCTGTAGAACCGGTCAAACAGCCGCGGCAGGTCTTCTTTGGAAAAGCCTTTCCCGCTGTCATGGATTCTGATTTCGGTGAAAATGGGAGTATCCTGGCAGACGATTGTGATGTTTCCATTGTCTCCTGCGCTTTCCATGCAGTTTTTCAAAATATTCTGCAGAGCCTCTGAAAGCCAGTCAAAATCCCCTTCCAGTGAGGCTCCCTCTGGGATGTCTGTGTCCAGGCGGATGTTGTGCAGGTCCATGGAAATCAGCAGGGGGCGCAGGGAATCGTTTAGCAGACGGCTCACATCAATGGTCTGGCGCTGAAAGACTATGATGCCTGCGTCCAGCCGTGACAGTTTCAGAAGTGAGGTGATCAGCCAGTCCATCCGCACAAGCAGGTCCTCCATTTCCCGGAGGAGATTTTGGTGTTCCTGTTCGTTGGGAGTGTTTTCCAGCAGTGACAGGATTAAGTGGACGGATGTGAGAGGGGTGCGCAGCTGGTGGGCAATATCGGCCAGGGAATCGGCAAGATGTTCTTTTTCTTTTTTCAGGTTATCATTCTGCTCCCGGATGCGCAGGGTCATTTTGCCGATTTCGGTCTGCAGGATGGAAAGCTCGCCCTCCTGGTGGGCCTGGATAGACAGATGGCCGCCGTGGTGGAGAATCTGGTCGATTTGATCGGACATTTCCGCGATACGGAGGTATCTTGTTCTGGTAAAGCAAAAGAAGCAGGTACCACAGGCTGCGGCTAAGATAAGCACCAGGACTGCCGCCGCCGGGGAGATGGCCAGTCCCATGAGAGCCGCCGCCCCATTGATGGCCAGAAAGAGTACGGTGAAGTGTTGAATTTCTCTATTGCGGAACATGACTGCCTCCCAGACGGTATCCGATTCCCCGGACAGTGAGGATGATTAGGGGCTTGGAGGGATTGTCCTCAATCTTTTCCCGCAGACGCCGGATGTATACGGTCAGTGTGTTGTCGTTGACGAATTCCCCTGCGGCATCCCACAGTTCTCTCAGCAGCTGTTCCCTTGTAATGATGTTTTTTGGGTTGTTGATGAAGATGAGCAGCAGGCGGTATTCCAGGGCAGAGAGGAACAGCTCTTTCCCGTTCTTTGACACCACGCCGCTTTTGGTGTCCACAGACAGTCCGCCGGTCTTGAAAACGGCAGAGGATCTGCCGGACTTTCGCCAGGCGGCCTGGATTCTGGCGATTAATTCTCTGGGACGAAAGGGCTTGGTAATGTAGTCGTCTCCGCCCATATTTAGTCCGGTGACCACGCTGGCTTCGTCGTCGGAAGCTGTGAGGAAAATCACCGGGATATCCTGAACCTGCTTAATCTGTGTGCAGACGGCGTAGCCGTTTCCGTCAGGAAGAGAAATGTCCACCAGCGCCAGGTCAAAGGTTTCTTGTTCTATCATTTGGGCTGCAGCCGCCTTTGTGGGGGCAGTGGCCGCGGTGAAGCCTTCTGCCTGCAGCAGCAGCTTCAGGTTCCGGGCGATTTCTTTGTCGTCTTCTACTATGAATATGTGGTTCATTTTTTGGGTTTCATTTTCCTTTCATTTTTCTGGGCATGTAGGTTCACATAGGAGCAGCTTTTACCATGCATTCTTTGCGGTAGAAACATACGCCGTATTTTTTTATATGGACATATCCTTCGGCGTAAAGCCCGGACGCATAGTTTCTTTCTTCTATCTGCTGCAGTGCCTTTTGGCATGCCTGCTCCATTTTTTGAAAGGCATCTGCTGTTTTGATTTCTAAAATGAAAGCCGTTCCCCGGACAGAGGGTGTCTTCAATATGAGGTCCGGCCTTCCCTCACCGCATTCCCGGTTTGACATGACCAGATAATTTCCCGCTCCCTTGAAAAGCCCGGCAAGGAAACCATGATAATAATTTTCGGCATAGTCGAAAAAGCTGATGGTATTCAATAACTGGTCTGAGACATATGTTTCGAATGCCGTGGTATCTCCGGTTTCCAGGAATTTTATCAGAGAGCTTCTGTCGGTTTCCTTCATTTTTCTGTCAAACCATGCAAGGATTGTCCGTTTATAGATGGTGAGCACCTCTGTATTGGGAATCATCAGGTCCATAAATGTGGTGTCTCCGGAAAAACTTTCCCTCACTGCTTTTAAATATCCAGTAAAATAAAGGAAGTTCCAAAGGTTATCCTGAGATTCGTAGATATCTTCATAGGTAATATCTTCATGTATCGGTTTTTGTATGGTGCCGCCGGAAATGAGATGTTCGATCTCCTGTTTTGCGTTAAAATCAGCCTTTTCCACCAGTTCTTTTATAATACTGTTGGAGGAGGTGTTGGACCAGTATGGATATGGGGCGGAATCCGGATTCTCTGAAACAGCGGCTGCATAATTGAGAATGCTCCATGGATTGTAAATCTCCTGATTTCCAAACCGGTAGCCATTGTACCATTTCTTGACTTCTGCAAACTTTGATTCTCGTCCATGGGAAGCTTTTATAGGGATTGCTATAGATAATTGCGAAACTCTAAACCCTGTATAAAATAGGGATTTTCTCTTCATAAAAATCGAACAACTCCTCACAGGTTTATGGTAAAATTGAGCTACAGGCAACAACCAACCATATCCACCCGAAAGGGGCTGTACCTAGATGATACCATACAATCAGCTTTCTTTGGCAGATATTTTTTCAGACTGCCAGGAAATTTATGAATCCGACAAACCGGCCTTCCTGTCCCTGCTTCTTTTCGGAAGCATTTTTATTCACCAACGGGCAGAACCCGGCTATACCCTTTAAACGCTTTTTTGTGGGCGCTCATTATCCAGCGCATTTTTCTCTATACCCACAGACTCCCTTCTTCTGGTCTTCCTTCATTATTCCAGGCATCTCAGGGAATTCTGCGGCTTTGGAAAGGTACCAGACGCTTCCAAGACCACCCGCTTCAAACAGGATTTCCTGGAAGATCTCCAGAACGTTTTTGAAAAGTCTGTTGATCTTACAGAACCCATCTGCCAGGCCGCTGGTATTTCCAAAGCAGGCATGACTATCTTTGACTCTTCTGGCATCGAGGCCTGGGCAGCTGAAAATAGCCCCAAGTACGTGGACCGTATCATAAAACAATTAAAAGCTTACGCAAAAGCCCATAATTACGACAAAAATTATGACCCCTATAAAGCGGCTGGCCGCTCCATGCCTTCCCACGCTGCCGCTGATCCTGAGATCGAGCAGATGTACATCGACGGCCATTTCTGCCGTGCTTTTAAGATTGGAATCGTTACCAATGGTCCTGCATTATCCGGCATCTGGAATTTTACAATTAGGATTTTTCTGCGGCACATCCGCTGATAAGCCCGGAGATCTTTCTTGGGGATGCCGCCTTTGATTCTGCGAAAATTTACAAAAACCTGCTCTCCGGAGATACCTTCGGCACAGATTCCCCCCTACGGACGGATGGTCTATACCTATCCGGAGAAAGAACTGCGCACTTATCCCGGCACGCTGCGCGGAACACCTGAATGGGAGGCCCCGCGTATAAAATACGGACAGCCGTAGAACGCTCATCCATCATATAAAAGAGCCTTTTGGTCTTGCCGGACGGAAAACACAGAACAAAAAGACCCTTCATGCTGATCTGATCCTTTCCAGCATTACCCAGCTGGTGAACGTTGTGCTGGCCGACAAAATGTATCAGCATCAATACATCTGTAGTGTAAAACTGATCATTGCATAGGACCTATCTCAGATGATGTGGGTTTTACCCTTTTATCAATGTGCCCATTTTTACATATCTTTATAATCCATGGCCTAATTCGACGCTTTTTTAATACATGCCACTATCTTAGACAATCCAGTTCTGTTATCCCGTCTCTTTGAGACGGATCATTCACCCGTTTCGCAATTTCCTAGGAATATATATAAAAAAAGAGGTGATAACGAGAAATATTCTTTAAGTTCGCTGTAGTACTAGAACTGGTACGAATCAGGCAGAGCAAAACTTCGATTTCAAACCGGATGGAGCGCTAGAGGCCATCTGTTACATAGAAGAAGCCCAGGCTCACTTGGATAAAGAAGCCTGGGCTTTCAACATGCCGATCATAGAATCCGGTCAGCTCAACGATCCCTCTTTATTTCTTCACCTTTATTTTCATTTTGACAGTCTTCGTCCTGCCATTCTTTAAAGTAACCTTCGCATGGACCACGGCGGTTCCGGCTTTTTTTGCTTTCACAATGCCTGTTTTGTTTACCGTTGCAACGGATTTTTTGGAGACCGTGTATTTGATACTCTTTACATTGTCCATATTTAAGGTTTTCTTTAAGGCCATCTTTGATGTCTTGGATCTTTTGATGTTTTTTGACGTATTTTTCGCTTTTATGGTCTTCAGGATCTTCCGGCTCAGCGTATTCATGGTGGAAGTGTTGATAAGCTCGTATGTTTTAGAGCCCTTGACAGCAGCGATCACATCTCCGTTTTTTGCCACGGTATATGTCTTGGCATTGACCAGAACATATTTTCCGGAAGATTGCCGGATCACAATATTCAGCTTCTTTCCTGCTTTTAAGTCAGCCGTGTTCATAACTACTGTACTGGTACCGGAACTGTTTTTATTTTTAACACTTACTTTCACGTTATCTGTCCCTGCCGCTTGGGTGATCTGCCTGACCACGATGCCTGTGATCAATGCCTTTTGCGTTTGTGCAGAAGTATCTGCGGCTAGAGACGCCGTTGCGCTTGTAATGGTCCCATTGGCATTCTTTTTGACATTGACCGTGGCCAAAGTACCACCGCTTTGGGGATCGGTGATGATGCTCTTTATGTTGGAATCAGTGACTTTTCCATCAGCATCTTTATGCACGACCTCCGTTTTCTGAACTGTGTTTCCGTCTTTATTGGTAGACGTACTTACCGTAGTTTCTGTTTTTGAGCCATCCGGTCTTTCTTCAACAGTCGTTTTGGGCGGTTCTTCGGTAACACCTGGAGTAGGTGTCACGGTTGGTTCCTCCGTTACGCTTGGACTGGGTGTCACGGTTGGTTCTTCTGGAGCTGGCGATGTCGTCGGTTCCACTGGCATCGGGGTAGCTGTTGATCCTGGAGAAGGGGGATCTACCGGTTTGGGATCAGGGATAGTCGTCGGTCCTTCCGAACCTGGGTCTCCTTTCACATAGGTAAAAAGCTCCAGGGAAATTTTATAAGTTCCAGGTTCAGATGGCAGCTGTACTGTCATATATGAATCGCTTGCTGTAATGAGCTGTACTATTTCTTTTCCACTCTCAACATCTGTATAGATTATGTTCCCTTTAAAAGGAATGTCTTTTTCGCCAAAAGCGGAAGAAAAAGAACACAATCGATTGCCTTCTTGATCCACACTGTCTGAAATCTGCAGGCTGATCATTTCATCCGTATAATACGCATAATGTTCTTCATCAGAGTGATCTTCTATCTGGATATTTCCTGTAAAAGAATTGCCGACCTGTATGGCTGTCGTCTGGGCAGGATCCAGCTTCCGAACGATATTAAAGAAATATACGTCAGAGTCAGGCGACTTCTGCCTTAATGGCATCGTTATCACCTGGGGCCTTTTTTTTGTTTTTATTACATCTCCGGATCTCATTCCCTGTATAGATATATTGGTATTTTCCCCGTCTGGCTTAGCCGATACGACCCCTATCAGAGTCCCTCCCACCGTAGAGATCGAATCAGGTAATTTAGAGTCGAATTGTTCTGCCCAGTTGATCGTAACATCCTCAAAGTCGGTGCCAACCAGGGCGTCCACATCAATGTTTCCCTCATTTTCAGGATTTATCGTATGATCCATATACATGATCCATGGGTATCTATTCACTATAATGGTTGCAGCATACTCACCTGACGGCAGATAATACGTACATCCTCCATTATTGCCCTGCATATAAATAAAATTATCATTGTCAAAACTAAATTTTCCATATTTCAACATCAGAGAAATATAGTTTTCCAGATTCTGGCTCGTTAATGATACTTGTTTTAGATCTTTCCTGTCTAATATCTGGTATGCCTGACTCCGTCCATCTGTCTCGTCTGCGTCCATGCTTAGTGCATAGGATTCACGAGCTGTAGAGGGATCCAGATCATCGATCACAAACATTTCTGTACCCGAATATACAAGAAGCTTTATAAGCGAACTACCCTCATCTGGCATGACAGAACATTTCAGATGTCGGGAATCACTTTGATATAGTGATGTCGTCCCTTGGATCACCTGCCACGAACCATCGGCCCGCTGATAGAAAGCCTCCGCATACCAGTACATGGAATCAGAACCTTCGATCGTAAAATCAAAATTCCTGGCGAGCTCTGTCAGATCGATCGTAATGTCATTAGTCCCTGCTTCAATCTGTTCAACCCTGGAAAAAGAAGACTCAGAATAATTGCCTTCACTATCCATGCTTCCAATGGTCCCATTGATAGCCAATTGATAATTCCCAGGCGAAAGCTTCAGACTATTTCTATCTGGAAAAGAAAACTGGCCATATGTATCTGCATTTCCAACTTGTTGGATATCGATACCGCTCACATGTGGAGACATATCATCTGCTCTGCTCGTAACGTTTACAGTTATACTCTTTGATGTATCAATGGCCTGAGAATTTCCCTCAGGTATTTTACCTGCCCAGATGCCTGAATCGTATTTTACTATCAATCCGTAATTTTCTGATTCCGCCTCCATAGCTGGAGTTTTACTGAAATAATAAGAATCCCCCTCTTGTTCCACGGTCAATGGATTGAGCCATGAGGGATCTTCATCCAGATAATAGTAATAAAATTTTGGATCTGTCATCTCACTATCAAGCGATAATGTACATTTTCTCTGTTTTTCTGAACCAATAATGACTTTTATATAGCAGGAATCCCCCTCGTCACTTCCTTCCATATATGCCCGGATAGAAATCTTACACGAATCTTCCTTATCATGTAAACTTATTATAGTCAATGTAAACGTCTTACTGCCGTTGGCTGGGATCAATACTCCATTCTCCGGCTCATCTAGGCCCTCAAAGTTTATCTGCAGAATATCTTCCCCACCAGATCCGTCGAAGTTGTACACCTGATCTTCCAGAAAAATATTCTGATCAGTGGCCGTCATATTCGTAACTGTAATGTTACATTGTGCAGTACCGCTGGAATCCATCATGATCTCGTCTGTGTCGGCTGAAATTTTTAAACTGCTTTCTGTTCCTTCTGCTTTTTGGACTGTAACCGTATTTTCACCTGATGATGCAAAGATCCTGATAGAATGATCTGTAGGCGCATATTTTACAATCGTCCCAGGAGCCGCCGTCAGTGTATCCAATGGCGTAAAGGCTGCTGCCATCACTAGGCTGAGCGCGCCGGCAGCTAATCTGTTCCAAATTCTTTTTTTCATATTCTTCCTCCCTGATTTTTCTTTTTCCAAAATCCATTCCTTTCCTTATGCCGTTTTAGAGTATGTTTTCAAACACGCTCTAGCCAAACCATGATGTAATAAGCCATGCACTTCTGATCATATCTTCCCCCTCCTTTTCCTGAAAAACCCGTCCACATTTGCTGCCAATACGGTATTGCTCTGTATAATCTGATAAAAGATGCCAGATCTCCCAGATAATATATATTATAATTTATAAATGAGCAAATGTCAAAGTATATATAAACTATCCTGCAATTTTAGAATATTTTCAAGTAATACGCTATTTTTATTATCTTATACAGATTATTGAGCTGTTATATCATAAATATTTTACGAAACAATGAATAATATCAAAAATACTGCTCTTGATATTAAAAATTTATGTAACTCCATTCAGATCCCCTTGTATTTTTCGTCTAATGATCCATTTTGAAGTTTACCACATATTCTAGAACTTATAACTCTATAGGTCGAGCGTTTTTTAGTTTTCTTTTATAATATTCCAGAGGAAGATGATCCATGAAATATAATGAACGGATAAGGGCGATCAAAGGAGATCATTTTTTGACCCAACAAAAGTTTGCAGACCTGCGGCACATAAGACACAGAGCTTTTGCTATGTATGATCCAATTTATTGGTTGCCGCCCTTAATTCCTCTTGTAAGGCTGACACACTACAGAACACGTGGAGGTGAATGGCGGGGCGGTACTTTTTTTTTGCCTCAAACCGGTCTTTCGCGTGGTTGGATACCAGGGCGGAATATCCGTGGTATCTGCAGGCTTCTGTATTATAGCTGACTGAAATACCGCTGCTGCCTTTTTTCCTGCGTATGGACAGGTACTGTACTGCTTTTTTCTGGGCTGTCCCGGTCATACTGCTGGCAGGGACGCCCTCCTCCAGCTGTTTTTTTAATCCATCCACCATCCCATAGAAAGCAGCGTCGTCATTCTCTTTTTTATGGGATTGTAATAGAAATGCAGGTACAGCCTCTTTTCAAATATTTCCGGTTCCCTGAAATTTTTAAGTAAGTGCATTTACCAGGTGACTTGGAAGAAGACGGTAATTTTGATTGATGAACTTGACAGGCACTATAGTGGACACTTTGGGTTTACAGAGCCGGAAGTTCTTCGTATGATGAAGTATTATGGGGTGGAGAGCCGTTTTGGGGATATTCATGCATTTCCCCGTCCATTTTGGAGCAATACCAGTTCTAATGAAATTATCAGGAGACTGATGGAACAGGCAGATAGAATCCCTTTTGGAGGGAGAGCCTCTGGATATCCAGATACATGAGGAAGTCACTTATGATGATATGTACAGTAAAGGGGAAAACTTGTGGAATTTTTTTTATTTTACCGGGTATCTGACGAAAGCGGCAGAGTATTTCAGAGATTCTTCGATTCATCTGCTGGTGAGGATTCCCAACACGGAGGTCATGACTATTTACGAAAACACGATTTTGGATTGGTTCCGTTCAGGAATCGGGTAATGGCCGTTCGGATATAATGGTGAAAGCCCGTCCCTGCGGGGCAGGGCGTTTATTTTTGAGGTAAAGGTTTCCGCCCATATTGATGACCTGGAAGCAGATGCGGACAAAGCACTTGAGTAGATTTATGATAAAAAATATATGGAAGAACTCGGGGGGAGGGATATAGGGAGATTGACGGCTATGGGGCTGCCTTTTACAGAAAGGACTGCGAAATCCGGTTTGGGAGGCGGTAAAGGAGTTTTTGGGTAAATGTGACGTTGTATCAAATACGAAGTGAACCTTTCTATATAAACATCATAAAGAATAAACTCCTCCTTCCCCGCCAAAAAGTCAAAAATCAGCTTTTTCTGATTCCCAATGCTGTTGCTCTCCGCCTTATCCCCGTCCTCCCGGGAAAGGCGGATGTAGGCGGCAGTGTGGAAGATTTCTGTATTTTTTTTCATGAATGGTCCGCCCTCCTTTCATCCGTTTGCTCCGGCAGTGTGATATGTGCCCGGATGATGCGGCTTAATAGTTCCTCGATAGTTATTTTCCCGAGAAATTCTCTTTCTATGGTGTAGGGGATGGATTCCTGGTTTTCTTTTTTCAAATTATACTCCTAAGCGGTTGTGGTTAATTTTTATATTTTATTGGAAGCGGCTTATCCAATATTCCAGCGGAATCACGGATAACCGCCACCATGGGGAAATGAGGATACCCTGGAAATTCTGCGGATTTTGTCGGAACATCACGTGAAGGCTTCCTTTTTTATGACAGGGCACTGGGTGGAGTCTTATCCGGAGGATGTGAAGGCCATTCAGGCAGGCGGCCACGATCTGGGGAATCACAGTGAAAATCATAAGAATATGACAGAGCTGGGAGCTGAGGAAAAGACATCGGAGCTGATGAGCGTACATAATAAAGTAAAAGAGCTGACAGGAGTGGAGATGGAGCTGTTCCGCCCGCCTTTTGGGGCGTATGATGATGCAGTGGTTTTAAATGCCAGAGATAATGGTTACTATGCCATCCAATGGTCTGTAGACAGCCTGGACTGGAAAGATTACGGAGCAGATGCCATTGTGGAAACTGTCTGTGAACATAAAAGCCTGGAAAACGGGGCCATCATTTTGTGCCATAATGGCGCGAAATATACGGTAAAGGCCCTGGATGAGATGCTTACAAAACTTCAGGACCAGGGGTATGAGCTGGTTCCCATCTCTCAGTTGATTTACAGGGAAAATTTTCATATGGACCAGGAAGGGAGGCAGGTTTTGAATTGAGCAGGATTGCAGCCTTCTTTGATTCATTTATTGTGAAAGCGGGAAGAATGAAGTTATCTATTTGTCTTTCCCAAACTCTGGCGAGAGCGTGTCTTAAAAATCATTCTTGCCATCTGCACGCCCCACTTTGAGTGAGATTTGTGCCGAATTCAGGTTACATAGCCCGCTATGCGCCCTTCATTTGGCACAAACCGCCCACCAAGTGTGACGCATATCTGACAGAAAGCATTTTTAAGACACACTCTGGAGCTGTATGGTCAAAAACCTGAGAAAACCTGGAATTCATTTCATAATTGCAGGCTGCGCCGCTGACTGGTGTGATATAATTTTTAACAAGGCAAACAGAATATTGGAAAGCAAAAAACAGGCGTGGGAATAACTGGAAGTGTACTAGTTATTCCCACGCTTTTGAGAGATAGAGCTGCATGGCGATTGAATTAGTTGATTCCTCACAAATCAGGACTTTAAATTTACTGGGGCACACTCAGTAAAAATTCATAAAATTTCCACAGGGGATATGAACGATCATGGACGTTCGGGCCCTGCTGAAGGGAAATGGACACGGATGAGACGGGGACTGCCTGGAAGCGGCAGCAGCCCTTGCGCGCCAAATAAGGGAAGTGGCAATACCAGAAGTTGACACTATGTATGACCTGTATGCGGATGTCCGTGCATTTCCCCGGCCTCGCTGATTAATACCAGCTCAAACGATATTATTAAAGATATGACAGCAGGAGCTGACCGCGATATCGAAAAGACTGTGAAGTGCGGTTTGGAAAGAAGGATTAGCGGAGATTGATATGAGCAGGACGCTTCCCATCAGTGGCGGCCAATTTCGGTCAGAGCGGGAGAAACGTGCGTATTATGTGGATAAAAATCGGAGAGCAGTCTTTTTCAGACAAGTCTCTCCGATTTTTAGCAGCTGTACATATTAGACGGGCATATCAGACGGATTTGGCAGCCCTCTTGCGGTCCCGGGGATTTAGTATCTTTTTCCTTATACGCAGGCTGGAGGGGGTGATCTCCAACAGTTCATCGGTATTGATAAATTCCAGTGCCTGTTCCAGGCTGAGTATCTTAGGCGGTGTTAATTTTAATGCCTCGTCTGCGGAAGAAGACCGGGTGTTGGTCAGGTGTTTGGTCTTGCAGACATTCAGTTCGATGTCTTCTGGTTTTCCATTCTGGCCGATGACCATGCCGCTGTACACTTTCTCTCCAGGTTTGATGAACAGGGTTCCCCTGTCCTGGGCGGAGAACAGCCCGTAGGTGACAGCCTCCCCTGCTTCAAATGCGATGAGGGAGCCCTGTTTGCGGTAGTCGATATCACCTTTGTACGGTCCATAGCCATCGTAAGTGGTGTTCAGGACTCCGTTGCCCTTGGTTATGGTGAGAAATTCCCCACGGAATCCGATGAGGCCCCTGGCGGGTATGTGGAATTCCAGCCGGTTGGAGCCGTCTCCGGCCAGGCTCATGCCCTGCAGTTCCCCTTTTCTCTCGCTGAGCTTGTTAATAACAGAACCGGCGAATTCTTCGGGTACATCCACATAGGCGATTTCCATGGGTTCCAGTTTCCGGCTGCGGTCATCGGTGCGGTACAGGACTTCTGCTTTGCTGACTGCGAATTCATAGCCTTCCCGGCGCATATTCTCAATGAGTACAGACAGATGCAGTTCACCCCGTCCAGAGACTTTGAAGCAGTCTGCTGACTCTGTTTCCTCCACCCGCAGACTTACGTCTGTGTTCAGTTCCCGCATAAGGCGGTCCCTTATGTGGCGTGAGGTCACGTATTTTCCCTCCTGGCCAGCCAAGGGGCTGTCATTTACCAGGAAATTCATGGCAATGGTGGGCTCGGAAATTTTCTGGAAAGGAATGGGCTCCGGGTGTTCCGGGGAACAGATGGTATCGCCAATGTGGATGTCAGCAATTCCTGAAATGGCCACAATAGAGCCGATGGAGGCCTCGGTGACATCCACTTTAGAGAGCCCGTCGAATTCATAGAGTTTGCTGATTTTTACATGATCCTGTTTCTCCGGGTTGTGTTCGTTTACCAGAACCACTTCCTGATTGACACGGATCGAACCGTTGTCCACTTTTCCGATGCCGATTCTGCCCACATATTCATTATAATCAATGGTGCTGATTAATACCTGTGTTCCTGCCTCCGGGTCCCCCTGGGGAGCGGGAATATAGGATAAAATAGTTTCAAATAAAGGTTTCATGTCCTGGGGTTCATCGGCCAGGTCCATGACAGCGTAACCGGTTTTGGCAGAGGCATAGACAAAAGGACAGTCCAGCTGGGCGTCAGAGGCGCCCAGGTCCATCAGAAGTTCCAGGACTTCGTCGATGACCTCATCGGGCCGGGCGTCGGGCCGGTCGATTTTATTGATGCAGGAAATGACAGGCAGCTCCAGCTCCAGGGCTTTCTTTAACACGAATTTAGTCTGAGGCATGGCACCCTCGAAGGCATCCACCACCAAAATGACCCCGTCCACCATTTTCAGCACACGTTCTACCTCACCGCCAAAGTCTGCATGGCCGGGGGTATCAATAATATTGATTTTTGTGTTATTATAATAGACAGCGGTGTTTTTTGAGAGAATGGTAATTCCCCGTTCTCTTTCGATATCATTGGAATCCATGACCCGCTCCTGCACGTCCTGGTTTTCCCGAAACACACCGCTTTGCTTCAGCAGGTTATCTACTAATGTGGTTTTACCATGGTCTACATGGGCAATGATTGCTATATTACGGACATCATCCCGTTTGATTTTCATATTTTATAAATCCTTTCTTATTTATGCTAACTATACAGTTTACCATATTCTGTAGATATTGCAAGAAAAATGAATAAATTATTTTTTGGTTCTATTTGGTCAGATAGAGGAATATATATGATATAGACAAACTACCATAAAGAGGAAGGGGAACTATCATTCATGGCAGATAAGATTATTGAAAACAACCAGGTATCTATTATGGGCAAAATTGCGACAGACTTTACATTCAGCCATCAGGTGTTTGGGGAGGGCTTCTATACGATGGAGCTGATCATCAAACGTCTGAGCGATTCGGAAGACCGGATTCCGGTGATGATTTCGGAGAGGCTCATCGATGTAAATCAGGATTACGTGGGGGAATACATCCAGGTACATGGGCAATTCCGTTCTTACAACAGGCATGAGGAAAAACGAAACCGTCTGGTACTTTCGGTTTTCGCCAGAGACATCAGCTTTGTGGAGGAGGAAGATGACTCGATTCCGGTGAATCAGATATCTCTGGACGGCTATATCTGTAAACCGCCTGTTTACAGGAAAACGCCCCTGGGAAGAGAGATTGCGGATTTGCTTTTAGCTGTTAATCGTCCCTATGGCAAATCCGACTACATACCCTGTATCTGCTGGGGCAGAAATGCCCGTTATGCATCCGCTTTTGAGGTGGGCGGACATGTATTGATCTGGGGACGCATTCAGAGCAGGGATTATATGAAGAAAATCGGAGAAAATGAAACGGAGAAGCGTGTGGCATATGAAGTTTCGGTGAGTAAGCTGGAATATATGGAATAACCGTAACTGTGGAGGTTCGGAAGTTACGAATAATCTTGCATTCCACGGCGAATTATTGTAAGATACAATGAAAAGATATCACATAACGATTTAGTACTTCATAGTTACACAATGACAAGATGCGGGCATGTGGGCACAGTGCTGTGCTGATTGAAACAACCTGCATGGAACTACAGTACAAAGAGGAAAGACGATGAATAAAGAATGTGTGGAGATAATCTGTGGGAGCGGAAGAGGGAAGACAACAATGGCCCTGGGAAAGAGTATCCGTGCCTGTGCCCACGGCAGCAGCGTGGTGATTGTTCAGTTTCTGAAAGGGCGGGAGACTGGGGAACTGAATTATCTGAGTAATTTGAATCTGGATATCAAGCTGTTTAGCTTTGAAAAATCCAATCAGTATTATGAAGAGCTGGATGAGCAGGAGCGTGCGGAGCAAAAAGGGAACATTATCAACGGTCTGTGTTTTGCCAGAAAAGTGGCGGCTACCCGTGAGTGCAATCTGCTTGTTCTTGACGAAGTTCTCGGCGTGCTGGACTATGGAATTGTACAGCCTGAGGATGTGATTCAGATTATTACCAAGGCAAGAGAGGAAGGTGTGTATTTGATCCTGACGGGAAGATCGGTACACCCGGAGCTGCGAGAGTATGTGGATTCTGTCACCATTGTGGAGACAGAAGATCTTGAGGGAAAATAGGGGTTGGAATTTGTTTTTGCAAGGTGCATTTCTATTGGGGGATGCGCCTTTTTAAAATACTGTAAAAATACTATTGACTCCTACGCTGCGTAATACCTTATGATTAATACATACAAGGAGGAAACGCCATGAAGACAGTAAGTGAAGTGAGCACAATGACGGGGGTGAGTATACGCACTCTGCAGTATTATGACAAGATCGGGCTTCTGCATCCGTCGCAATATACAGAGGCCGGATACCGGCTGTATGACGATACGGCATTGGAGAGGCTGCAGCAGATCTTATTGTACCGGGAACTGGAGTTTCCATTAAAGGAGATCAGAAGAATTCTAGACAGTCCGGATTTTGACCGGAATCGGGCTCTGGAACAGCAGATTGCCCTTCTTGAGCTGAAGAAAGAGCATCTGGAGCATCTGATTACATTTGCCCGTGGAATATATGGAATAGGAGTGAAGACAATGGATTTTACAGTGTTTGATACCAGAAAACTAGATGAATATGCCAGGCAGGCCAAGGAGTCATGGGGCGGGACACCTGCTTATCAGGAGTTTCAGGAAAAAAAGAAGAACTGGACGGAAGATGAAGAACAGGTGTCAGGGAAGATGATGACGCTGTTTGCAGAACTGGGACGGCTGAAAGAGATGGACCCTTCCGAGCCCCAGGTGCAGGGACAGGTGAGGAGGCTGCAGGAATTTATTACAGAGTATTTCTATACCTGTACGCCGGAAATTCTGGGGTCCCTGGGGAAAATGTATGGCGGCGGAGGCCGTTTTACAGAGAGTATTGATGCTGCCGGCGGTGAAGGGACAGGAGTTTTTGCGGCCAGGGCCATAGAGATTTATTGTGTAAGTTCTGGTATTTGATGGGACGGGTATCACCCGGGGGTATGATATGGAAGATCTGCGTCAGATGCGGGAGGCACAAGGGATGTGCCGGCCGAATTTGACGCAGATATGAAGCAGTTAATTTTTCTGGCGGTGTTCTTTTTCGTTATGCTGTTCAAAATGATTCTCAATATCGATAAGCATTTCGGCATACTCTTTCAGTTCTCTTGTTAGTTTTTCTTTGTTAGCAGTTCTTTTTTTGTACGAAATTCGATGTTCCATGCTGGCCCAGAAATCCATGGACATGGTGCGGAACTGAATTTCCACTGGAAAGTATTCCATTCCATCCAGACAGTATACGGGAACACCTGTAATTATATGATAGCTGCGGTAACCATTTGGCTTGGGATGGGCAATATAATCTCTTTCCCGGATGATAATTAAGTCAGCCTGTCCTTTTAAAACGTCCAGAAGATTGTAGATATCGTCTACAAAATAGCAGATTACTCTGATTCCTGAAATATCCTGTAAGTAGTCCTTGGCATTTTCTACTGTGCAGGCCTTTTCTTTTCTCAGGAGTTTGTCCTCTATGCTTTTTCTGCCTTTTATTCTGTGCTGTATGTAATGAATCGGGGGGCTGGAGGATGAATCATAGAGAGTATGGTCTAGTATATCCAGCCTGCTCAGCATGATCTGCTGTGCGTCTTCATATGGTTTTATAAAGTTGTAATATTCTGTATCGTTCATATTTTTTTATCAAATGTTTATGAGTTGAAAAAATAAAAAAGTCTGAGAAATACAAATCTCTCAGAACTTTTTGAGAGGCGCAGACCGGATTTGAACCGGTGAATCAGGGTGTTGCAGACCCACGCCTTACCACTTGGCTACTGCGCCGTATTTAGTTTAAATCTAAATGACTCCAAGGGGATTTGAACCCCTGTTACCGCCGTGAAAGGGCGGTGTCTTAACCACTTGACCATGGAGCCATTCCCTAACAACATGATAGAGTATATCACATTGTTTCGGCCATTGCAAGCCTTTTTTGAGAAATATTTGAATTTTTTTTAGGAGCCGGAAGGACCGGATTATGGGCTGGACTGTCTGGATACACCAGTTGACATGCTGTGAAAATAAAGGTAAAATATGAACACAAGTTTATATTTAAATGGTTTTTAGTGAATCCAGTTTTTTGGCAGGGAATTCTTCCTGACAGCGGAGATCCAGGATTGCAGGGGTATTCCGGGCGTTTTCGTACCAATCCCGGGCATTTTCATAGTCTTGCATTTCTACATAATAATCACCTGCTTCCAGACACAATTCAGCACAGGGGAAAGCGGCGGTACCGTTTAGGCATAGACTGAGAAATTCCAGATAGTTTTTTTTCAGGCGGTTGATCCGCGCCAGTACGCACAGGGCTTCCATGTGTTCATCATTGCTGCGCGCGGCATCTTTAAAAGAGTTCTGGAAAAAGGTCTCAGCTTCTAAAAAATCCTGGGAGGTTCCAGCCATGAACAGTTCTCTGGCGTACATCTTGTGCAGGCGTGCAGACAGGTGGCAGCCCTTTTGTATAGAAGCGCGCATGATTTCCAGGTCTCGGCTGGCATGGCTGCTGTCGGGCTGGTGAAGAATTTCGATATCGCTGTCATACACCACAGGCTGCAGACGCACGGTTTCATGTATGGGGTCGATCCACTGGAATGTCCGGAGCCGTTTGAAAAGTTTTGGACGATAGTCTTTATCAAAGTTTTCTGTTGTCTGGTAAGGATGCCGGTTTACATAAATCATCTGGACGATTTCAATTTCTGGGAGAAGGGTCTGCTTTAGCCGAAGGAATTTTTCACGGTTGTCAGAATCCAGAACTTCATCGGCATCCGGAGTGTAAATGTAGTCACATGTGGCAAGGGAAAAAGTATAGTTTCGCGCATGGGCGAAATCATGGGTCCATTGGTAATCGTATACATGGCTGGTATATTCTGCAGCTATGCTTTTGGTTTTGTCTGTGGAACCAGTATCTACAATAATTAATTCATCCCAGATTCCCTGCAGGGAACTCAGGCATCTGGCCAGGTGTTTTTCTTCGTTTTTTACAATCATACATACGCTGATGGTGGTCATGTCAGGATTCTCCTTTATGTGTCACAGATTTTTCAGGTACTGCTGTTCAGTGGTCCGGAAAGTTCTCCGCATTGGTTTTTCCTAGAGCGTGTCTTAAAATCATTCCTGCCATCTACACGCCCCACCTAGCGCGATATTTGCGCCAAATTCGGTCAACATAGCCCGCTATGCCTTCCTCATTTGGCACAAATCTCCCGCTGGGTGGGTCATACATCTGGCAGAAAGCATTTTTAAGACACGCTCTAGATTCTTATTGTGTAGGATTTTACAGAATTTGTCAATAAACATATAGATTGCATGTAACTATTCAGCAGGTGCTGTTTTGCCTGCAGCTGTGAAGGCGTATGGATGTTTGGTCATGTGTGAGGTAATAATGGGAAAAAAATACAGAAGTACGCCAGGATTGGCAGCGCTGGATATGGCGGCTCTTGTTCTGGCTTATATCATAGGATATTATGTCCGGTTCCGCACATTGGAGGGAATCTTGGAGGGGCAGCTTTACCGCATCGGTATCGTGTGCCTGCTTTTGATCTATCTGTGCGTGGCGCTGCAGACAGATTTTTTAAAAGATCTGGTGGAACGGGATTATTCGAAAGAAATTTTCTTAGTTTTTCGGATTAACTGCATATTGGCTGTTTTTATGGCGCTTTTGCTGTATTTTCTGCATATCGCGGGAGATTACTCCAGAATGTTTTATGGGGTGATTTTTGTGGCGGATATATGTTTGATGATTTTCTTTCGGTGTCTGTGTAAAAAACTGCTGAGGAACTACTATAAGGCGGATAAGTTTTCTCTGCGGTTTCTGATTTTGACAAATGGTGCTCTGGCGGAGCAGGTGTATGGAGAATTGATCGAATGTGTCCCGGCAGATTACCGGCTGGACGGGATGGTGCTGCTGGATGACGGGAAGGATGCATTACCGGAAAAGCTGAAGGACATGGTAGTGGCTGCGCGGGAAAACATGTACGATTATATCCGGCAGCAGGTGATTGATGAAGTGTTTATCAGTGTGAACAACTGCCCGGTACATGAGATAGAAGATGTGATTTTGACGTTGCAGCATATGGGAATTGTGGTGAATGTGAATATCCAGACATTTGGACTGAAGACGAAGGAAAAGGCATTGCGGGAGTTTGGGCAGCATTCAGTATTGACTTACAGTACCAATATGTTTGACAGCACATCATTGTTTTTAAAAAGAGGAATGGATATTATAGGAAGTCTGGCGGGCCTGTTTTTTACAGCGGTGTTGACAATTATCGTGGGGCCTATGATTTTTCTGGAATCTCCGGGGCCTGTTTTCTTTTCTCAAGTGCGTATTGGAAAAAACGGCAGACGGTTTAAGATTTATAAGTTCCGCTCCATGTATGCGGATGCAGAAAAACGAAAAGAAGAACTGATGGAGCACAATGAAATGTGCGGACATATGTTTAAAATGGCAAATGATCCCCGTGTGACTAAGGTAGGAGAATTTATCCGAAAGACCAGCATTGATGAATTTCCTCAGTTTTACAACGTACTGAAGGGTGATATGAGTCTGGTGGGAACCAGGCCTCCCACTGAGGACGAGTTTCTGCACTATACCAATGAGCAGAAACGGCGGCTGAGCCTGAAGCCTGGCATTACCGGGCTTTGGCAGGTGAGCGGGCGCAGTGACATTACGGACTTCGATGAAGTGGTGAAGCTGGACCTTCAATACATAGACAACTGGAGCATATGGCAGGATATTAAAATTGTGGGGAAAACGGTGGTGATGGTGCTGCGGGGTTCCGGGGCGCGTTGAGGTGGTTGTCAGAATGCAGTTTCTGTGTTATAATCAAAATATTATTTTTCTGAATTGGAAGAAGGGTGTAGGAAATGAGCATTTTTGTGAACAGTGTGGCCAGTAACGGGAAGATCTATCAGAATAGCAGCACTACAGAAAGTGCTGGCAGCGCGGCGGAAACCAGTGGTTCTTCAAAAAGCAGCAATGTTTTTGGAAATATTCTGGCATCTGCATTGGAGCGTTGCTTTTCCGATTCTGTGGCCAGTTATCAAGAAAAGTTAGAGGCAGAGCAGAATAAGGCGGACAGCAGGCCGGCGTCATCACCGGGAGCTGTTTTTCAAATGTCAGAGAGTATGGATGCGATTTTTCAGGAGGCGGCTAATACATATGGGGTATCGGTGAATCTGTTGAAAGCTGTGGGCATGGCAGAGTCCAACTTTAACCAGTATGCCCAGTCAGGTGCAGGGGCACAGGGTGTGATGCAGCTGATGCCGGCTACAGCTGCGGGGCTGGGGGTGACAGATCCTTTTGATGCACGGCAGAACATTATGGGCGGCGCGAAGCTGCTGTCACAGAATCTGTCCATGTATGGAGGCAATATTGATCTGGCTCTGGCAGCATACAATGCCGGGCCGGGGAATGTAGCGGCTTACGGAGGCGTTCCTCCTTTTGCGGAGACACAGAACTATGTGGTTAAAGTAAAGCAGTATATGGGATCGGAGCTGACCACCGGACAGACGGTACAGACAAAGATGGCTGCTTCGGGCAGAAGTGCACAGAGTTCTGACAGTAATGACAAGAAGGATGAAGGATTAAATTTCTTGGCAGATGCCGTGGAACGGATGCGGGTTCAGGCCCAGACGGTTTAAACAGGATTAGCTATGGATAAAAAAAGGACGTCTCACTTTTGAGAGGTCCTTTTTTAGTGGTGCGCCCAGTGGGGCGCACGTTCTGTTTTATTTTAATACTTGGAGAAATCATCCTGGAAATGAATCTCGCCTACCTGGTCGCTGATATCAAAGGCATCTCCAGAATCTGTAAAAGATTCAGCCGGTGCCGGTTCTTTTGAAGGGGCCGGTGCCGGTTTCGGCATAGCTTTCGGCTTCGGCGCAGCCGGTGTATGATGGGGAGCAGGAGCCGGTGCAGGTGTGTGCACAGCCGGTTCTGTTTTTCCCGTGCCATGTCCCAAATCTGAACGGAATGTAAACTGTGAGAGCAGGTTGTTCAGGAGCCGGGCCTGTCCGGAAAGTTCCTGGCTGGCAGCAGCGCTCTGCTCTGCTGTGGCTGAGTTGGTCTGTACCACACTGGCGATCTGGTCAATTCCGACAGTTACCTGGGAGATTGAGTCAGCCTGTGAGGAGGATGCCTTGGAAATATCGTCGATAATACCTACAACTTCCTCTGAATCGGATACTACCTGCCGTACAGATGCAGCGGTTGCATTGGCGATCTTTGTACCGTTCTCCACTGCCTGAATAGCGCTTTCGATCAGTGCAGTGGTGTTGTTGGCAGCCTCTGCACTTTTGCTTGCCAGGTTCCGGACTTCATCGGCTACTACTGCGAATCCTTTTCCTGCGGAACCTGCTCTGGCAGCTTCTACAGCGGCATTCAAGGCCAGAATGTTTGTCTGGAATGCAATATCTTCAATGGTTTTGATGATCTTACCGATTTCATTGGAAGCATTGCTGATCTCATCCATAGCGGCAATCATCTGTGTCATCTGTTCATTGCTTTCGCTCAGCAGGGTGCCCATGTTATTTGCCCGTGCACTGGCTTCCTCAGCATTCTGGGCATTGCTGGTTACGTTCTGAGAAATACCGTTAATAGTGGCTGCAAGTTCCTGTACAGAGCTTGCCTGTTCTGTGGCACCCTGGGATAATGCCTGGGAGCCGCCGGAAACCTGATCGGCGCTGGAATCCACCTGCTCGGTGGCAGTACTGATTTGATTTAAAGTGTCGTTTAGACTGCTGGAGATTAACTGCAGAGCTTCCAGTAAATGGGAGAAATGTCCCTTGTACAGATCTTTGCAGGAACTATGTACGTCAAAATTTCCTTTCGCCATATCACGCATAATCAGATTTACGTCCCGGATAATGGCCTGCAGAGCTTCCACAATGAATTTGGTGGAACTTGCCAGTATCTGTGTCTCGTCTTCATTTTTAACGGTTGGCACCGGTGCGGATAAATCACCCTCTGCCAGAAGTGCCAGCCTGTCGGCGCATTCCTGTACAGGAACTGCGATATCTTTTGACACTCTGATAGAAATCAGAACAGCCATAACAGCGGAGGCTATAATGATAATCAGAACAGCGGTCATATCGGCCAGAGAAATGGCCTGCAATCTCTCAGTGCTGAGTTTTCCATTGTCGATTTTAGATTCCATTACAATAGATAAGCTCTCAAAAGCGGCATCGTACAGGGGATCTACTTCCACTATACATTGTTCAAACAAAGCCTGGGGGTCGCCGTCGCCCAATTCCTTTGACTGAGTAACATAGCGTTTGACAGCTGTCTCATATTCGGTGAGGCTGTCCTTCAAAGATGCGAAGGCATCTTTAGCACCCTGAGTCTGAAGAGTTGGTTCTACGTTGCCCAGATATTTATAAGAGGCTGTGAAGCTGTCGTTTAACTCCTGTTCCAGCTGAGATTTCTGTTCAGGGTTCCGGGTATTTATATAATCGTGGAAAGAAACTCTGGTGTTGGTGAAAGCCACAGCGCCATATCCCAGATCTCCAAGAGTATAGCCGAAGGTGGTCATGGCGAATGAATACTTGGAATTTACATACTGGATACATACCAGTCCTGTAATGCCGGATAAAGTCGCCGTCAAGGTGACAATCAGGAATGCGAGTATCAGTCTTTTCTTGAGACGCATTTTCTTTAACATAATAAATACCTGCCTTTATAAATAATTAAAATGTGTAAAAGAATAAAAAAGCTATTACAGTTATCGGCAGAAGTTTAAAAATAATAAGGAATAGAATTAAAGATCTGACCGATTTTCACTGTAAATAAATGGAAAATCAATTTCCAAGAAGGTGTTCTCCTACTTTTACCACGTCCCCGGCGCCTGCTGTGATCACAAGATCTCCATCCCCGCAGTTTTCCAGCAGATATTTTTCGATCTGGTCAAAAGTGGGAAAATATTCGCAGGGGGTTCCCAATGCCAGGATTTCTTTCTGCAGGTCTTTGGATGTGATGCCTATGGTATTTTTTTCCCGGGCGGCGTAAATGTCGGCCAGGATCACAGTATCTGCAAGGGTCAGCGCCTGCGCGAATTCCTTTAGTAAAGCCTGAGTGCGGGTATAGGTATGGGGCTGGAATACGCACCATAATTTATTGTGCGGATAATTCTGCGCGGAAGATAAAGTGGCCGCTATCTCTGTGGGATGATGGGCGTAATCATCGATAATTGTTATCCCGCCTATTTTTCCCTTATGCTGGAATCTTCGGTCAGCCCCGGTAAACTTGGCCAGACCCTTTTGTATTACCTCTGTTTTCAGACCAAGTTTCTGCCCCAGAGCAATGACGGCAAGGGCATTGGATACATTGTGGGTTCCCGGTACGGACAGTGTGAATTTCCCCAGCGGTCTGCCTTCGTGCAGACAGGTGAAGGCGGGATTGCCCATATCATCAAAGGTAATCTCAGAAGCCGTGTAGGTGCTGGGCTGGTGAAGTCCATAGGTAATCACCTGACAGGGCAGCTGCTCCGTGATGGCTTCGTATTCCGGCGTATCGCTGTTGATGATTAGACAGCCGTCAGCAGGAAGCTTTTCGGCAAACTGGCGGAAAGACTGCCGGATATGTTCGATATCGCGGAAAAAGTCTAAATGGTCAGCGTCTATATTCAGGATGATGCTGATTTTTGGAGAAAAACACAGGAAACTGTTGGTATATTCACAGGCCTCTGTCACAAAGATGCCCGATTTGCCCACACGAATATTGCCTCCGATGGAAGACAGGATTCCACCCACAGTAATTGTGGGGTCACACTCCCCTTCCAGCAGCACCTGGGTGATCATAGAAGTCGTGGTAGTTTTCCCGTGGGTGCCGGCAACGGCTGTGGGTACAGAGTAATTGGACATGATCTGGCCCAGGAGTTCGGCCCTTGTCAGCATGGGGATATCCATCTGGACAGCACGGGCATATTCGGGATTATCCGGGTGTATGGCGGCGGTATACACAACGATATCAACGGAATCGTCAATATTGGAAGCGCGCTGGCCGATGTGGACAACGGCGCCTTTTGCCTCCAGCTGTCTGGTCAAAGGGCTTTCTTTGGCGTCAGAGCCGGAAATGTGAAAGCTTCTTTGCAGCAGGATTTCTGCCAGTCCGCTCATACTGATGCCGCCGATTCCGATAAAATGTATGTGAAGCGGGTGGCTGAAGTCTATTTTATACATCATCTATCTCCTTTCTGATTTTGCATTATGTGTATATGTAATTATTATAACCTTTACGATGGAAAATGGAAAGACCATTCGGCAGATTCGACGGAAAAATAACAAGTAATTTGAACATACTTCGAAAATATGTATAAATTATACAAACCAACAGAGAAAATTGAAAAAATGTGTTGAAAAAGAATTATACATATCGATTAAAAATGTAGAAAAAAAGTGGGTAGAATTTGTAAAAAATGTTCACGAACCAGGAAAAGTATGATATAATCTTTTAAAGTAAAACTATAATAGACAAGAGGTGATTGCATGATGAAAAAGGAAATGATTGCCATGCTCTTAGCAGGGGGACAGGGCAGCAGATTGGGGGTTTTGACAGAGAAGGTAGCAAAGCCCGCTGTTTCTTTTGGCGGCAAATATCGAATCATTGACTTCCCATTAAGCAATTGTATCAATTCAGGTATTGATACGGTTGGAGTGCTGACCCAGTATCAGCCTTTATTGCTGAATACACATATCGGTATTGGCATTCCCTGGGATTTGGATAAAAATGAGGGTGGCGTGACCGTGCTGCCTCCTTATGAAAAAAGTACAAACAGTGAGTGGTACACAGGTACTGCCAATGCCATTTATCAGAACCTGGATTATATGGAGCAGTATAATCCGGACTATGTACTGATTCTCTCCGGGGATCACATTTACAAAATGGATTATGAAGTAATGCTGGATTTTCATAAAGTGAATAAAGCAGATGTGACACTGGCCACTATGCCGGTGCCCATTGAAGAAGCCAGTCGTTTCGGTATTGTGGTGACAGATGACACCAACCGGATTACCCAGTTTGAGGAGAAACCGGAGAAGCCCAGCAGCAATCTGGCATCTATGGGAATCTACATTTTCAGCTGGCCGGTGCTTCGGGAAGCGCTTTTAGCGAAGAAGGATCAGAATAACTGCGACTTTGGTATGCACGTTCTGCCGTACTGCCATGAGAAAAAGCAGCGTCTGTTTGCCTACGAGTATAATGGCTATTGGAAAGATGTGGGGACTCTGGGTTCTTACTGGGAAGCCAACATGGAGCTGATTGATATTATTCCGGAATTTAATCTCTATGAGGAGTTCTGGAGAATCTATACAAAGGGAGATATCATTCCTCCCCAATATATATCGGAAAAGGCCGTGGTGGGCAAATGCCTGATTGGAGAAGGCAGTGAAATATATGGTGAAGTGGAGAATTCTGTAATTGGGCCCAATGTCTATATTGGAGAGGGGGCTGTTGTGAAAGACTCCGTTATCATGAGGAATACCAGAATCGGCCGGAACACAATTGTGGACAAGTCCATTATTGCTGAGGATGTGTCCATTGGAAACGATGTGGTACTGGGTGAAGGCGAAGAAGTTGAGAATGTGGCGAAACCGAAAGTGTATGCATTCGGGCTGGTGACCATCGGTGAGCATTCGGTGATACCCAGCGGTGTAAGAATAGGAAAGAACACTGCCATTTCAGGGGAAACCACACTTGAAGATTATCCTGGCAGGGTATTGCCGGGCGGAGGAGTGATAGCAAAGGATGGTGATAGAGCATGAGGGCGTTAGGACTTATCTTAGCTGGCGGAAGCAATAATAAAATGAGGGAATTATCGAAAAAGAGAGCGATCGCAGCAATGCCGGTTGCCGGCAGTTACCGGAGTATCGATTTTGCTCTGAGCAACATGTCCAATTCCCATATTCAAAGAGTGGCAGTTCTGACACAGTTTAACGCACGTTCTCTGAATGAACACCTCAGTTCTTCAAAGTGGTGGGATTTCGGAAGAAAGCAGGGCGGTCTGTATGTATTTACCCCTATGGTGACGGCTGATAACAGCTGGTGGTACAGAGGGACAGCAGATGCTATGTATCAGAATCTGAATTTCCTTAAGAACAGCCATGAACCCTATGTAGTGATTGCTTCAGGAGATGGCATTTACAAATTGGATTACAATAAAGTTCTGGAATATCATATTGAAAAGCGCGCAGATATCACGGTAGTCTGCACAGATATTGAGGGTGACGATATTAACCGTTTCGGTGTGCTGAAAATGAATGAAGAGTCCAGGATCGAGGAATTTGAGGAAAAACCCATGGTTACTCAATCCCATACCATTTCCACAGGCGTTTATGTGATCCGCAGAAGACAGCTCATAGAAATGCTTGAAAAATGTGCTCAGGAAGACCGGCACGATTTTGTAAAAGATATTTTGATCCGTTATAAAAACCTGAAAAGGATTTATGGATATAAGATCAAAGATTACTGGAGCAATGTTTCTACAGTTGAGTCTTATTATAGAACAAACATGGATTTTCTGAAGCCAGAAGTAAGAGATTATTTCTTCCGCACAGGACCGGAGGTAAAGACGAAGATTGACGATCTGCCGCCGGCAAAATATAACCCCGGAGCAGCTGTGAAAAACAGTTTGGTTGCCAGTGGATGTATTATAAATGGGGTTGTAGAAAATTCCGTTATTTTCAAAAATGTTTTTGTTGGTAATAATTGTGTAATAAAAAATTCAATAATTTTAAATGATGTTTACCTGGGTGATAACACACATATTGAGAATTGTGTAGTGGAAAGCAGGGACACCATACGGGCGAATTCTTATCATTATGGTGAGGACGGCATCAAAATCGTAGTGGAAAAGAATGAAAGGTATGTAATATAATCCGAAAGGGGAGAAAATTACTGAGAAAGCCAATGTTTTCACGGTAAGGGCCATGCGGCCTGTTACCCGGCAGGATAGCGCATGATGGGAGGTTACTATGAGAATAACAGATGTTAGAGTACGGAAGGTAGCGAAAGAAGGCAAAATGAAAGCGGTGGTGTCTATCACCATCGATGATGAGTTTGTGGTACATGACATTAAAGTAATTGAAGGTGAGAAAGGTTTATTTATTGCAATGCCCAGCCGTAAGGCTGCGGACGGGGAATACCGGGATATCGCCCACCCCATAAACTCGGCAACCCGCGAGAGGATTCAGAACATTATTCTGGAAAAATACGAAGAGGTTATGAATCTTGACACAGACAATGAAACAGCAGATACGGAGATGTAAAAAGACCTTTTGAACGAGTGATCATAGTAATAAGTGCCGGCCTTGGCGTCCTCTAAGGCCGGCATTTATTATGCCAGGGCGTGTTGTTCTGCAAGCCTGGATACTGTTATAATTATTTTCGGAAATCAAATAAATCTTTAATCTCAATTCCCAAAGCATCGGCGATATCGAATAATTTGTCTAAAGATACGGAAGTCTTTCCGTTGGGAGCTTCGATATTGCTCATATGTGTCCGGCTTACGTCGGTAGCCTCGGCAAGCTGTAATTGGGTTAATCCTTTAAGTTTGCGGTAATATGCGATTGTAAGTCCGAGTTCCCGGTACTGTTTCTTCCTTCTTTCATCCATGACTTTCTGCCTCCTAAATATTTGGTACGCTGTGTAGATTTATTTGATTTAACAGCATAGATATTGTAACATAAAATTTGATTAAAAGGAAGGTGGATTTTTATAAACTTAGAAATGGCAAAAAGGATATTCTGGAAAATATTACGAATTTATTACAATTTATTAATAAAAGGTGTTGATTTTTTTTCGAATTATGGTATAATGTGTAACATCAAGGATTGATGCAGGGAGAAACGCCTGGTATATCTGAAGGGGATTGGGCTTTTGCCTGCATAAATCTTACAAATGAGGTGTTATAGATGAACAGAATACATTTGGCAGCCGCAGCAATGGCGGCCGCTGTGCTGGTCACGGGAGGGAGTGTACCGGTGCAGGCGGCGTCCATTCAGCAGCAGATGGAAGCGGTTCAAGGGGAGAAAGCGCAATCGGAAGCTGCATTGGCTGAAACACAGGAGAGGATAGCAGGGCTGGAAAGCCAGAGGGGAGATCTGGAATCGTATCTGGCCCAGTTATCACAGCAATATGAGGAATTGACCATCAGCCTGGAAGAGTTGACAGCGAAGGCCAGGCAGAAACAAAAAGAGCTGAAGCTGGTTAAAAAAGAACTGAAAAAAGCCAGGGAGAAAGAAAAGGAGCAGTATGAGAGCATGAAGATACGGATTTCCTATATGTATGAGAAATCCAAGGGGAATCTTCTGACCACACTGCTCTCGGCAGATAGTTTTACAGATTTTCTTACCCGTGCAGATAATTTTGCGCAGATTTCAAAATACGACAGAGAAATGCTGAAGAAATACGAACTGGCAAAGGAAAAAGTACAGGATCAAAAACAGGCTGTAAAAGTTGAAGAAGAGTCAATTATCCAGCTTCAGAAAGAAAGTGCCAGGAAGCGGCAGGAAGTGGAAAGTATGGAAATATCTGCCCAGCAGGAAATCTCGCTGTATACCCAGGAAATTGAACGCTCTGAGGGAGAAGCGGTCAGTCTTCTGGAAACGGTGAATCAGCAGTCTGCTCAGCTGACATCTCTGGCAGCAGAGGCAGAAAAAGAGGCAGAAGCGGCCAGGAAAGCGGCTCAGGCAGAGCTGCTGAGGCAGCAGGAAGAGGAAAGACAGGCGGCAGAAGCAGAACAGTCAAAAGAAGAAACGGTTTCTTCAGAGAATCGGGGAGCATCTGAACAGGTGGATTACGAAGAAGAAACAGAGGATGAAATTTCCAATGAAGTTTCTGAGGAGACGCCTGCTGAGCAGGAGCCGCAGACGCCGGAAGAGCCAGAACCACAGGAGACAGCCGCGCCGGAAGCATCAGCAGAACCGGAACCTTCAGAACCGGCAGATACAGATAGCGGGGCATCCTCTGACAGCAGCGCAGGTACATATTTGGGAGAATTTACACTGACCGCTTATTGTAGCTGTTCTATCTGCTGCGGTTCCTGGTCAGGAGGAGGAACTGCCAGCGGTACGACGCCCACAGCGGGGAGAACAGTGGCTATGGGAGGAATCCCTTTTGGCACAAAATTATTGATCAATGGCAACGTGTATACGGTGGAAGACCGGGGAACCGGCTATGGACATGTGGATATCTACATGGACAGCCATAGCGCGGCGCTGCAGTTTGGAAGCCAGAAAGCATCTGTATATCAGTTAAATTAGCTTATAAGACACACGTTTAGATAGATTGGGGAGTAAAATATGGGTATGAGGCCGGAGCTGTTTGGCTCCGGTTTTCTGTACTTAAGAACACAGCGTTAAGGAGATTGAAGTATGAAAGGACAGGGAAGAAGGCGTTTTTTAGCATTTGTACTTACGATTGCTTTATGCATAGAACCAGGATGGTGGGGACTCTCTGGAATTATAAATGTATGGGGCAGCGGGCAGGCTGTTTTTGAGCAGGACACTCCATATATAGAGAATGACAGTCTGTCGGGCGGCGGATGGGAAGAAAGGTCATTGTCTGGTGATGGAGTTTCCTGGAACGGGGTTTCAGAAAATAACATTTCGGGAAACGAAATATTAGAGATCGAGGTTTCAGAGAATAGTGTTGATACTGTTTCAAAGGATACAGTATCTCAGGATAGCACCTCAAATAATGGGAATCTGTCAGGGGAAGTCTCCGCTGATTATTTATCTGGTAATGAGCTGCAGAACAATGCGATATCTGAGAATAAAGAGTTAGAAAATCAGGTGGCTGTGTCCCAGGGCAGTATAAAAAGTACAGCTGTGGTCTTCAAAGTGACTTTTGACACGAAAAAAGGGAGTGCAGTGAAGGAGCAGATGGTGTCGAAAGGCGCAAAAGTTAAAAAACCTGCCGCACCAACTCGTTCTAAGTACATATTTTCCGGATGGTATCGAGGAATCAAAAAGTATGATTTTACAGCTCCAGTTACTCAAAATCTGAAATTAACTGCCAAGTGGACGAAAGTATCTGTAGGAAAAAGTAAGATAAAAAAATTATCAAATCCTTCCAGCGGTGTATTAGAAGTCAAACTGCAAAAGGTCAAAGGTGCCAAAGGCTACCAGATTCAGGTAAGTACGGATAAAACATTTAAAACAAAAAAAGAGTCATATAATGTCACTGGTACGACGGCAAGAATTGACGGCAGGCAGAAGGGGAAAACATACTATGTGCGTCTGAGGGCCTATAAGCTGGATTCTAAAGGGGCAGAAGTATATGGCGGATTTAGCGGGCGAAAATATCTGAAAATTAAGAAAGGAATTAAAAAAGTAGAACCGTCTGCTGGGGCAGGAGTCATTAAGTCGGTCGTTTTGACGTCAAAAAAAACAGTGCAGATAAAGGCGAGAGTCAGCGATTATGTAAAAAGTGCAGACAGCTATTATTATCTGTTTCATTTGAGCTGTTCGGCGGGGAAAGTGGCAGAAGGTGCCACGCCGGATGCAAAGATTAAGAAAACAGAATCCATAACAATGAAGACTTCTCTGGATTATAATACATCTGACAGCAAACTGCAGTCCAAGTTTGTCCTGGCTGTGAAAACAAAAGCTCCAGGGACATATACGGTGATCTGCACACCGCAGTTTATCTCCAATCCAGAAAAACTGGCTTCTTACAGTTATGCAGTGCCTGAATCTTCTACCAAAAAGGGGCTGCAGGTGAATCCGGCTTACCTTAATGATGCAGTTGAGCTGGGAGTGAAGCATACGGCATTTAATATCTGTTTGGATGATCTGATCGCCACACCTGAACAAAAAAATGAGGTATCAGGTATTCCTTTTTCCTATAATGGAACCACGTACTGGTTTAACAGGGGGATTGTGGACAGTATTGACCGCACATTGGAGCAGTTCAAGCAGAATGGTATGATTGTCTCTGCCATTTTATTGTTTCGATGGCGGGATGATCTTTCCTATATGATTCCCAGCGCTGCCAGAGCGCCGGGGCATAGTTACTATGCATTGAATACCAGTGAGGCAAAGGCCAGAAAGCACTGGGAAGCAGTATTCACATTTTTGGCACAAAGGTATACTCCGAATAAATGGATATCTCATTGGATACTGGGAAATGAGGTGAATAATTACCAGACATACCATTATACAGGGAGTACAGCCCTGGCAAATAATGTGAAACTATATGTAAATGCTTATCGGCTGGCGTATATTGCCATACGAAGCGTTCATGCAAAGGCGCGGGTTTATATTTCTCTGGATCAGGTTTGGACCTATCTGACAGCAGGTTCCCATATGGGCAGACAATTTTTGGAAAAATTTGCATTAAATTGGGATAACTACGGTGACATGGGGAATTTTCATATTGCTTTTCATCCATATCCGGCTCCGCTGGAAGATCCTGCATTTTGGACAAATTCCAGAGGGCTGGTTACTAACGATATCAACACTCCCTGTATCAGTATGTGGAACTTAAGTGTTTTTACAGACTATGTTAAGCAGCAGTGGGGGAATAATACCCGGATTATTTTATCAGAACAGGGGTTTACTTCCAAACGGTATGGGGTGGATGTGCCGCAGCTTCAGGCGGCTGCCATTGCTTATGCTTATTACCTGGCAGAATTTAACGATTCTGTAGATGCATTTATACTTCACCGTCATGTGGATCATCAGGCAGAACAGAATATGGGGCTGTATCTGGGGCTGTGGGAAAATAACGGAGATAGTGCAAATCCAGCGGTTATGGGGAAAAAGAAATATGCGTGGGATGTTTTTAAAAAGATGGATACATCAAAAGCTAAATCAGCAACCAAGTTCGCGCTTCCTTATATAGGGGCGTCCAGTTGGAAATCCATTGTACCAGGCTACGATATTTCTAGATTTTCTTGAACTTACCAGAGCGTGTTTGAAAATTCATTCACGCTCTAGTTTTCAAACCGCTCTAGGCAGGAACGGCGATGTGAGTGGCATATTGAAATGATTGTTTCATATAATTAAACAGCGGTAGTTGTGTATGATACCAGGAGGTTTTAAATGCAGACATATCGACGTTTCGTTTCATATGTATATCAGTATGAGAACGGGAAAAAGGCTGGGAACCGCGGTTTTATCAAGGTGGAAGCCAAAGGGAATACATGTAATATACAGATATCACTGAAAGGAATCTGTAAGGATGAAAATACAGCCTGCAGCGTTTATGGATTTAAACGGGAAGACGGGCTGTTGAAGGGCAGCCTGCTGGCAGAATGTCCGGTAAAAGCGGGAGTAGTCAGGGAACATCTGGTGCTTCCCAGAAATGAAATGGGCAGGGCAAAATACGGACTGCAGGAGTTGAACGGAATCATCTTCCAGGGAAATGATAAGACTATGTATGGAACACAATGGGATGATGACCCCATGAAAATGGAGAATTTTCAGCCAGATGAGAGAAATGAGGAATTGACAGACAGCGGCAGCGGGTTTGCTGAGGAAAAAGCGGAAGGCTGGCAGAACACAAGCGAGACTCCGGCAGGTGAGTGGCTGACTGACAGTGAAAGGATACCGGAAGAAATGGCTGTGGAGAGAGAACCGCTGGTGGAGACTCCAGAGAACAGTACACTGGCAGAGCCACAATGGGAAGACAGGTCTGCAGACAGTATGGCAGAAGATATGCAGCCTGCGGCTGAATGGGAGATGCGTGACAGACAGGAAGAGCTGCTGGAAGAAATCATACCGGACAGGACAGAGATGCAGGACGCGCCAGAGAAGATGCCTGTTCAGACAAAACCAGAGGATGGAATGGACAGCGGAACAGAAGTACAGAACGTGGAACAAAATGTACCAGAAATTGTCCTGCCGGGTGGGCCAGGGCCACACAACGAGCCGGATGCAGTCCTGCCGGGTGAGCCAGGGTCACACAGTGAGCCGGATGCAGTCCTGCCAGGTGAGCCCAGAGTCCAGAACGGGCCGGATGCGGTCCTGCCGGGCGGGGCGGAGATGCAGCAGACTATGCCGGATGCAGCCTTGCCGGATGCGGCAGGGACGCAGACTATGCCAGAGACAGCCTTGCCGGATGCGGCAGGGACGCAGACTATGTCAGAAGCAGCCTTGATAGATGAGAGGGAGCGGCAGGATATGCCGGAGACAGCCCTGCCGGATGAGACAGAAAAGAATATGCCAGGAGAGACTGGGCAGGAGGAAGCTATACCGGATGGACTGGGAATACAGATTATGCCAGAGGAGACTGAGCCGGAGGAAACCCGACAGGGCATGATGGAGCAGGGAAATATGCACGAGGAAACGAAAATGGAAGAATTCATGCCGGATGGAATAGAGATGCCGGATATACCAGGCGGGCTGCAGGAGGAGCATTTGGCGGATGGCAGAATATATGGCCAGGAGGGGGCAGAAGTAGAACTTACAAAGATTCTGGATACAACGATACCGGTGCAGGAACTGCCAGAGATGGATGCGCCCCTGGTGCAGGCGGCAGAAAATTTGGAGAAAAGACAGGATCAGGGAAATTACATAAAGCAGGAACCTAAAAACTCTTGTCCGTTTTCAGATGGAGTTCTGGAGGACTGTCGGAAAATAAAAATTGGTGATTTAAGATTTCTGGATTCCAGGGACCAAAATCTGCGCAACAATAGATTTGTTCAGCATGGATATCAGATGTTCGGGCATCTGCTGCTGGCCAGGATTGCCAGGAATGGACAGCATATCCTGGGTGTACCCGGGATGTACCAGCAGCAGGAGAAGTTTATGGCAGATATGTTTGGATTTCATAATTTTAAATATGCAAAGAAAAACGGTTCAAAGCCGTCCAGTTTCGGGTATTGGTATCGTCTAATCTATCCCCCGAAGCAGGGCAGAGGGAACAGCAGGGCGAAGTAGTTCCAGGAAATGTTCCATTTCACTTTTACTGCAGGGGGTGAATCCTGGGTGTATGACTTGTGCCGAGTCCTGATAAACCTGCAGGTAATATTGAGGAGCGCCGGCCAGCCAGCGTCCGATTTCTATAAAATCTTCATCAGAATGTAATTCGCGGACCACAGTAGTCCGGAATTCGAAAGGGATAGATCCGGCAAGAAGCCACTGGGCAGACTGCCGGATTTTATTTATGTCCGGGTGGGAAACTCCGGTAAGGAGCGGGTAATTCTGAAGTGAAGTTTTAATATCCATTGCCACATAGTCAATAAGTCGATTGTCGGCCAGCTCTTTTAACAATGCGGGGTTGGTTCCATTCGTATCCAGCTTTATGGAAAAACCCAGGGACTTGATGCTTTTGCACAGAGCGGTAAGGTCCGGGTCTAATGTGGGTTCACCTCCACTGATACACACGCCATCCAGGAGGTTTCGGCGCTTTTCCAAAATGGGAAGAATATCTTCCAGAGAATAGCCGGATGGCTGGTCCGGAGAGAGCACAAGGGACGAGTTATGACAAAAAGGACAGCGGAAATTGCAGCCGCCAAGGAAAATTACAGCGGCAATTTTTCCTGGATAGTCCAGCAGAGTGGTCTTGGTGAAGCCTTGTATATTCATGGCAGGTAACTCCTTATTTTTATAGATATTCGGTAACCGTGAAGGTATGGAACCGTTACCATATTCTTTCATTGTAAAAGGGCTTTGTTGATTTTACAAGGGCATTTTTGTATAATTTTGTGTAGATCATACTTCAAACACGCTCTAAAGGCAGATGAGGAGAGATTCCGGGAGTACATAATGAGATATTTTAGGAGGGATTCCATGACAGAAGACGAAAAATATATGGCACAGGCAGTCCGGCAGGCAGAAAAAGCGTATGCATTAGCAGAAGTGCCCATTGGATGCGTTATTATATATGAAGGAAAAATAATTGGCCGGGGTTATAACCGGCGCAATACAGATAAAAATACTCTTGCTCATGCTGAGCTGAACGCGATCCAGGAGGCCAGCCGTGAACTGGGGGACTGGCGGCTGGATGGCTGCACTATGTATGTGACACTTGAGCCCTGTCAGATGTGTGCGGGTGCCATTGTACAGTCCAGGATAAAAAAGGTGGTAATGGGATGTAGAAATCCAAAGGCGGGGTGTGCCGGGTCTATTTTGAATTTACTGCAGGTACCGGAATTCAACCATCAGGTTGAGATTGAGGAGGGGGTTTTGGGCCAGCAGTGCTCTGATATGCTGAAAAATTTTTTTCGGAAATTACGCGGTGAAAAAGCGAAAAAAAATATAATAGACTGTTGAAATAATATTTGATTATAGAATAGGATGTATTTTCCTGAATTTACCAAAAAGGTTGTAAAGTATTTTTGAATAGGATATACTGTTATTAGTATTGAAAGACAGAAGTCTTGCGACAAAGGGGGTTCAAAGTGAAAGAGATTAAAAAATTCAAAAGAGTACTGGCAGCAAACAGAGGCGAGATTGCCATAAGGATCTTCCGTGCCTGCAATGAACTGGGAATCCGGACGGTGGCGATTTATTCGGAAGAAGATAAAAATGCCCAGTTCCGTGTGCATGCGGATGAAGCTTATCAAATTGGTAAAGGGAAAACTCCAGTGGGGGCGTATCTTGGCATTGATGAGATTATTGCTCTTGCAAAGGCAAAGGGTGTGGACGCGATTCATCCTGGATATGGATTTTTGGCGGAAAACGTGGGCTTTGCAAAAGCCTGTGACGATGCGGGAATCGAATTTATAGGACCTACAGCGGAAATGATGGACAGACTGGGTGATAAAATCAAGTCTAAAATTGTGGCAAATTCGGTAGGAGTTCCCACCATTCCAGGAGTGGAAAAAGCAATTCAGACAGAGGAGGAGGCAGTTCAGATTGCAGAGACATGCGGATATCCCGTTATGCTCAAGGCCGCAGCAGGCGGCGGCGGACGAGGCATGAGAATTGTCAGCTCCAGAGAAGAACTTCTTCCCCAGTTCAGGAGTGCCAGAAGCGAGGCGGCAAAAGCCTTCGGCATTGATGATATTTTTATCGAAAAGTATTTAGAAAAACCCAAACATATAGAAGTGCAGATTTTAGGGGATAAAGAGGGAAATATTGTACATTTGTACGAACGTGACTGTTCGATTCAGAGAAGACATCAGAAAGTGATTGAATTTACCCCTGCCCTTTGTCTTACCGATGAGCAGAGACAGGCAATCTGCAATGATGCTTTGAAAATAGCACGGGCCGTGGACTACAGAAGTGCCGGGACAGTGGAATTTTTGGTGGATAAAAAGGGAAACCATTATTTTATTGAAATGAATCCAAGAATTCAGGTAGAGCATACGGTTTCGGAGATTGTGACAGGGGTAGATATTGTACAGGCGCAGATTCTGGTTGCCCAGGGATACACGCTGGATTCCCAGCGGATTGCTATTCCGTCACAGGATTCTGTGAACGTGAGAGGATATGCTGTTCAGTGCAGGATTACCACAGAAGATCCTATCAATGATTTTATGCCGGATACGGGTGTGATTGAGACGTATCAGATACCAGGCGGCCTGGGAATTCGTCTGGATGGCGGAAATGGTTCCCAGGGGGCAGAAATTACGCCCTTTTATGACAGCCTGCTGCTGAAAGTGACTGCATATGGCCGTGTATTTGAGGATGCCCGGCTGAAGGCCATACGGGCTCTCCGTGAGACGGCCATTAAAGGCGTTAAGACGAATATTGCTTTTATGCTGAATGTGCTGAATCACCCGGATTTTGCCAATGGAACATGTGATACGGGCTTTATTGCCGACAATCCGGAACTTCTGGATATTGAAAAAGTGGAAGATACGGAACAAAAGGTTATGGAATTTTTGGGCAATAAGTTTGTAAACGAAACAAAAGGCATAAAGCCTCAGTTTAATGTTCCGGTATTTCCCAAATTTGCCCCAGAGGAAATTGAAGGTCTGTATGGAACCAAACAGATATTGGATGAGATGGGGGCGGAAAAATTCTCCAGATGGGTCCGTGACCAGAATAAATTATTTATTACGGATACTACCATGCGGGATGCCCAGCAGTCTTTAATGGCAACCAGAGTGAGAACGGTGGATATGGAAAAGATTGCTCCGGCAGTTTCTGTTTATGGAAAAGATCTGTTTTCCCTGGAAATGTGGGGAGGGGCTACATTCGATACATCCTATCGTTTTCTGAAAGAATCACCATGGGAGAGACTGGATACTCTGCGCAGGAAAATGCCAAATATTCTGTTCCAGATGCTCATCAGAGGCGCAAATGGAGTAGGTTATAAGAATTATCCAGATAATGTGATAAGGGAATTTGTAAAAGAGGCCGCCCGGTCAGGGATTGATGTATTCCGTATCTTTGACTCCCTGAACTGGATTCAGGGGATGGAAATTGCTTTAGACGAGACTCTCAATCAGGGGAAAATTGCAGAGGCATGTATTTGTTATACAGGAGATATCCTGGACGAATCAAGGGAAAAATATAATCTGGATTATTACGTCCGAATGGCAAAAGAGCTGGAGAAACGGGGCAGCCATATCCTGGGTATCAAAGATATGTCAGGGCTTCTGAAACCTATGGCAGCGGCAAAACTGATCAAGACTTTGAAACAGGAAATTGGTATTCCCATCCATCTGCACACACATGATACATCAGGTAATGGTGTGGCGGCGATTCTGATGGCGGCTCAGTCAGGTGTAGACATTGTGGATGCTGCTTTTAACTCTATGAGTGGACTGACCTCCCAGCCAGCACTGAATTCTGTAGTGGCCGCTCTCCAAAACAGTGAGAGGGATACAGGACTTGATCCGGATAAACTGCAGAAGATAGCAGAATATTGGAGGGATGTACGGCCTGTTTACGGAGGATTTGAGTCAGAACTGGTGACTTCTACCGCAGAAATTTATAAATATGAAATTCCCGGCGGGCAGTATTCTAATTTGAAGCCCCAGGTGGAAAGCTTTGGACTGGGATATAAATTCGATGAAGTAAAAGATATGTATAAGACGGTCAATGACATGCTGGGAGATATTGTGAAAGTGACACCTACTTCGAAAGTGGTGGGCGATATGGCTATCTTTATGGTGCAGAACGATCTGACCCCTGAAAATATCTATGAGAAAGCAGCCGGAATTGATTTTCCTGATTCGGTCGTATCCTATTTTGAAGGCATGATGGGCCAGCCAGAAGGCGGTTTCCCAGAGAAACTTCAGAAATTGGTGTTAAAAGATAAACCAGCCATTACCCAGAGGCCGGGAGAACTGCTGCCGCCAGAGGACTTTGATGCAATCCGTAAACATCTGCAGGATGACCTTGAACTGGAAGGTACTTTGAGACAGGCTCTCAGCTATGCTCTTTATCCCAAAGTATTTGAAGACTTTGTGAAAAGCATTAAAAAAGACGGCAATTTCCGTCATATGGGTTCCGATATATTCTTCCATGGACTGAGTGAAGGCGAGACTTGTGAAGTGAAGTTTGAAGAAGGGCATATCATGATGGTCAAACTGCAGGAGGTAAAAGCAGTTGACAGCGAAGGAAATCGGGAAGCTATATTTGAGGTGAATGGAAACCGGCGTATTATAAAGATCAAAGATACCAGTATTACGGTAAATGCCCATAATGCGGTTCTCTACGCTGACGCCGATGACCCAATGGAAATCGGGGCCAACATTCCGGGAAATATCATTAAGATCCTGGTGAAAGAGGGAGAGACAATCAGTGAAAATCAGCCGATTGCGGTGATTGAGGCCATGAAGATGGAGACAAATATACTGGCATTATCTGCAGGTATAGTGGAAAGGATTTATGTATCCGAAGGCCAGCAGGTGAAGGCAGGAGAGATGATTGCAAAATTGAAAAGTAAATAATACATAATTCATCAGGAAAAACAGCTGTCCTTCACTGACAGCTGTTTTTCCCCTGCCATTGGCCTGAGTTTTTACAGCGGCTTTTTATATGGTTTCCGTATGATAAACGGCACCACCCAGGTCTTTCCAGAGGGCCTCATTTTCGGTAAGTATCATGTACCCATGGGCACTGCTTTCTTTGGGGATGGAGACAGAGCCCGGGTTCAGATACAGATTATTATCGCCGAAAGGTTCCCATGCAGGGATATGCGTGTGTCCGTGGAGTAAAATATCACCGGGCTGCATAGGGGGAAGGCTCTCTTTGTTGAAATTATGGCCGTGGGTGGCATAGATCATGCGGTCTCCTGCGTAAAATATGGCGTAGTCGGCCATAATGGGGAATTGGAGCACCATCTGGTCCACCTCGGTGTCACAGTTTCCCCTTACGCATAGCAGCTCTGATTTTCTCTCATTCAGCAATGAGATTACTGTTTTGGGGGCGTAGTCTTTTGGCAGATCGTTTCTGGGGCCGTGATAGAGAATATCTCCCAGAAGAACCAGTTTGTCCGCCTGCTCCAGGTCAAAAGCATTCAGCATTTCCCTGCAGTAACAGCTGGAGCCATGAATATCTGAGGCAATCATTAATTTCATTTAATTTCACTTCCAATCTTCAGCATTTGTTTCAATCATTATATCCAGATTTTCTCTAAAGTTCAAGCTATTGTTGATTTCTGCGGTCTGTCCGAATATAATAGAATCTGTAAAGTACTTTGGGAAAGTTTTTGCATCAGGATATTGAGAACACGCCAATATTTGAAAAGGAGAACTGTCATGAAAAAAGCAAAAGTTTATTTCACAAAAACCATCACATCAGAAAGCCTGGTAAAGATTTATGAGGCGCTGGGCAGGGAGCTTCACGGAAAGACTGCTGTTAAAATTTCCACAGGTGAACCCGGCGGACATAATTTTCTCCAGCCATCTCTGATTGCGCCGCTGGTTCAAAAACTCCAGGGAACTATTGTGGAATGCAACACGGCTTATGAGGGACGCCGCAATACCAGTGAGGCCCACTGGCAGACCTTCCGTGACCACGGCTTTGCCGCTGTTGCACCCTGTGATTTGATGGATGAAGAAGGGGAGCTGGTTCTTCCGGTGAGAAACGGCCATCAACTGAAAGAAAATTATGTGGGCGGGCATCTGGAACAATATGATTCCATGCTGGTATTGTCCCATTTCAAAGGACATGCCATGGGCGGCTTCGGCGGTGCACTGAAAAATGTTGCTATCGGCGTAGCCTCAGCCTTTGGAAAAGCATATATCCACGGCAATGGCACTCCCTGTAAAACATTAGACGATATGTTTGCTGCAGACCATGATTCATTCCTGGAGTCAATGGCTGACGCGGACAGTGCGGTAATTGATTATCTGGGCAGCCGGAATATGCTGTATATCAATGTGGCAAACCGTCTCTCCATAGACTGTGACTGTGATGCCAATCCACATGAGCCGGAGATGGCGGATATCGGTATCTTTGCATCTCTTGACCCTGTGGCAGTGGACCAGGCATGTGTAGACGCGGTTTATGCGTCTCCAGATCCGGGCAAAGCGGCATTGATTGAGCGTATAGAATCTCTGAATGGTATTCATACGGTTGAGGCTGCTGCGGAACTTGGACTGGGTATCAGAGAATATGAACTGGTAGAGCTGGATCATTAAATAACCTTACGTTTCGCTGGTCTGCACGCTGCGCCGGCGGCTGCTAAACAAGCGCCGCCGGCGCTTGGCGGCCCGGCGAAGCGGGGGTAATGCCTTCTTCATCTGTCTTACCCTGACCCAAATATCAGGTGTTTCGTATCCGGGTATCTGGGAATAGAGACAGACTTCTTTACGTTATCTGTTTAAATCAAAAAAGTCAGACAATAAAATTTTATAAAAAATCTTCCCTTTTTCAATGTTTTCATATATAATACTAGAGCGTGTCTTAAAAATGTTTTTTGTCAGATGTGCGTCACACTTGGCGGGAGATGGCAAGAATGATTTTTAAGACACACTCTAGAACGTACTTGAAATTTCATTGAGTCACGTTCCTGATGTGTATGGGAATACCACACATCATTCAATCGAACAGATAAACACCAAGAGTGTCCTCGGAGGGCCTTTGTACTGGAGTTCTGAGAGCACTTACCAAGACAAGGGGGTATTTTGAAATGTCTTATACCGAAGAAGTTTATGCAAAAGTTGTTGAGAAGAATCCCGGTGAAGCTGAATTCCAGCAGGCAGTAAGTGAAGTTCTGGATTCTCTGAAAACAGTAATCGATGCTAATGAAACCGAATACCGCAAAATGGCTCTGCTGGAGCGTCTGGTAGAACCGGAACGTATCATTTCTTTCCGCATCCCCTGGGTAGATGATCAGGGACAGGTACAAGTGAACAAAGGTTACCGTGTACAGTTTAACAGTGCAATCGGACCGTATAAAGGCGGCCTGCGCTTCCATCCTTCTGTAAATCAAAGCATTCTGAAATTCCTTGGTTTTGAACAAATTTTTAAAAATTCACTGACCGGACTGCCCATCGGCGGCGGTAAGGGCGGCTCTGATTTCGACCCCAAAGGGAAATCGGATGGAGAGGTTATGCGTTTCTGCCAGAGCTTCATGACTGAATTCTGCAAATATCTGGGACCGAACCAGGATGTGCCGGCCGGAGATATCGGCGTAGGCGGCAGGGAAATCGGATATCTGTACGGACAGTACAAACGCATCACAGGACGCTATGAAGGTGTGCTCACAGGAAAGGGCCTTACCTATGGCGGCTCTCTGATTCGTACACAGGCTACAGGCTATGGACTGGTATATCTGCTCAATGAGATGCTGGAACATCACAAATATTCCATTAAAGATAAGACCATTGTAGTATCCGGTTCCGGAAATGTTGCTATTTACGCAGTTGAAAAGGCATCCCAGTTAGGCGGCAAAGTAGTGGCCATGAGCGATTCCAACGGATATGTGTATGACCCCAACGGTATTAATCTGGATGTGGTAAAAGACATCAAGGAAGTGCGCCGGGGACGTATCAAAGAATATGTTGAAAAGGTACCCCAGGCAACGTATACAGAGGGCAAAGGCATCTGGTCAGTTCCCTGTGATATTGCCCTTCCCTGTGCAACACAGAACGAGCTGACTCTGGAAGACGCCAAGAAACTGAAAGAGAACAAATGCTTTGCAGTAGCAGAAGGTGCAAATATGCCTACTACCTTGGACGCAACAGAATTTATCCAGGAAAACGGAATGCTGTTCCTGCCGGGTAAAGCAGCAAACGCAGGCGGCGTAGCTACTTCCGCTCTGGAAATGACACAGAACTCCATGCGTTTGAGCTGGACAGCTGAGGAGGTAGACCAGAAACTTCATCAGATTATGAAAGATATCTTTGTAAAATGTGAAGATGCTTCCAGACGCTATGGCTTAGAGGGCAATTACGTGGCAGGTGCCAACATTGCCGGATTTGAGAAAGTTGTAGATGCCATGAAAGCTCAGGGTATCGTCTAAAACAACAAAAAATGCGTCTGAACAGTTTCCGTATTTTGGATTCTGTTCAGGCGCTTTCTTTGTGGCAGTGGAGCAGTTATCGAATATCATATACACTTCTGATTTTCAGTCCTTTTGCCTCTCCGCTCAGGATTTTCACCCGGGTTTCTCCGGCGTTCATATCAAAATAATTATCAGACAGTAAAAGAGTGTCGTCTTCATTTAAAATCTCAACCGACCGGGCATAGGCATCTGCGGTTATGATAATATGGCTGTCTTCCAGGCGTGCCTGCAGATGGGGATTCCGGAAATGAAACTGCTTGGGTGCGGTAAACAGCACCGTTCCCCCGGAAATTGCCGTTCCATCCAGGAGACAGTCATAACTCACATAATTTTTGTAAAGGTCTGCACTGGGAAGGTCTTTTCTGTCCAGCCAGACAGAAGTCAGTGCAGGGACTTTTATCTGTTCTTCTCCCCCGTCCAGAACCTGCGCCCTTTCATTGCGCAGCGCCCACTTTACGGTAACAGTAACATTCTCCAGGGTCTCGTTGGCCACGTTGAGCCGTATAGACTTTTTAACCGGATAGGGTTCTGCGTTGGGATTGGTGTCTTGGGTTAATATGCCCTCTTCCTCACAGGAGAGCAAGATGGGAGCGAAAACTCTCTTTTCGCAATAATGGAGGGCTTTCCATCTCCCGCAGTAATCAATGGAGGACCAGCTGGCTGTGGGCCAGCAGTCATTCAGCTGCCATACCACTGCGCCCATACAGCGTCCTCTGTTTCTGCGGAAATGCTCTACACCGCAGCGGATTGCCTCGGCCTGCAGCAGCTGGGAGGCGTACAGGGCTGTGTCAAAACTGGTGGGATAGAGAAAAGTCTGTTCCATATAATTCATAATCTTCCCGTTGGCGGCAGAATTTCTTTGGTGTTTTTCCATCACATAGGAGAAAATGTTCCGGTCCTCCGGTTCCGTGAAGGTTTCACAGGTTTTTAACCCGGGAAATGACTGGAATCCGAATTCGGATACGTATCGGAAATAAAATTTCCGGTACTCTGTGATGGGCTTTCCTCCATGCCATACATCCCAGTAGTGGACGTCGCCCCGGTTTTCTGCGTTGGGCTCATCGAAGGCACCGCCTGAGGAAGGACTTGCCGGCCAGTAAAAGGTCTGTGGATCGTATTCTTTCAAAACCTGGGGGATGATGTATTCGTACATTTTTACATAATCACTTTTCTGTCTGGGATGGCTGACCCATTCGCCGCCTTCATCCACGAACATTTCCATCTCATTATTGCCGCACCACAGCCCCAGGCTGGCATGTCCCCGGATTCTCTTGATGTTATCTGCAAACTCTGCCCGGATATTGGCCTCAAATTCATCGCTTAAATCATATACAGCACAGGCGAACATAAAGTCTTCCCATACAATCAGTCCCAGCTCATCGCAGATGTCAAAAAAGAAATCAAAGGGATAAAAACCGCCGCCCCATACACGGATGCAGTTATAGTTGGCTTGTTTTGCATGCGTCAGAAGCCTGCGGGTGCGCTCGGGTGTAATATTTGCCAGGATATTGTCTTCAGGGATATAATCAGCGCCCATGGCGAATAGTTTCACCCCGTTTACCATATGACAGAAAGATTCCCCGTACTGGTCCGGCTCCCGGCAGATGGTCATGGTCCGCAGGCCGATACGCTGTGTCCGCTGGTCCAGAAGAACGGGCTGTCCAGAAGAGCCGGAATCGGAGAGAAGCTGGACTTCCAACGTGTACAGGGGCTGGGGTCCGTAACCGCTGGGGTACCAGAGCTGGGGATTTTCCACCTGGAAGCCTTCCAGTAATTCTTTTTGTGAAATGGTACAGCTTTTTCCGGAGGGAGCTGTGAACACAGCGGTCAGAGAGAGGCCGTGGAGCCTGTCGTCATCCCGTCCAAAACGGCGTATGTGTTCTTCCCCGATCCGGTCCACATCTATATTCAGGCACAAAGTTACATTTCCGTTCTCGTGTTTCTGGCGGACATAAACACTGTCCAGCCGGGCATCACAGAATCCGGCCAGTTTCACGGCTTTCCAGATTCCCGCATCGGGGAGCCGGGGGCCCCAGTCCCAGCCGAACATACAATGGGCTTTCCGGATGTGGGGGAATCCGGCCATGGCATCGCCGGTCCCCGGGATGGGATTCTTCTCGTTGGCCTCCCGAATGTACCTGGTGGGGGAGTGGAGAACGACCAGCAGGGTGTTGCCCGTACGCTTCAGCTGTTCTTTCACTGAGAATTCCCAGGTGCGGTGCATGTTATTGACAGATGATAATAGAACACCATTCAGGTAAATATCTGCAATTGTGTCGATTCCTTCGAAGATCAGAAGTACCTTCTGGCAGTTCAGCAGATTATCATCCACAGAGAATACGGTTTCATATTCGAAATCGTGTTCCATGATTTTCAGCGCCTTCAGCTCGTTATCCCGGTAATAGGGAGATTCCATTTTGCGATTGAGGAGCAGGTCATGGTATACACTGCCAGGCACCACAGCCGGCAGTATCTCAGATGAACCAGACTGATGCATGAGCCAGTCATTACGCAGTTCTTTTATGATCATGTTGTATCCTTTCTGTATGTTGGAGTGTATCAGATAAAAACTCGTCAGGGTGCGGTTGTGTCTGAACATGTTTCATGTCAGTGCGGCGCCCTGTTTTTGCAGTATACAGTTTAAAGGATTCCATGATAGAAAACAATAGACATTTCTGATTTCTGTCTGAGTTACCACTTAAAAATGATAATTCCCGCAATGGATACAGCCATCCCAATTACTTTCCGCCATTCCAGAGGCTGTTTATCTACGCCAAACATACCCAGCAGTTCAATGACATAGGCGATAATCAGCTGGGAGATAACAATGAGCATGACGGACCGGGCAGGGCCCAGGGCGCTCATGCTCTGGATCACGGTCACTGTGATAAATGCGCCGATGACTCCGCCCAGCAGCATATATTTGGGACTTACCTCCAGGAGTGCAGAAACGCTGGAGCGTCCGGTAAACAGCCATGCCGCAATACAGACGGCAAAGGCGGAAAGCTGCACCCAGCCTGTAGAGACCCATAAACCGGTTTGTTTTGTCACCTGTGTGTTGAAAACACCTTGAATACTCATCAGAGCACCGGATAACAGTGCGATTAAGATTCCGAACATTTTGCTTCCTCCTGAATATGAATTTTCAAATTTGTCATATGGTTAGAATGTCCAGAGAATGAGGGATTATGCCTGGAGTTTTCCAATGGAAATCAGCGGTTTTTCCAATATCCTGTCTTGACAAATCACAAAGCGGGATATATTATAGTAACATATCTTGGACTATTTGCGGATTATGGATATAGAAACAGGCAGTAACATTGAGTAAGCGGAATGGCTCCGTCCTTTTAACAGGACGGATTTTTACTTTATAAATAGTAAGGAACTTTTTAAATTTCTGGGATAGTTCTTTACGGAATCAGGAGGTATAGCCAGTGTATCAGAAAGTGGATACGAATCTGAACTTTGTGGAACGGGAAAAAAAGATTCAAAAATTCTGGGAAGACCAGAAGATCTTTGAGAAAAGTATGCAGCAGCGGGAGGGAAGTCCCCAGTATACCTTTTATGACGGGCCGCCTACGGCAAACGGGAAACCTCACATTGGACATGTATTGACCCGTGTGATTAAGGATATGATACCAAGATACCGCACAATGAAGGGCAATATGGTTCCAAGAAAAGCCGGATGGGATACACACGGCCTGCCGGTGGAGCTGGAAGTGGAGCGGGCACTGGGCCTGGATGGAAAAGAGCAGATTGAGGAATACGGCCTGGAGCCGTTTATCAAACACTGTAAAGAAAGTGTATGGAAATATAAGGGCATGTGGGAGGACTTCTCCGGAACCGTGGGATTCTGGGCGGATATGGATGACCCTTATGTGACTTACCACGATGACTTTATTGAGTCAGAGTGGTGGGCATTAAAGCAGATCTGGGAAAAAGACCTGCTGTATAAAGGTTATAAAATTGTACCTTACTGTCCCAGGTGCGGGACTCCGCTGTCCAGCCATGAGGTGGCTCAGGGGTACAAAGATGTGAAGGAGCGCTCTGCCATTGTCCGGTTCCGTGTGAAAGGAGAAGACGCCTATATTCTGGCATGGACCACCACCCCCTGGACCCTGCCGTCCAATGTGGGGCTCTGTGTCAATCCGAAAGAAGCCTATACCAAGGTCAAAGCGGCTGATGGATATGTCTATTATATGGCAGAGGCCCTGCTGGATACTGTTCTCGGAAAACTGGGCGGCGAAGATGCGCCGGCTTACGAAGTACTGGAGACTTATAAAGGAAAAGATCTGGAACATAAGGAATATGAGCCTTTGTTTTCCTTTGTGAATACAAAGAAAAAGGCATTTTATGTGACATGTGATTCTTATGTCACACTGACAGACGGAACCGGCGTGGTGCATATTGCACCGGCTTTTGGTGAGGACGACGCCAATGTGGGGCGCAGATATGATCTACCCTTTGTCCAGCTTGTGGACGAGGCTGGAAAGATGACCCAGGAGACGCCCTGGGCAGGAGTTTTCTGTAAAGATGCGGACCGCTCCATCCTTCAGGATCTGGAAGACAGAAAGCTGTTGTATGACGCGCCCAAATTCGAGCACAGCTATCCCCACTGCTGGAGATGTGATACACCGCTGATTTACTATGCAAGAGAATCCTGGTTTATCAAAATGACTGCTGTGAAGGAAGACCTGATCCGGAATAATAACACCATCAACTGGATTCCGGAAAGCATCGGAAAAGGGCGTTTCGGCGACTGGCTGGAGAATGTACAGGACTGGGGGATCAGCCGGAACCGCTATTGGGGGACGCCGCTGAACATCTGGGAATGTTCCTGCGGACATATGCATTCTATCGGCAGTATCGAGGAATTAAAGGAAATGTCTCATAACTGCCCGGATGAAATCGAGCTGCACAGGCCGTATATTGACGCGGTTACCATCCGCTGTCCAAAGTGCGGCGGGGAAATGCACCGGGTGCCGGAAGTGATTGACTGCTGGTTTGATTCGGGGGCGATGCCCTTTGCCCAGCATCATTATCCATTTGAAAATAAGGAGCTGTTTGAACAGCAGTTCCCGGCAGACTTTATATCTGAGGCGGTGGATCAGACCAGGGGATGGTTCTATTCCCTGCTGGCCATTTCCACCTTGATTTTCAACAAAGCACCTTACCGCAATGTGCTGGTGCTGGGCCATGTGCAGGATGAAAACGGCCAGAAAATGAGTAAATCCAAGGGGAATGCCGTGGACCCCTTTGACGCGCTGGAGGAATTCGGAGCAGATGCTATCCGGTGGTATTTTTACGAAAACAGCGCACCCTGGCTGCCCAATCGTTTCCACGGAAAGGCGGTGACAGAGGGCCAGCGCAAATTTATGGGAACTCTGTGGAACACTTATGCGTTCTTTGTTCTTTATGCAAATATTGATCAGTTTGATGCCACAAAATATGAATTAGATTATGACAGTCTGAATATCATGGATAAATGGCTGTTATCCCGTCTGAACACATTGATAGAAGCAGTGGACAGCCATATGGAGAATTACCGGATTCCGGAGAGCGCCAGGGCTCTGCAGGATTTTGTGGATGATATGAGTAACTGGTACGTAAGGCGAAGCAGAGAGCGGTTCTGGGCAAAAGGAATGCCCCAGGATAAGATCAATGCGTATATGACATTGTATACAGCCCTGGTACAGGTGTGCAAAACTGCCGCACCCCTGATTCCTTTTATGACAGAGGAAATCTATCAGAATCTTGTGAGAAGCATCGATTTGTCTGCACCGGAGAGCATTCACCTGTGCAGCTATCCCAAGAGCAATCCGGACTGGATTGACAAGGAGCTGGAGGAGAAGATGGATGAGCTGCTGGCAGTTGTGGTGCTGGGAAGGGCCTGCAGAAATACAGCCAACAGAAAGAACCGCCAGCCGCTGGCAAAAATGTATGTGAAGGCAGCGGAGACATTGGACGGCATTTATACTGATATTATCGCGGATGAATTGAATATCCGGCAGGTGGAGTTTACAGATGATATCTCCGGATTTATTTCCTACACCTTCAAGCCCCAGCTGAAAGTGGTGGGTCCCAAATACGGGAAGCTTGTAGGCGGCATCCGCGGATACCTGTCATCTCTGGACGGGGCAAAGGCCATGGAAGAACTGAAGTCCCAGGGCAGTCTTAAATTTGAGGTCCAGGGAACACAGGTGGTTCTGGCAGAAGAAGATCTGCTCATCGAGACGGCGCAGATGGAGAAATATGTGTCAGACTCTTATGGGGAAGTGACCGTGGTGCTGGATGTGGAACTGACAGAAGACCTGATTGAAGAAGGCTTTATCCGGGAGATTGTCAGCAAAGTCCAGACCATGAGGAAAGAGGCTGGATTCGAAGTGACAGATAAGATCCGGGTTTCTGCCGCAGGAAATGAAAGGATTGAAAAATTGATGCAGTCCCATGAAGAGGAGATCTGCCGGGAAGTTCTTGCGGAAAAAATGGGTCTGGGAGACACATCCGGATATGAAAAAAGCTGGAACATCAATTCAGAGAAAGTAACGCTGGGTGTGGAGCGTATTTCTTAAACATGACAGACAGACCTGTCTGCCAGTTCACTCTGGCGTTTGACAGGATTCCTGCATCAAGTATAAAATGTTCAACACAAATATAAGGAGGACAGCCAATGGTTAGTGAAAGGTTTGAAAAGGAGCAGTTTAAGAAGGAAGTCAGAGAAAATGTAAAATCCCTGTATCGGAAAAATCTGGAGGAAGCTACACCTCAGCAGCTGTTTCAGGCAGTTGCCTATGCAGTGGAAGATACTATTATGGATGACTGGATTAAAACCCAGGAAGCATATGACAAACAGGACCCGAAAAAGGTATATTATATGTCCATGGAATTCCTCATGGGCCGGGCGCTGGGAAATAACCTGCTGAACTTAAAAGCCATGGATGAAGTGAGAGCGGCGTTGGATGAGCTGGGTGTAGACCTGGATATTCTGGAAGACGAGGAGCCAGATCCAGCGCTGGGAAATGGCGGCCTGGGACGTCTGGCAGCATGTTTCCTGGATTCCCTGGCTACTCTGGGCTATTGTGCTTATGGATGCGGAATCCGCTACCGCTATGGAATGTTTAAGCAGGAAATTAAAGACGGCTATCAGATGGAAGTGCCGGACAACTGGCTGAAGGACGGCTATCCCTTCGAACTGCGCCGCCCGGAATACGCCCAGGAGGTACGGTTCGGCGGCTATGTGCGTGTGGAATATGACGAAGCTGCCAAATCACAGAAATTTATCCATGAAAACTATCAGTCTGTGCTGGCCATTCCCTATGACATGCCCATTCTGGGATATGGAAATGGAATTGTAAATACCCTGCGTATCTGGGATGCCCAGCCGATTGTGGACTTCCACCTGGATTCTTTTGACAAAGGAGATTACCGCAAGGCGGTGGAACAGGAAAATCTGGCCCGGAATATTGTAGAGGTATTGTACCCCAATGACAATCACTATGCGGGAAAAGAGCTGCGTCTGAAACAGCAGTATTTCTTTATTTCAGCCAGCGTGCAGCAAATCATCGCGAAATACAAGAGCGCTCATTCGGACATCCGCAAGTTCTACGAAAAGGCTTCGTTCCAGATGAACGATACCCATCCCACTGTGGCAGTGGCAGAATTGATGAGAATCCTGCTGGATGAAGAAGGACTGGAATGGGATGAGGCGTGGGAAGTTACCACAAAGACCTGTGCTTACACCAACCATACAATTATGTCTGAGGCATTGGAAAAATGGCCCATTGAGCTGTTCTCCAGGCTGCTGCCCAGGGTTTACCAGATTATCGAAGAAATCAACCGGCGTTTTATCCTGGAAATCGAGAAAAAATATCCAGGAAATCATGAAAAAGTCCGGAAAATGGCTATTATTTATGATGGACAGGTGAAGATGGCACATCTGGCCATTGCAGCAGGTTATTCAGTCAACGGTGTGGCACGGCTGCACACAGAAATCCTGAAGAAACAGGAGCTGAAAGACTTCTATGAGATGATGCCGGAGAAATTTAATAATAAGACGAACGGTATCACACAGAGGCGTTTCCTGCTCCACGGCAATCCTCTGCTGGCTGACTGGGTGACCAAGCATATCGGCGACGAATGGATCACAGATTTAAGCCATATTGGGAAACTGAAAGTTTACGCAGACGACGAACAGGCCCAGCAGGAATTTATGAATATTAAATACCGGAATAAAGTGCGTCTGGCAAAATATATCAAACAGCATAACGGCGTGGAAGTGGACCCACGTTCAATCTTCGATGTGCAGGTAAAACGTCTCCATGAATACAAACGCCAGCTGCTGAATATCCTCCATGTGATGTACCTGTATAACCAGTTAAAAGCCCATCCGGAAATGGAGTTCTATCCCAGAACATTTATCTTCGGAGCAAAGGCATCTGCCGCTTATCACAGGGCGAAATTAATTATTAAATTGATTAATTCCGTGGCGGATGTGGTAAATAACGATGCCTCTATCAAAGGCAGGATCAAAGTTGTGTTCATTGAGAACTACCGGGTATCCAATGCAGAAATGATTTTTGCAGCAGCAGATGTATCTGAGCAGATTTCCACAGCGAGCAAAGAAGCTTCCGGAACGGGTAATATGAAGTTTATGCTCAACGGTGCACTGACACTGGGAACCATGGACGGTGCCAATGTGGAGATTGTGGAGGAAGTGGGTGAAGAAAACGCATTTATCTTCGGCCTGTCTTCCGATGAGGTTATTTCCTATGAAAATAACGGCGGCTATGACCCCATGAAGATTTTCAACACAGACAATGAGATCCGCCAGGTGCTGATGCAGCTGATTAATGGTGCTGTTGCGCCCCATGACCCAGAACTGTTCAGAGAGATTTATGATTCTCTGCTCTTTACGTCCAAATTTAATAAAGCAGATATGTACTTTATATTGGCTGATTTCCGTGCTTATGCAGAGGCACAGAAGAAAGTGGAAGCGGCATACCGGGACGAAAAAGGCTGGGCAAAGAGTGCAATTTTAAATACAGCAAGCTGCGGCAAATTTACCTCTGACCGGACAATCCAGGAATATGTGGATGAGATCTGGCATTTGGATAAAGTAGAATTGTAGATTTCGGACGAATTTTATAGAAAATTTAGAGATGAAATCCCCCTCCTATGCTATAATGTTTACAATTAGAGCATAGGAGCGGGGATTTTTTTATGAAACTGCAGACCAGAATTATTATAGGGTTCCTGATGGTTATACTGGTTCCCTTACTTCTGTTTATGGCCACATTAATAGGATTTGGGTATTTTCAGGCGAATCAGGGCAATGGTGTGCGGTCAGCAGACACGGCCTATGACTTATCAATCGCCGAGTCCGATGGCAGCACGGCCAGAGTCCAGCTGATGACCAAGGACGTGTTATTTATGATTCTGGTTATCTTGGTTTTCACCAGCGTTACGGTGGGGTCCTGGCTGTACCGGAGCGTGGCTGTGCCTTTGGTAAAGCTGAAAAATGCAACAAACAATATCAAAGAGGGCAATCTGGAATTTACCATGGATGTGGAGGGAAACGATGAGTTTGCCGAGTTATGCCGCGATTTTGAAGAGATGCGCATACGTCTGAAGGAATCCACAGAGGAAAAGATTGTCCTGGATAAAGATCACAAAGAGCTAATCAGCAATATCTCCCACGATCTGAAGACTCCTATTACGGCGGTAAAAGGCTATGTAGAGGGGATCATGGACGGAGTGGCGGATACACCGGAGAAAATGGAACGTTATATCCGCACAATCTACAATAAAACCACGGAAATGGATCATTTGATCAACGAATTGACATTTTACTCCAAAATCGATACCAACCGCATTCCCTATACTTTCAGCAAGATCTGCGTCAGTGAGTACTTCAATGACTGCGTGGAAGAGCTGGAACTGGAGCTGGAGGTAAAAGGGATAGAACTGGTCTATGCCAACCATGTGGGCGGTGATGTGATGATCATAGCCGACGGAGAGCAGCTGATGCGGGTGGTGAACAATATTGTCAGCAATGCTGTAAAATATATGAACAAAGAACATGGGATTATCCAGATACGCATCAAGGATGTGGGTGATTTTATTCAGGTGGAGATTGAAGACAACGGCAAGGGGATTGCTGCCAAAGATTTGGCCAATATCTTTGACCGCTTTTACCGCACAGATGTGTCCCGGAATTCTTCCAAGGGAGGAAGCGGAATCGGCCTGTCCATTGTGAAAAAGATCATGGAAGACCATGGGGGTAAAGTGTGGGCATCCAGCAAGGAAGGCATTGGAACGATTATGTACTTTGTGTTAAGAAAATACCAGGAGGTACCGGCAGATGAGTAAGATCTTGATTATTGAAGACGAAGAAGCAATTGCGGATTTGGAGAAAGATTATCTGGAGCTAAGCGGATTTGAGGTGGCAATTGCCAATCGGGGGGATACGGGATTGAAAATCGCCATGGAGGAGGACGTAGACCTGCTGATTCTGGATTTAATGCTGCCGGAGGTGGATGGATTTGAAATCTGCAAGCAGGTGAGAAACTGTAAAAATACTCCCATTATCATGGTATCCGCGAAAAGAGACGACATAGACAAAATCAGAGGACTGGGGCTGGGAGCGGACGATTATATGACCAAGCCTTTCAGTCCCAGTGAGCTGGTGGCCAGAGTAAAGGCCCACCTGGAACGGTACAACCGTCTGGTACGAAGCGGCATTCCCCAGAACGACGTGGTGGAAATCCGGGGCATCAAGATCGATAAAACAGCCAGAAGGGTCTGGGTGAACGGGGAGGAAACCACATTTACCACAAAGGAATTCGACCTGCTCACATTCCTTGCCCAGAATCCCAACCGGGTTTTCACAAAAGAGGAACTGTTCCGGGAAATCTGGGACATGGAGTCCATCGGTGACATCGCCACAGTGACTGTGCATATTAAGAAGATACGGGAGAAAATCGAGTTCAGCACTGCGAAGCCCCAGTATATTGAGACTATATGGGGCGTGGGGTATCGGTTTAAAGCGTAAAATCATTTTGGAGGCAGAGATTAAGTATTCTTATCTCTGCCTTTTAAATTGTAATCTCATTTCACAGACAAGAGCATATTTTAGAATATGCATTTAAATAAACAGAGAATACGAAAGAAGGTACCAGAAAAAAGGAGAAAGAACATGACAAAAGAAAGGAACGTTGACTTTTGCATTGAATGCAGGAAAGAAGTGCAGTATGAAACCAAAAGAGAAGTTCAAAAGGAAATAATACGCGGCCAGGAATATGAGTTTATACTTACGAAAGCTTACTCATGCGAAACTGGCAGAAGGCCAGGTTCAACGGACAGTTGAATGAGAGAGAAAAGTTCTCCTATTTGGTTATTGCTGTCGTTTGTCTGTGATTGATAGAATGATTGAATAGAAAATGATAGGAGGTCAGGCTATGCTGGACAATCAAAAGATCGCAGCCTTTATCAGCGAGAGAAGAAAAAATCTTAAGATGACACAGGCAGATGTGGCAGAAAAGCTTCAGGTATCTTTTCAGGCAGTTTCCAAATGGGAGAACGGGACACTGCCCAATGTGGAGATGCTGGTGGAGCTGGCTGAGCTGTTAGAGGTTTCTGTGGACGAGATACTTGCAGGGAAAGAAAAAACCAATGAAAATTTTTCATATCGCAGGGCAGGAGTGGACATATCCTACACAGACGCCATCAAAAAGGAAATGGCCGTGTATCTGGAAACGAAAGACCGTCGTGTGTTAAATAGAATGGGGGCTTTTGCCTCATTATATGATATTTCTTTCCCGGAATATGCGGATCCTGTACTGGTGCTGAAATCAGAAGAGCCGGGTTCCAAACAGAAACTGGCCATGGAATACGGGTACAGCGAATCCATCTGCCATGATATGATCAATCACCTGGTGAACGATATTGCAGTGATGGGGGCGGTGCCGCTGGCTGTGCTGGATACCATTGTCTGCGGAAATGCGGAGAAAGAGACTGTAAAGTCTTTTATCAAAGGGATTTCGGACGCGTGCAGAGAAAATGAATGTACGCTGGTGGGCGGGGAGACTTCTGTTCAGCCGCAGGTGGTGGAGAAAGGTGTGTATATTCTCACATCCAGCATTGCAGGCATTGTTTCTGCGGAACATATCATAGATGGGTCCAGGATTACCCCGGGTGATGCGGTACTTGCCGTGGAATCCAATGGGCTTCACACAAACGGCTATTCCCTGGTACGGCTTCTCATGGACAAAATGCCTCAGATGAAATTGGACAAAATCGAAGGGGAGACATTTATAGAGCAGATTATGAAACCCCATACACCCTATTATAAAGCGGTAAAGGGTCTGTTCGGGTACGACAGGGTCCATGGCATGGCCCATATCACCGGGGGAGGAATCCAGGGAAATCTGAGCAGAATCATTCCAAAAGGGCTGTGTGCGGAAATTAATCTGGCAGAACTCAAATTACCGTCTGTTTTTCATTATATCCGCAGGGCAGGGAATATTGAAGAAAGTGAGATGCTCTCAACGTTTAACTGCGGAGCAGGTCTGGTCATTGTGGTATCGGGAAAATGGAAAGAATGGGCGGCGGAAGTGGTGAAAAAATATTATAACTGTTATGAAATCGGTGTGATTACACAGGGTGAGGAGAAGGTTTCTTTTAAAAATCATATAACATGGGTATGATGACGGGCAGTTTTTATATATCTTAAAGTAGAATTGGAGTAAAAAGCGGCTCTGATACAGGCCGGAATAATTTCATAAAAAGTCCATAATTTATTTTTAGTTTGATTGCGGTCACGGGTTTTTATATGGTACAATAAGAGCATAAGACAGACCGTCAGATGACAGCAGATTCTTACAGACATCCGGTCGACAGCAAAAATGAAGGTGGAATTATGGATATTCGAGAGTATGAAAAAATTTTACAGGCAGTGCCAACCACCGGAGTCTTTATTATCCGGGAAGATAATCATGAGATATTGTACTACAATGAGCGGGTACGAGAGGTCTCGCCCCATGTCTGCAAGGGGATGACCTGTCATGAATTGGGGGAACATTCCTGCACCAGCTGTCCCATTCTAACCATTGGTGATAAACAGGAGAATCACACCATCGCTTATAATAATCCTTTTGGCGAAATGGTGGATATCACAGCAGTTAGAACCCGGTGGGAAGACCAGATTCCGGCTTTTATCATTACAGTAGCGCCCCATGCCCAGGCGATCAGTCATGCCTATCATAAAATACTGCGGGTGAATCTTACACAGGATTCTTATGAAGTGGTAAAGATGCGGCCGGAAGACAGGGGGATCGGTTATGAGAGCGATACGTTTTCCAGCTGGATGGGGCAGTTTATTTACAGCGGCGGCATTCATCCGGATGATATGAGTAATTTTATCTCGTTTACCCATCTGGACCATATTAGAAGTGTTCTGGACAGCGGGGAGGAGATATTAAGCTGCTGTTACCGCAGACACTCCGGGGAGGGTTACCGCTGGAACCTGATGGAAATTGTGGCAGATCCCAATCCCTTTGACAGAGACCAGGCGGCCTTTCTCTATGTGAAAGATGTACATGATATTCTCCGGGAAAGTTTGGAACTGGATGATGCCAGCATCCGTGTCCAGGAGGTGATCCGGACGCTGGGGGAACAGAACTTCGGTATTTACGGCATAGATCTTGACACAGGAGAAGCGAACCTGGTGAGGGAAAACGGACATACTCATACCGGCTGGAAATCATGGACGATTCAATGGGATGAGATTGTGAATTCCCGGCTGCTCAAGCAGATCCACCCCACTGACCGGGAAAAAGTTTTCGAGAGGTTTTCACTGGAAGGTCTGCGCCAGACGAAAAATACGGCTATGCAGAAGCAGGATATTCTCTGTCAGTGGCGGGGGGAAGAGGATCATGAATACCGTTACATGGCAATTATCGCATATTTTGGGCAGAGCCATGGGGCTAAGAATTATACCATTATTGCGCTGCAGAATGTGGACCGGCGTGTACGCCAGGAGAATACGCTGACTCTGCGGGACATGCAGCTGGCTGCTATTTTGAAGTCCAGGTACAGTGTTATGACTACGGTTTACCTGGAGAACGGACAGTGTGAGCGGATGTGGATTAACGAGGACAGCACAGCCCCGAAAGTCCTGACAGGCAACTATCATCAGTATTTTCAAAAAGCCCTGGAGACTACAGTTGCCCCCGATGATACAGAAAATTTCCGCAGGGTTATGAGTCCTGAACATCTGTATCAGAAGGCGGCAAACACAAAAGAGTATTCGGAAGAGATCTGCCAGTACCGCATGGTGGGAACAAATCTTCAGTGGGTTGAACAGCATGTGATTTATGCCCGCAGGGGCAAGCGGATGTCTGTAAATATTCTGGGGCGGGATATTACACAGGAGAAAGCAGAGGAAGAAATCCGCCTGAAAGGGGAACAGGAGCAGGCAGATATTATCAGCACTCTTGGAGGGATGTTTTTTGCCACGTATTATGCAGATTTTGAAGAGGACACGTTTCGCAGCGTGACTCAGCAGCTTCCGGAAGTGGAAATGGCGCTGGAGGGCAAAGTGGATTATGCCACAGGATTGAAAATATATGCGGAAAATTTTGTTCATCCTGATGACAGGGCTGAATATCTGGAGGTGCTGGGCAGGCAGAATCTGCGCAGGACGCTGAGTAAAAAGAAACCGTATGTGACGCTGGCTTATCGGAAACTGCCGGAGAAGTCAGATACAAGGCCGGAGGAATACGGCTGGATCCGCAGCACTGCGGTGATGTCTCAGGCAGATGCCCAGGGGAAGGCCCGCTCCATTGTGTATGCCGCCCAGGACGTAACTGAGAGCAAACGCAAAGAGATGCGGGAACAGCTGGCCCTTCAGGCGGCCTGTGAAGCGGCAGACTATGCCAATGCCTCCAAGCAGGAGTTTATTTCCTGTATGAGCCACAATGTGCGCACGCCTATGAATGGGATCATGGGAATGATCAAAATCGCGGCGGACCATGTGGATGACCCGGAGAAGGTGAAGGAGTGTCTGGATAAAGCGTCCATGTCCAGCAGACAGCTGCTCTCCGTCATGAACGAGATTCTGGATATCAGCCAGATCAAATCAGGAAGTTTTGACCTGAAAGCAGAGGCATTCTGCCTGTCTGACGTGATGGAGGAGGTGGTTTTGTCCATCCGGCCCCAGGTGGAAGAGAAAAACCTGCATTTGGAAATGCATCCTATGCAGGTGGAACATGAGGATGTTCTGGGAGACAGAAAGCGGCTTCAGCAGATTTTTATGAATATTTTGGGAAACTCGGTGAAATTCACGCCCCCCGGAGGCAGACTGGAAATATCAGTGGTGGAGCACGAGTCCAGGGAACACGGCTGCTGTTCCTATGACTTTGTTTTCCGTGACAATGGCATTGGCATGGAGGAAGAATTCATCCCCCATATTTTCGAGCCGTTCAGCCGTGGAGAGGATGCGGCTGTCAGCCATATAGATGGTGTGGGGCTGGGGATGTCTATTGCTCAGAATATTGCCCGTATGATGGGCGGTGCCATCCGTGTGGAAAGTTCTCCGGGGGCAGGCTCCCAGTTTACGGCTGCCATAATATTGAGACTGCAGAATCCGGCAGAACAATCCCAGGGAGAAGTGGATGTGGTTGAGGAGGAAGTTTCGGATACCTCTTTTCAGGGATGTAGAATTCTTCTTGTGGAGGATAATGAGCTGAATCGGGAAATTGCCATGGAATTAATCGGAGAGATTGGGGCAATGGTAGAGTGTACCGTGGATGGCCGCAGGGGGCTGCAGCGCTTTGCTGAGATGCCGGAGGGCTATTATGACCTGATATTGATGGATATTCAGATGCCTGTCATGAATGGCTTTGAGGCCACCCGTGCTATCCGCAAGCTGCCCCGTGCAGATGCGGCTTCCATTCCTATTATAGCCCTGTCCGCCAATGTTTCCGGGGAGGATGTTGCGGCCAGCAGAGAGTGCGGAATGAACGGACATCTGGCCAAACCGCTGGATATTCCCCAGCTGATTGAGCGGATGGATTATTGGCTGCATAACCCGGCAGGCTGAACAGGCAGGAGAGGAGTACAGGCTGGCATATTTGTGCCTGTATTCCTTTTTATGAATAAATATTGCTGTTAAGCAGGGCCGGTGATGAATAAGTGACGGAAATATGCGAAAAACCTTGACTTTCATCCATTTTGTATGCTATACTTCAAAGGTGACGATAATCAGGTCTTTTTTTATGCTCAAAAATACCTGTTCCGGAGACGGTGCAGTGTGTTTGAGGAATTATACTGGAGGTGTAAGTTGTGCGTGTAAAAATTACATTAGCATGTACAGAGTGTAAGCAGCGTAATTACAATACGACCAAGGAAAAGAAAAACCATCCTGAGAGAATGGAAACCAGAAAGTATTGTAAATTCTGCAGGAAACATACTCTGCACAAGGAAACTAAGTAATCAGCATTTGCGAGGGCAGAGTTATGGCAGAAAAGGAGAAGAAGGGAAAAAGCGGCGCGAAAGAAAACGGCAGAGTGCTGGGCTGGTTTGACGGACTGAAGGCGGAATTCAGGAAGATAATCTGGCCGGACAGGCAGACTCTGTTGAAACAGACAGTTGCCGTGGTGGCGATTACAGCAGTCCTGGGAGTTTTAATCAGTGTTTTTGATGCAGCGATCCTGGAAGGAATTAACCTTCTGGTGAAATAAGCGGCGAATGTGAAAAGGGTGAAAATATGTCAGAAACAGCTAAATGGTATGTGGCACATACCTATTCCGGCTATGAGAATAAAGTAAAAGCAAATATTGAAAAGACCATAGCCAACCGGCACCTGGAAGAGCAGATTCTGGAGGTGTGCGTTCCCCTGCAGGACGTGGTGGAGATGAAGAACGACATGCAGAAAGTTGTTCAGAAGAAGTTGTTTCCGGGCTATGTCCTGTTGTATATGATTATGAATGACGATACCTGGTACGTGGTGAGAAATACAAGGGGCGTGACCGGATTTGTGGGGCCGGGGTCCAAGCCGGTTCCTCTGACAGAAGAAGAAATGAGATCCCTGGGCATTCAGATTGAGACAAGGGCTGTCGAGGTGGATTACAAAGAGGGCGATCTGATTATGGTAATGGGAGGACCCTGGAAAGATACCAGCGGCGTTGTCCGCAGTGTGAATCCCCAGAAACAGTTAGTCACCATAGGTGTGGAACTGTTTGGCAGTGAGACACCTGTAGAGATCAGTTTTTCTGACGTACAAAAAATGTAGATGTTAAACAGTGGGAGGGAAGAACAGCTCCCGCCAAGACCACAAGGAGGTGCCTAGAATGGCAAAAAAGGTAGAAGGATATATTAAATTACAGATTCCTGCTGGCAAGGCAACGCCAGCACCGCCGGTTGGCCCGGCACTGGGGCAGCACGGTGTGAATATTGTACAGTTTACGAAAGAGTTCAATGCAAAAACCGCAGATATGGGGGACGTGCTGATCCCCGTGGTGATTACAGTTTATGCGGATAGAAGCTTCAGCTTTATCACAAAGACTCCGCCAGCTGCCGTGTTGTTAAAAAAGGCCTGTAACATAAAGTCTGGTTCCGGTACTCCCAACAAAGTGAAGGTGGGGAGCGTGACAAAAGCCCAGATTCAGGAGATTGCCGAGACGAAGATGAAAGATTTGAATGCGGGTTCCCTGGAGGCTGCCATGAGCATGATCATTGGAACAGCCAAGAGTATGGGAATAACAGTGGAGGAGTAAGGTTATGAAGAGAAGTAAAAAATATCAGGAAGCGGCAAAAGCTATTGAACGCACCTCTTTATACGAGCCGGAAGAAGCTGTTAAATTGGTGAAGCAGGCAGCAACTGCAAAGTTTGATGAAACCATTGAGGCACATATCCGTACTGGCTGTGACGGCCGTCATGCCGACCAGCAGATTCGTGGAGCCGTAGTTCTGCCTCATGGAACAGGTAAGAAAGTGCGTGTTCTGGTATTTGCCAAAGATGCAAAACTGGAGGAGGCACAGGCAGCAGGAGCTGATTATGTAGGCGGAGACGAATTGATTCCGAAGATTCAGAATGATGGCTGGCTGGATTTTGATGTGGTTGTGGCTACACCTGACATGATGGGTATTGTGGGCCGTCTGGGCCGTGTGCTGGGACCGAAAGGTTTGATGCCTAACCCCAAAGCAGGAACCGTGACCATGGATGTGGCAAAGGCTATTTCTGATATCAAAGCCGGTAAGATTGAGTACAGACTGGATAAGACCAATATTGTACATGTACCCATAGGAAAAGCTTCTTTTACAGAAGATCAGCTGAGGGAGAATTTCCAGACTCTGATGGAGGCTATTCTGAAGGCAAAACCAAGTGCAGTAAAAGGCCAGTATCTCAGAAGCATCTCCCTGGCACCCACAATGGGACCTGGAGTGAAAGTGAATCCGGCAAAACTGGTTTAAAAAAGGTCATAAGGCTTCTTGACAAAGCCATATGATTATGCTAGAGTTATAAAATGATTATTATGTATCACGCCGAAGACAGTGGGTGCCGCAGGATATGAGGTCTGCCGCAGGCAGCGCATACCAAAAGGCATAAAGGTAAGACCGCCCGCCGAGGTGGGAACGGTATGTTTCTATATAGTTATGTAGACATCGTATGCCCTCTTACATCTTCGGAGTAAGAGGGCTTTATTACGTATTAGGAGACTTTCTTACATGGACACGATAATCGAATGTTTGAAATAAAGAAGGAGGTGCGCTAGATCATGGCAAAGGTTGAACTGAAGAGACCGATCGTGGAAGAAATTGCCAACAGCGTCAAGGACGCACAGTCTGTAATTCTGGTTAATTACAGCGGCCTTACGGTGGAACAGGACACGATACTGCGCAGACAATTGCGGGAGGCTGGTGTTCAGTATAAAGTATATAAGAACACAATGATGAATTTCGCATTTAAGGGAACAGACTGTGAAAGCCTGACACCCCATCTGCACGGCACAAACGCCCTGGCTATTTCTGCGGACGATGCAACAGCTCCTGCCAGAATCTTGAGCAAATTTGCAAAAGAATATCCGGCTTTGGAATTGATTGCAGGTGTAGTAGAAGGAAATTATAATGACCAGGCAGGCGTTCAGGCACTGGCCAGCATCCCGTCCAGGGACGAACTGCTGGGAAAATTGCTGGGAAGCATCCAGTCCCCAATTGCCAACTTCGCCCGTGTGCTTAATCAGCTGGCAGAGGCTGGCGGCGGTGAAGCAGCAATGGCAGCCAAAGGTTCCGGTGAAGAAGCGGTAGCAGAATAGAGAAAAGTTAATTTTAGAAATTATTTTAGGAGGAAATAAAAATGGCAAAATTGACAACAGAAGAATTTATTGCAGCAATCAAAGAATTGACTGTATTGGAGCTGAATGATCTGGTAAAAGCCTGTGAAGAAGAATTCGGTGTATCTGCAGCAGCAGGAGTTGTTGTGGCAGCAGCAGACGGAGCAGGCGCTGGCGGACAGGCTGAAGAGAAAGATGAATTTGACGTAGAACTGGCAGAAGTAGGCCCGAACAAAGTTAAAGTTATCAAGGTTGTTCGTGAAATCACTGGCTTAGGTCTGAAAGAAGCCAAAGAAATGGTAGACGGCGCTCCGAAGGTAGTAAAAGAAGGCGCATCCAAGGCTGAAGCTGATGAGATCAAGGAAAAATTAGAGGCAGAAGGCGCAAAAGTAAACCTGAAATAATGTGCTGTGAAAAGCTGAAAAAACCGCTGTACAGGTATTTTCCTGTCACAGCGGTTTTTTATCGTATAGGAAACTTCATCCCCTATACGATAAAAACCCTCCGGGGGATCGCACTGCGGCGGAGTGGAATATACCGTCCGTGACGGCCCGCCGCAGGCGGAGAATCCGGCAAAGCCAGATTCTTTCTTATGTGCGCCGAGCATGTCTTAAAATTGCTGGTAAACGAAATCAGATGCCTGATAAGAGGCTCCATAAGCGCCGTAAATGAGCAGGAACAGGATGCCCCCTATGATAACCAGCCACCGAAACAGAAGGTTTTGTCTGTCCAGAGCCTGGATGATATGCATTCCTTTTTCCTGCATAAGGCTGACTGTGAATATGACAATCAGCATACACAGCACCAGGGTAATCTCCGGGATGGACAAGCCCAGCTGAAGCAGGCTTCCGTCTGTGAATATCCAGGGGTTGAATGTGGCGAACATACTTCGGATCATCCAAAGTGCGGTCAAAAAGGAATCCGCACGGGAGAAGATACGGCCAATGCTGACGAGAAAGAATGTCCGGGCAATCTGAAAAAACTTCCAGCTGAAACACTGGGCATTGATATGGAGCCGTTCTTCTATCCTCTTATAGACAGGTTCCAGGAGTATGCTGGAGGTGATGATGGTGCTGTTCCACAGACCGTAGGCCGCGTATTTCCAGCTTGAGCCATGCCAGATTCCCACCAGCATAAATGAAATAAAGGAGGCCAGGAATGTGGGGAGCATTTTCCCCATGTAACTGCCGAATATTTTTCTTGTACGTCTCCCCAGCTTTGCAAAGGACTGGGAGAGGGACAGGGGATAGAATACATAATCCCGCATCCAGGCCCCCAGTGTAATATGCCACCTGCGCCAGAATTCAGCGATGGAGCGGGCAAAATACGGCCGCTCAAAGTTTACCGCCATGTCGATGCCGAATATCTGTGCAATTCCCCGTATAATATCCATGCCGCCGGAAAAGTCAGCATACACCTGAAGTCCGTATGCCGCAGACCCGGCCAGTATCATAAACCCTTCATAATCAGCATAAGAATTGAAAATGGTATCTGCGGCAGTTCCCACATATTCGGCAAAAGTGAGTTTCTTGATCAGACCCCAGAGGGCCAGTTCCAGACCATGTTTACAGCGGACGGAATCGAACCTGTGCCCCTGGTATAACTGGGGTGCCAGATGGTGATACCGGCCGATAGGGCCCTGAATGATCTGTGGAAAGAAAGAGACGAACAGAGCGGTCTTAGCCAGATTCTTCTCAGCCGGGCTCTTTCCCCTGTATACATCAATCATGTATCCTGCCGCCTGAAGGGTGTAGAAAGAGATTCCCAGAGGCAGGGCCAGGTCAATCCGGGGAGCGGTGCCGGAGATGCCCAGCAGCCCCAGCAGGGAAAACGCCCCGCCGGATAAGAAGTTGAAATATTTCAAAAATACCAGAAAGCCCAGGCAGACAATCAGTCCAAGGGTCAGAACCAGCCGCTTTTTGTGCTGAAGGGTGTCCCGGTAAGCCTTTTTATCTGCCCGGGATAACTGGGGATTGTTTTCCAGGTATGCCTTCTGCCCCTGATTGATCCAGTCCAGCCGGATGGCGGTGACATGGATGCACAGGATGGTAAAAATCATAAAACATCCCGTTCCAATCCCGCCGTAAAAATAGAAGACAGCGCTGGATACCAGCAGTACTGTCCAGCGCTGTCTCAATGGAAAGATAAAATACACAGCAGCTGTTACTGTCAGCAGAACGACAAAATCAATGGATAAAAGCGTCATATGCTCAATCTTCCAAACGGGACACCAGAGCCTGGATGGCATCCACAGTATCAAAATTTTCCGGTTCCAGTTCATCTACCCCAATGGCAATGGAAAACTGGGCATTCAGCTCCCCCACCAGGGAGACGATATCGAAAGAATCCAGAATCCCGTCTGAGACCAAAGCCTTTTCTTTTTCAAAGTCCACATCAGGGCGCAGTTCCTTTAAAATTTCCATCAGTTGTTCTCTCATAATCAAATGTTCCTTTCAATAAAATACTGGTCACATACCATTCCCTCCGGCATGAACCCTTTTTTTGTGTACAGTGCAATAGCAGGGTGATTTTCCTTATCCACCCATAGTTTTATTACCTTGAGTTCAGACGAAATCCCCTTTCGAATCACCATATGGCACAGAGACTCTGCCAGTCCATGCCTGCGGTGCTTGGGCAGAACAGCCAGGTGCTGTAAAGTTCCCTGTTTACCCTGGATGTGCACGGCCGCTGCCCCGCACGGCTGTCCGGAAGCGGTGTTTTCCACCCAGAACAGTTCTCCCCTTTCAGACAGGTCTTTCAGCTGTTCCAGGTCCGGCAATGGTGTGCTCCTTTCATCCAGAACTGCCTCCCACAGAGAATGGACCTGCGCATAGGGCGGAGGGTCTTTTCTGAGGCGGTATCCAGGGCAGAGGCTGCAGGGGAAATCTGAGGACTGCAGGCCGGCAAGGCGGATTCCCATACGCTGGTAGCATTTATATCTGCGGATGTTCCTTTGGGCAGTCATCTGGGCCAGAGGAGCCGGTTCCCTGCAGGGCCTGTTTTCCGAATATACCATGTCAAAAAATATTTTCCCATTTCCCCGGGTTCCCCCATAGAGAACTGAGAGGTCGGGGATTGGGGTTTCCTGTGCAAGATAGAAATAGAGATTTTGATAATCGGTTCTGTCACATAAGAGAAGGAGTGCCCCGCTGGGAGTGGAAAAGCGCAGCTTTCTCTTTTCGATTAATCTGGCGATTTCCTCTGGCATGAGAAAGCAGTTTGTGTAAAATCTTTTATGCTTTTTTTGAAAAGCACTGGTTTCCTGGCTGTATTGACGTATACTCTCAAATGTTTTCATTTTACAGATAATCCTCTTTCAATGCCGTACGGTCAATCTTCCCGTTTTTTGTCATAGGCAGGCTGTGAAAATGCACGAAACGGCTGGGCAGCATGTACTTGGGCAGTATTTTCCCCCCTTCTTTCATGAGTTCCCGCTGGCAGGGCTCGGCAGACTGGTAGAACAGGACAATCGTTTCCTTTTCTTCGTGGTACAGACAGCAGGCGGCATGGATGAAGGGCAGGGCGCTGATCACAGCTTCCACCTCACCCAGCTCGATGCGGTGGCCCATATGCTTGATCTGATCATCTTTTCGGGAGAGAAAATAATACAGACCGTCTGTCCCCCGTCTGCCAAGGTCCCCTGTCCGGTAGATTCGTTCAGGATAATTGTTGTTGCAGGGATTCTGGCAGAAGACTTCAGCTGTTTTTCCGGGGTTTTGGTAGTAACCCAGAGCCAGGGAAGTGCCTCTGACGCAGATTTCTCCTGTCACGTCAGGATCTGTGACCAGGTGGTTTTTGTCCAGAAGCAGGATGTCCGTATTGGGAAAGGGAATCCCGATGGGAAGCACATCCGTATCCAGGAAATGCCTGTCCACTTTATAATAAGTACAATTGCAGGTAATCTCCGTGGGCCCGTACAGATTCACGTAGTGGGCATCCGGGAGTTTTTGCTGCCAGTAATTGAGTACTTTGCAGGGCATTGTCTCGCCGGAGAACATGATGGTGCGCAGAGTTCTGGGGCGTTCTTTTTCAAATGCCTGGAAGTTTTCTATGATCCGCAGAGCCGATACGGCCCATATGATGGTGTTAATCTTCTGCTCATTGATGCAGGTGATGAGTTTTCCGGGAAACGAGAAAAACAGTTTGGGAATGATGTGCATACGTCCGCCGCATTTTAGCGTAGAATAAATATCTTTCACAGACACATCAAAGTCAAACGGAGCCTGATTGCCAAATACACAATCTTCCTGAAAATCAAAAATCTGTGCAAAATTCTCGATCAGGTCGATGACAGAGCGGTGGGACACCACCACGCCCTTGGGCACGCCTGTGGAGCCTGAAGTAAAAATGGCGTACAAGGGGTCAGTGTCAATGGCTCCCCTGCGCCTTGCGGCAATGGCTTCTCTGGCAGGGGGGAAGCCTGCCGCATCCTCATATAAGACGGCGGTTCCCTCATAATCCAGGCTTTCCAGGAGACGGCGGTTTTTTTCAGAAAAAATCACTGCTTTTGGCTTCAAAGTCTCGAATATGAGGGAGATTCTTTTTGGCGGAAGCTGGCTGTCCACAGGAACATAGAAGTTTCCGCTTTTTACAATGCCCATAAAAGAAACCACACTCTGGATGTTCCGGTCGATTAGGACTGCGGCAGGTTCATTCTTCCCCGGAATCTCTGTCATGAGAAATGAGGCGATGGAATCGGAGAGAACGTCCAATCCGCGGTATGTCACAGAATCTGCGCTATCGGAAAAGGCAGTTTTGTCTCCGTATTTTTCGGTGCTGTGTTTCAGGTAATCTAAAATATTTGTCAACATGATTGTTTACCTCTTAAATGATAAAGTGGAAGTCTATGCCTTTTACGGCCCACCCATTGCGGAGAAATTCTGCGTAATCCCCCACGGCTTTATCCCAGCTTCCGTAACGGCGGTCTCCCCGGTGATCTTTGTAATAGCAGTGGTTTTTTATATAGGCACATAGATAACGGGTGGCTTTGCCGGCGCCGATGGAGTTTAGGTGGCTTTCGTCCCGGAAGTCACTGCGGGTGTCCAGGCCTATCTCATCCAGCATTTCAATGCTGCACATATCTATCATAGGGAAGCCCCGGTCTTTGATGTACTGGGAAATGGCTTTTAACTGGCCCAGTTCTTTTTTGGTATTAAAGGAAGGGTAGCTGATAAACAGCACTGGTATATTGTTTTCCTGAAGATAGCGGAAACATTCCTCCAGCATTTCCTTCTGGAAGGCATCGGCCTGTGCTGGTTTGACTTTCCACATATCTACCAGGCCGGATACATCTTTTACGGCAAAGGCGGACTCATCATCCAATGCACCTTTATATTTACTGGGTACGCTGATGTAGTCGGCCTTTTCCAGCCCGTCAACCCACCGGTTGTGAAAGTTGATAAAAGGGACGTAGTTGGAGATATTATCCGGATATAGGATATGCTCCGGGTTTTGGGGCATTCCGTAAAAGTCATAGACTTTCTGAGCGTAGTCCAGGGAGGACTGAAGCACTCGGTAACGGTGGGTGCCCAAGTGGAGGGAATTGCTCACACGCAGGGCATTCTCGGGTCTGACGCTTTTCTTGATGGTCTTTGTCCGAAGGGCGTGAATATCAATGATCACATATTTAATATCCTGTCGGGACCGGACAAAATCAATCAGCTGTGGAAGGGGCCCGAAAGGCTGGACTGTGCCGCCCAGCTGATAGACAGGCATTCCATATTCATGCCATGCCACAGGAGCGGACCAGCCATTTGCCACCACACTGGTCCCAAATACCACGCCGTCTATAAGATTCTTTGGCTCATCATAGAATGCCTCATAGCTGCGGGAAATATAGTTTTTGGGAAACGAATAGCAGTGGAAGGCATAGCCTGTGGTGAGAGTTAATATGGTAAAAAAGCACAGGGGCTTCATATATTTGAACTTTTTCATACGGACATTCCTTAATTTCTCCTGCGGTCTTTGAAAACTGCTTTATCTACAATATACCCATGCTGTGCATCTTTTACGCAGAAAACAACATCTCCGGTTATCTTTTTGCCCAGCATGTCTCTGGCCTCCTGCCGGGTGATGCTGTGTCTGCTGTGGACCTTTCCCAGCAGCTTTGCCAGAATCGGGTCTGACTGGAGGATTTGACTGTCAGTCTGGTAAATGTCACAGGTGTAGGCTTCGTCTGACAGCCATACCAGATAGGCGTCCAGCCTGGGTTCCTGCTGTAACAGTTTCCGCTTGGCGTCCTGATAGCGGATGTAGTCCCGGCCCCATCTGGATTCCCGGTCCTGGGAAGCAGCAGGCTGGGACAGGTCATAATGGGTGGTCAGATACTTACCCATATAATCTGTGGATTTTTGGGCCCCCAGCCAGTTCAGATGGCTTTTATCTGAGAAATCCACCTGATAGTCTAGATCCAGATCTTCATCGTAACTCATGTTCAAAAAGGGCACCCCGTATTCTTGGGCCATGTCTGCGGCGCCGTTCATGGAGCGCTGTATCTCATCCTCCAGACAGCAGGGCACAGCGGTTAATACAATGGAAATGTCCCGTTTCTGGCACTCCTCGATGATTTTTCTCAGATAGCGGAAACCTACGGTATCTTCGCAGGAACGGTCTGCCTGGTCGATGAGATGATAGCCGGACAGATCCTGCACATTGCTTATGATTCTGCACCCCTTAAAAGGTGAGCTTTCCGGCCGGAAATCTTCCGGGCCCAGCTCTTCCCAGCGGTTATGGTAAATATAGAAATTAAATAAAAATTCCATTCTCTGGGCAGGTGATTCAAATAAATCCATGACCATCTGTACTTTTGTCCGGGAGAATGGAATGCTGTCCATCCCTGTGTGCATTCTCTCTACAATAGAAGAACTGCTTATCTTCGCGTCATTTCCGGTTTTATAGCAGTCCATCACAACCACCTTGGGCGTTCCATAGTCCAGGGCGTTCATAAAGGTCCAGTAAGTCTGGGTGATGTAACTGCTGGCCGCGGCCAGGCTGTAAGAGTAAATGCCATAATCTTTCCACAGCTCCATGACCTGCATACTGCGCCGCACATGGCTGGTGCCCAGAAGCCATACGTCATAATCCCCGGGATTCTCCCAGAACTGGCTGTATTCCACACGGCTTTCCTTGCGCTCCAGAAGACGGCAGACAGAGTGGATTGTCAGTGTGCAGACCGTGAAAAAACACAGAACGGCTGCCATACGTTTTACTTTTTTGTATTTCATGATGCACCATCCTTAAAATTGAAAATATACAAAAGCCTGTGCGTCATATCCGGCGCCCCAGATTCCGAAGACTAAGATAAAGACAATAGAGCCTATGAACAAAAGCCAGCGGAACCATAAATCCTGGCGGAGTAAAATCTCTGACACACACAGACCTCTATTTTTTAATAAATCTCCTGCGGCTAAAATTATGATGCCCAGGATCATGACGCCGAACTGCTTCTGGTTAAGCCCCAGGGTATAGAGACCCCCGTCAGCCAGATACCAGGGGTCAAAAGAAAAGGCAATCTTCTTTAAGACAGAAAATGCCTGGGACATACTTTCTGCCCGGAAGAAGATCCATGTGAAATCCACCAGCAGAAAAGTGGTGAGTATCTGGAGGCAGCGGTGGCCCACACTGTCTGTATGCAGTCCCATTTTCCCATACAGGCTTTCACGGTGTTTTTTCGTGATGCTTCCAATGACCTGGAAGAAGCCGTTCAATGCGCCCCATATGATAAACGTCCAGGCGGCCCCGTGCCATAAACCGCTGATTAGGAATACAATCATAATGTTTACGTATCTGCGGGGTGTTCCCCGGCGGTTTCCCCCCAGAGGAATGTACAGATAGTCTCTGAACCAGGAGGTGAGGGAAATGTGCCACCGTTTCCAGAATTGTGCCGTTGACTTTGCCAGATAGGGGCAGTTAAAGTTTTCCATCAATGAAAAGCCCATCACTTTGGAGGCGCCGATGGCGATCATGGAATAGCCGGAGAAATCACAGTAGATTTGTATGGCAAATAAAATGCTGGCAAGGGCCAGACAGCTTCCGGGATAGTCAAAAGACTGGCTGTAAACCTGATTTACAATGACAGCGATTCTGTCGGCCAGGATGAGTTTCTGGAAATACCCCCATAACATAAGAAGGAATCCTGCCCGGGCACGGTCAAAATCAAAACGGTGAACCTGATTGATCTGGGACAGGAGATTCTTGGAACGCTCAATGGGACCTGCCACCAGCTGTGGAAAAAAAGATACAAACAGAGCGTATTTAAAAAAGTTCTTTTCGGCGGGGATATCCTTTCGATATACATCCATGGTATAGCTGAGGGCCTGGAAAGTATAAAAAGAAATCCCCACTGGCAGTATCACATCAAAAGAAGGTGTAACCAGGGAAAAATGAAACCCTGCCAGGAGACGGTTTATATTGTGTACAGCGAAATCGAAGTACTTAAATAGAAATAGAATCATAAGATTTGCCGTAAAACAGCCTGCCACACAATATTTTTTGTATTTTTCCTGTGATCTTTTGTCAAAGAATTCTATCAGATAACCGCTCAGATAGGTGGCTCCTGTGGAAAAAAGCAGGAGCAGTGCGTATTTGGCGTTCCAGCACATATAAAAATAATAGCTTGCAGCCAGCAGCCAGATATATTTGACTCTGGAAGGAATGATAAAATACACACACAGGACAATTGGAAAAAACAGCAGAAAGTGAATGGAATTAAATAACATGACACATTGGAAATCCTTTCTATTCCTGGGGAAAAAGGCATGCCTTTTTCCCCAGAAAGTGGTTGCAATTTTATTATTTGTATGTTAGTATATTTTATGTAATTTTTAACAATTTATTGTAAAAAATCCACAAATTTTGAAGTTTTATTTGTTGAATTTGATCCGCGCCGTAAGCGGTAAAAAGTGGGGAAAAAGGTATACCTTTTTCCCCACTATTCTATTATAAGAATAACGGTTCGGGGGTTTTTCCATTTCATGGTTAAAAAAGATTAAGAAAGTCTTGACGAAATTTCTATGCAATATTAATATTATAGGAAGTGAACATCAGGAAAATAATAAGTAAATGTTTCATAAATATGAATAATATTACAGAACCTACAAATTTTCATCACGTTTGTTCAGTAGAATATTAACAGAGGTACTGCTATGGCTATCAAAGTACAAAATATAACCAAATCGTTTCGAAATGAAGAAATGGAACGATTGTCTATCCTCCAGAATATTTCTTTTCAAATCGAAAATCAGGAATTTGTCTCCTTTGTGGGACCGTCAGGATGCGGAAAGTCCACACTGCTTCGGATTATTGCAGGTTTTCTGAATGCAGATGAAGGAGCGGTGGAAATAGATGGAAAGAAAATAGAGGGGCCGGGGAAGGACCGCCTGATGGTCTTTCAGGACTATGTGTTGTTTCCGTGGAAATCGGTTTGGAATAATATCGCCCTGGGTCTGAAGCTGGGGAAAAATAATAAGGAATACATCCACAATAAGGTGGCATGGGCCATTGAGATGGTGGGGCTTAACGGGTTTGAGAAGTCTTATCCCCATCAGCTTTCCGGCGGCATGAAGCAGAGGGTGGCCATTGCCAGGGCGCTGGTGATGGAGCCGAAGATTCTGTTGATGGATGAGCCTTTTGGGGCACTGGATTCGTTTACCAGGATGAGGCTTCAGGATGAGCTGGTGCGTATGTGCGATAAGAAGGAGTTTACCACCTGTCTGGTTACCCATGATTGTGAGGAAGCGGTTTATCTCTCAGACCGTATTTTAGTGTTTACGGATTCGCCTGCGCAGATTCGGGATGTGGTCTGCGTGGACCTGCCCAGGCCCAGGAAGCGGACGGACCCCAGATTTATTGAGCTGAAAGACGAGGTACAGGAACTGGTGATGGAAACCTGGAAAAATGAAAAGGAACGGCTGTCATAATGGAAGAAATCAGATTTGCAGATTTAATTGAAAAGCAGGCACAGCGCTATGGGGAGCGCTGTTTTATCACCTGCAGTTTAACAGGTCAGAAAGTCAGTTATACTCAGCTGGACAGGTTTGTGAAGGAACAGTCAGAGCAGCTTCGCAGGCTGGGTGTGGAAAGAGGAGATAAAGTTCTGCTGTTTATGGACAACAGCGTGGAGTTCGCGGTGTTATATTTTGCTGTGACAGGGTGCGGGGCAGTGGCTGTTCCCGCCAATACACTGTTAAAGGAGAAAGAGCTGCTCTATTTACTGAAGGATGCACAGGTGAGGGCGGTGATTACAGAACCGCTGTATTGGGAAATTCTCCGGGGAAGCGCCGGGGATCTGGTGGAGACAGTCCATGAGACAGCACCTTTTGGCAGGGAGATACAGGTACTGTTATTAAAAGAGTGCCAGGAGGACGAGAATGCTCCCTGCTCCCAGCGGGAGGATACGGCCATGCTCCTCTACACCTCTGGGACTACAGGCAATCCCAAAGGTGTGATTTTAAGCTATGCAAACCTGCTGGCAAAGGCGGAGCATATTCAGGAGGCCCATGGGCTGACCCAGGAGGATGTGTGTCTGTGTGTACTCCCCTGGTTTCATATTAATGGGCTTGTGATTACTTTGATTACGCCCCTGTACAGTGGGGGGCAGATTGTCATTGGAGGGAAATTCAGCGTCAGCAGATTCTGGAAGGATATTGAGAATTACCGTGTGACCTGGTTCAGCGGAGTTCCCACCATGTATTCCCATCTGCTGGCAAAGGGAATTCCGGAGGATAGAGATTACAGCAGCCTGCGGTTTGCCAGGTCTGCATCATCCCCCCTGCCGGTATCTGTGCTGGAAAGGTTTGAGAGTATCTGTCAAGTACCTGTGATTGAGTCTTATGGGATTACGGAAGGATGCAGCCAGATTACCACCAATCCCATGCCGCCCAGGGCCCGGAAATCTGGGTCGGTGGGACTGCCTTTTGGAAACCGTATAAAGATTGTGGACAATGAGGGCAGGGAGCTTCCCTGCGGCCAGGTGGGGGAAGTGCTGATGCAGGGAGATAATATTACCTGCGGATATTATCATAAGGAAGAAGAGACGAAGAAGGCCTTCAGCGGGGACTGGTTTCATTCAGGGGACCTGGGGTATCAGGATGAAGACGGGTATCTGTTTTTGGATGGCAGAATCAAAGAACTGATTAACCGGGCAGGAGAGAAGTTTCCGCCCAGGGAAGTGGACGAGATTCTTTACCAGATGGAGGGCGTGGAGCTGGCCGCTGTGGCGGGGGTGCCGGATGCGGTCTATGGAGAGGAAGTGGCCGCTTTTATTAAGAAGAAAGACGGCGCTGTACTGGATGCCCGGATGGTTCAGGAATTTTGCAAGGATAAGATTGCATCGTATAAAGTTCCCAGGAAAGTTTATTTCCTGGATGATCTTCCAAAAGGGGGAAACGGCAAGATTCAGAGGCTGAAACTTGTAGAGAGATATAAGAAAGGAGAGTTTGAATAATTATGAAAAACTGGAGAAAGATTATGGCAGCAGGACTGCTGTGCACATTAGTATTGACAGGATGCGGTTCTTCCGGCAGCGGGGAAAGCGGACAGACCAGTGAAGAAGCAGTGGAAACCCAGGAGTCGGTTGAGAGTGAAGAAACCCAGGAGGCCGCTGAGGATGAGGAGAGTCAGGAGGAAGCTGCAGATAAGGATGGGGATTTGGCAGGAGACTCAGAGGCTATCCGTGTGGGTTCCAACCGTGCCATGGGAACAGCGACGCCTTTCGTAGCACAGGAGAACGGACTGCTGGAGGAAGGCGGGCTGGATATTCAGGTATCAGAGTTCTCTGATGGAGCGGCTTTGATGGAGGCTTTTGCGGCAGGGGAACTGGATATTGCCATTGTGGGAATCGGACCGGTGGCCACCTGGATATCAAAAGGTGTGGATATGAAGATCGTGGCATCTGCCAACGGCGGCGGCCATGTGCTGATGACCAGGAAAGAGACGGGGATTGAGACTGTGGAAGACCTGAAGGACCACATGGTAGCCGAACCGGGGATTGCCACAGTGACAGACGCTATGCTGAGAAGTAAGATTTTGAAGGAGGCAGGGCTTGACCCGGAAATGGACCTTACCTTGATCCCTGGCATGAAACCGGCGGATATGGCCAGCGTGCTCATGGCAACCAAGGAAGTGGACGCTATGATTACCTGGGAGCCTTTTGCAGCTCAGGCGGAGGCCGATTACGGAGATGACATTCAGGTGGTTTATGACTGCGGCAAAGAGATTAAAGATGAGACAGGTTCCGAGAATTTCTATCCTGTCAATGTAGTGGTGGCTTCTCAGGATTTTATTGACAATCAGATGGATCAGCTGAAGTCATTTATGGAAGTTTACAAAGAAACCGTAGACTTCATCAATACAGACCCGGAGGCGGACAGTGTTCTGGCCAAGACCCTTCAGATGGAGGAAAGCGTTGTGGAGGCAGCCAGAGACCGGGTGGATTACACATATGAAATTGATGAGGAAGCTCCCCTGGAGACCCTGCAGTGGTCAAAAGATATGGGATATATTGAAGAAGTCCCAGCCGCGGAAGATCTGTTTTATGAAGTACTATAAAAGGGGAAAGGCTTGTAACTGAGAAGGTACTGGACAGTTACAAAGGTTTTATAAATCACATGAAAGGTAAGATAAAACCGTTTCTGCAGGGGTGTCTGGCCATAGCGGCCCTGGTGGGCCTGTGGGCGCTGGCATCGAAGACGGGCATTTTCGGGAAGATGGACCCCGAAGATGCCGAGCTGCTGCTCCCCATGCCGCAGGTGGTATGTGAGGAATTCTGGGAGCTGCTCAAATCCGGATATCTGCTCTCCAATATTTGGGTGAGTATGAAGAGAGTATTGGTGGGGTTCGGCATCGCGGTGCTGATTGGACTGCCCTTGGGGATTTTTATGGGAATGAGCGTGACTGTGCGCAACTTCATCTATCCCCTGGTACGCTTCTTTTCACCGATTCCAGGGGTGGCGTGGGTGCCGCTGGCTATTCTATGGTTCGGACTGGGGGACCGAGCAGCTATTTTTATCATTGTGATGGGCTCGCTGTCACCCATTATTATTAATTCTCTGCAGGGGGTGCTGAATGTTGACAGGAGTCTGTACGATGCGCTGCATATGATGGAAGCCAATGGATGGCAGGTGGTTTACCACTGTATTGTTCCCAGCATTGTGCCCTATGTAATTTCCGGGTTCCGTCTGGGGCTGGGGTTTGCGTGGAGGGTTGTGATCGCCGCGGAAATGGTGGGAGTGCCAAAGGGATTGGGGTATGTGCTCAGTGTGGGCAGGAATACTGCCAATACATCGGTTACGATTATTACGATTATCAGTCTCGGGATTATCATGATGCTTATGGAGGAAGTCCTGTTCCGTGTGCTGGAGAATCGTACCAGTAAATGGAAACAATGGGAGTAAGAAGGGGTTATGATTTTTTCATCGTATGAGTTTGTGCTGGGATTTTTCCCGGTTGTTTTTGCCGTATATTGGATATTAAACAGGTTTCGCTATTATCATTTATCAAAAATCTGGATGGCGGTGGCTTCGTTTTATTTCTATGCCCAGGGAAGCCCTGATTTCTTCGTCTTCTTTCTGGGAAGTGTCACGGCCAATTATGTAGTGGGCACCACATTGTGTAAAATGCAGGAGGATTCTTATCTGGCTCAGCGCAGAATTTTGATGGCTGTGGGAGTCCTTGCCAATGTGGCCCTTTTGGGATATTATAAGTATTACGATTTCTTTATTGAAAATGTAAACACACTGACAGGGCTTGACTTTGCAATGAAGAATATCGCCCTGCCCATAGGAATTTCGTTTTTTACCTTCCAGTTGATTGCATTTCTTGTGGATTCTTACCGGGGTCTGACGAAAGAATACAATGTGCTGGATTATCTGCTGTTTATTACCTTTTTCCCCCAGTTGATTGTGGGGCCCATTGTTCATCATAAAGAGATGACGGTTCAGTTTGAAGACGAGGGCAATATGCGTCTCAACTATAAGAATATAGCGCTGGGCATTTTTATCTTTGCCATCGGACTGGGGAAAAAGATGCTGCTGGCAGACCCGCTGAACAACAATGCGGCGGAGTTCTATGGTGCAGTGGGAGACCAGGTAACCATGTGGCAGGCGTGGTTTTATACCCTGGAGTATTCTATTTCTTATTATTTTGATTTGTCTGGGTATACAGATATGGCCATCGGTCTGGGGCTGTTCTTTAATATTCGTCTTCCGGAGAACTTTAATGCACCTTTTCGTTCCAGGAATTTTAAAGAATACTGGCAGCGGCAGCATATGACTCTGTCTAGGTTTCTGGGAGGATATGTATTTAAGAATGTATTCCGCAAGGGGTGTAAATGGCGTAATTATTATGTGGCTACCATGGCCACATTCCTGGTGTCCGGTATCTGGCACGGTGCAGGATGGAACTTTATTATCTGGGGTATTATGAATGGGGTTCTGGTGTGTATCAGTGCGTATCTGGCATATCATAAGAAAGAGCCGCCATTTCTGGTGGGATGGTTCTTCACCTTCATCTTCATTGTGCTGACCCGTGTGATTTTTGTGGCAGTGGACATGCACGATACTATGGTGGTCTATAAGGCCATGTTTGATGTGAAAAGCCTGATGGAAATGGGATGGGCGCAGGTATCTTCTGCCTGTCTGGCATTTGGTTATGAAAATTATCAATTGATGCTGATTAGTCTGGCCGGCCTGTTGATCTGCTGGTTTGCACCTACTACAAGACATATGGCAGACCGATTTAAGCCGGATGTGAAACATTTTATTTTTACTGCTGTTCTGCTGGCTGTCTGCTTTGCCAGGATGAATCAGGTGGTAGAATTTTTGTATTTCCAGTTTTAAGAGAGGAGCGGGGAGTCCTTGAAGTATAAGAGATGGATGTTGGGGATGCTTGCGTTTGTTTTATTGGTGCTGGCAGGTATTGGTTCTTTGAATTATTTTGTAGACCCCTATGATTATTTTGCTTATGTGAGCGGAGATTATAAGGACCTGTCACCAGTGGACGGAAAAACAGGCTATGTCCGTCTGCTGAAGCTTACCCATGTGAAAAAATTTGCAGACCAGTATGAAGGGTATATACTGGGAGGTTCTAAGGCGGGTTCTTATCGGACAGAGAAGCTGGCAGAAATGGATGGATACCGCTATTATAATATGCATGAGTCGCTGGGTACTTTCCATGAATATGAGGAAACGGTGAGGTATCTGCTGGAGATTGATGATCCAAAGAAAATTATCCTGAACATCAGCGGACGTGAATCTACAAAATATGACCTGCAGGCAGACGGAGCGGCGGTGAATCAGTTTCCGGCTGTTATGACGGGGGAATCCCGGGTGCTGGAATATATTGATTTTCTGTTGAAGGATGTGAAAGCTGCCTTTGAAAAGCTGGAGCAGGATCAGATACTGCCGGAATTTGAATATTTTACGGGAGAGAGGAATCTGACCAGCCATTACAGGCAGTTTTTTAAAGACAGGGACCGGAAAGTAGCCAGGTATTCCATGCGTTATTATGAAAATTATTTAAAGACACTGTTTACCAGGTCCATTGAGGGAACCTGTTATCGGGAAAACCTGGATTCCATGCGGCGGATTAAGGAGATGTGTGATCAGGCCCAAACGGAATTGCTGGTAATTGTGGCGCCGGTATTCATTTCGGAGAGGTCTTATTTTGAGGAACCGGAATACTGGAATTTTATGGCTGAGCTGGCGACGATTACAGATTACTGGGATTTCAGCGCTTTTTGCGATGTGAACATGGACCCATACAATTTTTATGATCCCAAGCATTTCTATTATGAGATGGGGGATGAGGTGGTGGAGACCATTATGGGAAATCCCGGATATGAAGGATTCGGTGTATATGTGACACTGGAAAATTGTGGGAAAGTATTGAAAAAGAGGGAGAAAGACTACTATCGATATAAGAAGGAATATGAGGAGACAGGAACCATCCTGCTGAAAGGGTATGAAGATTCCTGTACCATACCTCTGGAGAAGTCACATGCATTACAATAAAACATTGCTGGTTGTGGAAGATGAGGAAAAACTTCTGCGCACCCTGTCGGATTTTCTGACCATACAGGGTTATGAGATTCTTCAGGCATCAGACGGACAGGAAGCTTTGGAAATCTTTTGCAACAATATGAATAAAATTGATCTGGTATTATTGGATATTAAGCTTCCTCTAGTGAATGGGAATGAAGTACTCAATGAAATAAGGAGGAATTCCCAGATTCCGGTGATTATGCTGACTGCGAATTCCTCTGTGGAAAAACAGCTGTATAGTTTTTCTCAGGGCGCTGATGACTATATTGTCAAACCCTATACATTGGCGGGGCTTAAAGCTCATGTGGAGGCAGTGTTGAAAAGGGCCGGGAAAATGGACCAGTTTCTGGAGGCAGGGGAACTGCGTCTGGACCTGCCTGGCCAGAAGGTGTACAGAAAAGGAGAGTACGTGGAGACCACCCGCAGAGAATATGAGCTGCTGCAGTATTTTATGGAAAATCAGGGACGGGTGTTGAAACGGGAACATATTCTGGATGCTGTCTGGGGGTTTGACTATGCCGGGGAGACCCGCACTGTGGATACAATGGTGAAGCAGCTGCGAAAGAAACTGACGGACGAATGTAATTACATACGTTCTGTATACGGAGTGGGTTATATTTTTGAGGCAGAGGCGGATGAAGGGGAAAGTTAGAAGAAAACTGATGTGGATGCAGCTGTCCATCCTGATAGCTGTAACAGGGGGAGGTGCACTGATTTATTATCTGGCTGCGCCTTTTTATCATAGTTTTCAGAGAAATCAGCTGATATGGGAGGCTTACCATACTCTAGGAGATATGGACCTGAATATGCTGGAATACAGCGATGAATCCACACTCTGGCAGTATGAGGAACAGAATGTGAGGATCACTATTTCCAATGAAGAATTTTATCCTGTCTATACAACATGGGCGGAAAATATGGAGCATCAGGTGTATCGTCATATTGTAAGAAATAAGGAGGAGTTCTCCAAGACGCCCCAGCTTATTTCGGGGGAGAGCGGCCAGTTTTCCGTTGTAAAGCTGATGGGGCTGCTTGAGCAGGACGGGGAAACGTTTTATGTGAGCATCCGTGTGAAAAAGGTATCTGGTGAACTGGTTTTTCGAAATACAGAACTTGTGCTGGCTGTATTTCTATTAGCACTTGTCATTAGCGTTCCTATATTGTATATTTATTTTAAACACGTGGCCCAGCCTTTTGAAGAGATACTGGATGGAACAAATCGAATTGTCCAGAGTGACTTCCACGTAAATTTGAGTGAGGATGGAGTCTATCGGGAATTAAACTGTCTGGCCAGGAATATCAATTGGATGACATCACACCTGCAGAAGATGGAAAATCAGGATGGTGGACTTCAGGTGGACCTGGGGCGGGACAAAGAAATGCTGGAGAATATCCGAAAAGATGTAGTGGCGGATATCTCCCACGAGTTGAAGACGCCGCTGGCTATTATTTCCAGCCAGGTGGAGATGCTTCAGTGTATGGACGACCGGATTGACCGGAGTTATTATTACAGCTCCATTGTGGAGGAAGTGTCCAGAATGTCTGACATGGTGGGGGAATTGATGGATTTGTCCCTTCTGGAACAGAACCTTCAGAAAATGGAGAAATGCGAGATTAATCTGACCGATATTATGGAGTATATCCGCTTAAAGTACCAGGCCCTCTTTGGACAGAATCATATTAAGGGTGAATTTTCTCTGGAGCCGGAATGCTGTGTATGGGGGAATGCCCATTATCTGGAACAGGCCCTTGATAACTATATTATGAATGCGTTTTCCCATACCGCTCAGGGCAACTGTATACGGGTGTGCCTGTATCGGAAAAATGGATGGGCGCATGTTACTGTTTACAATCAGGGGGAACATATTGAGCCATCGGATATGGAACGGATATGGCAGGGATATGTAATGCAGCGTCCCAAACAGGAAACAGCCCAGGACAGGCCGGAACAACGGCATATGGGGATAGGACTGTATCTGGTACGCCGGATTATCCGTCTTCATCAGGGTGAATGCGGCGTGGAGAATAAAGATAAAGGGGTGGAGTTTTGGTTTAAAGTGCCATGTAACCATGAAAAACAGGGTTGAGCAAAGGGAGAGTGATGATTATGGATAAACCAGCACTGGTGATTATGGCAGCGGGGATGGGAAGCCGCTATGGGGGATTGAAGCAGATTGACCCAGTGGATGCACAGGGGGATATTCTGATGGATTTCTCCATTTACGATGCCAGACGGGCAGGTTTTCAGAAAGTGGTATTTATTATCAAAAGGGAAAATGAACAGGCTTTCAGGCAGGCAATTGGTGAGCGCATTGGCCGATATATGGAGGTCTCCTATGTTTTCCAGGAGCTGGACGCACTGCCGGAAGGTTTTCAGGTGCCTGAGGGCCGGGTAAAACCTTTTGGAACAGGTCACGCCATACTGTGCTGTATGAATGAGCTGAAGGGGCCGTTTGCCGTGATCAATGCAGATGATTATTATGGGAGGCAGGCTTTTGAACAGCTGTATCAGTATCTGACTGCACATTCTGACGATGAGAAATACCGCTATTGTATGGTGGGATATGTTCTGGGGAATACTCTCACTGATAACGGACATGTGGCCAGAGGGGTGTGCAGCACAGATGACAACGGTTTTCTGAAAGGAATTCAGGAGCGGACGCATATTGAGAAACGCGGGAATGGCGCTGCCTATACAGAGGATGACGGCGTTTCCTGGACAGATATTGATGTGGACAGCATTGTGTCTATGAATATGTGGGGATTTTCCCTGAGTATTCTGCAGGAGCTGAAAGAACGATTCCCGGCATTTCTCACACAGGGATTTCAGGAGAATCCATTGAAATGTGAATATTTTCTTCCGTCAGTGGTAGGTGACTTGCTGGCAGAGGGGAAGGCGTCTGTGGAGGTATTGAAATCTATGGACCAATGGCATGGTGTCACGTATCGTGAGGATAAGAGAGTAGTGTCAGAGGCCATTTGCAAAATGAAGGAAGCAGGGGAGTATCCCAAAACGGCATTACATGATTAGAGTGTCAAAAGTCCATTTTTATCGGTGAGTGACAGGCTGATCATTATAAAAATAAATTCTTTGCAGGAGGTAACGTGATATGACAATTTTGGTAACAGGCGGTGCCGGCTATATCGGGAGCCACACATGTGTGGAACTTCTTCAGGCTGGTTATGAAGTGGTTGTAATGGATAACCTGTGTAATTCCAGCAGGAAGGCACTGGATGCGGTGGAGGAGATTGCCGGTAAGAAGGTGACTTTCTATGAGACAGATATGATGGATAAGGCGGGAATGGATAAGATTTTCCAGGAGCAGAATATTGATGCAGTGATTCATTTTGCAGGTTTAAAAGCAGTGGGAGAGTCAGTTCAGAAGCCGTTGGAGTATTATACCAACAATATTTCCGGCACTTTGACGCTGTGTGCGTCCATGCGTGAGGCCGGGGTGAAGAATATTGTGTTCAGTTCATCGGCTACTGTGTATGGAGATCCCGCCTTTGTACCCATCACAGAGGACTGCCCCAAGGGACAGATTACCAATCCTTATGGACAGACCAAGGGCATGCTGGAGCAGATTCTGACAGATATTCATGTCAGCGATCCAGAGTGGAATGTGGTTCTGCTTCGGTACTTTAATCCTGTAGGAGCTCATGAGTCAGGAAAGATGGGAGAGGACCCCAAGGGAATCCCCAATAACCTTACACCTTATATTGCCCAGGTGGCGGTAGGAAAGCTGGAAAAACTGGGTGTATTTGGGGATGATTACGACACTCCCGATGGGACAGGAGTCAGGGACTATATCCATGTGGTAGACCTGGCTGTGGGGCATGTGAAAGCCATTGAAAAGCTGCAGAAGAAGGAAGGCGTTTCCATTTATAATCTGGGCACCGGACGGGGCTATAGCGTTCTGGAAGTGCTCCATGCATATGAAAAAGCCTGTGGAAAAACCATTCCTTATGAGATAAAACCACGTCGGGCAGGGGATATTGCCACCTGTTATGCAGATCCGTCTAAGGCGAGAGAAGAATTGGGATGGTCCGCTGCCAGAGGAATCGAAGAAATGTGCGCGGATTCCTGGAGATGGCAGTCTGGGCATCCCAATGGTTTTGAAGGGTAGAATTTACTTACAGTTCTTTAGAATGGGGCAGTACAAGTTTTTTCAGGGCGTTGACGGAGGCTTTGCTCAGTTCTCCGGCTGCCTCCTGATTGGCCTGGGCTGCCTCTATTAATTCGGCACGCAGTATTTTCACATCTTTCGGCGCCTCGACAGCTAGTTTGATCCAGTCACTGCCGATTTCCAGAACCGAGACGGTAACATTACCGTTTATGACCAGTGACTGGTTTTTCTTTCTTTGCAGTACCAGCATGTTTGACCTCCCTCTCGCCCACCTTTGTGATATCTTTCATACAGTGGCGGAAATTGTATTCTGGCTGATCTAGAATCAACTGGCGGGCTGACCGTGTCGTAGTGTTGACAGCAATGGGGCATTTCAGATTAATACTGCTGTTTTCCATGACATCGTGTAAAACACAGATACAGTAATAGGAAATATCATCGTCCTCTGGATTTCCCAGTGCCCTGCGGTCAGTGTCGGAGATTTCAGGGTGGTAATCCGGGGAGAGGAGGAAAGGATTCATGGTTATGAAAGCTATGTCCTTGTCGTCCAGGCTCTGCAGACAGATAATTGCGTCGCTGCCCTCTTCCAGAGGAATCGGAAAATAATTTTTATAGCTTTCAAAGCCAAACAAACCGTCCGGAAAATGGACGGTTTCTTTGGCATCATATTCCATTATTCCAAAATGTTTTGTATCTATATGCATTTGTGCATTATACCTCCTTTGAGAAACTGTATAGAAAGAATCCCGCTTATGCGGGATTCTTTGACAATATATTAGGAAACAGCCTCAATGCCTTGTTATAGTTATTCCGTAATTGATATTTGTTTATGCTCGAACATCGACTCCTTCGTAATTCGGGTCTGCACTGGGTGGTACATACATGGGACCGCCGATGTATTCGATATTCACATCTGGCATCTGAGTAATCTCAAGGCTGACATCACCAGGAATATATTGGAAGTCGCCATTATTGAGTTTCAGATTAAAACGAAGCCGGTCCATCTCATAGCGGGATGAAATATCAGGTTTTGTCCACTGAATATTCGGTGGCGCTTCTGGAATAAACCGTAATCCGAATTCTCCTGTTTTCAGGTTATTCATAAAATTTTGTTCCACGATTTTTCCAGTGGCATCCTCACCGATTTTCGATTTCATCATGATATGATTTTCAGATGCCCATTGGGCCGTTATGTCAGCAGCGGCCTGTTTGCCCTTCTCAGCAGCCTGCTGAATGCTGGTGGGCGTAGATGGAATCATGGAATTGCGCGCGTCGAAAGTATCAATCCTTACCTTGCTGGGCTGGCTCTGAATCTGGAACCCGCGCCCTTTTTCCCGGGAGATTTCTATTTCCGCACTTCCATGATGCCGTTCCACCTGAGCTCTTTGAACTTTTAACTGATAAGCAATTGGTATCGTAGTAATTTGAAGCAGTGGTTTCATAAAACTTCCCCCCTTTCCTTGTCAAATTCTTTTATAATCTATCCTGTCCCTTATCTCATGAAGTCAAGAAAAGACTGGGATAAGAGGTTTACACCTATACGCAGGGCGGCATTGTAGGCATATTGGGCATAAGAGTAATTGGTAATGGCAGCGGCCATATCCGGTGTAACTACCCGTTCCAGCTGAGTGGCCAGAGATAAATCATTGGCTTCCAGACGGTCCACGGTCTTCTCAAGGAAATTTTCCTTTACGCCGATTCCGGTGAGGGCATTGTCAGCCTGGATATGGTATTCCTTGATCTGAGTCACCATGGCGTCGCATGCCTGGTAGTCGAAATCGCCATCGGGCTGGGCCAGTTCCTTGGCTAACTGGGTACATAGGTCTACCAGGTTGTTGGCCATTTTGCCGTCTTTATTTTCCTGGCGGTAGTCAGCAAGAGTCCCATTTAAATTTTTGATGTCTTCTCCTTTTTTGCCGTTCCAGACAGCCTTCAGACCGGAGAAGGCAACATCGAAGGCTGTTGAAGAGCTAATTTGGTCATATGCAGTTCCCGCATCCGCAGCATCTTGGAATTCAAGGCCCAGTCCGATATCTACATATAAAGTTTCTTGATTAAATTTCTCTAATTCTGTAAAATTATTTGGATCATCCACAACTTTTTCCCGATAGGTCAATTTCCCCTCAGCATTTATACCAAACGGCGCTTCCGTTCCATTTGCACCAGCCATAATATAGGTATTACTGTAAGTGGCATTCAAACTCTGAAGAATGGAATCACGAATGGACAAAACAGTATTGGCATAGGTGTCACGCTGTGATAAATTCGTCCCGTTCAGGGATTCTTTACCAAGTTTGGCGTAAAGTTCTTCTGCGTATTTTACAACCTGATATACACTGTCCTCCTGGGCGTCTATTTTGGATCTCAGATCCTTTGCCATATCCATATAGTCGCTGTTTTTCAAATACTGGCGGGTCAGGTTGGACGCTTTTGCGGCTGCAGAAGGATCTTCTTTTACACTGCAAAAATTCCGCTGAGTCAGTACTTTATTCTGCAGATTCATTTTATTTTCCGATGTTTTACTCAGATTTGTCTGGTAATTACGGATCATCATGCTTGTAGTTACTCTCATGATTGCATACCTCCTTCTATTATCTGCCGCAGACGCCGGTTCCGTTGATCAATTTATCGAGAACTTCATCCAGAGACGTCATGAGCCTGGATGCAGCAGTAAAGGACTGCTGATACTGCATCAAGTTTACACCTTCTTCATCGAGAGAGACACCGGATACTTGGTCTTTACTCTGGGCGATGGTATTGATAACGGTAACATGGTTATCCAGCAGGTTCTTTGTGGACTGCTGTTCGATACCCAGCGTAGATTCGATGGTATTTACATAGTAGTTGTAGAAATTACCTGTGTATATGGTACTTTTATTACCCGTCGCAGGAACGTTCACTTCAAATTCCTGGTCTTTATTCAGGTTATCTATAAATTTGTTGATGTTATCATTCTGTGTGGAACCGGAAGTTGGGTCCTGTTTGGCTTTTAGCTTTACAATTCCGCGAATCCAGTCCTCATTGATTTTAATGTTAGCAGCGGTAAAATCTGTACTGCCATCGCTTGTGACAAATAAATTACCGCCAGAATTGTCGGCAGTGGGTTCCTGATTCAAACTGTTCATAACTTTGGCAAATTTATCAACCAGTAAATCAAATGCCTGCTCATAATACCCCAGACCCTTTTCAGTGGCAGCGTCGCCGTCAAATACCCCGGAACTGTTTAACATATCCAGCGTACCTTTGAATGTACCGCCCTGAATGAAAATGTTTACCGTATCGCCGGTTTTTTCCGTGATCGCTGTCTCAGCTGTAGCAGCTGTACCGTCAGGATTGGTGACTACTGTATTGCCGTTATACTGAAGATGATTCAAAGTTACTTCTGTAAATTTATCTGCGGTTTCGGATTCAAGACTGCCATATTTATCATTATCAATTAATGTAAAACGTTCAAATTTCTGGTTTTTATTTAATAAAATATTAACCTGTACATTCTCAACTTTCTCTGTACTGGAGAGTTTTTCGTCTGTGCGGATAACCTCAATAGGAATATAGCTGGCCAGTTCATCCAGCTTATTATTCCGCTCGTCCTGCAGCTCCAGCGCGGGATAGCCAAGAACGTGGCTGTTCTTAATGGATTTGTTTAATTCGGCGATATCCTTCAGTAATGCATTGACCTGCCGGATGGAATTATTCTCAAAGTCATCGGTGATCTGTTCCCGCTTGTCGGCCAGATTGGTGGCGTTGGCATGGAAGATATTGACCAATGACTGCATGGAAGCCCGGACAATGGAATCGTCCAATTCAGAACCGGTAGAGTTGGCCAGATCCAGCAGTTTACTCTCCAAGTCAGAAAAGGCATCCTTGATGGAACTTTTCATGGTCTCGTCAAAAACGCCTTCTACCTGCTCCAGGATTGAATTTTTAGAGTCCGACGCACCCACATTTGCCATCTGATTCCGGTATTGGATATCCAGATAAGGGTCCCTGATTTGGGAAATCCCGGTGATCAATACACCGTTTCCCACCTGGGCAGTGTAGTTGGAATAGGAATAATTTCCGTATCCCATGCTCATGCTGACTTGATCCAGCCGTTGTCTGGTATAGCCTGCTGTATAAACATTCGATATATTCTGTCCTGTCACGTCCAGGGCCTTCTGGCTTGCAGTCAGTGCACCCCGGGCAACAGAGAATCCGGCAAAAGTTGCTCGTAACATGTCATCCCTCCATTCAAAAAAACTATGCTTTTCTATTCCTTAAATGATGATTGCTGGACTGATCCAGTTTGCTGGGAGTCCCATCACTGGTATATGCTGTGTTTCCTTCAGCAGCCTTTTTGGCAATCGCTGTATTGATATGATGAAGACTGATTTCCAGGGCCTTCTGAGCACTGTCTCTGGTATCGTCAAACTGTCTGACGTTTCCTGACAGCTGGGCAAACAAAGGCTCAAGTTCTTCCCTTTCAACGACAGGGACCTGCGACAGGATTTGTTGAAAAGTCAATCTCTCCCATCCCAGGTCCTTTTGTATTGCTTCCCTTTTCTTATCCAGACCGCGCAGTTTCATGATGGCGGCCTGCTCCTTTTTCATGGCTTCCTCCACGAAGGTAACCCGATTTTGCTGTACGGCTTTCAGTTTTTCAGTTTCCAATTGGTCGAATTCTTCAATCAGTATAATCAGGTCTCCCACTACTGTTTTGAAGTCATTGAAATCATGCATGGACTATACCTCCCTGCTCAGCATCATGCGTGAAGCGATCTCCTCGAACTGGATACGGTATGTTCCACTGTCAATCTGATTTTTGATAGTTTGAATTTTTTCTTCAGAAGCCTGCGTATTCCTGACCTCACCGGATACTGCTCTGGCTAAAGAAGATGAAAAGGTTTTCTCAGCAATCTGTCTGGAGTCAGACTGAATGATGATGGCATCATAGTTACGATTAGCCTTTTCCGTATTCGTGGCTTTAGCAGTGGCTTTGTTAACCGGAGGAAGCTCAAGATGGTAATTTGAGATATTATTTAATGAAATTTTCATATGCTTCATACTCCTTTCGACAATTGCTGGATTACTTCGCCTATATAAAGTATCGCCATTTTACGGAAAATATTAATAGACAAAGCGGGGGAAATTATAACTTATTCAAATGGTTTAACAGAACATTTGCAATGTTTGCACAGGAGGCCTGCTGGCAGACCGCGCCGATATTCTGTGCCACCATGGGCATACCGTATACCACACAGGAGTCTTTATCCTGCCCGATGGTGTAGGCGCCCCTTTTGCGCATTTCCAACAGACCGGCAGCTCCATCTTTACCCATTCCGGTGAGAATGATGCCGATGCCGTTCTTTCCCAGGGAACTGGCCATGGACTGGAACAGCACATCTACAGAGGGTCTATGTCCGCTGACCTTTGGGCCTGAAGTGCAGCTCACCGTGTAGGAAACACCCACTCTCACTACACGCATTTGCAGGTTTCCAGGCGCAACCAGAATGCGGCCTTTTTGAATTTTATCCCCATTTTCCGCTTCTTTTGCTTCCATTTTGCAGATACGGTTCAGCCGCTCTGCATACATTTTGGTAAAACCTTCAGGCATGTGCTGTGTCACAACGATTCCCGGTGTATTGGCCGGCAGATTCCGGACTACCTCCAGAGTTGCTTCTGTGCCTCCGGTGGAAGCACCGATGGCAATCACAGTGTTATTCTGAGACAGTGCAGACATGTTACAGGTCAGTGATGCGCTGCCTTTCGGCATAGTGGGGAGTGCGGAAGCAGTTCCGGGCACCCGGACTTTGGCCCTGGAGGCAATGCTGATTTTACCGGCCAGACCGTTGATAAAACTGGCTACGTTATTGTTTTGGGTCATATCCGGTTTGCGGACAAAGTCCACTGCTCCTGCCTGCAGAGCATCAAAAACGCTCAGATTCAGGGAGGATACCAGTATAATGGGAACCGGGTATTTAGGCAGTACCCGCTTTACAAAATCAATGCCGCTCATACGCGGCATTTCCACATCGCATGTGACCACATCTGGTCTTAACTGTGCAATTTTATTCTGTGCGTCAAAGGCATCTACTGCGTAACCAGCAATCTGAATCAGGGGTTTCTGGGATAAATTATCAATCAGCAGTTTGCGGAACAGCATGGAATCGTCCACAACAAGCACTCGTATTTTTTTGCCTGAGAGCATTTGCTCACCGCCTTTCCGTTATTTGCTGTCTTCGCTTTTGCGATAGGTAGCAGGCATGATGTAATCATAAGGTGTGCGTTCCTTATTCAGGTTTTCAGAATGGCCAATCAGCAAATAAGCTCCCGGATTGGATGCCTGGTAGAAACGTTTTACCAGGGCTTCTTTTGTGTCCTGGTCGAAATATATCATTACATTTCTGCAGAATATTACATCAAATTTCAGTTTAAAATGTATCGGACTCATCAGATTGAAGGTGCGGTAAATCACATTGGAACGCAGAGGTTTGGAGACTTCATAGGTTCCGGGTGATCCCTTAACTGGAATGAAATATTTGCGTTTCCAGTCCGGCGGCAGTTCCCGCAGGGATTCTTCTTCATACAGACCGTTTTTGGCCTTTGACAGGACCTGATGAGAAATATCAGTAGCCAGAATCCGAGTGTCCCAGGCATTGGCCTGGGCACCCAGGAATTCCCGGATTAACATGGTGATAGTGTATGGTTCCTCGCCAGAAGAGCAGCCAGCACTCCAGATACTCATAACCCGGTTTTTTTCTTTTGTTTTTACAATATAGGGCAGGATGGTATCTCTAAAATAGTCAAAGTGTGTCTTCTCCCTGTAAAAATATGTGTAATTAGTAGTCAGTTTATTCAGCATGATCTCATTGTCCTTGGCGTTTTTGCCAGAAACAATGTGATCCACATATCCGGTAAAATCTGAGTAACCCATGTTTGTGATCGTATTGGACAGCCGTCCGGATATCAGCTGGCGCTTTTTGCTCAAGTCAATGCCGTAATTTGATTTTACATAGTTTACCAGGCGGTGAAAATCCTGGTCAGAAATATTTAACATGGTTTCCTCCTACATCATCATCTGTTCATTCACCAGCTGTTCGCAGTCCAGAAGCAATACCACGTTATTGGCATCCAGGGATATCATTCCATTCACCAGTTCCTGCTGTTTATTTACAGGCACAGGCGAAATCTTGCTCAGCTCGCTGTCTACCACCTGGGATACAGAGTCCACCAGGATTCCCAGGGAGATGGAGTCAATCTCCAGAACAATGATGCAGGTGCTGTCACCGTAATCGATGGGCATTTTACCCAGCCGGGACCGGATATCCACGATAGGGATGATCTGCCCGCGCATATTGATGATTCCTTTGATATAATCCGGTACCATGGGCAGTGTGGTAATTGCATGATTCGTGAGGATCTCAATCACATATTTTGTGTTTACTGCAAACGTCAGCTCATCAGAATGGAATGTGAGAAAACGTTCTTTTTCTACTTCCACTTCTACCACTTCGTCCAGATCAGCATCTATGATATTTTTTGTTTCTTCAGCCATTTCTAGTCCTCCAATTTCCATGTGTTTTTAATACTGGGCCATCTCATAAAGCTTCAGGATATCCAGGATAATGCTGATATTTCCATCTCCCATAATGGTACATCCGCTGATACCAGAGTTTTTGATGTTAAAACTATTAAGATAGGAAGGAAGAGGTTTCACCACCACCTGCTGTTCGCCCAGAAGCTCGTCGACGAATAGGCAGTAAGAGGTATCACTGGCTTCCACCCAGATTAAGATACCGTCTTCGATACTGGTAATCTCTGTATCAATGTTATAAAGCTGATGCACACGGATGATCGGATAAAATTCATCCAGACATTTGACAATCTCGTTTCCTTCAGCGTCATACACCACATCTTCGTTGGAAACTTTGATGGACTGCCGGATATTGGCAATGGGTACTGTGAAGATGGAGTTACCCACGGCAATTTCCATTCCGTCTACAATGGCCATGGTCAGAGGTATTTTCAAAGTTGTGCAGCTTCCCTGTCCCAGTTCGCTGGAAATGGTTACAGTGCCGCCCACAGATTCTACGTTTCGTTTTACCACGTCCATTCCCACACCACGTCCGGAATATTCGGTTACTTCTTCGTTGGTGGAGAAGCCTGGCAGCAGCAAAAGGGAAAGGATTTCTTTCTTGGTATACTCGCTTTCCGGTTTGGTCAGCAGTCCGTTGTTGGCAGCTTTGGCCAGAATGGACTGGGGATTCATGCCCCGGCCGTCGTCCTCCACTTTGATGATGACTTCGCTGCCGGTATGGGTGGCGGAGAGGATAATCTCGGCCTGGGGATCCTTGCCGGCTGCAATCCGCTCCTCTGCAGAATCTTCCACGCCATGGTCCATGGAGTTTCGGACAATGTGCATGATCGGGTCGCCGATGTTATCTACAATGGACTTGTCCACTTCAGTATCTTCTCCGATAATGGTCAGTCTCACGTCTTTGTTTAATTTTTGTTTCATATCCCGCACAATCCGGTTCATTTTCTGGAACACGCCGGATACGGGAACCATGCGCAGAGACATGGCAATGTCCTGAAGATCCTTGGTGAGCTTACGCAGCTGACGGGTGGACTTCATAAAATTATCCAGCTTCAGTCCCTGGATATCGGGGGAGGATGTCACCATGGATTCGGTGATGACGATCTCTCCTACAATGGCCACCAGTGCATCCAGTTTGGAAAGATTGACACTGATCAGGCTCTGTTTTACCGGGCCGCTGTGGGCTCTTGCCGCATTGGCAGCCGGTTTGGCCGGAGCTGATTCATGTGTACTGTCAGATGAAGCTGATGAAACTTCGGCAGTCTGCACAGGCGTTTCCGGCTGCTGTGCCTGAGGTTCAGCAACAGCTTCTTCTTTTTTCAGACGGGCATTTTCAATGACCTCGTAGGATTGGATATGGCTGGCATCTGTGATGACATGGATCATCTTTTCAATGTGGTCTTCCTGATCCACAGCAAGGAAGAAACCGTGGTCAATGATATCCTGGCACGTGTCGCTGTTGGTTTCTATGTCCGCAGGGTAAAAGCGGAAGTCAATATTCAGATCCTGCATGGATGTAATCAGCATAAATGCCCGCAGATTTTCCATGCCGCAGCCTTCTTCAAACAGTAATTTGATAAAAAAGGGCGCGTCATCATCCGGGCAGTGTGCCAGCTCCATGTTCAGTTCCGCCACAGACGGAGTATCCGGTGTGGACGCTGTCTCCGGCTGGCTGGCCGGGGCAGAATCCTCGGCATCGCTGATTTTATTCAGGAAACTATTAATTTCACCAACAATGTTGTCGACATTTTCAAGGAGTGGTTCATTATTTTCCACTTTCTCAATTTCAGACCGAAGCATATCCGTGGATTTGAACATAAGGTTGAATAAACTTTTCTTCAGTTCCGGGGCAATGGCATCCATGCCATTTTCGCGAATATAGAAGAACAGGTCTTCAATGTGATGGGCGATCTGGTTCAAAGACCCGAATTCCATCATTGCCGAGGAACCTTTGATGGTGTGCATGATACGGAAAATTTCATTTACGTCATCCGTGCTGAATTCCTCGACTTTTTCTGCTTCTATAAGCAGTTCATCAAGTTGTTCCATAAGAGAATTTGTCTCGAATAGATACATATCAAGCATGCTATCTGTACCGTTATCCATAATTTCTAACACCGCCTTGTAATTTTTTAAAATTTAGTATATAGTACGTATATCGACACAGTGAATGAAAAAATTAATATAGCAGGTGGAAAAAATGCCGAATATTTTGAGAGTGACCACGCCTCCCACGGGCCTGGAAAATAATAATGTAAAAAACAATCCTTTGACAACAAATGAAAAACAGATACAGAATCCGGTAGACCCGGGAAAGGTAGTCCGGCCCGACGGCCGCGGTGACGCGGGGGACTCCCAGCAGACAAAACTGGGAATGAATACACAGTCGAATTTCGGGAATTTTATTCAGCAGATCAACGATGCACCTCAGCTGACACAGTTGTTTTCCACCTTGTTTCTGCAGGGCATGGGAAACATGGTGGAGTCCGGCATCGGTCCGGAATTTGCCGAGGAAATTGCAAAATTCATGGAAATGATGAAAATGTCCGACAGCCAGCTGGTGGATTTCCTGAAAAACCAGGCCCACGGGGCTGTCCGCTATACAGGGACTTTTTATAATATGCTCCGGCAGGTTATGAATGAGACTCAGTCGGTGGAGCTGAAAGCAGGCGTTCTGGACCTGTTAAAGCAGATCAATGATATGTCGTCTGGTTCCCATCTGTTAGAAAATATAAAAGGCAATTTGGACCTGATCACTCAGTATATGATGCGTTCAGAACGGGAGCCTCTGCGCCAGCTGATGGAACGGCTGGATATGACGGCCCTTGCGGGAGATACGAAAAGCAACGGGATGCTGCTGAAGAATGAGATCATCCCCATGCTGGGACAGTACGTGGCAAAGACCCGGGATTTTGGCACCATACGGGATCTGATCGGGGTGTTGACTTTCAATGTGTCCCGGTATGAGAACGGCAATCTGGATAAAGTGATTGACAGCTTTGCAAAACTGCTGAATTTTCAGGGATTCCGGTCAAAATTCCAGGCGGTTTCCCCGGATATGCTTCCCCAGATTCTGCGCCATACAGAATATGCCAAAGCAACCAGAGAGAATACATGGGCGGATAAGTTCCTGAAAATGGTACAGTTCGGCATTCAGGGGGAGGCAGGACTGGAAAATAAACAGGTGTTCCAGAATCTGATGAATGCAGTGCTTTTAAATGAGAGCGTGTATATGCCGGTACTGCATTTGATGCTTCCCGTGGAGCTCAATGGGCAGACCATGTTTTCGGAAATGTGGATCGACCCGGATGATGACAGCGGAGCTGCAGACGGCGAAGGGCGCAAAGCGAAATTACTGATCAAATTTGACATCAAAGACGTGGGATTTTTCGATATGATTCTGCTGTACGGACAGGATAAGATGGATATGTATCTGTCATACCCGGAAGAACTTGCGGATAAAGAGGGGGAGATTAAGAATTCACTGGAGGTGATTATGGCGGATAACGGGATTTCTTTCCGCTCACTGGTTCTGGAGAAAGCAGCAGAGCCCATATCCATCTCTCAGGCATTCCCCAAAATATTTGAAAGGAAGAATGCAGTAAATGTCACGATTTAATGATTTGCTCAATAAAAAAGCAGTTGCACTGAAATATGACGAACGGCAGTCTGCAGCTCCCATAGTGGTTGCCTCCGGTATGGGGTATGTGGCCGAGAAAATGGTAGAGGTTGCCAATGAGAGCGGTGTTCCTGTATATGAAGACAATTCGCTGGCCACAGTTTTGTCCCAGCTGAATCTGGGGACAGAGATTCCTGAAGAACTCTATAAGGCTGTGGTGGATATCTATGCCTATTTTCTGCGGTTTGCGCCGGGGAGTGTGGAGCAGACGCAGGAACAGACAGAGGACGTGGAGGACGAAACCGGGGCTGTCCAGGATGTGCAGTCTGAGGCAGATGTGCAGACAGAGGAGATTTCCACCGAGGCGGTACAGGCAGCTTCCGGTACAGGAGAAAGTGTGTAGAATTGCTGCCGGGTATGCGGCGTGTGGCTGGGAAAATGATGGTATGGGGCGGGTGAAATACATAGGATTGGTGCGCATTTTCGTAAAAAGCGGGGTGGGATTTTGGGGAAAATTTTTAATACCAGCGGGGACTGCAGGCCAACGCTTCACTATATGGTCAATATTGAAAACAGACTGGCAGAGATAAAGGAAATGGTGGACCGGGGGGATTATTTCACTATCAATCGTGCCCGGCAGTATGGAAAAACCACTACATTAAAGGCTTTAGGGTGGTATCTTCGGGAAGATTATGTGGTGGTAAGCCTGGATTTTCAGAGGCTGAGCCATCAGGACTTTGAGACGGAGAACTGTTTTGTGAAGGCGCTGGCGAGAGAAATCAAAAGAAAGCCCCTGTTAAAAAATGAACTGCCTCATGAGACCGCAGGTGTTCTAGGAACATTTGCATGTGGGAAGATGCAGGGGATGGGGCTGGCAGAGTTATTCGAATGTTTCAGTGAATGGTGCCAGGAATCGGCAAAGCCGGTTGTTTTTATGATCGATGAGGCTGATAGTGCCACAAATAATCAGGTGTTTTTGGATTTTCTTGCACAAATTAGAGGCGCTTACCTTGAACGGGATGAAATACCGGCTTTTCAGTCTGTCATACTGGCAGGTGTGTGTGATGTGAAAAATCTGAAGCGGAAGCTTCGGCCAAACGACAGCCAAAGAGGGAACAGCCCCTGGAATATTGCGGCGGATTTTCTGGTGGATATGAGTTTTTCAGCGGCGGACATTGCCGGAATGCTGGGGGAATATGAGGCGGATTTTTGTACGGGAATGGATGTGGAAGAAATGGCTGGCCTGATTTATGAGTATACGTCAGGCTATCCTTTTTTAGTATCACGAATCTGCAAATTAATGGATGAACGTGTGGCGGGGCAGGAGGATTACCCGGATAAAAGCCGTGCATGGACGAGAGAAGGATTACTGGAGGCAGTGAAAATACTGCTGGAGGAACGGAACACCCTGTTTGAGTCGCTGATTCATAAATTGGAGGATTACCCGGAACTAGGAACCGTTCTGTATCAGATTTTGTTTACCGGGAAAACAGTCCCCTATAGTCCGCTGAACAAATCCATAGAGACAGCAGAAATGTTTGGGTTTATCAGAAACGTCGGAAAAAATGTAGTGATAGCCAGCCGGGTCTTTGAGATGGTGCTTTATGACTACTTTTTGTCAAAGGAATTGCTGGCGAATCAGGCATATGACGCGGGACTGGTGGAGAAAAACCGGTTTATCACCGGCGGGCACTTAAACATGCGTCTGGTTCTGGAACGGTTTGTGGTTCATTTCAACGACTTGTACAAAGACCAGGACGGGCATTTTCTGGAGGAGGCAGGACGGCGGTATTTTCTTTTGTATCTGAAACCGATTATAAACGGAACGGGAAATTATTATATAGAGGCCGAGACGAGAAACCGGGAACGGACGGATGTGGTGGTGGATTATCGAGGAGAACAGTTTGTGATAGAAATGAAGATATGGAGGGGAAACGCCTATCATACGAGAGGGGAAAAACAGCTGACAGATTATCTGGACTATTACCATCTGAAGAAAGGGTATATGGTGAGTTTTTGCTTTCATCAGAAAAAAGAGCCGAAAGTGGAGGAGATTCTTTTGGGGGATAAAGTTCTTGTGGAGGCAGTGGTGTGAAGCGGCTGAAAATCAGACACATAGAGGCTCTGAGGGTACACTGATTTTAGGAAGGAGGAACATGGGCATTTATCTGAACCCAGGAAATGAAGGATTCCAAAGTGCACTGCGTTCCCAGATTTATGTGGATAAAACGGGGATGCTGGCATATACCAATTCTGTTCTTGACACAGAACAGAGGTATATCTGTGTAAGCAGGCCGAGGCGGTTTGGAAAGTCCATAACGGCTGAGATGCTGGCCGCATATTACGACAGGAGCTGTGATTCGTCAGCGCTTTTCCGGAACAGGAAGATCGCGGAGGAAAAGGACTATGAATACTATAGGAATCAATACGATGTGATCTACTTAGATGTCAATTCTTTCAGAAACCAGGAATGTGGGATGCCTCATATTGTGCCTGCAATACAGAAAGCTGTTGCCGGGGAAATAAAGGAAATCTATGGAGATTGTGTGGCAGAAGATATTTCGCAGCTTTCTCAGATGCTGGCACAGGTGAATAAAGTGTACGGCGTAAAATTCATCATCATTATTGACGAGTGGGATGCGGTGTTCCGGGAGCAAAAGTACGAGGCAGAAGCGCAGGAGGAATACATTACATTTCTCAGGGGATTATTTAAGGATGCGCCTTCGAAGAAATTTGTAAAACTTGCCTATCTTACAGGCATTCTCCCCATAAAAAAATATGGAACAGAGTCAGCTCTGAATAATTTTGATGAATTCACAATGATCCAACCGGATGTACTGGCAGAATACTCAGGGTTTACAGAACGTGAAGTGCGCGAATTATATGAGTCGTATCACATGGACTTTGAAAAAGCCAGGCAGTGGTATGATGGATACAGGCTGGGGGAGGGGCTGCATATTTATAATCCCAAATCTGTGGTGGATTCCATTCGGAGAAAACGGATGGGCAATTACTGGACAAGTACAGAGACATATGAATCTCTGAGAAAATATATCAGCATGAATTTCGACGGACTAAAAGATGATGTGACTCAGATGCTGGCAGGGGGTGAATGCGCAGTAAATCCGGCAAAATTCCAGAATGATATGACTTCGTTTAAAAGCAAAGACGATATTTTGACCCTGTTGGTGCATCTGGGGTATCTGTCCTATGATGAAAGGACTCAGAGAGTTTTTATACCTAATGAGGAAGTGAGAAGTGAATATGTAAATGCTATAGAAGATGACGGGTGGGCATATGTAATGGATGCCATACGGGCTTCCGACGAACTTTTAAAAGCATCCTGGAATATGGATGAGGAAAAAGTTGCAGAAAGTATTGAGGCGGTACATGGGGCGAATACATCTATTCTTACTTACAATGATGAGAATTCTTTGACTTGTGTGATTGCTCTGGCATATTATAATGCTGTGAAAGACTATATGTTAGTACGTGAAATGCCCTCGGGGAAAGGGTATGCGGACATTGTTTTTCTTCCAAGAAAACATTCGGATAAACCGGCAATGGTGGTAGAATTAAAATGGAATCAGTCTGCGGATGGGGCGGTTGCGCAGATTAAGGAAAGGCAGTATATGAAAGCGTTAGAAACGTACACAGGGGATGTTCTTCTTGTGGGCATCAATTACGATAAAAAGACTAAAAAGCACAGCTGTAAAATCGAGAAAGCTGGAATTTTTTGAAAAATTCCAGCAAATATATATAAAGTATTGACGGTAATGGAGATCAATGTTATAATCTAAACACTTAATTAAATACATAAATAAAGTATTGAGAATTGAAAGTACAGTTATATTTTTTTGGAAGGAAGTGGACAGCAGAGGGGGAAAAGGATATGAAGAAGGGGGCCAGCAGTATTGAGGTTAAGAAATTAAACCGAAACAGGGTATTCCGGTATCTGAACAGCCGGGAGAGGACATCTATGCCGGATATTGCAGAAGCTCTGGGAATGAGCGGGCCTACGGTCCTTCAGATTATCCGGGAGCTGAAAGAACTGCAGATTGCCCAGGAAGTAGGCGAGTTCCGGTCCACAGGTGGAAGGAAAGCGAAGGCGATTGCCTCAGTCCGGAATGCCTGCTATGCAATAGGGCTGGATATCACCCGGAATCATTTAAGCCTGGTGCTCACTGATTTGTCGGAAAAGGTGCTGAAACATACCAGGATACGAGAGCCGTTCGTCTGCGGGGAGGCATATTTTCGAAAGATAGGCGCTTTGCTGGAATGTTTTGTTGATGAGAATCAAGTGCCACGGCAGAAAGTGACGGGGGTGGGGCTGTCCATCCCGGGTATTGTGGACGGAGAAGGAAATATTTCTTATTCCCACACACTGGACTTAGAACATGTGGAGGGGAGCCGGTTTGTCAAATATATTTCATATCCCTGTACCATGCTCAATGATGCCAATGCTGCGGTGATAGCGGAGTGTTCCGGGGCAGATGTTCCCAGGAGCATGGTCTATCTGTCCCTGAGCAACAGCGTGGGAGGCGCTGTTGTATTCAGACAGAATTCTTCTGCAGAGGGGATTCTGGATATGCAGGACAGCATTTTTCAGAAAATCTATATGGGAGATAACCAGAGGGCTGGTGAATTTGGACATATAGAGATCCACCCGGAAGGTCTGGCCTGCTATTGCGGAAAGAGGGGCTGTCTGGATGTTTACTGCTCGGCATTGCGTCTGGCTGAATTGACAGACGGGAACCTGGGACGTTTTTTTGAGGAAATGGAAGCCGGGAATTCCAAATGGCGGAATGTATGGGAAGAGTATCTGGACCACCTGGTGCTGGCAGTGGATAATCTCAGGATGTGTTTTGACGGGGATGTGGTGCTGGGGGGGTATGTGGGAAGTTACATGGAGAACTATATAGACGAAATCCGTGCCAGGTGTGCCAGGCGGAATATCTTCGGACATACAGGGGAATATGTACGGGCGTGCAGATATCAAATCGAGGCTTCGGCGCTGGGTGCGGCAATCTGTCAAATTGAGAAATATATAGACGAAATACTTGATTTTCCCAGTATCAATTTCCAGAGAAAGCCGGCAAAAATAAAGAAGGCCTGATTATGAAAGAATGAAACTGTAAAAAATGCATAAAAAAACAGTAAAATCTTTGGGTGATATTGCCTCTTGTGCTGAAGGCAGGTAATAATTATAATTGATTTATAAAATGATTTTATAAAACGAATTTATGAAATGGTTTTAGGTATTTGTTTCAGATGAAGCGCCGCTGTTCTTTTCAAATTTGAAAGGCGCACATATAATCCACGATAGCTTAATAGCCAAGCTATAAAAAAATATATCATAATTAAAGGGAGGACAAGAAGTTATGAAGAAAAAAGTTTTAGGCTTAATGCTCTGTGTGGCAATGGCGGCATCTATGTTAGTGGGATGCTCAACTAAGACACCTGGTACAGAAAGCGCAGATTCCGGTACAGAGGCCGAGAGTGATGCAGGAAGCGACAGCGATGAAGGCGGCAGTGCAGACGGTTCCGCTAAAATCGGTATCACCATCCAGTCTTTGAAAAATGATTACTGGGCAGGCGTTATGGGCAAGCTGGAAGAAATGCTGAAAGAAAAAGGGTATGAGTACACATTAGTTGATTGTGAGGATAACTCCGCGAAGCAGATTAATGACATTGAGAACTTTATTACATCAGGTTGTGATCTGATCATGGTTCATCCTTCTGATGCAGCCGCTGTAGAAACAGTATGCGGCGAGGCTATGGATGCTGGTATTAAAGTTATGTGCTGGGATGACCCCATGGAAAATACTACAGCAAACTGGGTTTTGGACAATACTGAACTTGGAAAAGAAATCGGTAAAGCAGCATCCGAATTCATTAATGAGCATTATACTGCAGATGAACCGGCAGAAGTATGTGTAATCGGAAAACCTTCAACTAAAGTTTTATTGGAAAGACAGAATGGTATTGAAGCAGGTCTGGAAGAATACTGCGACGAAGGTAATTTTGAGATCGTAGCAGAGATTGAAGGATTGGAAGCAAATGAAGCTCAGACAAATGTTGAGACTACTCTTTCCGCACATCCAGACTGCAGCGTGTATGTAGGCGTTGGTGCAGGTGCTATGATTGGTTCCAATGAGGCTCTGCTTCAGAAATTTGGCGGGGCTGGCAAAATTCCGGAAAATGTTGGTGTCATTACCACAGATGTTACACCACAGCAGCTGGAGTCTCTGGCAGCAGGAGATGAGGCCGTAAGATCAATCGTTGGCTTCGAAGGTTCCAGCACAGATACTGCAGCAGCATGTCTGGAAATGTTTGAAAAAATCCTGGCAGGGGATGATTTCTCCGGTGACAATCATGAAGTTTACAGACCGACTTCACTGATCACAGAAGAAAACATTGCAGATATCCAGGCAGGTATGTAATAATAACAGGAAGTTGAAAAGAATCAGTCCAGGGGCGGTTAAAATACCGCCTCTGGCAATAAATATGGCCACGGGGGAAGAATATGAGCGAAGAATATGTATTACAATTACAGCATATAAGAAAAGAATACCCGGGTGTTGTGGCGCTGAAAGACGTTACATTGGAACTGAAGAAAGGCGAGATTCTGGCTTTGATCGGAGAGAACGGAGCCGGAAAATCTACGCTGATTAAATGCTGTTCAGGGGCAGTTATCCCCACTTCCGGAAAGATTATCGTAAATGGCAAAGAATTCAACAGTATGACACCTCAGCTTGCCGCAGAAAATGGAATTGCGATTATATACCAGGAATTTAATAATGTAAAAGAGCTGTCAGCGGCAGAGAACCTGTTTTTGGGAAGGCCTATCAGAAAAGGCATTGTAGTTGATAAAAAAGCGATGGAAGCAGAAGCTGCCAAGGCATTTGAGCAGCTGAGGATTAAGATTGACCCGAAAGCCCTGATGAAAAATCTGACTGTAGGGTATCAGCAGATGGTTGAGATTGCGAAAGCGATTCAGCAGAATGCGAAGATATTGATTATGGATGAACCTTCTGCACCCCTTACCAGTGCAGAAGTTGAAAGTATGTTTATGGTGGTAGAGAGACTTCGTAAAGAAGGGATTTCTATCATTTACATATCACACAGACTGGAAGAGATCTACCGTCTGTCAGACCGGATTCTGGTTATGCGCGACGGGGAATATGTAAAAACATTGATTACAAAAGACAGCGAAGTTCAGGAACTGATTCAGCTTATGGTAGGACGTGAGCTGACAGAGACCTATCCGCCCAGAGAAGACTGCATTGATAAAAATGAAGTGATGCTGGAGCTGAAAAATGTTACTGGAAATGGGGATAAAGATATCAATCTGAAACTCCATAAAGGTGAGATTCTTGGCTTAGGCGGACTGGTGGGAGCAGGGCGTACAGAACTTGCGGAGATGATCTTCGGGGCAGCGGCAAAGCAGTCCGGACAGATGATATTTAAAGGAAAAGAAATCAACCCGAAAAGCCCAAGGGAAGCAATAGATTTGGGGATAGCCCTGGTGCCTGAGGACAGGAAGCGCCACGGCGCTATGCTGGGCATATCCATTAAAAATAATATTAATATGCCTATTTATGAGAGAAATTCCACATTAAGTGTAATCAATTCCAAACGTGAGATGGAAATTGCCGAGAAGTATCGGGACAATATGGCGATCAAAACCCCGACGCTGAATCAGCTTGTGAAAAACTTAAGCGGTGGTAATCAGCAGAAAGTAATTCTTGGAAGATGGCTGGCGGCAGATTCGGAGCTGATCATCTTTGACGAGCCCACCAGAGGTATCGACATCGGCGCCAAGTATGAGATTTACAAGCTGATGAATGATCTGGTGGAAAAGGAGGGCAAGTCTATTCTGATGATTTCTTCTGAGATGGAAGAACTGATGGGCATGTCTGACAGGATTATAGTGCTGGCAGAAGGGAATCTGACCGGCGAACTGCAGAAAGATGAATTCAGCCAGGAGACCATCATGGCATACGCATCTGCGGCAAATATTGAGGAGGGTTAGGCCATTATGAAAGAGAATAAACTAGCATATCAGTTAAAAGATAAAGCAATTTGGGTTGTATTTATAGTTCTGGTAATTGCATTTACAATTGCGAATCCCAGATTTATTAATCCAAATAATCTGTTTACGATGATTCGTCAGGTATCCTTTTACGGAATTGCATCCATAGGTATGACATTTGTAATTCTGCTGGGAGACATTGACCTGTCAACCGGTACTATTATATCATTTGTAAATATTATCTGTGCTTATTTTATGGTTAATATGGGGATGCCCATGGTAGTTGCCATCATCCTTACTCTGGCAGTTTCCACATTAATCGGTGTATTGAACGGTTTTATGGTATCTACCATCGGCATTCCGGCATTGATTGCCACATTTGCCACACAGACATCATTTTTGGGACTTACGTATATCATCTGCGGCGGTCTTCCCATCAACGGATTTACAGAGAGCTTTAAGTTTATCGGCCAGGCATATGTGTGGATTATTCCGGTTCCTGTTATCATTATGGCGATCTGTTTCGCAGTAGGTTCCTTTATCCTGAATAAGACATATTTCGGACGTTATTTCTATGCAGTGGGCGGTAACGTGGAGGCTGCTAAATTATCCGGAATCCGTGTAAACAGAATCAAATATCTGGTATTTGCACTGTCAGGATTTTTCGCAGGACTGGCAGGACTGGTTATCCTGTCCCGTACCAATTCCGGTATGCCAAATGCCGGTGACGGATATGAATTTGACGTGATCACCTGTGTAGTATTGGGCGGTGTGTCTGTAACCGGCGGTTACGGAAAAATGTCCGGTGTTGTGGCAGGTACATTTATCATCGGTGCATTGAAAAACGGTATGGTGCTTATGAATATTAACTCCTATGTACAGAACATCATTATGGGTGTGGTACTGGCCCTGGCCGTTGGATTCGATTGTATTCAGAAGAGAAGACAGTCCAATTAAAGTATGCTCAAAAAAATCCCAGTAGAAAATACTGGGATTTTTTGATATACTGGGTGTAAATGGACATGAGGGAGGCGTGTATGGAACTGTTATTGGGAATTGACATAGGGACAAGTTCCTGTAAAATTGCTTTTTTCCGGAAAGACGGGACAGTGGCGGCTTCAGGTACTGGGAAATATCCTATATACCATCCCAGGCCGGGGTGGGCAGAACAGGACCCCCGGGACTGGTGGAAAGCAGTATGTCAGGTGACAAGACAGCTGATCCAGGAGAATGGCATTCGCCCGCAGGATGTGAAGGGAATCGGAGTGGACGGCATGAGCTGGGCGGCTGTGGCAGTGGACAAAAAAGGGGATGTGCTGGCCAGGACTCCTCTCTGGATGGACACCCGGGCAAATGAAATCTGCAGCCGGGTCCGCAGGGAATGCGGCGAAGACGCGGTTTTCCAGGTGAGCGGCAATCCCCTTCAGCCTTTTTATACCACAGGGAAGGTTCTCTGGTATCAGGAGGAAATGCCGGAAGTATACCGAAAAATTTACAAGATTCTCCAGTGCAACAGTTATCTGGTGTATTGTCTGACAGGCAGGATTTCGCAGGATGTATCCCAGGGGTATGCACTCCACTGTTTCGATATGCGGCGGGGGTGCTGGGATGAACAGATGCGGGAGAAGCTGGGGATTCCCGCTGATTTTCTGCCGGATATTTTCCCCTGCCATCAAATCGTGGGAACTGTGACGAAAGAAGCGGCCGGACTCACTGGGCTGATGGAGGGCACCCCGGTGGCAGCGGGAGGGCTGGACGCGGCCTGCGGCACATTGGGAGCCGGTGTGCTGGACACAGGAGAGACTCAGGAGCAGGGCGGCCAGGCGGGAGGCATGAGTATCTGTCTAAAGGATTACACGGCAGATCCCCGCTTGATTCTCAGCTATCATGTGGTTCCGGGCAGATGGCTGCTACAGGGAGGCACCACAGGCGGCGGCAGCGTGATGCGGTGGTTTGAGAAAGAATTTGCAGACTACGAGCGGGAGATGCAGGGAAGGATTGGCAGGTCATCTCTGGAACAGCTGAATGATATTGCAGAGGAAATCCCTGCGGGCAGTGACGGTTTGGTATTTCTTCCCTATATGGCTGGGGAGAGAAGCCCCATCTGGGATGACGATGCGAAAGGCGTATACTATGGCATGGATTTTTCCAAGACCAAAGGGCATTTTGTCCGTGCGGCTATGGAGGGAGTTGCCTATGCCCTGAATCATAATCTTCAAGTTGCGGAGAAGGCGGGAGCTTATGTGGAGGAGCTGCGGGCTGTGGGCGGCTCGGCCAATTCTCTGCTCTGGACCCAGATTAAAGCGGATGTAACCGGGAAACGCATTGTGGTTCCGTCCTCAGACACGGCCACTCCGCTGGGGGCAGCCATTCTGGCCGGTGTGGGAACGGGAGTCTATAACAGTTTTGAGGAGGCGGTGGAGCAGACGGTGAAGATCTCCAGAATCCATGAGCCGGACCCCAAAGCCCATGAAACATATAAAAAATATTATGAAATGTATCTGGAACTCTATGACAGTTTGAAGGCGCTTATGAAGAAAACAGGAGGAAGTGAATGAAAGCAGGAGTTGTACATGCACGGGATGATATCCGTTATGAGGATATTGAAAAACCAGTGCCCAAAGAAAAACAGGTGCTCATCAAGGTAAAATATACAGGGATTTGTGGTTCCGATGTGCCCAGGGTCAATGGGGATGCGTGCCACTTTTTCCCCAATGTGCTGGGGCATGAGTTTTCAGGGACGGTAGAGGCAGTGGGAGCAGGGGTTACTCGTCTGCAGCCGGGGGAACGGGCGGCAGGAGTTCCTTTGGTGCCCTGTATGGAGTGTGAGGACTGTCAGAAAGGAAATTATTCTCTGTGCAGGCATTACAGCTTTATCGGTTCCCGTGAATTTGGCAGTTTTGCAGAATATGTGGCAGTGCCGGAGTTAAATGCGGTGAAGTTTTCCGATGAAGTGACCTTTGAGCAGGGGGCGTTCTTTGAGCCTGCCACAGTGGCTCTGCATGGCCTGGAGAGGACCGGATATACCGGGGGAAAAACAGTGGCTGTCCTGGGCGGGGGAACCATCGGCATGTTTGTAATGCAGTGGGCAAAGATATTCGGAGCCAGCCAGGTGGTGGTGTTTGATATTGCCCGGGAGAGGCTGGAGCTGGCCGGACGGCTGGGAGCTTCGGCTGGGATTAACACGCTGGATGCAGATTTTATGGAGCAGGCAGCGGCATTAACCGGCGGGAAAGGGTTTGACTATGTGTATGAGACAGCGGGAAACACCATTACCATGAAAATGGCCTTTGACCTGGCGGCCAATAAAGCCGGTGTGTGCTTTGTGGGGACACCCACCAGGGACCTCAGCTTTACAGTGGATGAATGGGAGAAAATGAATCGGAAAGAATTTACGCTGACAGGTTCCTGGATGTCTTACAGCGCGCCGTTCCCTGGCCATGAATGGGAACTGACCTCCCATTATTTCAAAACAGGAGCTCTGAAGTTTGACGAATCATTTATTTTTAAAAAGATACCTTTGAGCCAGATTGCAGAGGCATTTGCCTTATATAAAACCCCGGGTGCAGTAAAAGGGAAGATACTGATTGACAGTGAAGCGTAAGGAGGAATAGAGATATGCCACTTGTAACATCGAAAGAAATGTTGAAAAATGCCCAGGCAGGCAGATATGCAGTAGGCGCTTTTAATGTGGAAAACATGGAAATGGTAAAAGCGGTGATTGGGGCTGCGGAGGAACTGCGTGCCCCTGTGATGCTTCAGACTACGCCGTCCACAGTAAAATACGGGACGGTGGAGACTTTTGCGGCTATTGTTGCGGCAGAAGCCAAGAAGGCAAGTGTACCGGTCTGCCTTCATCTGGACCACGGTGACAGCTATGAACTGGCCTGCCAGTGTATGGAAAACGGTTATACTTCTGTGATGATTGACGGTTCCAAAGAGGATTTTGCAGGAAACGTATCTGTCACAAAGAAAGTGGTGGAAGCGGCCCACGCAAAAGGACTTCCAGTGGAAGCGGAGCTGGGAAAAGTGGGCGGAAAAGAAGACGACCACGAGGCCGAAGCGGATACCAACACAGATCCTATGGAGGCAAAGGACTTTGTGGAGCAGACCCAGGTGGACTCCCTGGCTGTGGCCATCGGAACGGCACATGGCTTTTATGAGGGAACTCCGGTTCTGGATAAAGAGCGGATTACTGAGATTAAAAAAGTGGTATCTGTGCCTCTGGTGCTTCACGGTTCTTCCGGACTGAGTGATGAGGATGTGCGCGAGTGCGTGGAGCGGGGGATGTGCAAAGTGAATTTTGCAACAGAACTCAGGGCTGCATACACGGATGCGGTGAAAAAACTCCTGAAAGAGAAACCGGAAACTTATGACCCCAAGGCATTTGGAAAAGTGGGTATCCCTGCAGTGAAAGAACAGGTAAAGAAGCGGATTTGTGTGTGCGGCAGTGATGGCAAGGCAGAATAAAATCGTGTGACTGGGGAAAAACAGCCGGAGATTTGTATCCGGCTGTTTTTTTGGCGGCAGTGTTCTTGATATGATTTATCTTTCGTGGTAAGATGAATAGCAGAAGTGTACTGGAGGCGATTGGATGGCTGCAATATGTGAGGAATCAGAAAGAAGAAAATGCAAAGATAATAAAAACAAGACAGTCCTGCTGGGTATGATGGCGGGGATGATTTTTGTAGCAGCAGTGCTGCTTATCTCCAACTGGTGGTTTGTGGATTCTGCCCGCAGGGCTACGGGGGAGGCCATAGATTCTCTGAGCCGTTTTTATCTGAAAGAGATGGCCCGGCGCAGTTCTGAGGCCATATCTAACAGCCTGGAGCAAAAAGCCGGGGAACTGCAGAAAGTTGTTTATCATATGCAGGGGGAGAAAATATCAAGCAGTGATTTCTTACGAAAGAGGCTGGATGATATCCAGTCCACCTATGAATTTGAGTTTCTGGCGGTGGCAGATGAACAAGGAGAGATGTACACAGCAGGGGGGACACTTTCAAAGGGTGATTATGCCGCACTGCGCAGGACTGCAGAGGGCTCCCGGGAGGCTGTGGCGGCCGGCACTCTGCCAGGGCAGGAATCAGTAATTGTGATCGCGGTTAATGATGCGGATATCACGGTGGGCAGTGAAAAAATGGTGTCCTGTTTTGCAGGGGTTGCTGTGGACAGCGTGATGGTGGTGCAGACCATCGAGAATCAGACACATTGTAATCTGTTGAAAAGAGACGGCACCTATATGCTGAAATCCCCGGAGATGCGGGATTTGTCAGAAGGCAGTAATTTATTTACGGTGTTGAAAGAATATACTTCTTTTTTTAAGGAGTACTCTCTGGACGGGATGAAAAATGACTTTACCAGAGGAATTGCCGGATTTTCAGAATTTTATCACAATGACCACAGGGATTATATCTATTATGAACCTGTGAACAATACCGACTGGTATGTGACAATGCTCATCAGTGAGGATTTGGTGGATGACCGGATCAGTCCCATCACGAACCGTATTTTGTCCAACAGCCGTGTTGTGATGGTGGTGTTGATTGTGTCCATGTCAGCTGTGTTTGCCGCGTTCGTGATGCGGTCCAGGGCAAATGAGAAAATACGTCTGGAAATGGTCAAAATGGAAGAAGCCAGCCGGGCAAAGAGCACGTTTCTTTTTAATATGAGCCACGATATCCGGACTCCCATGAACGCTATTATCGGTTTTACAGGATTGGCGCTTAAAAATCTGGACAATCTGGAACAGATGGAGAATTATCTGACAAAAATTATGGCATCCAGCCAGCACCTGCTCAGCCTGATCAATGATGTGCTGGATATGAGCCGTATAGAATCGGGAAAAGTGGCCATCGAGGTGAAAGAGTGCAGTCTGCCTGAGACACTGCAGGATTTAAACACCATTATACAGGGGCAGGTTCAGGAGAAGAACATGGAACTGCAGATGTCTGTGAACGATGTCCGGGATGAAAATGTATATTGTGATAAACTGCGTCTGAATCAGGTTCTGCTGAATCTAATCAGTAATGCTCTGAAATTTACACCGGCCGGAGGGAAGCTCTTTATCACCCTTGAGCAGAAAAAGGATGCCCCGGAGGGACATGGTACCTATGAGATCCGGGTGAGGGATACAGGAATAGGAATGTCGCCGGAATTTGTGAAGAAGGTCTTTGAACCTTTTGAACGGGAAAATACCTCAACAGTGAGCAATATTCAGGGCACCGGTCTTGGGATGGCCATTACGAAGAATATCATTGATATGATGGGCGGGACCATAGAGGTTCATTCCAGCCCTGGCCAGGGGACAGAATTTGTGGTTACACTGACGTTTCCCCTGATGAAATCAGAAGACAGACAGCGGGTAATTCCAGAACTGAAAAATTCCCGTGTCCTTGTGGTTGATGATGACTTTCAAGTCTGCGAAGGAGTCACAAAGATGCTGTTGGAGCTGGGTATGCGTCCTGAGTGGACGCTGAGCGGCAAAGAAGCGGTTCTCCATGCCAAAGTTGCCCTGGACCGAAAAGACGGGTATGAATTTTTTCTGATTGACTGGAAACTGCCGGATCTGGGCGGAATTGATGTGGCCAGGCAGATTCGGGAGGCTGTGGGGGAAACTGCCAGGATTATTGTGCTTACTGCGTATGACTGGGTACATATTGAGAATGAGGCCAGAGAGGCAGGTGTGTCAGGCTTCTGCACGAAACCGGTGTTCTTCATTATGTTAAGGGACACACTCCTGGAAGTGATGGGAGAAAAGCCAAGGATTGAGGAAAAGGAAGATGCAGCGCAGAAGAACCAGGAAGTCTTTGAAGGGAAACGGCTGTTGCTGGTGGAAGACAATGAGCTGAACCGGGAGATTGCAGAGGAGATACTGGAAGATGCAGGCTTCATAGTAGAATCGGTGGAAGACGGGTCGTATGCGGTAGAGGTTATGGCAGGACCTGAGGCCGGGCGTTTTGATGCGGTTTTGATGGACATTCAGATGCCCATCATGGACGGCTGTGAGGCGTCACGGAGAATCCGCAGTTTGGAGAATGAGGAAATCGCAGGGATACCCATCATCGCCATGACGGCCAATGCCTTCGAGGAGGACAGACAGATGGCCTTTGCAGCAGGGATGAACGCACATGTGGCTAAGCCGGTGGATGTGAATGTGCTGATGGAGACATTAGCGGAGATGTTACGATAAGGAAAAAGCCGTCACGGGCAGTGTGGCGGCTTTTTCCTTTTTTACAGCATAAGCTCCCGGTAACGGTTCACGCAGGCATAGATTTCCTGAGGCCGGGGCATGGCCAGGTTGGAGGATAAATAGGCTCCCTCGTTGATAGAGATTAACCCTTTCTCCTGAATCTGATCAGACAGTTTCTGAATGATATTTTTTAATTCTGTACGTCCATCGAAACAGTGAAGCTCCATATATTTCAGCAGATAAGCCAGCGCAGTGGTCTGTTCGCTGTCCACCAGCTGTTCCACATAGCGCAGGTCTACAGTCTCCTTGTTGATGGAGAATGCGTCTTTTCCCATAGTTTTCAGCTTAATCCGGTCACTTTTTTTGAATGGGGCTCCCTGGCGGGGACAGCGGACACTGTGGGGTGGCGCGGCTGGCGGCGGGTCCTCGCAGGTGAGAGGAAATGCCTGGGCTTCCTTCTTGGCCAGCTCAGTAATATCGTAAGGTTTGTACTGGTTCATCTGCAGAATGGTATCTGCCACGTGGAAATAAGATCCGGAGCTTCCCGCCACGATCACGGAGGAGATTCCCTGTTCCAGGTAGATCTGGCGCACCCGTTCGATGAACGGGGTAATAGGTTCCTGATTCCTGTGGACCACCCGCTGCATCAGGTCATCTCTCACCATAAAGTTGGTGGCGCAGGTATCCTCGTCGATAAGGAACAACCGGGTGCCTGCCTCCATGCTCTCCACCACATTGGCGGCCTGGGAGGTGCTTCCGCTGGCGTCTTCTGTGGAGAAAGCTCTGGTGTCCCTGTTGTTGGGCAGGTTGTTGATGAACATGGAGATATCTGCTTTCTTGATGCTGCGGCCATCCTCTGCCCGGATTTTCACCGCGGTGATGTCTGTGGCTGTATACTCTCTGCCGTCTCCGGCGATATGGTTATAAACCCCCAGTTCCAGAGCTTTGAGCAGTGTGGATTTTCCGTGATAGCCTCCCCCCACAATCAGGGTGATTCCCTGGGGGATTCCCATGCCGGAAATGGGGCCGTGGTTCGGCAGGTCCAGAGTGATCTCCAGGGAGTCTGGGGACTGGAAGGGCACTGCATTCTTCATAGGACGGGCGGAAACGCCGCTCTCCCTGGGCAGGATGGTTCCGTTTGCCACAAAAGCAGTCAGATGCCGCTGGGAAAGCTGCTGGCGGATGTAATGCTGGTCCTCGCTGAGCTCTTTTACTTTCTGGACTTTTTTAGGGTCCAGGTGTTTGTAAAACAGGCTGGAGGGGATGCATTTTGGCAGGAAATCAAACAGGATTTTGATCAGCTCTCCGGAATTGATGCGGCGGCCGTCGGCGGGGAAGCCCACTTCCATGCGGACTAATAAATCGCCGTTTTTGGGATTGATGTGGCAGGCAGTCCGCTCTAGAATCTCCTGTCCGCAGCGGCTGACACTGATGAGGCCGCTTTTGCCGGAGCCTCTGGCCTTGAAGCTGTACTGATTGAGGGCACGGGAAAACAGGCGCAGAATGTGGTCCTGCAGGGCAATGCGTTTGTGGGGCTGGTCATAGGTATCTGGGGGAAACCCTGCCTCCTGTCCAGACACAGAGACGCTCACCTTGGAGGGAGATGCAAAAGGGTCTCCCTGCACATGGTCGATATTTAAGAGGTACCCAGGGAAGCGGTAGCTTCCTCGGGTATCTTTGTATGCCGGATAACTTTTACGGTCAATCTGGCCAAGTAACTGCCGCAGATCGTTGGCATGTTTCATAGATGTGCTCCTTTCTAGCGCTCCTGGATGCTGATAGCTTCCACGGCGACACTTCCTCCCCGCACCACTTCCAGCCGTCCGCTGAAACTCTGGTTCAGAAGATGGATGATGTCGTTGTTTCTGTTCTCAGTCTGAGTGGATTCCAGCAGGATGCTGTTCTTTCCGTAATCCGTCACCTGTATGCCGAATACCTGGGCGATGCGGAAGACTTCTTCTTTTTCCACGTGGGAACAGCCTTTTACCTTAATAAATAAAATTTCTTTCATGTGTATGGGCGTGTCGGTAAAATCAATGACTTTGATAATGCCCACACTGCGGTTTAACTGTTTTTTGATCTGTTCAAATGTCACATCATCGCCGATTAGGCTGATGGTCATGCGGGAAACGGTAGGGTCCTCAGTCTCTCCCACAGTGAGAGACTGGAGATTATATGATTTTCCGGAAAAAAGGCCGGCGATTTTGGCCAACACACCCACTTCATTTTCCACAAACAGGGAAATCCAACGTTTTTTCATAATCTTTGTCCTCCTAACAATCCATTACCATTTCACTTAATGGTTTTCCTGTGGGTACCATCGGTGATACGTTTGCTTCTGGGTCAATGAGAAACTCAATGACAGTGGGCCGCTTGGTCTCTTTCCCGGCTGCGGCAAAGGCGGCTTTTAGGTCTTCTTCCCGTTCTACCCGGATGCCCAGGGCGCCGTAGCTCTCTGCCAGTTTTACAAAGTCCGGGGTGTAGGGCGGGCAGCATTTGTCCGGGTTTTTGCAGTCGTGGATGCAGCCTCTGCGGTAGCGCAGGCAGGTGGCGGAATAACGTTTGTCAAAGAACATTTCCTGCCACTGGCGCACATTCCCCAGCCAGGAATTGTTCAGAATGCAGATGATCACCGGAAGTTCCATGCAGATGGCAGTAGCCAGCTCCTGGAGATTCATCTGGAATCCCCCGTCGCCGGAAATGGCGATGACCGGCTGGGAGGGATTGCCCAGTTTGGCGCCAATGGCGGCGGGGAGACCGTAACCCATGGTGCCCAGACCGCCGGAAGTGAGAAGCTGTTTCTTTCCGGTAAGGGACAAAAACTGAGTGGCCCACAGCTGGTTTTGTCCCACGTCAGTAGATACGATGGCGTCTGGGAACATGTCATTGATTTGGCAGATGATTTTCTCAGGGTTCAGCCCTGGATAGCGGTTCATCTGAATGGGATAGCTGTCTTTCCATGTCTGGATGGAGGCCAGCCAGTCTTTGGTATCCAGCGGCTTTGTGTATTCCAGCATCTTTGTGATGGCCACATTGGCATCCGCCACAATGGGGATATCTACCACAATGTTTCTGGAGATTGACGCCGTGTCGATGTCAATGTGGATGATGGATGCATTTTTGGCAAATTCGCTGATTTTGCCGGTGATTCTGTCATTGAACCGGGTGCCGATGGAAAACAATACATCGCACTGGCTGATGGCCGTATTGGAAGCATAATTCCCGTGGATTCCAATGTTGCCCACATACAACGGGTGGTCGGTGGGAATGGCGCCTTTGCCCATGATGGTGGTGATTACAGGAACCTGGGTCTGCTGGGCCAGTTTGGTCATGGCCTCCTGGGCATGGGCAATCTTTACCCCTCCGCCCAGGAGGAATACCGGGCGTTTGGAGGCGTTTAATATTTTCACAGCTTTTTTCAGCTGGCCTTCGTGGACTCCGGTGCTGGGTTTGTAGCTGCGGATGTTTACCTGGGAAGGGTATTCATCGGAGCCATAAGCCTGCTGGATATCTTTGGGGATATCTACTACCACAGGCCCCGGTTTTCCGGTACGGGCGATGTAGAATGCTTCTTTGATGATTCTTCCCAGATCTTCCCTGTCTCTGACTGTGACAGAGTGTTTGCAGATACTGCGGGTGATTCCCACAATGTCCACTTCCTGAAAGGCATCGTTTCCAATGAGATTGGTGGGCACCTGTCCGGTGATGCACACCAGGGGCACACTGTCATAATTGGCAGTGGCAATGCCAGTCACCAGATTGGTGGCCCCCGGGCCGCTGGTCACCATACACACGCCCACTTTTCCGGTGGAACGGGCGTAACCGTCCGCCGCGTGGACCAATGCCTGTTCGTGGCGGGGCAGAACCACCTCAATATCGTTTTGTCCGTAAAGGGAATTAAATAAATCGATGGCCTGTCCGCCGGGGTAGCCAAACAGAAGGTCTACCCCTTCTTCTTTCAATGCTTTTACAAGTAAATCGGTTCCTTTGATTTGGTTCATACAATGTCCTCCTTTAAATCCAAAAAGCCCTAAGCCGCGTTTGGCTTAGGGCGAATAGATATCCGTGGTACCACCTAAATTCAAAGAATGTATTCTCTGCACTCAATCAGTACGGACTTATACACAGCGGCACCCAATGTGATACGATGAAGCCTGATACAAATCGATACTGTATCCCGGTAACGGGGGATGACCGTTAAAACCTACTGAAGAAGGGGAAAACACTTATCGTTTCTAGAGTCCTTCTCGTTGGGTCTTACTGCTCAAGGGCTACTTTCTGCATCCTCTCCATGAAGATTTCCACCAGCCATCTTCTCTCTGTGATATCGACAGATGCATACTCCTCCCTGTCTCGGCATTTTCATATGGTTTTTTTGAACTTGCGTATTAGTATAACAGAAGGGTGGTTTCTTTGTCAACCCTTGGTTTACAGCATTTCTTACTGTCTGCGGCACGCTCTAATACTCAAAACAGCTTTCTTGCAAATCGGGCATAAATTTGCTATCATCATTAAAGGCAGATGGATGTTCCTGTTGACGGAGGCAGCTTTTAATGAAAAAGATAAGGCAGAACGCATATCTGAGTATACTGCTGGTACTGGCAGTAGCTGCGTTAGAGATATGCATAAAAAAGATCACTCCCCAAATTCCGATACATTTCGAAAAAGTTTGTTCATTCCTGGAGAGCAAAGGGGGATATACCGGCCGGGACGCCTGTGACTTGAAGCGGGCACCGGCAGTTATTTATCAGGAGATCGACGAAGATTTCAGGCAGTGCCGTGGACGGAGGCAGAGAAAAATCAGCGGCGGATTACCGGTGTTTTCGCTGGCATTAACCGGCCGTTTTGCAAGTTTTCCATGTTATGCGGTGAAGAATCCGCACAGGCAGAGCACCGCGGCAGCATACTGCAGAAGTATCATTATCCGCTATATCCACCACCAGGACGGCAGACCTCCTGCGAATCTGCACAAGCTGTTTTCAAAGTTCTTTACATAAACAGGTCAGACTTAGTTTTAGAGCGTGTTTGAAAATTCATTCACGCCACCCATACGCCCCACTTTGCGGCAGATCTGCCCCTTATTCGGTTGCTGTAGCCCGCTACAGCTCCCTCATGCGGAACAAATCTCCCACAAAGTGTGACGCACGGTTGACATAAAGCAATTTTCAAACACGCTCTAGAGAAAATCAGGAGTGATCATATATGAAACAGACGATTTTTAAAACATTTTTATTGATTTCAGGGGCTGTAATTGCAGCATTTGCGCTGGAAAAGATTCTGGTGCCGGTTATGATTCTGGACGGCGGTATCGTGGGGGTCAGCATGATTATCAGTTCTCTGACAAAGCTTCCTCTTGGGGCGCTGACCATTGCCCTGAATCTGCCTTTTGTGATTATAGGGGGGCGGAGCCTGGGAAAAGAGTTCTGGCTGCGCACCATAGCTGCGATGGCTGTCTTTTCCGCATCATTATCATTATTCGAGTGTCTGGAATTTACAGTGACGGATGATGAACTTCTGGCGGTTGTCTTCGGAGGCATTCTGTTAGGATGCGGTGTGGGGCTCATCATCCGCAACGGCGGCTGTCTGGATGGGACAGAGACGGTGGCGATTCTCGTCAGTAAGAAATCCAATTTTTCGGTGGGCCAGGTGGTATTGTGCTTTAACGTGATCATATACTCTATGGCAGGGCTGCTTTTCGGGCTGAATCACGCTATGTACAGTCTGCTGACCTATTTTATTGTGTCCAAGGTGGTTGACTTTATCAACACCGGTATGGACCAGGGAAAAGCAGTTATTATCATTACCAACCAGGGAAAGCTTATTGCCGATGATATCTATCAGGTCCTTGGAAGGACCGTGACCATTATGCCGGGGGAAGGTCTGCTGTCGGGGAAAAAGGAAGTTCTCTACTGTGTGATCACACGTATGGAGCTGAGCATGCTGCGGCGGATACTGGAAAAGGATGATTATACTGCGTTTATGACAATCTCTGATGTGTCGGAAATTGTGGGAAAGCATATAAAGAGCAGCAAGGGGGCGCCGCAGGCTGTATCGACCAACAGTTAATATACAGGAGAAAAAAGATAGAAGAAGGGAAGAAGGATGGATACTTATAAGTTTTTATTGGATTTGGCATTGATATTGCTCAGTACAAAAGTGCTCGGACTGGTCAGCAGAAAGTTCTATATGCCTCAGGTTGTGGGAGCACTGCTGGCAGGGTTAATCCTGGGACCAGGGGTGCTGGATGTGATTTCACAGACAGATTTTATCAATAAGACTGCGGAAGTCGGTGTCATTGTCCTGATGTACTGTGCGGGAATGGAAACAGATGTGGAGGAGTTAAAGAAATCAGGGAAGGCGTCTGTGGTCATTGCGCTGATGGGAGTCGTTATTCCGCTGGCCGGAGGATATGCTGTAGCCATGTTTTTTAACCGGCCAGGGCTTATTGAGACAGAGGCCGCGTGCAGTGTTTTCCTTCAGAATATTTTTATAGGGGTAATTTTGACAGCCACGTCTGTGAGTATTACGGTGGAGGCGCTGAAAGAACTCGGGAAATTAAAAACCCGGGCGGGAAATGCGATTCTGGGGGCTGCTGTCATTGATGATATCCTGGGGATTATTGCACTGACAGTTATCACCAGCCTGGCAGACAGTTCTGTGAAGATCTGGGTGGTGCTGCTGAAAGTTGTTGGCTTTTTTGCAGCTGTGATTGTAGCCGGATTTTTGTTTTATCAGTTTTTTACCAGGTGGAGCCGGAGGTCAGAGAGGGGAATGCGCAGGCATGTGATTGTTTCTTTTGTATTCTGTCTGCTTATGGCGTATATGGCGGAAGAATTCTTTGGTGTGGCGGATATTACAGGAGCGTATTTAGCCGGGGTTATCATATCGCTGACCATTAAGAAAGATTATATCATGTCAAGATTTGACACGCTTTCCTTTTTATATTTGTCACCGATCTTTTTTGCCAGCATCGGAATTAAAGCGGCATTGCCGAAAATGACCTCTTCTGTGGTTATTTTCTCTGTTATTTTGACAATTGTGGCAATTTTGACAAAGATGGCCGGCTGTGGCCTGGGGGCAAAATTATGCCGGTATGACAATGACCAGGCCCTTCAGATAGGCGTAGGAATGATTTCCAGGGGCGAAGTGGCTCTGATTGTGGCAAACAAAGGGGAGGCACTGGGACTGATGGATCAGTATCTTATGGGGCCCATTGTAATTGTTGTGATTATAACCACAATCATTACACCTATATTGTTGAAACCTGTGTTTAAAAAGGGGAATGAAACGGCAGCTGGATAGAATTGATTGGCAGCTGTTCAGTACTTTCACAGTTATTAATAAATTTTATAAAAAGCAGGAAGTGTTCGGTTTATCTCAGAATGCTTTCTGTTTTTTGTTTGAGGTAAAACCGGTATGAAATGGAGGTTCCGGCATACGAATCAAACGTTTGTCTAGAATGTGGTTGAAGCCATTAGGATTTTGTGGTAGTATCTTAGCATTGAATAAAAGAATAAGGTTTCATCTGGCTTTTTAGCAACAAAAAGAAAGAAAACGTTTGCTTAACCGCCGGATGAAAGGGAAAAGATTCACACTTTTAGAAAAAAATAAGGGATTATGGAGGAGTTAGGAGTATGAAGAAGAAAATAACAGCAGTGATGTTGAGTGTTTCAGTGGCCGCAGCGGCGCTGTTTACAGGCTGTGGAGGCGGTTCCGGTGAGAAGGATGGAGACACCGGCAGTGCAGGGATAGAGCTTTTGAATGTGTCTTATGACCCTACCCGGGAATTTTATGCGGTATATAATGAGCTGTTCAGTGACCAGTTTGACCAGGATGTGACCATTACCCAGTCCCATGGGGGGTCAGGTTCCCAGGCTCGTTCGGTGATTGAGGGAAACGAGGCAGATGTGGTTACGCTGGCGCTGGCCCACGATATTACCGCCATTGAAAATGCAGGACTGATTGACAGCGGCTGGATCGATGAATTTGAAGGCAGCAGTTCACCCTATACCTCCACCATTGTATTTTTGGTGAGAAAAGGCAATGAGAAAGATATTAAAGACTGGGATGACCTGGTGAAAGACGGTGTGGAAGTGATCACGCCTAATCCCAAAACCTCCGGGGGCGCCTGCTGGAACTTCCTGGCTGCATGGGCTTATCAGCAGGAACAGGATGGAGAGGATGAGGAAGCCACAAAAGAATTTATGAAGAAACTCTATCAGAATGTGCTGGTTCTGGATTCCGGTGCCAGAGGCGCCACTAATACATTTGTGGAGAACGGACAGGGGGATGTGCTGATTGCCTGGGAAAATGAGGCGTATCTGTCCATGGAGGAATATCCTGATGAGTATGAGATCGTAACTCCCAGTGTGAGTATTCTGGCACAGCCATCTGTGGCCATTGTGGACAGCAATGCCAAAGCACATGGTACAGAAGAAGCGGCAAAGGCTTATCTGGAGTATCTGTACAGCGATGAGGCACAGCGGCTGGCTGGTGAGAATTATTACCGTCCGTCCAACGAAGAAATTCTCCAGGAATTTTCTGACCAGTTTGATTTGGATATGAATCTTGTGACCATTGATGATTTTGGCGGCTGGGATGCGGCTTTTGAGACTTATTTTGACGACGGGGCTGTGTTTGACCAGATTTATGAGGAATAGGCAGGCGGTGCCGTAATAGAGGGATGGAATAGATGGAACAGCAGATTGTAAAAGTAAAAAATAAAAAGGGAGTGAAGGTGATTCCGGGATTTGGCCTCTCACTGGGTGTGACGCTGGCCATGCTGGGATGCCTGGTATTGATTCCCCTGGCATCGATTTTTATCAGTGCCAGCCAGCTGAGTTTTGGCGAATTTATAGAAACAGTTACCTCCAGACAGGTGGTATCCGGTTATATTGTGAGTTTTTCCTGTGCGTTCTCTGCGGCTCTGATCAATGTGGTGTTCGGGGTGGTCCTTGCATGGGTTCTGGTGCGCTATGAATTTCCAGGCAAACGGGTGATGGACGGCCTGATAGAACTTCCCTTTGCCCTGCCCACCGCCGTGGCGGGTATTTCCCTGACGTATCTCTATTCAGACCAGGGATGGATAGGGGCTCTTTTTGATAAAATCGGAGTGAAGATCGCCTATACCCGCATCGGTATTACCATTGCCATGGTTTTTGTGGGGATTCCTTTTGTGGTCAGGGCTGTACAGCCTATATTGGAAAAGCTGGACCGTCAGTATGAAGAAGCCGCGGCCATGCTGGGAGCGGGAAAGCTGTATACCTTTTTCCGGGTGATTCTGCCGGAGCTTTTTCCGGCTATGCTGGCCGGATTCGGACTGGCCCTGGCCCGGGGAATCGGTGAATATGGAAGCGTTGTGTTTATTGCGGGAAATATTCCCTATAAAACCCAGATAGCTCCATTGTTGATCATGACAAAGCTGGAACAGTATAAATATGCAGATGCCACAGCCATTGCGCTGGTGCTGCTGGTGATCTCTTTTCTGCTGATGCTGGTTATTAATTCTGTACAGATATATATGCAGAGATTCAGCAAGGCTTAATACTTGATAGGTTTGGAGAAAAATAATGTCAGAAAAAAAGAAGCAAAGAATGTATGATCAGGATGTGAGCGGAGATGGGCTCCATTCCATTCAAAAAGTAATTGAGCCGCCCAGGGAGACTTCCAGGCCGGTGATTAAATATGTGCTCATTGGCGTCAGCGTACTTTTTTTGTTTGTCATGCTGATACTGCCGCTGATTGTGGTAGTGGTCAATGCACTGAGTGATGGATGGGCGGCATATCAGGAGGCGGTGCTGGATGAATATACAGTGAAAGCACTGATGCTCACACTGCTGGCCACAGTGACAGCCGTAGCGGTGAATACCATATTCGGAGTTTTTTCCGCATATCTGCTGTCGAAATTCTATTTCAGGGGCAGACAGGTGCTGGCCTCCCTGATTGATATTCCGTTTTCCATTTCCCCGGTGATTGCGGGACTGGTGTTTATCCTGACCTTCGGCAATATTGGGTGGATGGGGGATTTCCTCAAAGCCCATGATATTAAAATTGTGTTTGCGGTTCCCGGGGTGGTCCTGGCAACCATTTTTGTCACTTTTCCGTTTGTTTTTCGTGAATTGTTTCCCGTGCTGAATGCACAGGGAAAGGACGAGGAGGAGGCGGCTGCGCTGATGGGGGCCGGCGGTTTTACCATTTTCAGGAGGATTACGTTTCCCCATATCAAGTGGGCACTGCTGTACGGAGTGATTCTGTGTACAGCCAGGGCTATGGGGGAATTCGGAGCAGTATCGGTAATTTCCGGCCATCTGCGGGGGAAGACCAATACACTTCCGCTTCATGTGGAAATTCTATACAATGAGTTTAATACTACAGCGGCCTTTGCGGTATCGTCTATCCTGGTACTGCTGGCGGTGTTGATTTTGATTGCCAGGAATCTGGTTGAGTGGAAGAAAAAGTGATAGGGGAAACGACTATGTATGTAGAAATGCGGCATATTATGAAAACTTTTGACGGTTTTCAGGCATCCAATGACGTGAGCTTCGGAATTGAGAGGGGATGCCTGGCGGCACTTCTGGGGCCCAGCGGCAGCGGGAAAACCACCATTTTGAGAATGATTGCGGGATTGGATAAACCGGATTCCGGTGACATTCTCATCAATGAGGCCAGGGTGAATGACCTTCCCGGAAGTAAAAGGGGAATTGGTTTTGTATTTCAGAATTATGCGCTGTTTCGTTATATGACAGTGGCAGATAACATTGCCTTCGGTCTGGAAGTGCAGAAAAAAAGTAAAGCAGAGATAAAGAGCAGGGTGGAAGAACTTTTGGAACTGATCTCCATGCAGGACCTGGGGAAACGCTATCCCCATCAGCTGTCAGGAGGACAGCGCCAGAGAGTGGCCTTTGCAAGAGCTTTGGCGCCCAATCCTCAGCTGCTGCTTCTGGACGAGCCTTTTGCGGCCATTGATGCCAAGGTGCGCCGGGAGCTGCGCACCTGGCTTCGGGAGATGATTGAGCGGGTGGGAGTCACCAGTATTTTTGTGACCCATGACCAGGAAGAAGCCATGGAAGTGGCTGACCTGGTGATTGTGACCAATCAGGGGCGGGTGGAGCAGATGGGAACGCCGGATGACATCTGCCTGCATCCTGAAACAGAGTTTGTGGCAGATTTTATTGACACGGCCCGGTTTGAAGCTTTAAGGGCTGTGGAAGGGCTAAAGCAGTAGAGTATAGATTTCTGACTTTACGGCAGCCACGTTGAGTACGCGTCCGCGGGGCAGGATATTGCGATGGTATATCCTGCCCCGCGGACGGTTAATTAACGGGGGTTATACGAATCATTAAAGTAGTGATAAACCGTCTGTGAAATAGACGCAATTTTAGACGGCGCATTGGAAGAGTAAAAGCTCATAACGCAGAGGATGTATGTACACTCAGGACTATAGACAATGGCAATATCGTGTTCACTGTAATGGTTTTCGCCTGTCTTATTAGCGGTTTTTGTGCCTGCGGGAAGTCCGGCTGGTATTTTACTCCTGCGCTGCTGTCCCAGCAGGAGATTCAACATTTTTTTAGAGCTTTCTTTGCTGACACAGGTGCCCCGGTAGATGGATTCCAGCAGCATTCCGCAGTCTTTTACGCTGGTCACGTTCATCTTGCCGTCGGTGATGAAATAACTTCCGTATGAGGTGTGTACCTGGGTTTGGGTATAGTTGTTCTTTTTCAGGTACTGATTTACTACAGCGCGTCCCTGATGAAAGTCGTGGCTGGCAGACTGTCTCATGACCATCTCATTATAGGAGTCATTGGAACTGATTGTAATCATAGAGTTCATCAGGCTTTTGACTGCGGCAGTCTCCTGGAGATTTCCCAGTTCAATCTGTTCGTAAGCGGAGGCCATGGTAAATGCTTTGATGAGGCTTGCGGCAAAACCGGTGGAATTGTTGATGGTGAGAGAGTCGTTGTTGTCCAGGCGTTTCACATAGACGGACCATTTTCCACCGTAGCCTTTGATCATGGAATGCAGGCGGGTATTTAATTTTTTCATATTGGTGCTGGTCCGCCGGCCTTTGCCGTTTTTCTGAAAGGTGTAAGACAGCCCTTTTATTTTTCTTTTTGCATTGGTCAGGCATTTTCCGGAAGAATCCGTCACGTAATAACAGTCATCGCCCACGCAGACCAGGCCCTTTTTGCGGATCAGCTGTCCGTTGTCCCCGGCAAAACAGTAATAGCCTTTGTATTGTCTGCCATTATAGGTAAGAGATAATTTCCGGGCACAGCGGGTTGTGTCCAGCCGGCCGTTTTTTCCAAAATAATGGTATCCGGGGAATTGTGCGCTGCATCCGTTTTTCCGTGTGATGTTACGGATGGTATGGGCGTTGTCGATTCTGCTCATGTCATCCCGGTAGTAATAGCCTTTGAACTGTTTTCCGTTACTGGCCCGGCAGTCCAGATAAATCAGGCCGAAGGGACGGGAATGAATCCGGCCCAGCTGATTGTAATAATAATAGCCTTGGAATGTGTGTCTGTTGATTTTTGCATTTTTGCAATAGACAACACCCTGCCGGGTGGAGAGCCGGCCTCCTTTGTCGAAGTGATAGAATCCTTTGTAATAGTTCTGCCCGCCGATGGTCTTTGAGGACTTCAGATAACGGACGGCGGAGTCTGTGCTGATTTTTCCCTGGGAAGATACGTGGTAGATGCCGTCAAAGGTGCGGCTTTTGGCCTTCAATCCGCTGATTTTGTAAAGACCCTCTCTGGAGGCTGGTCTGCCGGAGTCATTGCAGAGATAGTAACCCTTTTTCACAGTGCTGTACTTTACCAGCCAGGCGGACTTTGCCTGAACATGTGCCGGAAGGCAGAGCAGTCCCATGGCTGCGGCCAGCAGGAACAGAAACTGCCGGATTTTCTTTTTTCTTTTCATATGATGCATTCCTTTCTTTGAAAATCTAATGGTCTTAATATTTTACCAAATAGTGCTTTTCCTGTAAACAGAATATAAAAGTTGTGAAATTTTTGAAAATCGGGTATAATCTTAAAAACTGGAGTGTTTCAGAACACTGAGCGTGTCTTAAAAATCATTCCTGCCATCTGCACGCCCCACTTTGCGTGAGATT
>CAJUMB010000003.1 GCA_910587105.1 uncultured Lachnospiraceae bacterium
GCGCAGTTAGATTTATTGGTTTTCTAACTTACACACTTTATTTTACACTCCCTTTCATACAGTTTCAGAGCAGAATTTAAGAATACGTATATTCAGCGTTCTGCCTTCTGTATGTATCATTATCCTTCCGGCGCAGTTCATTTTCAACCTGTGTCAGCTTTTTTTTCAGTTCCTGGATTTTTGTCTCATCTGTTTCAGAATTCAACTGTGATTTTAGTTCCTTTTGTTTTTTCTTTAATTTTTCAATTTCCCGGTCAACTTTATCTGTATTACAGGTGCATTCTTCTACAGTTTTATCCTCAGATGCCTTCTCCTGTGGGCCTGATGCTTTTTTGTCCGGACTGCCGGACTTTGGAGCATCTGCTGTCCGCTCCGGGTTATCAAAATAGATTTTGGGTTTCCCGTCTTCGTCTTTTCCCAGCCAGTAGCGTCCGGCGGGGTCTTCCTTTTTCTCAGGGATATATTCGTCTGTCACGGGGGTCAAAGGGCGGTCTTTGGATTCGTCTTCTGGCTGATGGACTTTCGATGGTTCTTTTACATGATCAACAGCTGCAGGCGGGGTTGTTGTACCGGAAATCATATTAGAAATAGGTTTCATTTGCTGCTCCTCCAATTCTGAAAAAAATCATGGTCTGCTGTTCTTTTTACAGTCGGCAGCATGTTTTACAGAAATTCTGCCGCTGGGCAATCATACCGCTGCTGTAATTTCAGTTTACCGCTCCTTGGCAGAATTTTCAATTCTTTTGGATTGAAATGCTCTCTGGATGTAATGAGATGTTTAACAGCACATTGAGAGAAAAATGTTGTTTCTTTTTCTCTGTCAGAATAGTTCCATGATACTTTTCAGCCACTGCTTTGATGTTGGAAAGTCCGGTTCCCATGGGGGGAAGAGGCCCCTCCGGGCAGGTATTATCAAATTCCAGCAGATAGAAATCACCCTGTCGTTTCCCGCTGATGCAAATAGACATGGTGCCGCCGGTGGATTGACAGGCGCTGACAGCGTTGTCCAGAGCATTTGCGAAAATAATGCATAGGTCAAGGTCATCAATCATACAGGGAGATGGTAAAACCAGGGAGATTTCCACTGCTATTTCTTTTGCCTGTGCCAGTCCCATTTTTTCACTCAGCAGAATATCTACCACAGGATTACCGGTCTGATGGGAAAAGGATAAGGAGGACGAGGTTATTTCCAGTTTCTGAAGATAGTCTTTGGCCTCTTTTGATTTTCCGCTGTTCAACAGGCCGCTTAAAATGGTCAGGTGGTTTCTGATATCATGGCGGAATGCTTTGGTCTGTTCATAGCGAATCTGTGCTTCCGATATATATACCTTTTGTGCCTGGGCAGCCTGTGCCAGAGAAGCCAATATGGTCTGTGCCTGAAATCCATGGCAGATGCGTCTGTAGGCATACAAAGTACAAAAAAGTGCACCCAGCCCCAGGGACTGCAGGAACAGCAGGGCAAAATGTTTCCCGGATTCTGACAGGGAAAGGGTGGAAGAAAACTGGGTATAAGATGTCTGCACAATGTACAGTTCCGCGGTAAAAAAGAACATGACCGGGAATAACAGCAGTCCAAGGGCAGACGCCTGACAGTCATTTTCCAGAGATACAAGTTTTAAAATAGTGATGTAACAGACCGCGCTGATGCCAAAAGCGGAGGCTATTGCCAGAAGTACCAGCAGATATAGCAGCGGCCTTCCGATAAAATGGGGGAATAACAGTGCCTCCGCCGAGTTGACAATACCGGAAGAAAGCTGCAGGACTGAGACAGCGAGAATGGAGGCGGTCCAGGATACAGACCGGCGGTTTCCCAGGGCAAGGCGGTTCATCCCGTACAGGATCAGCAGTTCCGCGCCGATGACGGCTACCCAGAAGATGGAAAACCTGCCGGCAATCCATTCAAGAGTAAAAAGAAGGAAAAGGTATACGGCAAAATGCCATAATTTTTCCTTTTTTCCGGTAAAGCGGCTGACAAAGAAAAGATGCAAGGCGCTCTGTACGGCAAGGCAGAGTCCGTTCACACATACAGTAAAATAATCCATATCAGAATCCCCTTTCCTTCATGTGGCGCAGAAGCGCCTGTGTCAAATCACGTTCCCGCAATCTGGATACAGGAATTTCGCCCCCTTGTGATAAAGCAATCTGGCCTCCATGGCATCCACGGACATAATCCAGATTGACCAGATAGCTCCTGTGGCATTTGAAGAAACGCCCGTCCACGTGCTGCTCCAGATCCTCCAGCTTATTATAATAATCCACGACTTTCCCATTATTTTGGTGAATATAGATTTTCCGGCCCTGTACTTCACAGTATATGATTTGGGAGAGAGGGATTACCTGGCAGGAAATTCCTTTCTGAACTATGAGATTTTTTGCTGTCCTCTGTGCCAGAGTCCGGACTGCCCGGTCCATAGTCCGATTAAAATGGATGCTGTCCAGGGGTTTGAGAAGATAGTCGAATGCTTCCACTTCGAAGGCATCATAGACATATTCTTTCAGAATCGTCACAAAAACCAGCAGACTGTGATTCTTTTGCTCCCGTAGAGCCCGGGCAGTTTCCATTCCGTCCGGCTGCCGCATCTGAATATCCAGGAAGATCAAATCAAAATCGCAAGTGCTGTCCAAAAGAGAACGGCCGTCGGGAAAACTGTTGACACAATAAGATGTTATATTTTTTTCTTCCATATATTGGGAAAGATGGTGAGAGATTTCTCTCGTCATAAAGGGCTCGTCGTCGCAAATTGCAAATTTTATCACATTTATCACCGCGTTTTCTTATCAGAATACCAGATATGAGGAAAAAGAACAATCCAATTGTCGTGAAATATCTTGAAATTGTAATGAGATGATTTTCCAGACACATTTTGAGACAGAAGCGGACTTGTGGGCGTTGTGGAAAATCATAATATTTCAGTTGTGCCTGCATTACAACAGGTGATATAATACCAGCAGAAACGTTGGATAGGGATGTCAGGACTTTTACAGTAAAGGGCAGTGATGTGAATCAGGAAGAGGACAAAAGATGAAGAAGGAAGAGTTTAAGATTGTCTATATGGAATACCATCATATGGTTATTCATCTCGCATACGATATACTGCATGATTATGATCTGGCACAGTATGTCTGCCAGGAAGTTTTTATAGAATTGGACGAGAAGATAGAACGGATAAATAGAGAGCGCATTAAAGGCTGGCTTTTACGTTGCGGAAAGAGAAAATCAATTGACTTAGCGAGAAGGAACTGCCGGAAGAATGAAGTCTCTGTGAGTACAGAGGAATAGAGAAGTGGAAACTATTTGCCAACGACAAGAGTTTGGAAAAATAAGAAAACGGAGCTCAAAACCGTGTTGGATGAGCTCCTTATTTGTTTATGGTATATTTGTAAAGTAAACTTATCCAAGAAGAATACATAAAAGAAACGGAACGAAAATGGGGAAAAACCTTAAATTTGATAAGCTAAACGAATGGATAAAAGCGGAATATGACCGGGAGACAAAGAAAATAGAGGACAGTCTTAGTAATGATGGTTCTTTTGATCCGGACAAAATAGACAGTGAAGAACTATTCCAACGTATCCAATCCCGGACTGGAGAAAAAGAGGAGCAGGAGATAAAAAGCGGAGTTCAAGGAAAAAGGAAGGTAATAACCAGGCAGAAAGTTGGAAAGTGTGCAGCGTTCTTTTGCACGACAGTTATAGGTGTTTTCTTGGCAAGTATGACCAGTGAGGCAAATCGATCGTATTTTATGTATCAGATGCAGTATTTGGTTGGGAATGAGGTGGTGGTAGATGAAGGTAATGAGGAAGATGGGAAAGAGATGATAGAGTGGGAAAAAGGAGGGGGAATCAGGCAGGACATCCAGGATGAATTGGGAATATTGGTTCCAGATTTTCGATATATGTTGGAATTGCGTACAGATGAGGCGTATAATATACAATATGGTGATTCGATTGCAATTATTGAGTATCAATATAATAATACTATTGTTAATTTGCGGATGTTTAACAGCAATCGAACGGATATTTCAGGCATAGACTTTCAAGGAAAGGCAATAAAAGAATTGTCTTTGATGAACGATACAGTTAAAATGACAGTATCAGAAATAAAAGGACTGGAAGATAAACAAGCGACATTAGCGGCGCAGTGGGAATATAAAGAAGGGTATTATCAGCTGAGTGGAAAGGTTGAAAAGAAAGAATTTCTTAAAATTTTAAAAAGTATTGCCTATTAAAGAGTTATTTTTTGCAGTTTCTTATTTTGTATTGACGATGATGTCCCGGTACTGAAAGTATCCTTCATATCCCTCACCGGGCCATGCAGTGACCTGTTTGGAAAATTGATCTTTACCTGCCGTCGTATGGGGGATCTGTACGGCAGTTTTCCTGGCAGTAAAGGTATGGCGCAGAATAGGATGTAAGAGTTGATACAGCCTGGTGCGCCGCCTTAACTCGGAACAAATCCCCCATCCCATACCCTCTGGGCATAAACTGTGATATATGGCTGACATAAAGCATTTTTAAGACATGCTCTAATACTGATTAAATATGCAGGTGTCAATGTGCCGAGACGGACCGTCTCACAGATTCAGGTCTTATCTATTTCAATGCCAATCATAAGCGTTGAATTTTTTAAGATATTCCCGACAAAAATTATTTTGCTATTATAATTTGCTTGTGTTATATTTATAATGTGAACTTATTTAAAAGAATATACAAAAGAGATGGGACGAAAATGAGGAAAAATTTTAAATTTGATAAACTAAATGAATGGATAAGAGCGGAATATGACCGGGAGACGAAGGAAATAGAGGACAGCCTTAGTGATGACGGTTCTTTTGATCCCAACAAAATAGACAGCCAGGAACTCTTCCAACGTATCCAATCCCGGATTAGGGAAAAGGAGGAGCAGGAAACAAAAAGTGAAGTACAGGAAAAAAGGCGGGGAATTACCAGGCAAAGAGTTGGAAAGTATGCAGCTCTTTTTTGTGTGGCGGTTACTGGTGTCTTCTTCGCAAGTATGACCAGTGAGGCGAATCGATCGTATCTTATGTATAAGGTGCAGTATTTGATTGGGGATGAGGCGGAGGTAGATGCAGGTAGTAAGGTGGATAGTAATAATATTATAAAGAAAAAAAGACAAGAAAAAATTGGAGAGGAAATAGAAAGCCAATTAGGTGTTTTGGTTCCCTATTTTGAGTATGGGTTGCAATTGGATGTAAATGATGTATATAATATTGAACCAGAAAATGCAGTTGCAACTATTGAATACCAATATAGTAGTGATAATGTTATAAATTTAAAAATGGTTAATCGAAATGAGACAGATACTGTTGGTCTGGATTTCCGAGGAAAAGAAATAGCAGAATTAAAACTTAAGAGAGAAACAATTATTATACATATTATGAAAACAAGAGATAGTAAAGATGAAGAGGACGTTTTGACGGCACAATGGGAATATGGAAATGGAAACTATCAGTTGACTGGAAAAGTAAAGAAAAGTGAATTTATAAAAATTCTTAAAAGTATTATTTATTAAGAAGTTACTATTTCATTTTTCTGACGTATTTATTGTGTAGCGTAAGTACCATGGAAAGAGAAGAATCAATGAGGCATAAATTTTATAAGAAGTTGGCTTTGTTTTTAGTGCTGGTTACGGCTTTAGTTACAGTTTTCACGTCTGGTACTTTAATCTATGGTGCGCCCAATGGTACATCTTTATATGAAGATATTACAGAAATCTCAGATAAAAGTACTGTTTTAACCAGAGGTAATTATTTAAACTATGGTGCGGTAACGTTGACCAAACTTGATTCGATGAAAGTCCGAATTTCAGGTGAGACTGCGGCCCATAAAGTTTGTGATTCGTTGTTTGTAGATTTATATTTATACCGCAGTAAAGATGGGATAAACTATGAACACTATCGGGAATGGTCTTTTGAGAAAAGAAATGGCAGTTATTTTTGGAAAGTACTAGAGGTTATAGTACCTTCGGGATATTATTATGCTATAGCGGGTATCCATACGGCAGTTTTTAATGGCGAAGCCGAAATGACCAGAGCATACGCAGAGGGGCTTTGGGTAAATTAGCCATTCACTTTCTGTTACGTGAATTAGCATTTTTCAGATACAATCCGAATTAGGGAATGTATCATCCATGACATACATCCATTTGCGTGTGGATTTTTCTTTCGAATGACATGACAGCCTAAATATAAAAGTAAAACATTAAAGTAGAGGCCGCCAAAGAAAATGCAATGAACAGCTTTCACAGCAAAAAAAGAAAAATACTTACGCTGCTGGCTGTGTTGAGAATGGTAAGTTTTAAAATTTACATGTTCATTGCAGATTTCGGCAATTACTTGTAAAAAGCCTGCCGGACGCAACCGGCAGGTATTTCGGGTTAATTATTCAACAGATTGGCTATATCAGAGAAGTTGATATAGAAATCCTCGTAAATGTTGGTTTGAATTTTATCAGAAAAGGTATAGATAGCAGGAGCAGCAGCGTGTTCTATATCGTAAACAAGAATGGTTTGTTTCATCGGATCTACGATCCAATATTCCTTTACACCAGCAGAGCGGTATAAATATAATTTTGTGTAATAGTCCATAAGGCGGCTGCTTGGGGATACAATTTCAATGATCCAGTCTGGAGCTCCATTGCACCCGCGGTTATCCAATTTGCTGGCATCACAGATTACGGAGATATCCGGCTCTAAGTACTTTGAATGGTCTGCAAAAGGAAACACTGCAAAAGGGGCGGGAAAAACTTCACATGACCCTTCATTGGCACGGACATAATTTCCAATTTCCAGGTGTAAAAATGATAATATTCTCTGATGTGTTGTGTCTGGGGGTGCCAGATCATATATTTGGCCGTCTATCAGCTCTGCGCGTCTGTCGTCCGGAAGAGCATAGATAGCATCAATGGTATAAATTTTCTCCTGGGTTAATGCCTGCGCCATGATAACACATCCTTTCTGGTACTACAGCAAACATATTGTATTATGCTTTGAACAAGCCGTCTTTACATCAATTTTCTTTGAAAAATAATCGAATTTTACTATAAATAATAAAAGCAGATATCGCTCATTTTATTCATTATATCAAAAAATCTGCTGTGTCTCATTAAAAATCTTAAAGGTTCGTCGTAGTGTCTTATGTTTTGTTTAGCATTATACGCAGATTTTTGGCAAATGTAAATAAGTTTATTTGAATTTAATGAAATCATATTATATATTTCCTATATCGTTCATTTTGTTTAAGAAACCATAGGACCTGAACAAGTTAGAAAAATTTAGACTTGCCAACCTGCCGGATTTATTGTATAATCACCCTTGTTATGATAAAAGAGATGGTCCTCTGTTACAGTCTTTCTGTATTAAGAACATCCAAATAGAAAGCTAAGGAGACAAACTGATGAACGAAATTATCAAGAAGATTGAGGAAACTCAGTTAAAGGCAGAACCCCCCCAGTTTCGCGTAGGGGATACTGTAAGGGTGCATGCTAAGATCAAAGAAGGAAACAGAGAGAGAATTCAGGTATTTGAAGGTACTGTGCTGAAGAAGCAGAACGGCAGCAACCGGGCGACTTTCACAGTGAGGAAGACTTCTAACGGAATCGGTGTGGAAAAGACATGGCCGCTTCACTCCCCCAATGTGGAAAAAGTGGAAGTAGTCAGATATGGTAAAGTAAGAAGAGCAAAACTGAATTATCTGAGAGACCGGGTAGGTAAGCGTGCAAAAGTAAAAGAACGGATCGTAAGGTAGTACAGCAATTCATAAATCAGGCACTTTGCGATAAGGTTATTTACGAAAACGCTGTAGTAGTGGAATTTGAGGGGCTGTGGGAACAGCCCCTTGTTGTTTCAGGAAAGGTATGCAATGAGCGGGAAAGTGTCAGGTGCGAAGTCTTTTTTCGAGAGAGATGCAGTAAAGGAAGTTCTGGTGTGGATATTCCAGATTGCGGTGGTGCTGGCCTGTGCGGTGGTGGCAGCTATCTTTTTTTTCCAGACTGTGACTATGCAGGAGGGGTCTATGGAGCCCACTCTGGCGTCTGGAGACCGTTTTTTCATTAACAGGATGGCCTACAAGCTGGGAACCCCTGAACGGGGGGATCTGATAGTGTTTAAGACGAGTCCTAAGGAAGATGCCAGCCTTCATATCAAGCGGGTGATCGGTCTTCCCGGTGAGACCATACAGATTAAAGACGGACAGATTCTGATTAACGGTGAGACTTACAAAGAAGGCAGAGATTTTCCCAGTATCAGCAGTCCGGGGCTGGCAGAAGAAGAGATATCTCTCCAGAATGGGGAATATTTTGTACTGGGAGATAACCGGAATAACAGCGATGACAGCCGGTATGGTGATGTGGGGAATGTTCAGAAGAAATATATTGAGGGAAAAATCTGGTTTACAGCCGGGCCGTTGAAAAAAATCGGGCTGGTAAAGGATGAATGAGGAAAACGATTATGAACATACAATGGTATCCGGGGCACATGACAAAGGCCAGAAGGATGATGCAGGAAAATATAAAGCTGATTGATGTAATCATTGAGCTGGTGGACGCCCGGGTGCCTCTGAGCAGCCGTAATCCGGATATTGACCAGATGGGCCAGAATAAATCCCGGCTGATTCTGCTCAATAAGGCAGATCTGGCTGACGAGAGCAAGAATCGGCAGTGGAGTGAATGGTTTCAGGAAAAAGGTTTCTATACGGCTGTGGTGGATTCCAGAAACCGTGGAAGTCTAAAAGCGGTCAATGGCATTATCCGTGAAGCCTGCCAAGAGAAGCTGGAGCGGGATAAAAGAAAAGGCATTAAAAACAGACCCATCCGTGCTATGGTGGCGGGGATTCCCAATGTGGGAAAGTCTACTTTCATCAACAGTTTTGCAGGAAAAGCTTGTGCGAGAACTGGGAACCAGCCAGGTGTCACCAAGGGAAAACAGTGGATCCGCCTCAATAAGAATGTGGAACTGCTGGACACTCCCGGCATTTTGTGGCCGAAATTCGATGATCCTCAGGTGGGGTGCAGGCTGGCCATGATTGGAGCTGTGAAAGATGAGCTGGTCAATATTGATGAACTGTCCCTTGAACTGATCAAGTATCTGGTGGATGTATATCCGGGGGTCCTGAAGGAGAGGTATGAGGCAGATGAGTCGGGAACCCCTGGGCAGGTGTTGGAGACAATTGCTCAGGTACGCAAATGTATTCAAAAAGGCGGGGAGCTGGATTACAGTAAAGCTGCCGTTCTGCTTATGGATGAATTCCGAAGCGGAAAATTGGGACGGATTACTTTGGAGTATGTCTGAAAATTCATTTCCGCCATCTGGCAGGAAAAGGAATTTTCAGCTGTACTCTGGTATAACCGCCTCTTACCACGCATATAAATATATTCCAATCTTAACTTGCAGGTGGTAGAAGTTTTATGCAGATCCATCTTGTCACAGAGGGAGAAAACGTGGATACCATTGCCCAGGCATATGGTATCCCGGCAGAATTGCTGATCTTTGATAACCAGCTGGTTTATCCCTATAAGCTGGCACTGGGCCAGGCACTTTATATTCCTACATATGGACCTGTGGGGGAGCGTCCCCAGGTTCAGGTCTCCGGTTATGCTTATCCTTATATCAGCCCCTGGGTGCTGGGGCAGACTCTTCCTTATCTCACAGAACTTCCTATTTTTTCTTATGGATTCACATATGAAGGCCAGTTGATTCCGCCTGTTCTTGAAGAAAACTGGATGATTGAAATGTGCCGCACAAATGCGGTGGTTCCTTTTCTCACGCTGACTCCCCTGGATGCAGACGGAAGATTTAATAATGAGCTGATTACTTCCGTTGTATGGGATGTTTCTGCAGGTGACCGTCTGATTCTGGAAGTGGCGGGGGTTATGCAGAGGAAAGGCTATGGCGGTCTGGATATTGATTTTGAGTATATACGAAGAGAAGACAGGGATGCGTTTACAGAATTTGTAAGGCGGGCGTCAGCTGTCATGCACGGTTTCGGATACAAAGTCAGTATTGCTCTGGCACCGAAGATTTCTGCAGACCAGAAAGGGCTGCTCTATGAAGGGAAAGATTTTGCGGCGTTGGGAGCGGTAACGGACAGCGCTCTGCTGATGACTTATGAATGGGGATATAAATATGGCCCCAATATGGCGGTTGCCCCCATCAATAAAGTGGAACAGGTGGTGCAGTATGCGCTGACGGAGATACCTTCCAGCAAGCTTCGGCTGGGTATACCGAATTACGGATATGACTGGCCTCTTCCCTTTGTATCCAATGCCACCACAGCCAACACCATCGGAAATGTGGAGGCTGTACAAATTGCCATTGCCCATTCTGCCCGGATTCTTTATGACGAAACAGCTCAATCTCCGTATTTCCGCTACTGGCAGGATGATGTGGAGCATGAAGTGTGGTTTGAAGATGTGCGCAGCCTCCAGGCAAAATTCCAGTTAGTAAAGAATTATGGACTGCAGGGGATGGGATACTGGCAGATTATGCGCTGGTGGCGGGCTAACTGGCTTTCACTGGAAGATAATTTTTGGAATGGAAAAGGATAAAAATGAAAAAGGAACCTAAGAGTGAAAATGAAAACGATACGGGAAATAAGAGAAGAATTTGAAAAAGCGTCTGTGGAAGACTATGGAGAACTCTATGCAAGGTATCAGGGCGACGAACGAAAAGGCGTTGTGCAGCTTATAGCAAAACACCGAAAAATAGAAGAAAAGCTGGCGCAGGAGAAGAAAAGAATTTACCGTATGCAGGAATTTGAGCGGAAATACAGCCATAGGGGCTTGTTGTGCGGTGTAGATGAAGCGGGGAGAGGCCCGCTGGCAGGCCCGGTAGCGGCGGGGGCAGTAATCCTGCCGCCGGACTGCCAGATTCTCTATCTGAATGATTCGAAAAAGCTGTCCCCGCAGAAAAGAGAGGAATTATATTCAGTAATTATGGAAAAAGCAGTGGCCGTGGGCATCGGCTGGGCAAGCCCTGAGCGGATTGATGAGATCAATATTCTGCAGGCATCCTATGAAGCCATGCGCCAGGCTGTGGAGAATCTTCAGGTAAAACCTCAGATTTTGTTAAACGATGCGGTAACCATTCCCCGCATAGAGATTGAACAGGTTCCCATCGTTCACGGCGACGCCCGAAGTCTGTCCATTGCCGCAGCCAGCGTGGTGGCAAAGGTGTCCAGAGACCGGCTGATGCTGGAATATGATAAGGAGATGCCCCAATACGGCTTCGCCTCCCACAAAGGATATGGGAGTGCCTCCCACTATGAGGCTCTTCGGAAATATGGGCCAAGTCCTATCCACCGGAAAAGTTTTTTGAGGAAATTTCAGGACATGCAGGTGAGAAATGTATGAACAGACGAAAGGTCGGCGGAGAATATGAACGCCGGGCGGCAGAATTTTTGACAGTCCGGGGGTATCGGATTGTGGAGCTGAATTACCGCAGTTCCAGAGGTGAGGTTGATCTGATAGGATGGGAAGGGGGATATCTGGTGTTTATAGAAGTAAAGTACCGGCGAAATCCAGGGTCAGGGGGAGCGCTGGAGGCTGTGGATGCCCGGAAACAGCAGAGGATTTCCAGGGCGGCTCTATGTTACCGGATGCAGAAGAAAATACCAGAAAAGACACCATGCAGGTTTGACGTGGTGGGGATTGATGGGGAGAAGGTTACATTGGTGAAAAATGCTTTTGATTTTTTAGGAGGGGGTTTTTGTTGGTAGAGTGTTTGTAACTATTGAGAAAGGGATTTTCAGAAAGGAATCGCAGGCATGCAGATAAATATAAATTGGAAGGATTCCCGCAATCCCATTCCACAGGTGCGTCAAAAAGGCCGTGTGGTCTATCTGTCGTACCCCAGTCTGGAGGAAACCGGCATAGTGCACCACGGGTTCAGTACCCGGCTGGGCGGCGTGAGTGAAGGGATCTATGAGTCCATGAATCTGAGCTTTTCCCGTGGTGACAGGGAAGAAGCCGTGTGGGAAAATTACAGAAGGATTGCCGGCGCTGTGGGGTTTGACCTGGAAAGCGTGGTCACTTCTGACCAGACACATACAGCCAATGTGCGGGTAGTCACTGAGGAAGACAAGGGCAGGGGGCTTATAAGGCCCAGAGAGTATCAGGATGTGGACGGTATGGTCACCAATGTGCCGGGGATTACCCTAGTAACGTTTTATGCGGATTGTGTACCCCTGTATCTGGTGGACCCGGTGCAAAGAGCCATCGGTCTGGTGCATTCAGGGTGGAAAGGAACGGTGGGGAAAATTGGCCTGGAAGCGGTGCGGGTGATGGAGCGGGAGTATGGCACAGACCCGAAAAATCTCACGGCAGCCATCGGCCCGTCCATCTGCCAGGACTGCTATGAGGTCAGTGAAGATGTGATAGAAGAATTTCAGGAAGCCTTCCCAGAAGAACAGTGGGAAAACCTGTTTTACCGGAAACCAGACGGAAAGTATCAGCTGAATCTATGGGAGGCTAACCGGCTGATTTTTTTGGAGGCGGGGCTGGGGCCGGAGAAAATCGCGCTTCCCGGACTGTGTACCTGCTGTAATCCCCGGCTCTTGTTTTCCCACAGGGCGTCAAAGGGCAGGCGGGGGAATCTGGCTGCATTTCTGGCTTTGAAAGAATAAAATGCAGAAAAAACCGCTGTTGATTTCAGCGGTTTTTCGTTTTCTCCAGCAATTTAATGATTTTATCGTTGTGGGAGCGGACTTTTTCCACAGAGACGTCGTGGTTTATGATATCAATGATGCTGGCCAGGTATTTGCTCATATTGGCTTCGATGTAATAGGGGCGCTCCAGCAGCCCGGGGGTCCGGTAGTTCAAATTAGTGGTGATCAGCCGGTATAAGTATCCTTTTTCATAATATTCGTCGAATTTGTCCAGCCCGTTGGTGAACAGGCCGAATGTGGTGCATACGAAGACCCGGTTGGCTTTCCGCTCCTTCAGCTGGATGGCCACGTCCAGCATACTTTCTCCGGAAGAAATCATATCGTCAATGATCACCACATCTTTTCCTTCCACGGAATCACCCAGAAATTCGTGGGCAACAATGGGGTTTTTGCCGTCAATAATGGTAGAATAGTCCCTGCGCTTGTAGAACATGCCCATATCCACACCCAAAATATTGGAAAAATACACGGCTCTGGACATGGCGCCTTCGTCCGGGCTGATCACCATCAAATGGTCATTGTCTGTCCTGAAATCCGGCACGTTTTTAATCAGTGCTTTCAGGAACTGATAAGTGGGGAAGAAACTGTCGAATCCTTTCAGCGGAATGGCGTTCTGTACTCTGGGGTCGTGGGCGTCAAAGGTAATAATGTTGCTGACCCCCATGTCGGACAGTTCCTGGAGAGCCAGTGCGCAGTCCAGGGATTCCCGTTTGGAGCGTTTGTGCTGCCGGCTTTCGTAGAGAAACGGCATAATCACATTAATCCGGTGGGTTTTGCCATTGGCTGCGGAAATAATCCGTTTCAGATCCTGATAATGATTGTCCGGGGACATATGGTTTTCGTGGCCGCAGACAGTATAGGTCATGCTGTAGTTGGTCACATCCACCATAATAAATAAATCCACACCCCGCACAGATTCTTTGATGTTGGCTTTCCCTTCCCCAGTGCCGAAGCGGGGACATTCACAGTCAATCAAAAATGTGTCTTCGCTGTATCCCTGAAGATTGATCCCGGATTTGTTGTGGCCGCTTAAGGTTTTGCGGAAACGGACAAGTTTGGCGTCTACTTCTCTTGCCAGTGTTTCACATCCAAGGGCTGCAATCTTGATGGGAGCCACAGCCATGGACTTCTCGAGTAATTCAGTGTTGGACATAAAAACCTCCATGTTGTATCCATTGTGTCACGTTGATTCCCTTCTATATCTGTTATATCATTTTGCAGTGGGGCCAGTCAAGGAAATTTATTGCTTTTTCATCCGTAAATTGGTATGATAGGGAGAGCACTCAGATACAATTGAGGGAGGCATGATGAAGAAGCAGGAATGTGAAGGACATGAAATAAAAGCGGTGGAGCCAGGCAGCATTGCCGAGGAGATGGAACTGGAGGCGGGGGACCGTCTGTGGGAAATCAATGGCCGCAGAATCCGGGATATTTTTGACTATCAATATGAGATGCAGGAAGAGTATGTGGAGCTTCTAATCGAGAAAGCAGACGGGGAGCAGTGGCTTTTGGAAGTGGAAAAAGACTATGAGGAAGAACTGGGTGTCCAGTTTGCCAATGCTTTGATGGATGATTATCATTCCTGTTCCAACCAGTGTATTTTCTGCTTTATTGACCAGATGCCTCCGGGTATGCGGGATACCCTGTATTTTAAAGATGATGATTCCAGGCTCTCGTTTCTGCAGGGGAATTATATTACACTGACCAATATGGACAGGCAGGAACTGGAACGTATCGTCCAGTATCATTTTTCGCCCATTAACATTTCTGTTCACACAGTGGACCCAGAGCTTCGGTGCAGGATGCTGCATAACCGTTTTGCCGGAGATGTGTTGGAAAAGATCGGGTTTCTGGCCGGGGCAGGCATCCAGATGAATGGGCAGATTGTACTCTGCAGGGGGTGGAACGACGGCACGGTACTGGAGGAAACCATAGAAAAATTGGCGGGTTTTTACCCTCATATGAAAAGTCTTTCAGTGGTTCCTGTGGGACTGACCCGCTTCCGGGAACATTTGGAGCCGCTGCAGCCTTTCGGGAAGAAAGAAGCCAGGGACGTGCTGGCGGTCATAGAAAAACAGCAGGAACAGCTGAAACAGCAAAAGGGAAGCAGGTTTGTATTTGCCAGCGACGAATGGTATCTGCTGGCGGGAAAACCCCTGCCAAAACAGGCGGAATATGAAGAATATCCCCAGCTGGAAAATGGAGTGGGGATGCTGCGGCTTTTAGAAGAAGAGGTCAGAGAAGAACTTCAGAGTCAGGAAGGGGACGGCAGGACGGTTAAAGGCAGTCTGGCCACCGGCAGTCTGGCCGCTCCTTTTCTGGAAACTTATATGGGATGGATCAGAAGAAAGTTCCCTGAAATTTATATGAAGGTATTTTCCATTGAGAACCGTTTTTTCGGGGAACAGATTACGGTCTCCGGGCTGTTGACCGGACAGGATTTGTATGAGCAGCTGCAGGGACAGGAACTGGGGGAAAAATTGTTGATTCCCTGCAGTATGTTGAAAAGCGGAGAGGAAGTATTTCTGGATGACTGGACAGTGGGGGAACTGGAACGGCGTCTGGGTGTTCCGGTGATTGCAGTGGATTCTTCCGGCGAAGATTTGCTGCAGGCGGTGATCCAGCCGCCCATAAAAGGAAAGCATAAAAGGAGACAGATATATGAGCAGACAGATAGCAGCCATAGTGGGAAGGCCCAATGTGGGGAAATCTACCCTGTTTAACGCAATAGCAGGAGAGAAGATTTCCATCGTAAAAGAGACTCCCGGCGTGACCAGGGACCGGATCTATGCAGATGTGGAGTGGCGGGGAAAACGTTTCACCATGATTGATACAGGAGGAATTGAGCCGGAGAGCAGCGATATTATCCTGAGGCAGATGCGGGAGCAGGCACAGATTGCCATTGAGACGGCGGACGTGATTGTATTTATGACGGATGTGCGCCAGGGCCTGGTGGATGCAGACAGCAAAGTGGCGGACATGCTGCGAAGGAGCCAGAAGCCGGTGATTCTGGCAGTCAATAAAGTGGACAGCCAGAAATATGAGATGGACACCTATGAGTTTTATAACCTGGGTATGGGAGAGCCCATTGCCATTTCGGCTTCCGGAAAACTGGGAATCGGGGAACTGCTGGACCGGATTATTGAAGACTTTCCGGAAGATTTTCCGGAGGAAGAGGAAGACGATATCCCCCGGGTGGCCATTGTGGGAAAGCCCAATGTGGGGAAATCCTCTATTGTAAATAAGATTCTGGGCCAGGACCGGGTCATAGTATCAGATATAGCTGGAACCACCCGGGATGCCGTAGATACTGCAGTGAACTGGGAAGGCCAGGAATATATTTTTATCGATACGGCTGGTCTGCGCAGAAAAAGCAAAGTAAAAGAAGATCTGGAACGGTACAGCGTGATCAGGGCTGTGGCGGCCATCCAGCGTTCAGATGTGGTGCTGATGGTCATCGACGCAGAAGAAGGCGTAACAGAGCAGGATGCTAAGATTGCAGGAATTGCCCATGAAAAGGGCAAGGGTATCATTGTTGTGGTGAACAAATGGGATCTGGTAGAAAAAAATGATAAAACCATATACCGCTATACAGAGCAGATACGAAATGTGCTGTCATTCATGTCATATGCAAAACTTATTTTTGTGTCAGCGAAAACCGGACAGAGATTTCCGCGTATGTTTGAGATGATTGAGGCTGTGATCGAAAACCGTGCCCTGCGGATACAGACAGGGGTTCTCAACGAGATTCTCACAGAGGCAGTGGCTTTGCAGCAGCCGCCTTCGGACAAGGGAAAACGTCTGAAAATCTATTATATCACCCAGGTGTCAGTAAAGCCGCCTGCTTTTGTGATTTTTGTAAACAGTAAGAAGCTGATGCATTTTTCTTATACCCGCTATCTGGAAAACAGAATTCGGGACGCATTTGGTTTTGAAGGAACTTCGCTTAGATTTATTATCAGGGAACGTAAGGAGGGAGGCCGATGACCCGGGCAGTATGCTTGTTGATCGGATATGTATTTGGATTGTTTCAGACTTCCTATTTTCTGGGAAAAGCTCATCATATTGATATAAGAGAATATGGAAGCGGAAATGCCGGAACTACCAATGCCCTGCGCACCATGGGGAAAAAAGCAGGGGCCGTTACACTGATTTGCGACTGTCTGAAATGTGTGCTGGCTGTATGGGTGATCCGGCTGTTGTTTAGAGAAAGCTGTGCAGATATTATGCCGGTGCTGGTATTATATGGAGCGGCGGGATGCATTTTGGGCCATAACTTTCCGGTTACCATGGGATTCAAAGGCGGGAAAGGGATTGCTGCGTCTGTGGGAATGCTTCTGGCTTTCGACTGGAGGCTTTTCCTGGCTGCTTCAGTGGTATTCTTTGCTTTGTTCTTCTTGTTCCATTATGTTTCGCTTTGTTCGATTGCAGCTTATTTAACTACATTTTTTCTGACGATTATTTTTGGAAGGATGGGATACTATAATCTGGAATTCAGAGAACGGATGGAATTATATATTATCATGGGCATCCTTACATTACTGGCTTTCTGGCGCCATCGGGCAAATATCCGGCGGCTGCTTCAGGGGACGGAGAGCAAAATTACTTTTTCCAAAAAGGAGGGCTGATTATGGCAAAAATTGGGATACTGGGAGCAGGCAGCTGGGGAACCGCGTTGTCACTTCTGCTGGATGATAACGGGCATCAGGTGCAGGTCTGGTCTGCATTTGAAGAGGAAGTGCATATGCTGGATCAAAAACATGAGCATCAGGCGAAACTGCCGGGGGTAAAAATTCCCGAGACAGTTCATTTTACAACAGACCTGGAGATGTGTGTCCGGGACCAGGATATTGTGGTGCTGGCGGTTCCCTCTCCTTTTACCAGAAACACGGCGCAGAAAATCAAATCTTTTGTAAATGAAGGACAGAAAATTGTCAATGTGGCCAAGGGAATTGAAGAAACTACGCTGATGACTTTGAGTGAGATAATAGAAGAGGAAATTCCGCAAGGGGATGTGGCTGTGCTGTCTGGCCCCAGTCATGCAGAAGAAGTGGGCAGAAGGCTTCCAACAACCTGCGTGGTCAGTGCAAAGACACAGAAGACGGCAGAGTATCTTCAGTCTGTCTTCATGAGCCCTGTATTTCGAGTCTATACCACACCGGATATTCTGGGAGTGGAGCTTGGGGCAGCGCTGAAAAATGTAATTGCTCTGGCGGCAGGGACGGCTGATGGGCTGGGATACGGCGACAATACAAAGGCGGCCCTGATTACAAGAGGAGTGGCGGAAATATGCAGACTGGGCGTGAGTATGGGGGCCAGGATGGAAACCTTCTATGGTCTTTCCGGTATGGGGGACTTGATCGTAACCTGTGCCAGCACCCACAGCCGGAACCGGAAGGCAGGATATTTAATCGGACAGGGAAAAACCATGACAGAAGCCATGGATGAAGTTAAAATGGTGGTAGAAGGGGTATATTCTGCGAAAGCGGCCAAAGGACTGGCAGAAAAATATCAGATCGAAATGCCCATTGTGACAGAAATCTGCAGGGTATTATTCGAAGACAAGCCTGCATCCTGTGCGGTCAATGACCTGATGCTGAGGGATAAAAAGGTGGAGTCCCCTGATCTGCCCTGGCAGCAGACAGGTTACTGTCCACTCAGTGAACAGTAACAGATTCCAGGTCAAAAGGCCACGTCGCGCAGGTCTTCCGGAAGACTGGCACTGCGGTAATTCTTGTTCAGCTGGTCGATGGCATCCATGTCCTCATCTTCCAAGACAAAATCAAAAATCTCTCCATTGCTGACAATGCGTTCCTCCCGGGCAGATTTGGGGATGACAGCCACGCCCTTTTGTATAATCCAGCGCAGACCGATTTGTGCCGGCGTTTTTCCGTATTTTACCGCCAGAATGCAGATTACATCGTCGTCCAGGTAAGCGCCTCTGGCCAGAGGCGCATAGGCTTGGACGGCGATGCCTTTGGCATGGCAGTATTCCACCAGATTTTTCTGATACCAGTAAGGGTGGAATTCAATCTGGTTTACTGCGGGTGTGATCTCGGAGACACTGGCCAGTTCTTCCAGATGGCGGATTTCAAAATTGCTGACTCCGATAGAACGGGCAGCGCCTTTTTTATAAAGGGCTTCCAGCTCTTTCCAGGTGCCCAGGTAACAGCCGGGGACCGGCCAGTGGACCAGGTATAAATCTACGTAATCGGTCATAAGCCGTTCCAGGCTTCTGGAAAAAGAACCTTCTACATCGCCCAGTCTCTGGGCATTGTTCCAGATTTTCGTTGTGAGGAACAGTTCTCTGCGGGGAATGCCGCATTCCCGGATGCCTTTTCCCACTCCGTCCTCGTTCATATAAGCAGAAGCTGTGTCGATCAGGCGGTATCCTGCATTCACTGCACATCGGATCGTTTTTTCTGCTTCACGTTCATCGGTTATTTTATACATGCCAAGTCCTAAGACGGGCATTTCATTTCCTGAATTTAACTTCTTTGTATAAGATGAAGCCGTTGTTGTCATGTAAACCTCCTTAAACAGCGCACTGCAATTTCTGCTGGAGTATATCATATAAATGTGAAGTTAATGCAAGAAAAGTATTACAAAAATAATAAATCCATACATTTCAAATATCCTTCCTTATTAAATCAAGGTTTTTGCACAAATTGGCGGAGAATTCCAGAAATAAAATCTGGTTTTTTATAAAAAATTAATAAGATTTCCTTGAAAAAAAATTGATATGGTTGTATAATTACAGTCAATTGATAGATTCTTGTCAGAGACAATGCTTTTGGCAGAATTTTCTGCTGAAGGCAGGTTGAGAAGAATCAGAAAGGAGGGGAACATGCATTTAATTAAAGATGAGAACGGCAATGTGGTTTCACATGGCCATGGTGAACAACAAAGCTGCCCTCACAGCCATGGCCATGAACATTGTGGACATCACGGTGAGAACTGTGATCATCAGGGGGACTGCAGACAGGAGACAGTAGCTCTGCTGGCATATATGGTTCAGCACAATGAACAGCATGCGGCAGAATTGGATCAATTGGCTGATAATTTGGAAAAAATGGATATTTTCGACGCGGCCAGAACGATCCGGGATGGAGTGGCTGATTTCCAAAAGGCAAATATGCGGTTCAGCCTTGCCCTGACCCAGGTAAAAGAGCAGATAAAGGAGGCATAATTTATTATGTGCTTGGCAACAGTGATCAAGAAAAAAGACGGAAGTGCAATTTTTAAGAATGTCAGCCGTATTGATGTACAGGATGGTGTTCTATTGATCCGGGATATTATGGGTGATGAGAAAGAAGTGAAAGGTGCGATCCGCATGGTTGACCTTGCGAACAGCATCGTGGAAGTAGATTGCGTGGAATAAGAGTAAGAGTCCAGGAGTGCGTCAGAATGCATTGCCTGTGACTGTGAAGGAATATTTTCTGAATAGTTAATGCAGAATGATATATTCTGCAGCGTTTTACAAAATTTTTAAGTGTTTTGGAGGTATACTGATGGCTCATGTGATTGCTGTCGCAGGAAAAGGCGGCGTAGGAAAGACAACCTTGTGCGGGCTGATCATTCAATATCTCGGCGAGCAGGGAAAAGGACCTATTTTGGCAGTGGATGCGGATGCGAATTCGAATCTGAACGAAGTTCTGGGAGTGGAAGTTGAAAAGACTCTCGGCGACGTGAGAGAGGAGATCGCCCGCGCGGAGATGGCGAAGGAAAGTCCCATTCCGCCAGGTGTGTCAAAAGCGGATTATGCGGAAGTACAATTCCAGAATTCTCTGATTGAAGACGATGATTTTGATATGCTGGTGATGGGGCGTACCCAGGGAAAGGGATGCTACTGTTATGTCAACGGACTGCTTCAGTCGCAGCTCACCAGACTGCAGAAGAACTATCCTTTTATTATCGTGGATAACGAAGCGGGTATGGAACATATCAGCCGTGGGATTCTGCCCAGCATGGAGACGGCAATCCTTGTCAGTGACTGTTCCAGAAGAGGTGTGCAGGCTGTGGGACGCATAGCCCAGTTGATTCGGGAATGTGATATGAAGCCAAAAACTGTTGGACTGATTATCAACCGGGCGCCGGGAGGAAAATTAAATGACGGCACCCGCGAAGAAATCGAAAAACAGGGGCTGGACCTGCTGGGGGTTGTTCCCCAGGATGATACAGTTTTTGAATTTGACTGTGAAGGAAAGCCTACTGTACAGCTTCCAGATGATTCGCCTGTGAAACAGGCTGTCCGGGATATTGTACAGCGTCTGCACTTGTAAAGCAAAAACAGCGTTCGTTCCTTTTGAGTTTGAAAGGGAGATTTGAAAATGTATACCTTTCCTTTGGCTGAACTGCATTTTCAGGTCAAGAAGGCTACAATCATTTTAAGGAGGTTTATGAAGTGAGTGAATTCAAATTAACCACAGTGGAGGAATTTGAAGCGGCTACCGAGCGGCTTTTAGAAACTGGGGCAAAGGTTGGAGCTGATTCATGGCAGATCCGTGTAAAAAACCAGACTCCGCATTGTAAATTTGGTGAAAGCGGTACATGCTGCCGTATTTGTTCTATGGGTCCCTGCCGTATTACAGCAAAGGCTCCGAGAGGCATCTGCGGATGCGATGTTCACGGTATCGTAGGAAGAAACTATCTGAGATTTACAGCGGGCGGTGCTGCTACCCACTCTGACCATGGACGTGAGATCTGTCATACACTTTATGAGACATCAGCAGATGGCAACTATAAAGTAAAAGATCCTGAGAAATTGATCAGAATCGCAAAAGAATGGGATATTGAGACAGAAGGAAAAGATATTTATGATCTGGCTCATGAAGTTGCTGAAACAGGTTTGTTAGAATATGGTAAACCGTTTGGCAAACAGAGATTTATGCAGAGAGCTCCGAAACATACTCAGGAGATCTGGGAGAGAGAAGAAATTGCTCCGAGAGCTATCGACAGAGAAGTTTCCTGTGCTTTGCATATGACACATATGGGATGTTCCTCCAAACCGGAAGCTTTAATTCGTCAGTCTCTGCGTGCAGGTCTTTGTGATGGATGGGGCGGTTCCATGATGGGTACAGAATTCTCTGACATCCTCTTCGGAACACCTATGGAAATGGAAACAGAAGCCAACCTTGGCGTTATGGTAAAGGAAAACGTAAACATCGTTGTTCACGGCCATGATCCATCACTTTCTGAGATGATCTGTGAATATGCAGACGATCCGGAAATGATTGCTTACGCAAAGGAAAAAGGCGCACAGGGAATTACTGTTTCTGGTGTCTGCTGTACTTCTAATGAAGTGGCTATGCGTCGTGGAATTCCTATGGCTGGTAACTTCCTGCAGCAGGAAAACGTGGTTCTGACAGGTGCCTGTGAAGCGATCGTTGTTGACGTTCAGTGTATCTTCCCGGCTCTTGGACCGCTTAGCAAATGTTTCCATACAAAATTCATCACAACATCTCCCATTGCTCAGATGCCTGAATCTGAATTTATCAGATTTAATGCACATACAGCAGGCGAGAATGCGAAGGCAATTGTGAAGGCAGCTATCGACAACTTCCAGAACAGGGATCCAGAACTGGTACATATTCCTGACCTGAAGCAAAAAGCTACTGTTGGATATTCCGTAGAGCAGATCGTTAAGAAGCTGGACGGCGTAACCAATTCTCAGGTAGACAAGACAGGCACAACTCTTCCGTTGATTGACTGTATCGTATCTGGTGTTCTCCGTGGTGCGGTTGCTATGGTTGGATGTAATAATCCTAAGATCCGTCCAGATGCTGCTCACATCGGGCTGATGAAAAAATTGATTGCAAACGATATCATTTTGGTTGTATCCGGATGTTCTGCACAGGCAGCAGCAAAAGCAGGTCTTATGGATAAGAGAGCAAAAGATCTCTGCGGCGCTGGTCTGAAGAGAGTCTGTGAATTGGCAGATATTCCTCCGGTACTTCACATGGGATCCTGCGTGGATATCAGCCGTATGATGATTCTGGCATCTGAACTTGCCAAAGATTCTGGACTGAAAATTTCACAGCTTCCGCTGGTAGGATGTGCACCTGAATGGATGTCTGAAAAAGCCGTATCTATTGGTAACTATGTAGTATCTACTGGTATTGATACATACCTTGGTGTTGAACCGTACGCTACTGGTTCTGCAGAAGTTGACGGACTGCTCAAGGGCGGCATTAAAGACTGGGTAGAGGCTTGCTATACAGTTGAGACAGACATTGAAAAATTAGGTGACTTGATGATTGAGAAGATTGAAGAGAAGAGGACTGCTATAGGCATCTAATATTTCAGATGCGTATAAATGGAGGAATGTATGAAGATTGCGATTACCGGAAAAGGCGGAGTGGGAAAGACAACTTTTGCGGCTACATTAGCCCGGCTTTATGCCCAGGAGGGCAGAAAAGTGCTGGCCGCAGATGTGGATCCGGATGCGAATCTTGGGCTGGCGCTGGGGTTTGATGAGGATACGCTGGATTCCATCGTCCCCATCTCAAGAATGCGCAAATTGGTGGAAGAACGCACAGGAGCTACCCCGGATAATCAGTTTTACCGGGTGAATCCTAAAGTGGACGATATACCAGATACTTACGGGAAAATGTGCAACGGCGTGAAATTGCTGGTAATGGGTACGGTGGAAACCGGGGGCGGCGGATGTGTCTGTCCAGAGCATGTAATGCTGAAACGTATTATCAACAATATGGTACTGCGCCGGGATGATGTGGTGATTCTGGATATGGAAGCCGGTCTGGAACATCTGGGCAGGGGAACCACGGAAGGAATGGACCAGTTTATTGTAGTCATTGAACCTGGAGCCAGAAGTGTGCAGACATATAAAAATGTGAAACGTCTGGCTGAAGATCTGGGAGTGAAACAGGTGCGGGTAGTTGCCAATAAAGTGCGCGGGCCGGAAGACGAAGCTTTTATCCAGGCAAAGATTCCTCCAGAAGATTTGTTGGGCATGATTCATTACAACACAGAAGTGATGGATGCCGACCGTCAGGGAAAGTCCCCTTTCGATTTTAGTCAGACTGTAGTGAATGAAATCCAGATAATAAAAGAAAAAATCGATCATCAGTGATCAAAATAGGAGGTAATACAAAGTGCTGTTATTTGATACCGTCTTTAACGGAAATGATAAAGTATACGCAATTACAGAAGAAGCTGTAAATGCAGCAATCGCGCAACATGGCGAAGATAAAGCTGTAAGCTTCCCGGACACAGCTTATGTGCTTCCCTGTTACTATTCTGTAACAGGAACAAAGATTACAACTCTGAAAGAGATGAAAGAGGCTCTGGGCGTTATTAAGAGCCTTATGACAAGAGAGAGAAGACTGAACGATGCTTTCATGTCAGGTGTGGCTACTGCTCTGTGTGCTGAGTTTGTAGAAGCACTGAAATATATCGACGGCGCAACACCTTATGAAGCTCCCTGCGCAGGACATCTGCCGGATGCTATCATCCGTGAGCTGGGTGTGCCCCTTGTAACAGGAGATATCCCGGGTGTGGCTGTTATCTTAGGTTCTGCTCCTTCTGCTGATGAAGGTGTGGCTCTGGTTAAGAGCTATCAGGAACAAGGTATGCTGGTTACTCTGGTTGGCGGAATCATCGACCAGGTAGTAGAAAAAGGCATGAAGACAGGCGCAAATGTACGTGTAGTTCCCCTTGGAAAAGATGTAACTTCCGTAATCCATGTAGTATCCGTAGCTCTGCGTGCTGCTCTGATCTTTGGTAACATCAAACCAGGTGATGCTGCCAACCTGATGAAATATACATTCGAACGTGTACCGGCATTCGTAAACGCATTCAAGCCATTGGATGACGTAATCGTAGCTTGTGGTGCAGGCGCAATCGCACTGGGCTTCCCGGTTATCACAAACGATATGGAATTTACACCTTCCGTACCGAAGAGCTTGATCAAACTGGATGACGTTTCCAAGTTCAACGCAGCTTCTCTGGAAGCTCGTGACATCAAGATCAAGATCACACATATCGACATTCCTGTTTCCTTCGCATCTGCATTTGAAGGTGAGATTATCCGCCGCGGCGATATGCAGGTAGAATTCGACGGCTCTCGTGTAGACTGCTTCGAGCTGGTACAGACGAAAGAGCTGACAGAAGTGGAAGACCATAAGATCGAGCTGATCGGACCAGACATTGACGAATTTGAAGTAGGAAGCAAACAGAGCATTGGTTTTGTAGTGGAAGTGGCAGGAAAGAAGATGCAGACAGACTTCGAGCCTGTTATCGAGCGTAAATTCCACAGCTACATCAACTGTGCAGAAGGTATTATGCATACAGGTCAGAGGGATATGATCCGTATCCGTGTGAGCAAAGAAGCTTTTGACGCTGGATTCCGTGCAAAACATCTGGGTGAAATTCTTTATGCAAAAGTAAAGAATGACTACGAAGCAGTTGTAGACAGATGCCAGGTTAAGATCTATACAAAAGCAGAAGATTGTACAAATCTCCGCCACGGACTGGTAACAGAAATGTTTGACAAACGTGACGAGAGACTGTTAAGCCTTACAGATGAGTCTGTAGACGTTTACTACAGCTGTATTCTGTGCCAGGCATTCTCCCCATCACACGTATGTGTGGTTACACCGGAAAGACTTGGTCTGTGTGGTGCCGTTTCATGGCTGGATGCCAAGGCTACCAACGAGCTGGAGCCGGAAGGCGCATGCCAGATCATCACAAAAGAAGGTGTGCTTGATGAGAAACTGGGCGCTTACGAATCTGTAAATGATGCTGTTAAGAAATACTCCATGGGCGCACTGGAAAGAGTTACTCTGTACTCTATCATGGAAGACCCCATGACATCCTGTGGATGTTTCGAGTGTATCTGCGGTATTGAGCCCCTTTCCAATGGTGTGGCTATCGCTAACCGTGAGTATGCCGGTGTAACACCTCTGGGTATGACATTCCCGGAAATGGCTTCTATGACTGGTGGTGGTGTTCAGACACCTGGATTCATGGGACATGGAAAACATTTCATTTCTTCCAAGAAGTTCATGGCTGCTGAGGGTGGTCTGGAACGTATCGTATGGATGCCCAAGGAGCTGAAAGAAACAGTTGCCGAGCGTTTGAATGCTACAGCAAAAGAAATGTATGGAATTGATAACTTTACTGATATGATTGGTGATGAGACAATTGCTGAAGATCCGGAAACATTGTTCGCTTTCCTGCAGGAGAAGAACCATCCGGCACTTGGTATGGATCCACTGATGTAAGTAATCTTGTTCTGCCTGCCTTTGGCAGGCAGACTGATTGATAGAATATTTTAAAAGGAGGCTAAACAAAAAATGCCGTTTAATCAAAAACCACAAAAATTCAATGCAAAGATCAACACAGTCACAATCGGCACAGGTGACAAAGCTATCGCACTGGGTGGAGAAAGCGTACTTCCTTTCTATACTTTTGACGGTCCCATTGAGAATGCACCCAAGGTTGGTGTAGAAATTACTGATAAAGGTATTGATGATTCTGTACCGGGAATTAAAGCTTTCTATGAAGGATGCGCAAGCGTAGCTGACATGGCTAAAAAAGCATCCGAAATGGAAGGTGCAGATTTCGTAGTATTGTCATTGGTTGGTGGAGACCCCAACGGTGATGACAAATCAGTAGATGATCTGGTTGCTGTTGTAAAAGAAGTTGTTGCAGCAGTTGACTGCCCGCTGGTAGTAAAGGGATGTGCAAATGTAGAAAAAGATGCTGCTCTGCTTCCGAAAGTAGCAGAAGCATGCCAGGGCAAAAATACTCTGATTATGTCTGCAAAAGAAGAAAACTACAAGACTATTGGTGCGTCTGTAGGTTTAGCTTATGACCTGAACATGGGTGCTGAGTCAGCCGTAGACATCAACTTGGCAAAACAGTTGAATGTTATCAGCACACAGCTGGGAGTAAAAGCAGATAAGATTGTGATGGATGTTGGTACTGCTGCTGTTGGATACGGATATGAATATGTGGTATCTACCATGGATCGTATCAAAGGCGCCGCATTGTCTCAGGATGATGCAACACTTCAAATGCCTATTATTACACCGGTAGCAAGCGACGCATGGAGCGTAAAAGAAGCTGTTGCTTCTGAAGAGGATATGCCGGAATGGGGTCCCGCTGAAGAAAGAGGGATTGGTATGGAAATCATGACTGCAGCATCTGACTTAGTATCTGGTTCAAATGCCGTAATCCTGAGACATCCTCAGTCTGTTGCAACGATTTCAAAAATGATCAAAGAGTTAGTGTAATAGAAAAAAATAGGAGGATAAAAAAGAATGGCGCTGAATGGTATTCAAATTTTTAAAATGACACCAAAAACAAACTGTAAGGACTGTGGCTCCCCAACTTGTATGGCTTTCTCCATGAAAGTTGCCCAGGGTGCCGTTGATATTTCTGCCTGCCCGCATATGTCAGAAGAAGCTCTGGCTACATTGGCTGACGCAACTGCACCTCCAATGAAGACAATCAAAATTGGTACTGGCGACGCAGAATATACATTAGGCGGAGAGACTGTACTTTACAGACATGACAAGACATTTGTAAGCAGACCCAGATATGCAGTAGGTCTTTGCTCCTGCATGGAAGACGCTGATGTGGATGCAAAACTGGAAGGCTTGAAGAAAGTTGACTATGAGCGTATCGGCGAGAAAATGTACGTGGAATTGATCTACGTAAATTACAATCCTAACAATGGACAGGACAAGTACCTGGAGATGGTTAAGAAAGCTGCTGCTACAGGCAGAACTCTGGTACTGGGATGTCAGGATGAAGCAGTTGCTAAAGCTGCTCTGGATATCTGCAAAGATGCAAAACCGGTATTGAACGGCGCAACTGCTGCAAACGCTGAAGCTATGAGCAAATTAGCAACAGACGCAGGTGTTGTACTGGGTGTCAGCGGAGCTGATTTAAATGAAATTTATGATACTGTTGCAAAGATCGAAGGACTGGGCAACAAGAATCTTGTAATTGATGTAACAGGCGCTGATGTGAAAGCCACTTTTGCAAACGCTGTACAGGTTAGACGTGCGGCAATCAAAGATGAAGACCGTACCTTTGGATATCCTTCTATCGTGAACCTGAGCAGAGTAGCTGGCGGCGACAAATATCTGCAGGAAGCTTTAGCAGCTCTGTTTACAATGAAATATGGTTCCATCATCGTTGTGGATGAAATGACATATGCACAGGCTCTGCCTCTGTATGGCCTGCGTCAGAATGTATTTACCGATCCTCAGAAACCGATGACTGTAGAACCTGGTATTTATCCGATCAATGGTGGAGACGAGAATTCTCTGTGCCTGACAACTGTAGACTTTGCTCTTACATACTTCGTGGTTTCCGGCGAATTGGAGAGATCTGGTGTTCCCTGTAATCTGTTAATCAGCGATGCAGGTGGAATGTCCGTATTGACTGCATGGGCTGCTGGTAAATTGTCCTCTGGAACAATTGCCAAGTTCATCGAAGAACAGGTAAAAGACAAAGTGAAATGCCGCAAGCTGGTAATCCCAGGAAAAGTTGCTGTATTGAAAGGTGACTTAGAGGCTAAGCTTCCTGATTGGGAAATCATCGTAGCTCCCAACGAAGCTGTTCAGCTTGTGAAATTCATGAAAGAGATGAATGCATAAATAAAATGCAACTGAGTTAAAATATATTTATAATAAAGGAGAAACTGGTATGGCAAAATTTATCGTTATCGGTGAGAGGATTCATTGTATCTCTCCTGTTATCCGTGAAGCAATGGCAAAAAGGGATCCCGCACCGATTCTGCAGAGAGCAAAAGAACAGTTGGATGCTGGCGCTACTTACATTGATGTAAACATCGGACCTGCTGAAAATGATGGTGAAGACCTGATGAAATGGGCTGTTACCACAATTCAGAATGAGTTTGACAACGTACCTCTGGCACTGGATACAGCTAACAAGGCTGCAATCGAAGCAGGTATTTCGGTATACAACAGAGCAAAAGGCAAACCAATCGTAAACTCTGCTGACGCTGGTGACAGACTCAGCTACATTGATTTGGCTGCTGCTAACGATGCAATCGTAATTGCACTGTGTTCAGCAGGAAGCGTTCCCGCAGATGTGGACGAACGTATGGCATTCTGCCAGCAGATGCTGGAGCATGGTATGACTTTGGGTATGGAAGCAGAAGATCTGTGGTTCGATCCGTTATTCCTGGTTGCTAAGGGAATGCAGGAACAGCAGAAATCCATTATGGAAGCTATCCGTCAGTTCTCAGAGATGGGACTGAACACAACAGGTGGTCTGTCCAACGTTTCCAACGGTATGCCTAAGAACATCCGTCCGATCGTAGATTCTATGATGCTGGCTATGTGTATGACAATGGGTCTTACATCTGCTATCGTAAATCCATGTGATCAGAGACTGATGGAAACAGTTAAGACTTGTGATATCCTTCTGGATAACTCACTGTATGCAGATTCTTACCTTGAACTGTAATTTTTAGTTTCCTATAATTTTAGAAATCCATATATCGGGATGGAGGAAAAAAAGCGGGTTTACCCTTTTGCTTCTTCCATCCCGTTTTAAATGTATGAAAAAATGAAACGCAGGCGGAAATGAAGCGGGCGGAGATTTCCGGCCTCAATAGGATAAAGGAGATTTCATCTATGTATAAGGTGACGTTTAAATTTGAAGATGGTAGTCAGGTGGAAAATTATGCAACAGAGGGTGAGAATCTTCTGGAATTAGCCCAGAAGTCCAATGTGGTTATTGATGCACCTTGTTCTGGTAATGCCTCCTGCGGAAAATGCAAGCTTAAACTGTTAAGCGGTGAAATGAAATCCAAGAAGACCCGTCATATTACAGACGATGAGTTTGACCAGGGATGGAGATTGGCATGTATCAGTGAGCCTTCTGAAGATTTGGAAGTGCTGGTTCCGGATATTGCTTCTGCATTTAAAAGCCGGATGAAAGTGGCCGATTTAAGTTCAAAAGCTGAGGTACAGATTTTCCAGAATGCCAAGGAGAGCATTGAGCTGGCTGGGATTGATCTGCGCAATAGTCTGGATGTGGTGGAAGTGACTATGGATTCCCCATCACTGGATGACACCATGCCGGACAACGAACGTCTGAGCCGTGCCCTTCGAAAATATATGAATCTGAAAAAAGTACGTCTTCCATATTCGGTGATTCGCAAGATACCGGATGTTCTCAGAGAAAGCGGCTTTTCAGTGCAGTGTGTGCTTCGTACCACTCCCGATGATATGTTTGTCTATGATATTTTCCCGAAAGATTATGATGTGGTAATCGGCGGTCTGGCTATTGACATCGGAACCACTACCGTGTCCGCGTTGATCATCGATATGGAGACTGGGGAGATTCTGGCAAAAGCGTCGTCTGGCAATGGTCAGATCCGTTATGGTGCAGACGTAATTAATCGTATTATTGAATCCACAAAGGACGGCGGGAAAGAACGTCTGCAGAGAGCTGTGATAGAGGAGACGATTAATCCGCTGATTCAGGAGATGTGTGACAGTATCCAGTTTCCGAAAAGGCAGATATACCGTATGTGCATCGCAGGCAACACAACCATGAACCATCTGTTTGCAGGAATTAATGCGGACCCGCTTCGTATGGAGCCATACATTCCCGCATTTTTCAAGACAAACTCTCTCTTTGCATCGGACTTGGGAATTGATGTGAATCCGGATGCCCATATTATCGTGGCACCCAATATTGGAAGCTATGTGGGCGGGGATATTACAGCAGGGACTTTTGTGAGTATGATTTGGAATAAGCCGGAGTTTTCTCTGTTTATTGATTTGGGAACCAACGGCGAGCTGGTGTTCGGTAACTCCGATTTCCTGATGAGCTGTGCCTGTTCAGCAGGTCCTGCATTTGAAGGCGGCGATATCAGCTGTGGAATGCGTGCCACAGATGGTGCGATTGAGGCATGTACCATTGACCCAGAGACCATGGAGCCATCCTGTAAGATTATCGGAGACGAGGGTGAGAAACCCATCGGCTTGTGCGGGTCCGGTATTATCGACGTGATCAGCGAACTTTACCGTACAAGAATCATTGATCCTAAAGGTAAATTTATACGGGAAGGAAAACGGATCAAACATGATGAATACGGCATGGGCAGTTATGTGCTTGCATTTGAAGAAGAAGCAGGTTCTGTAAAAGATGTTGAAATCACGGAAGTTGATATTGATAACTTTATCCGTGCAAAAGGGGCAATTTTCTCAGCTATCCGTACAATGCTCACATCCCTGGATTTTGATATTTCCATGATTGAGAATGTCTATGTTGCAGGAGGCATTGGCAGTGGTATCAACATGAAGAATGCGGTATCCATTGGCATGTTCCCGGATATTCCGATGGATAAATTCCATTATGTGGGGAATTCTTCTCTGTCAGGTTCTTATGTAATGCTCTTATCTACAGAGTCGGAGAGAAAAGTTTATGAGATTGCACAAAATATGACATATCTGGAATTGAGTGCAGTTCCTTCTTATATGGATGAATTTATAGGGGCCTGTTTCCTGCCTCATACAGATATGACGCTGTTCCCTTCTGTAGAATCTCAAATGAAATAAAAGACTAATGTATGTTTACAATCAGGAGAATGAAACGATGGAGAAAATGACAGATAAAGAATTTCCATACGGCAAAGACAATAAAGAAAGGCTGCCCTGGGAACACTATTTGTCTCAGTATGAGCAGGCAGACCCACAGGAAATTGCAGAGCGGCTGCAGATTGTTTATGAGCCGGAGACCAAGCGTTTTACCCTGGAATTGCTGGGTACGGTGTATTTTGTTACCTGGCCGGATTTTCAGGTATCACACAAGGAAGACAGCATGGGCTGTTATCCTCTGGAGGATGTGATTGCCGCTAAGATTCTTGTGATCCGCTATCTGTTGAATGGAAAGTACTCATTTTCCAGAGGGGAATTTTGTACCTACAGTGAAATGCCCTGGGGCAATGTATATCAGAAACAGTTTCATGGACGCTGTATCCTCAGGCTTGCCTACGGTTTTGGAAATAAACTGAAAAGTTTCCAGGCGGTTATGGAGCGTATGGGCGGCAAAAAGTTGGAATTTGGGGACCTTTCCTATGAAATCTGTCTCACCGGCCAGTATTTCATCCGTTTTATTTTGTGGGAAGGGGATGAAGAATTTCCGCCTTCTTCGCAGATTTTGTTTTCCAATAATTTCCCTAATGCATTTGAAGCAGAGGATATGGCTGTGACCGGAGATGTAACAATTGGAATGATGAAGGCCCTGGAAAAGAGCATAAATGCATAGCAAAAAATGGCAGGCAGGTATGGTGGAGTAATACCTGCCTGTTTGTGGGATAATAAAGAAAAAGGCGGATGATTGTATGAGGTTTGATTTACATTGCCATACAAGCAACGGCTCTCTGGATGGGAGAATTGATATTGAGGATTATGTGCGGCTTCTCAGGCAGAAGGGCTTTGATGGGATGCTGGTCACTGACCACAATACGTATAATGGGTATCGTGCCTGGAAAAAACTTCATGGAAAAGGTGTGTATGAAGATTTTGTTATACTAAAGGGAATTGAATACGACACAATAGATGCCGGGCATATTCTGGTGATTATGCCGGATGAGCTGAAGCTGCGTATACTGGAGGTACGCGGCCTTCCGGTACAGCTTCTGGTGAAAATTGTCCACCGCTATGGTGGGATTCTGGGGCCGGCACATCCTTTCGGCGCAAAGTTTCTGAGTGCTATGTGTTCAGAAAAGTTGAAAAGAGATAAAGAACTGATACATCAGTTTGATTTTGTGGAGGCCTTTAATACCTGTGAGCTGCCGGAATCTAACCGTCAGGCCGGCGAATTGGCTAGAAAATACCGGAAACCGGCTTTTGGCGGTTCGGATTCTCATAGAAAACAATATGTGGGAACTGCTTATACGGATATCAATTATGATATTCAGAATTGCAATGACTTTATCTATGCAGTAAAAAATGGTTATGTGGTAGGATGCGGCGGCCAGGAACGGGAACCGGTGAGGCAGCATCCGGCGTGGAATCTGGTGCCTGTGGGGACAGCCTGGAAGATCTATAATCATGGCCTGGCTGTCCTGAAATCCCACAAGCGGAAAGTAAAAGTACAAGAAATTTTTGACATGAATAAAGCGCGGTCTGTGCGCGAACTTATAAAATCCCATAAATAAGATGGAAGTAATCAATATCAATAATAGGTGATGGTTACTGTCTTTTCCATCTGTTCCATTAATTCCTTCAAGTGTTCGGCAAGCTGGTTTCTTGCGTGCAGCTGGAAAGCAAGATTCGGGTTCAGGTGTGCTGCGTTGACGGCGGTGCCCAGGATAATCTCCATATGGGTGCAGTCTTCGATCAGAACTTTGGCAATCATGGCGCCGCCGTTATTTTCATCTAATTGATTGTAGAAAGATTCGTCTAAATCTTCGTCAGAAGCATATTTCTCCAGCAGTTTTAAGGTGTGGCTTAAAGTAATGACCCCTTCTGTGGTAAGGTCAATCCCCTCAATATGAGCGATGGGAGGTATGTTGGGGTCGAGAGGACCGGGTTCATCGGTTATGGGTTTGTCAAGAATACGGGCGGTGATCTCAGAGCTGGTTCCTCCGCTGACGATGCGGTATGCATCTCCCTCCATGAGATGTCTTACCGCCTTTTCGTCGTCCTGAGGACTTTTTGGCGGTCCGGTCATTAATTTCACCAATTTCTTTTTGGAAATTTTCATAACGGCTATGGTAGTGTCATCTCCTGGACGCCCCTCATATAGCTCATCGCAGCCCTGGCTCAGCACAGTGGCAAGTCTGGCGGCCGAGTGGGCAGACCTGGCGGACCGCACCGTGTAATTGGACATATTTTCCCATGTCCAGTCCAGATTGAACAGGTCACCGGGGCCTGCATAGATGGTTCCGTCGCTGACCAGTACAAATATATCTCCCTCTTTTACCCGAAAGCGGTATTCGTTGATCTTCTTTCCCTCGATTTCCCGGATATTTTGTGGGATTGGAAGCAGTTCCCCGTCCCGGACAAAAATGCAGGAGGGATTGTCGTATTCCACCAGGTAGGCTTGGCCATTGTCGAATACCTGGAGAATGCTGAAAGTGGCATAGGCGATCTGGCGCTCCTGACAGACGGGCAGGGTTTTGGCCACGGTTTTCACACAGTCTTCCAGAGATGCCCCGTTTAAAAACATGGTTCCCAAAATCTTTGATGTGAGAGTGGCCAGTATATTGGCTTTTACCCCGCTTCCCATGCCGTCGGCCAGAATCAGAATATGGGAATTGTCTGTGTGAAGCATCTCCACTTTATCCCCGCATAATTCTTCATTTTTTTTATTCAGGCTTTTATAAGCCATTTCTACACGGATACTCATCTTCATTCATCCCCACTATTCATCGTCCAGAAGCGTCTTACAGATGTTGTTTAATGTTACCTTCGTCTCAGCAGTAGTTTCCCCCAGAAGGCCCGCAATCTGCTGTGCCACAATCATCTGCTTGTCGATTACTTTCTGTGCAAGATCTACGGTTTCCAGTTTTTTTGCATATTCCTGTTTTGCGGCTTCTTCTTCCTTGGTGATATCAATTAAGATTGCCAGAACCGAGTCTTCTTTCTTCATGTAGACCAGCCGTACCATAGCGGTAAAGCCATATTCCGGAAATTCCATTTTTTTGCTGGCCACATGCTGTTTATTCTGGAAGGCCCATTCAAAATCGTCGGTATCCATTAATTCAAACAGATTGGTTTCCAGCGCTTCCTTTCGTGTAATCTGAAAGTGTTTTTCAGCAGCAGCGGAGAATTCCTGGATATTCAGGTCTCTGTCTACAATGATGGTCATATTAGGGGACGCATCCAGTACTGTGTTGGACAGAGATTGGGCCCGTTCGCTTATATAGGGAATGCACATAGAAAGTTCTGCTTTTCCATGGAACACAGCAGCAGCTTTTTCACGGCAGCTGTGATAACCGCAGGCACCGCAGTTTAACTCATCTTCTTTTGAATACTTTCCGGTTTTGGACAGGATGTGCCGAAGCTGTTCTTCAGAAGGCGGATCTGTCCGGTTCAGCTTGCTCTGGAAAGTTTTATCAGTGGAAAGGCTGGAAATGTCAAAGTGCAGGAGGCTGTCTTCTGCGGGCAGTGCTTTTACCGATTCCTCCAGTTCTACTCTTGACTGGAATCTGGCAAGCTTGGTATTGCCTGTCATGGGGCCCTGAATACAGCCGCCTTCGCAGGCGCTCATCTCGATGAAACAGTGGGAGAGTCTGCCGGATAACAGATTTTCGCACAGGTCTATACAGTTGTTAAGGCCGTCCACGGCAAATTTCCGGTAAGTTTCCGGATGGGGTGTGTCGGAAGTATTGACGGAAGTAATGATGCCGCCGGTGATGGGGTACAGTCTGTTTACATGGGGATTGAATCCGGAAACAGGCAGTGGTTTGCAGAATTTTATCTGGATGTCTTCTTCGCGCAGCCATTTCTTGAGCTCATAGAAGTTGAGAACGGCATCTACAGCAGTGTGGTCATAGGCTTCTGCTTTTTTAGAAATGCAGGGCCCGATGAAGACCACTTTCACATCATCGCCATATTCCTGTTTCAGCATCTGGGCATGAGCTGCCATAGGGGAAATAACAGGGGCCAGATAAGGAATCAAGGCGGGATAATAAGTTTCTACCAGGAGATTGACGCTGGGACAGCAGGTGGTTATGATATTTCTCATAGTCTTTTCTTCCAGCAGTCTCTGGTATTCCCGGGTGACCAAAGCGGCTCCCTCGGCAGTTTCACGGATATAGTCAAATCCCAGGTGCTGCAGGGCGCTTAATACCTGCCCGGGGTCATGGAAATGAAACAGGCTTCGGTATGAAGGAGCCAGGGAAACTGCTATTTTTTCGCCGGACTCAAGCCAGCTCTTTACTTTATGCAGGTCACTGAAGTAGATTTTGGCGTCCTGGGGACATTCATTCAGGCAGTCGCCGCAGAGTATGCAGGAGTCTGTCATGATCTGGGCCTGCTGGTTTTTGATCGTGACAGCCTTCACTGCGCATACCCGGACACAGCGGTAACAGTGGCCGCATTTGGCGGGTTTGAAATCAATTATTTTCATGTGTATGTACCTCACTTGATATTGTGAATATTTATTTACGTCAAGAGTATATTAGCATGAATACCTGTTGATATCAACATTTTTATGGAGGCCTGGGAAAGGCCTTGTAATTTTATCTACGGGCAGATTCATCAATAATTTTTGTGGAGATAATGAATGCAATTGAACATAATTTACAAAAAATTAATTGAAATAGAGACAATTATGTGCTATACTCAACATACATTAGTCATTATAGTTCTACACTAAATGTCAGGAGGTATTAAAGAAAAGAATGAGTATGGTGAAAAAGACTGTTCCATTCGAAGGGACAAAAGAGCAGGAAGAACAACTGCTCCAGGTGATTAAAGCGCATAAGGGTCAAAAAGGTGCCTTGATGCCGGTTATGCAGCAGGCACAGGATATCTATGGCTATCTTCCCATTGAAGTGCAGAAAATCATTTCTGATGAGATGGACATACCTATGGAAAAAATTTACGGTGTTGCTACCTTCTATGCACAGTTCGCACTGCAGCCGAAAGGAAAATATCGTATTTCTGTATGTTTGGGAACTGCATGTTACGTGAAAGGCTCTGGCAAAATTTACGAGAAACTTCAGGAATTATTACAGATTCAAGGCGGAGAATGTACATTGGACGGAAAATTCTCACTGGATGCCTGCCGCTGTGTAGGTGCCTGTGGTCTTGCTCCCGTTATGATGATCAACGACGACGTACATGGACGTCTTACTCCAGATCAGGTGCAGGGTATCTTAGAGAAATACGAATAGACCGCAGTGGGTGAAATATGAGCATGCAATGCGGCGGATTGTGAATATTCGCAAAAGGAGGAAATAGTTTATGAAATCCCTTGAGGAATTAAATGCGATACGAGATAAAGCAAAGGGCCAGATTACTTTAAGGCTGGATGAAGAAGGCCATAAGGCTGGCGGGGCATATCGCACACATGTACTGGTATGCGGTGGAACTGGCTGTACTTCTTCAGGAAGTATGCAGATTATTGATAAATTAAAAGAAGAGATTGAGAAAAACAATCTTTCCAATGATGTAAGTGTTGTGATGACTGGATGTCATGGATTGTGTGCACTGGGACCGATCATGATCGTATATCCGGAGGGAGCCTTCTATTCCATGGTGGGAGTAGATGATATTCCGGAGATCGTTTCCGAGCATCTGGCAAAAGGCAACGTTGTTACCCGTCTTCTCTATGATGAGACAGTAACAGATGAAGGCCTGAAATCCATGCATGAGACAAACTTCTATAAGAAACAGCACAGGGTTGCTCTTAGAAACTGCGGTTTGATCAATCCTGAAATCGTAGAAGAATACATAGCACGTGACGGTTATCAGGCACTGGCAAAAGTTTTGAAAGAAATGTCCCGTGAAGACGTGGTTCAATGTCTGCTGGACAGTGGACTGAGAGGCCGCGGAGGCGGTGGATTCCCCACCGGAAGAAAATGGCAGCTGGCCATGGGCAATGAAGCAGATCAGAAATATGTATGCTGTAATGCCGACGAAGGTGACCCGGGCGCATTTATGGACCGTTCCGTATTGGAAGGCGATCCCCATGTTGTATTAGAGGCTATGGCAATTGCCGGTTATGTAATCGGGGCAAACCAGGGCTATATTTATGTGCGTGCGGAGTATCCGATTGCTATTGACCGTCTGGAAATCGCTATTAAGCAGGCGAGAGAACTGGGCGTATTAGGAAAAGACATTTTCGGAACAGGCTTTGACTTTGATATTGACCTGAGACTGGGCGCAGGCGCGTTTGTCTGCGGTGAAGAGACTGCTCTTATGACTTCTATTGAAGGAAACAGAGGCGAGCCTCATCCACGTCCTCCATTCCCGGCTGTAAAAGGTCTGTGGGAAAAACCAACTATCCTGAACAACGTGGAAACTTACGCAAATATTCCACAGATTATCTTAAAAGGTGCAGACTGGTTTGCAGGCATGGGTACTGAGAAATCCAAAGGTACCAAGGTATTTGCACTGGGTGGTAAAGTAAACAACGTAGGTCTTGTGGAAATTCCCATGGGAACCACACTGCGTGAAATCGTTGAGGAAATCGGCGGCGGTATCCCGGGCGGCAAGAAATTCAAAGCTGCACAGACCGGCGGACCTTCCGGCGGATGTATTTCAGCTGCGAATTACGATATCCCCATTGACTATGATAATCTGATTGCTATCGGTTCCATGATGGGTTCTGGTGGTCTGATCGTTATGGACGAAGATGACTGTATGGTAGATATTGCCAAATTCTTCCTGGAATTTACAGTAGATGAGTCCTGCGGTAAATGTACACCATGCCGTATCGGTACCACCCGTCTGCTGGAGCTGCTGACAAAGATCACAGAGGGAAAGGCAACTATGGAAGATCTGGACAAGATCGAAGAAATTGCCTCCTATATGAAACAGAACGCTCTGTGTGCACTTGGACAGACTGCAGCGAACCCGGTATTATCTACTCTGAAGAACTTCAGGGACGAATATGTTGCCCATATTGTTGACAAGAAATGTCCTGCAGGAGTATGTAAGTCCCTGTTGACATACAGCATTGATCCTGAGAAATGTAAGGGATGTCGTGCATGTGCTAAGAATTGTCCTGCGGATGCTATCACTGGCGAGAAGAAACAGCCTCATGAAATTGATGTGAACAAGTGTCTGAAGTGCGGCGTATGTATGTCTAAGTGTAAATTCGATGCAATCGTAAGGAAATAAAAGGGAGGATAGTACAAATTATGGAAAACATTACAATTAAAATAAATGGCATGGAAGTATCTGCACCTGCCGGTTCTACTATCCTGGAAGCTGCCAGAATCGCTGGAATTGATATTCCCACTCTCTGCTTTTTAAAGGAGATCAATGAAATCGGCGCCTGCCGTATCTGTGTAGTAGAAGTGAAAGGCGCAAGAAGTCTTGTTGCCGCATGTGTATATCCCATTAATCCTGGTATGGAAGTATTCACGAATACTCCGCTGGTGAGGGAATCTAGAAAGAAAACTCTGCAGTTGATCTTATCCACACATGAAAGAAAATGTCTCTCCTGTGTGAGAAGTGAAAACTGTGAACTTCAGAAATTGTGTAAAGATCTGGGCGTTGACGATGAAGCAAGATATGACGGTATGAAACCTGAGTATGAGCTGGATGAGACTGCAGCCCACATGATCCGCGATAACAGTAAATGTATCCTGTGCCGCCGCTGTGTAGCTGTCTGTGATAAAGTTCAGGGAATCGGCGTGATCGGTGCCAACGAGCGTGGATTCAAGACTTATATCGGTTCTGCATTCGGCATGGGTCTGGGTGAAACAAGCTGTGTATCCTGTGGTCAGTGTATTGTTGCCTGTCCAGTTGGTGCGATCTATGAGAAAGACAGCACGCAGAAAGTTATCGACGCCATCAATGATCCGGATAAATTTGTGGCTGTTCAGACAGCTCCGGCTGTTCGCGCAGGTTTGGGAGAAGAATTTGGTCTTCCGGTGGGAACCGGCGTGGAAGGCAAGATGGCTGCAGCACTTCGCCGTCTCGGCTTTGACAAAGTATTTGATACCAATTTCTCTGCTGACCTGACCATCATGGAAGAGGCCAACGAGTTCCTGGATAGAGTGAAAAATGGCGGAACTCTGCCGATGATCACCTCCTGTTCACCAGGATGGATTAAATACTGCGAGCATTACTTCCCGGATATGACAGACAATCTGTCCACCTGTAAGTCTCCCCAGCAGATGTTCGGCGCTACTCTGAAGACTTATTATGCAGAGAAGATGGGAATTGACCCTGCGAAGATTGTCAGTGTATCTGTAATGCCATGTACAGCTAAGAAGTTTGAGATCGGCCGTGACGACCAGAGCGCATCTGGATATCCGGATGTGGACATTTCTCTGACCACAAGAGAATTGGCAAAAATGATCAAGGGTGCAGGCCTGCGTTTCCTGGATCTGCCAGAAGAAGGCTTTGATGATCCGTTAGGAGAAGGTACTGGTGCAGCTGTGATCTTCGGCGCTACCGGCGGTGTTATGGAAGCAGCTCTCAGAACTGCTGTTGAAAAACTCACTGGTGAAGAGCTGAAAGAGCTTGACTTTGTAGATGTAAGAGGCGTGGAAGGCATTAAGGAAGCTACATACAATGTGGCAGGCATGGATGTGAAGGTTGCTATCGCATCTGGTCTGGGCAATGCCAGAACTCTTCTGAACAAAGTAAAAGCCGGTGAAGCAGATTATCATTTCATCGAGATCATGGGATGTCCTGGCGGCTGTGTAAACGGCGGCGGACAGCCTCACGTACCGGCAAGCTTCAAGAATGCCAATGATGTGCGTGCACTGCGTGGAAAAGTTCTCTATGACTACGACAGTGCAAATCCGGTTCGGAAATCTCATGAAAATGAGTCCATTAAGAAAGTTTATGCAGAGTTCTTCGGCGAGCCAGGAAGCCATAAAGCTCATGAAGTTCTCCATACTTCCTATGTGAAGAGAGAGATTAATAAACTTCCGGAATAAACTATGATTTTGGTCGGTTTTTCTTATGTGAAAATTACGATATAAATGTTGAAAGTCCATGCAGTAAAATGCTGCATGGACTTTTTCGTGTGTCAGACTCTTGAAACGCATGTCATGATTGTGGTAAGATATACAAATGTACTCGTTAATTGAATGTTCAATATTTTATGATTACAGCGTCAAAGGTTCATTTTCATTGGTGAGATGATTTTGGGAGGATATAAGAGCTTTTGACGGGCAATCATTTTATAAGGTGTTAAAATGCAGCCAATGAATTGGATATATGCCATTTTCTGGCTATTGGCAGTGCCTGCAGCTGTGGGAATGGCTCTCATATGGTATACAGATAAAAATAAGAGTATCTGCTTTTCTGTAGTCTGTGGCTATGCAGGATTATTTGCTATGGCTCAAATGATTCTTGTACCCGGTATTTTTTTAAAGGTGTCTCTGCATACAGTAGTATATATTTACCAGATTTTGTCCATTGCGGCAGCCTTTGCAGGGATTTTCCTGAACCGGAAAAATTTGAAAAAAGTACCGTCAGAAATCATGAGTAAAATAAAATGCGTTAAAATCTCGGAATGGATGCTGTTCTCGATTGGGGTTTTCCTGATTTTTGTACAGCTGGTTCTGTCAGTATGTCTGGTACATCAGGATGCAGATGATTCTTTTTATGTGGCTTCTGCCAGCACATCTGTATACACAGATACCATATTTGTCTACAATCCCTATACAGGTCTGCGCTACCGGCGGCTGCCAAGCAGATATGTATTGTCTCCGTTCTCTATGTATGAAGCTGTTCTGACAAAAATAGTGGGTACAGACGTGCCTTATATGGTTTATACAATTTTACCAGTCGTGTTACTTTCTCTGGCATATTTGGTTTACTGGCTTTGGGCCAAACTGCTCTTTGGAGATAATCGTAAACAGTGCGCTTTATTTTTGATCTTCATTAGCATGGTGCAGATGTTTTCAAATTATTCCATTTATACATCAGGAACATTTCTGTTGATGCGCATCTGGCAGGGAAAGGCCGTTTTGGCAGGGGTTTTGCTTCCCGCCACAGCATATATGTGTTCAAGGCTGGCGAAGGAAGAAAAGGGAGGCTGGCCAATTCTGCTGTGTCTGCAGCTTGCCTCTTGTCTGGTGTCCTCTATGGGGATTATTTTATCATTGCTTATGACAGGCATTTACACTTTCATCTACGGCATTTGTACACGGAGATGGAAATATGTGGGGAAAGCATTTTTCTGCTGTATTCCCAATTTAGTGTTTTCTGTGATCTATTTGCTGATACGTTAGGGAGGCTGATATGGGGAATATATGGAACATGTGCCTGGAAACATGGCGGGCATATTGGGGAGAGGCAGGGCATATTTTTCTTTTTCTGCTGGGACTGCTGTATTTGATGGTCAGGAAAAAGGAGCGGGGAAAGAGAAGCATTCTTGTGGCATATCCATTCATTGTAATAGTTATATTTTTCTTTCCAGTTACAGCGGATGTGATTGCCAATTACTGCATTGGACAGTCTGTTTACTGGCGGATGCTGTGGCTTCTGCCGGTTCCTCTTGTGATTGCATATGTATGTACTAAGTTATGTACGGCCATTAAAAATACAGGCTTGCAGATGATGCTTGCCGCTGTTTTTCTCGGTGTTATCGTGCTGTCCGGGGCACAGGTTTATGTAAAAGACAATTATCACAGGGCAGATAATCGGGAAAAAATTTCCTATGATGTGAAAGCTCTTGCGGATTTGATTCGGGCAGATGCGGGAGATAAGAGAAAGAAATTGTCGGCGCCGGATTATATTGCCACTTATATAAGGATCTATGCTCCGGATATTCAGATGCCTTATGGAAGAAGTTCCAGGGGCGCTGTCCGTGAAACAGGTAAGCAGCTGCATTTACTGTTGAACCAGGAGTGGGCGGAGCCGGCGCAGGTGGCGGAGCTGGCCCGCAGAGCCCATTGCAATTATCTGGTGGTAAAGGGGGAGGATGAAGCGATGGATCAGAAATATGGAATGTATGGATATTCTCTCATGGGGACGATAGACCAGTATCATCTTTACAGACGGGTGAAACAATAGCATAGCACATTTTATGTCAGATGTCATGTACTCCTTTTTTCTCACATATACATATTAGTGATTAGATAATATCTAATTTGGCTGATATAGATTCTGCGGGAGGAGAGGAGCTTTTTTTATGAATCATTTTCAAATCTATAAAGACATACAGGCACGTACCAACGGAGAGATCTACATAGGGGTTGTAGGACCGGTGCGCAGCGGGAAATCCACGTTCATACGAAGATTTATGGAACTGGTGGCTCTGCCGGCTCTGTCCCAGCTGAGGCAGTCTCAGGTGAGGGATGAACTGCCGCTAAGCGGGTCAGGAAAGCTGATTACCACAGTGGAACCCAAATTTATCCCAAAAGAAGCGGTGAATATGGTTCTCGGGGAAGATATTAAAGTGAGTCTTCGCCTGATTGACTGTGTAGGATTTCTGATTCCGGATGCAGTGGGGAATATGGAGGAAGGAAAGGAGCGGATGGTAAAAACCCCCTGGTTTGACCATGAGATTCCTTTTCACCAGGCTGCGGAAGTGGGAACCAGGAAGGTGATTGAGGAACACGCCACCATCGGGCTGGTGATGACCTGTGACGGGTCTTTCGGGGAGATTCCCAGAGAAAATTTCCGGAAAGCAGAAGAAAAGACTATACGGGAACTGGAGAACAGAGGAAAGCCCTTTCTTGTAATCGTGAATTCTCAGAAACCGTATGGAGAGACTGCTGCAGCAGTGGTAAAAGAAATAGAGGAAAATTATCATGTGTCTGCTCTGGCAGTGAATTGTGAACAGCTGCGCAGAGAAGATGTGGGCCAGATTCTGGAGAAGGTTCTGTATGAATTTCCGCTGGGTCAGATACAATTTTTTATTCCTAAATGGGTGGAGATTCTATCTCTGCAGAATCCACTGAAAGTAAATCTGTTGGAACAGATCCGGCAGATGACGCAGGGATGGAAAAGTATTCGGGATTTATCGCAGGATACACTGGAATTTGAAGGTCCTTATGTGGAACGGGTAACGCTGGAGCAGCTGGACCTGGCCACCGGTATCGTGCGGGTGCAGCTGCATATCCGGGAACAGTATTATTACGAAATGCTTTCTGAGATGACCGGGATTTCCATGGGAAGTGAATACGAGCTGATTCATATGATCCGGGAATTTGCCAGGATGAAAGAAGAATATGTAAAGGTTCAGTCTGCTCTGGAGGCAGTGAGAGGATGCGGATATGGTGTGGTGACCCCAGAGCGGGAAGATATTGAGCTGGAAGAACCGGAAGTGATCAAGCAAGGTAATAAATACGGGGTGAAAATCAAATCCCAGAGCCCATCCATTCATATGATTAAAGCCAATATAGAGACAGAGATTGCACCCATTGTGGGAACAAAAGAACAGGCGGAGGATCTGATCGCTTACATTAAAGAGGGAGAACAGAGGGGGGAGACTATCTGGGAAACCAATATATTTGGAAAATCTATTGAGCGGCTGGTGGAAGATGGAATCCGCTCCAAAATAGCAGTGATCGGTGAGGAAAGCCAGGGGAAACTTCAGGAATCCATGCAGAAAATCGTCAATGACAGCAAAGGCGGTCTGGTCTGCTTTATTATTTAATTGTTACGAAAGTTCGTCTTTTTTGAGTTGTTTTTCATTCCTGCACATCTTGACATTCATATAAATTTAATATATACTTAACATATCAAGAGTATCTGATGTGTAGGAACTCTTGGGGGGAGAGTGTGAAAACAAGGAAAGAAGGGGATTGAATGAAAAAGACGAAAAAAGCGGGCTTTCTGTTATTATTATTGTTTTTGCTGGCAGTGCCTTTTATATGCGTGTCACTTCAGACAATAGAAATATCTGCCGCTCCTAATGCACATACGGGATGGCAGCAAGAGGGAAAGCGCTGGTATTATTTCAAAAACGGAGTAAAGCAGAAAGGCTGGCTGACTCTGGATGGAAACAAATATTTTCTGTCGAAGAAAAAGTACTGGAGATTTACTGGACTACATAAAATTAGTGGAGAAATCTATTATTTTGGTTCCGATGGTGTCATGGCAGTTAAAAAATGGGTGAACGCCAAACAAAATCGGTATTATGTCAACCCGGAAGGCAAAGCGCTGGTTAATAAATGGAAAACTGCCGGAAAAAACAAGTATCGGTTAGGCAGCGATGGTGCTATGCTGGTTGGAATGCATAAGGTAGGAAAAAAGACATATTATTTTAATGCAGAAAATACAAATGAAGGCGGGGTTAATTACCCCAAAGGATGCCGCAGATCCGGCAGTTTCCAGATTCAAGGAAAATGGTACTATTTTCAGGCAGACGGCGTGATGCTGGCTTCCTCCTGGAATAAACAGAACGGAAAATGGTATTATTATCAGGAAGACGGAGCGCGCAAGACCGGCTGGCTGACTCTGGATGATAAGCGCTATTATCTGAAGAGCAATGGTGCTATGGCAGTCAATGAGACCATGACAATTGGAGGAAAGCAGTGGTCCTTTGACAGCAACGGAGTTGCCTCCGAAACCCAGGGATTTACATATGATTCCAATGGTTATGTGAGAGTGGTAGCCAGTGATAATAAAATCTATACTCTGGAAAAAGAGTATGCCAAACATACAGACGTAGCAAATAATAAGATCAGCGATAAAGAACTGCTGACAGCGGCTGTATACTGTGAAGCAGGCAATCAGGGTCTGCAGGGAATGACTGCTACGGCAATGGTGATGCTGAATCGTACTCTGGCGCCCCAGTTTAAATTCCCGCCGTCAGTGCGCTATGTGATCTATCAGAAAGGGCAGTTTTCCATTGTCGTGAACGGCTCCCTTTGGGCCAGATTAAATAATACGGATGTGACAGGGTATGATGTGGCGGAGAAAGCGGTAAACAGAGCATATATGATGTATGATGCCTATGTAAAAAACAAGACAAAACGGGCAAAATATCTGCCAGGTGTGCTGAAAAAATCAAATGGAAAGGATGATTTTGACTGTCTGTTTTTTATGACGCCGGCAGCTTATGCAGCTACAGGACTGACAAACAAGTCTGAGGCGTTTACATATAAAGGACAAACTTTCTTTACATATTGGAAGTAATCAGTTATGATGAGACTGCCGCCGTCTGGGCGGCGGTCTTTTTGCGCTTAACAGGGACTTTTGTATATTTTGGAGGTATCTAATTTGAGTGGAGATGGAGTTTTACTACTGCTGATTTTAGGGATGTTTCTTTTGTACGCCGGGATGATTCTGCACAGCAATTACAAGAATCGAAAGCTTTTTTTATATCAAGCAGAACAGAACTGGGGAAAGACACCGGACGTTTCTTATACGGCGGACCAGATGGAGCGTATTTCTGTCTATGGGAGGCAGGCATGCTGCAGGGAAGAATTTTATATTGACGAAATCACCTGGAAGGATTTGGATATGGACCGGGTATTTCAGCAGATGAACCATACCGTTTCAGCACCGGGAGAAGAGTATTTGATGTATCTGCTTCGAACTCCCAGGCTGGAAGAAAAGGTGCTGAAGAAAAGAGACAGGCTGTCGCAATGGTTTGCAGAACAGAAAGAACAGCGGTGCAGTCTGCAGATGACATTGTCAGGTGTATCCAAAGACAGAAGGTATTCTATTGGAGAAGAACTTCAGTTTCTGAAAAAAGCGTCTCCAATTTCTGTCCATAAACATCAGTTATTGTGCGCATCTGCAGTTATATGTCTGTTGGTAATGCTGTTTCAGCCAGTCTGCGGTTTTTTTCTCTTTCTGGCTGCAGCATGTGTGAATGTGGCTGATTATTACGGGGGCAGAGACAGAAAAGCATCTGCCCTGTGCCTGGGGTGTTTTAAGAGTGTGCTCCAGATGATGGATACAGCGGGAAAAGTGGAAAAATGTCAATGGGAGGAGCTGGGAGAATACTGTCAGTCCATGGGCCTGGCCAGAAGAAACCTGAAGAGGTTTCATCGAAGTTCTCATTGGCTGTTCGGCATCTGCAGTGCTTCCGGGAGTCTGGAGGCGGTCTTTGCCGACTGGCTCCGCATGATATTTCACCTGGATTTGATCTGGTACAATAAAATGCTCCGGGAAATTCAGGAGCATGAGGAAGATGCCAGAGTTCTGCTGGAGTGTCTGGGGGGACTAGACTGTGCCATTGCTGCTGCATCCATTCGTGAAATGCTGCCTGTATGGTGCAGGCCCGTTTTTCGGCGGGAAATGCGTATACAGGCAGAAAACTTGTATCATCCGCTGCTCAGGAATCCAGTGCCCGGCAGTTTTCAGCTGGAAGGCAGTATGCTGCTCACCGGTTCCAACGCATCCGGCAAATCCACATTTTTAAAAAGTGCCGCATTGAATGCCATTTTGGCGCAGACAATCTTCACATGCCCTGCAGTCTCTTATCAGGCGCCTCTGTGCAGAATTATCACTTCCATGGCGCTGTCGGATAATCTGGAACGGGGGGAGAGCTATTTCATGGCAGAAATCAAATCACTGAAAAGGATTCTTGAGGCGGCCGGGAAGGAGGGAGCGCTGCTGTGCATGGTGGATGAAGTACTCAGAGGAACTAATACCGTTGAACGCATTGCCGCTTCCTCAGAGATTTTGAAAAGCCTGTGCCAAAAGCAGGTGTTCTGCTTTGCTGCCACCCACGATATCGAATTGACGTATTTACTGGAGGACTGTTATAAAAATTATCACTTTGATGAAGAAATCAGCGGCAGAGATATATCATTTTCGTATGAGCTCAAGAAGGGGCGGGCAGTGTCGAAAAATGCAATCCGTCTGCTGTCAGTGATGGGATATGAAGAAAAAATCGTAACTGCCGCACAGGAGACGGCACGGGAGTATGAGAGAACCGGCGTATGGAAGAAATAACAGGCAAAATAACAGACAGTTTGAGTTTTCCTATTATGAAATAAGCGGAAAGTGCCGAATTATATACAAGAGGCAATAAATTCAGGCTGTTTTTCTTGACAAAGAAAAAAACGGTTTGTATACTTTTTCCATACAGTACAAATCGTTAAAGGAGGAAAACACCATGACTGTGTACGAAGAACTGCAGGCCCGGGGGCTGATCGCCCAGGTGACCGATGAAAAGGAAATCCGGGAATTGATCAACAATGGGAAAGCAGTATTTTATATAGGATTCGATCCCACAGCAGACAGCCTGCATGTGGGGCATTTTATGGCGTTGTGTCTGATGAAGCGGCTGCAGATGGCCGGTAATAAGCCCATCGCGTTACTGGGCGGGGGCACCGGTATGGTGGGTGACCCGTCGGGCAGGACTGATATGCGCCAGATGATGACTCCGGAAACCATTGCCCACAACTGTGAATGTTTTAAGAAGCAGATGAGCCGTTTTATAGATTTCAGCGATGGGAAAGCGCTGATGGTAAATAATGCGGACTGGCTGATGGATCTGAATTATGTGGAGCTTCTACGGGAAGTGGGTGCTCATTTCAGCGTAAACTGGATGCTGCGGGCGGAATGCTATAAGCAGCGTATGGAGAAGGGGTTAAGTTTTCTGGAATTCAATTATATGATCATGCAGAGTTATGATTTTTACGCATTGTACCAGAAATATGGCTGTAATATGCAGTTCGGCGGAGACGACCAGTGGAGCAATATGCTGGGAGGAACAGAGCTGATCCGGCGGAAGCTGGGAAAAGACGCCTATGCTATGACCATTACCCTGCTTTTGAACAGCGAGGGAAAGAAGATGGGAAAAACACAGTCAGGAGCTGTGTGGCTGGACCCGGATAAAACTTCGCCTTTTGATTTCTATCAGTATTGGAGAAATGTAGGGGATGCAGACGTGCTGAAATGTATCCGTATGCTGACGTTTCTGCCTCTTGAGCAGATTCAGGAGATGGATGGCTGGAAGGACAGCCAGCTGAACCAGGCAAAAGAGATTCTGGCCTATGAGCTCACTTCTCTGGTTCATGGAGAGGAAGAAGCCAAGAAGGCCCAGACCAGTGCCAGAAGCCTGTTCGGAGGAGGGAAAATGGCCCAGGATATGCCTTCCACTGAGCTGACAGAAGATGATTTTAAAGACGAGTGTGTGGATTTAATCACTCTGCTGTGCAAGGCAGAACTGGTGCCGTCCCGCTCAGAAGGCCGCAGAGCCATTGAGCAGGGTGGGGTTTCCATTGACGGTGAGAGGATTACAGACATTCATCATCAGGTGGAGAAAAGCGCAATTCCCAAAGAGGGAATAGTATTAAAGCGCGGGAAGAAAAAATTCAGAAAAATCTGTGTGAAATAGCAGATGGGAGGCAGACTGTTGAAAAAATATGGAGTAAATGAACTGCGCCGGATGTTCCTGGAATTTTTTGAGAGCAAAGAACATCTGGTGATGAAAAGTTTTTCTCTGGTACCCCAGAATGATAAAAGTTTACTGTTGATTAACGCAGGCATGGCGCCTTTGAAGCCTTACTTTACAGGAGTTGAGATTCCACCCAGGAGACGGGTGGCAACCTGTCAGAAGTGTATCCGCACAGGAGATATTGAAAATGTTGGAAAAACTGCCCGGCACGGGACATTTTTTGAGATGCTGGGGAACTTTTCTTTTGGAGATTATTTTAAGAGGGAAGCCATTGCCTGGACATGGGAGTTTTTAACCCAGGTGGTGGGACTTGACCCTGACCGGCTGTACCCTTCTGTTTATCACGATGACCAGGAGGCTTTTGAGATCTGGGAGAAGGAGATCGGCATAGCGCCTGAGCGGATTTTCCGCTTTGGCAAGGAGGATAATTTCTGGGAGCACGGGGCAGGTCCCTGCGGCCCCTGTTCCGAAGTCTACTATGACCGGGGGGAGCAGTATGGATGCGGCAGCCCTGAGTGTACGGTGGGATGTGACTGTGACCGTTATATGGAAGTGTGGAACGATGTGTTTACCCAGTTTGACAATGACGGGAACGGGAATTATACAGAGCTGGATAATAAGAACATCGACACAGGCATGGGGCTGGAGCGTCTGGCTGTGGCAGTCCAGGGCGTGGATTCTATTTTCGATGTGGATACCGTACGGTCTCTCCGGGAGAAGGTGTCCGAGATTACCAGACACCCCTATCATGTACAGGAGAAGGACGATATCTCCATTCGTCTTATCACGGACCATATCCGTTCGGCCACGTTCCTGATCTCAGACGGAGTGATGCCTTCCAATGAGGGAAGGGGATATGTGCTCCGCCGCCTGATCCGCCGGGCAGCCCGCCACGGCAGGCTTTTAGGAGTGGAAGGGACGTTCCTGGCTCAGTTAAGCGAGAGCGTGATTGAGGGGTCAAAAGACGGATATCCGGAGCTGGAAGAAAAGAGAGATTTTATTTTCCACGTTTTGACCCAGGAGGAAAATCAGTTTAACAAGACTATAGACCAGGGACTGAAGATTCTGGGAGAGCTGGAGGAGAAACTTCAGCAGAACGACAGTAAAGTGCTGGCCGGGGAAGATGCGTTCCGGCTTTATGATACCTACGGATTCCCTCTGGATCTCACGAAAGAAATCCTGGAGGAAAAGGGGTATCAGATTGATGAAGACGGTTTCCGGAAAGCTATGGAAAAGCAGCGCCGGATGGCGAAGGAAGCCCATGAGACCACCAACTATATGGGGGCGGACGCCACAGTTTATGATGAGATTGATCCGTCTGTGACCACAGAATTTGTGGGATATGAAAGCCTGAAAGATCAGTCTTCGGTCACAGTGATCACAAATCAGTCAGAGATTGTGGAGGTCCTGGCGGAAGGACAGTCCGGTACCATATTTGTAGAGAAAACGCCCTTTTACGCCACTATGGGCGGCCAGGAGGGGGACACCGGCGTGATTTATACAGAAAACGGCCGGTTCCAAGTGACAGGCACCATAAAGCTGAGAGGCGGCAAATACGGACATGTGGGCCAGATGGAGTCCGGAATGATCCGCAGGGGTGAACAGGTTACTCTGGAGGTAGACACAGAAGATCGCCAGGATACCTGCAGGAACCACAGCGCCACCCATCTGCTCCACAAAGCGCTGAAGACAGTACTGGGTTCCCATGTGGAACAGAAAGGCTCTCTGGTGGCTCCAGGCAGACTGCGGTTTGACTTTGCCCACTTCCAGGCCATGACCCAGGAAGAACTGGCCCAGGTGGAAGAAATGGTGAATCAGCAGATTCAGGCACCTCTTTTGGTAAATACAGATACCATGGGAATTGAGGAGGCGAAAAAATCCGGCGCCACGGCCCTGTTCGGTGAAAAGTACGGGGAAGAAGTCCGGGTGGTATCCATGGGTGATTTTTCCAAGGAACTGTGTGGCGGTACTCATGTGAAAAACACAGGAGAAATCCTGTTGTTTAAGATTATATCTGAGGCAGGTATTTCTGCGGGAGTCCGGAGAATCGAGGCTCTCACAGGAAATCATGTATTGGCTCATTATCAGAGTGTGGAAGACCAGCTCTGGCAGGCGGCGAAGACAGTCAAGGCTTCACCGGCAGATCTGCAGGAACGTCTCCAGCATCTGATGGACCGGGTAAAGGCGCTGCAGAGTGAGAATGAATCTCTGAAGAGCCAGCTGGCGCAGAGTTCAATGGGTGATGTGATGGATCAGGTGCAGGAAGTGAAAGGAACAAAGCTTCTGGCAGCCTGTGTGGAAAATGTGGACAGAAATGGTCTGATGGACTTAGGCGACCAGCTGAAAGGCAGGCTGGGAGAAGGTGTGGTTGTTCTATTCTCTGTGGCAGAGGGGAAAGTCAATCTTCTGGCTATGGCAACTCCAGGGGCCGTTCAGGCAGGAGCACATGCCGGAAATCTGGTGAAAGCTCTTGCGAAGACAGTAGGAGGGGGCGGAGGCGGCCGGCCTAATATGGCTCAGGCCGGAGGAAAAGACCCCTCGAAAGTGCAAGAAGCTGTCAGGCAGGCGTCTGAAATCCTGCAGGAGCAGTTGAAATAGAGTGGAGGTAAGTTTATGAGGATTCAGCATAACATTAAAGCGCTAAATGCGCACAGGACTTTGAGGACAAATAATTCACGGGAGAAAAGGAACGTAGAGAAACTTGCATCCGGTTACAGGATTAACCGGGCGGCGGACGATGCGGCGGGACTGAATATTTCGGAGCAGATGCGGGCGCAGGTTACAGGCTTGGATCAGGCACGGGCAAATTCCCTTGACGGTGTTTCACTGGTAGAGACCATGGAAGGGGCCATGGAAGAAGTCCACGGTATGCTGAATCGGATGATGGAGCTGGCTATACAGTCAGGCAACGACACGTATTCAGACCAGAACCGCCAGACCATGCAGGAAGAGATTGATGCTCTGGCCGACGAGTTTGAACGGATTGAGCAGACCACCAAGTTTAACGGCATTTCCCTGCTGCAGGGAAACAGCGGTGTTAAGAGTCTCACATTCCAGATTGCGGAGAACACAGAGGCCAGCAGCCAGCTTACGGTTGAACTGGCGGATCTGCGGCAGGTGGATGTGCGGGGAATTTCCGTGGCCACAGCGGACCAGGCACGGGAGTCTGTGTCAAAGATTGAGCGGGGAATCGATTATATCAGCAAGGAAAGAGGCAAGGTGGGAGCGTATTTTAACCGCCTGGAATACACAGCCAATAATCTGAACGTTATGTCCAGCAATATCTCCGCTTCCGAGAGCCGTATCCGCGACGTGAATATGGCGAAAGAAGAGATGCGCCGGGTGAAGAACGATATTCTGGGTGAATCAGCTCAGGCTATGCTGGCCCAGGCCAATCAGGTGCCGGAAGGACTTCTTCCATTGCTGCAGCAAGAATAGTATGTATGGCGGAAGAATGACTCGCACTTCAGCATTTTATAAAAAATTTATAAAATTGCGGAAAATTGGTTGACGGAGTGGGAATATCTGTTATAATAGACTCTAGTGCAAGAAAATACCCATACAGTTGTATTTTAGCACAATCTACAACTGGAGGGAGGTTAGGTGTGAGTTTATGTCAAACGTGATCGTAAAAGAGAACGAGACTTTAGACAGTGCTCTGCGCAGATTTAAACGCAGTTGTGCCAAGGCAGGCATTCAGCAGGAAATCCGCAAGAGAGAGCATTACGAGAAGCCCAGCGTGCGCCGTAAGAAAAAGTCTGAAGCCGCCAGAAAACGTAAATATAATTAATGTGCGCGAAAAACCCTGCCGTAATGACAGGGTTTTTTTACTTGACTTATGAAAAAAATATTAAAAATTTTATTTAACCGGGTGTTTTATATCAGTGTGTCTCTGCTCCTGCAGGCAGCCTGGTGGCTGGCATTGGTGTGGTTTTTAAGCAACACTTCACAGGCCGCCAGTGTTCTGACCAGGGTAATAACTGTAATTGTGGTGTTGTGGCTGGTAAATAAGAAGATTAACCCGTCTTATAAGCTGGCATGGACAATTTTAATTCTGGTAGTGCCCATTTTTGGGATTTGTCTGTATGCGCTGTTCGGCACATCCAGGATTGCGGCGGCTATGCAGCGCAATTATAAGGAAGTCCTGGAAAAGGGGAAGATTTTGTTAAAAGAGAGTCCGGATACCCGCAGAAGGCTGGATGAGATGAACCAGAGCGCTTCCAATCAGTCCCGTTATATCCGCGATTATGCAGAATTTCCTCTCCAGGAGGGAACTGTTACAGAATACTTCTCAGAGGGAGAATATATGTTTCCCCGGCTGCTGGAAGAATTGAAGAAGGCCCAGCATTATATCTTTATGGAATATTTTATCATCAATAATGGGATTATGTGGAATTCTATTTTAGAAGTTCTGGAGGAGAAGGCAGGGCAGGGGGTGGATGTTCGTTTAATCTATGATGATTTTGGCTGCATTACCACCCTTCCCCACCGCTTTTATAAAAGCCTCCAGTCCCAGGGAATTAAATGTGCAGCTTTTAATCCTTTCCGGCCTATGCTGAATGTGATTTTGAACAACCGGGATCACAGGAAGATCTGTATTGTTGACGGCCATACGGGATTTACAGGGGGAATCAATCTGGCAGACGAGTACATCAACCGGCAGGAGAGATTTGGGCACTGGAAAGATACGGGGATTATGCTGAAAGGGGAGGCAGTCTGGAATCTGACTGTGATGTTTCTGCAGATGTGGTCAGTGATTACCAAAATGCAGGTGAGATTTTCCGACTACATTCCCCACAGGTACCATGAAGAAGAATTTGAATCCGATGGCTTTGTTCATCCATATTGTGACACCCCCCTGGATAATGAGGTGGTGGGAGAAGATGTGTATCTGAATATGATCAACAGAGCCGAAAAATACGTGTATATCTGTACGCCATATCTGATTATTGACAATGAGATGATGACTGCGCTGTGCCTGGCGGCAAAAAGCGGAGTGGATGTACGGATTATGACGCCGGGTATCCCAGATAAAAAGATTGTATTTCTGCTGACCCAGTCTTATTATGAGCAGCTGATAGAATCCGGTGTGAAAATATATGAATACCGGCCTGGATTTCTCCATGCCAAGTCATTTGTCTGCGATGATGAACTGGCTGTCATCGGCAGTATCAATATGGATTACCGAAGCTTATACCTTCACTTTGAAAATGCGGTGTGGCTGTACAAAAGCCGGATTGTAAAAGATATGTACCAGGATTACCTGGAAACGCAGGAGCTGTGCCGCCAGATTACGCTGGATTTCTGCAGAAACAGAAATGTGGTGGTGCGCGCTGTGCAGAGTGTTCTGCGGCTGTTCGCGCCTATGCTTTGAGGCAGCCGCCGCAATAGGTATCTGAAAATGTATCAGGAAAGGAATATCAGGAAAGAAGGAGAGAACATATGTGGAGCAGAGAATTTTTTGGAGTAGACTCTTATCATCTGATCCAATGGTTTCTTGTATACAGCATTCTGGGATGGATGGTGGAGTCAGCTTATATGTCACTTTGTAACCGCCGCCTTACAAACCGGGGCTTTGTAAAAGGCCCCGTATGTCCCATCTATGGTTTCGGGGCTCTTGGTGTTTATTTTATTCTGCGGCCTTTTGACGGCCACTACATAATGCTGTATTTTATGGGAGCTCTGATGGCCACTTCTTTTGAATTTATGGTAGCCAAGTTTATGCGGTACTTTTTTGGCGCTGTCTGGTGGGACTACCAGGATAAGCCTTTCAATTACCAGGGGGTTGTCTGTCTGGAAAGCACCCTGGCCTGGGGATTGTACACGATACTCCTGTTTGGCTTCCTCCAGCGGATGGTGGAGCGTTTGGTGGAAATGTATTCTTATCGGACGGGGATCGTCGCCACGAATATTATTGCAGTTTTATTTACCATTGACCTGGGCCGCAGTCTGTATGCAGCGCGAAAAGGAAAAGCTGTTTTTGACGAATGCGGGGACTGATGGAAAGTTATCCCTGCAGTCCAGTTCTTTTTGCCCTGAATTTTCCAGTTTATGCATAAATACGCTGTTTCTTTCTTACAATAGTGTAGAGTGTGTTTAAAAATGGAGCGTGAAAGGGTTGCAAAAAAGAATTTTTACTCTGTTTGTCATCTGTATGGTCCTGGCCGGCCTGGAAGGGAATCTGGTATTTGCTGCCTCCAGGGTATATGGGCAGGCGGAGGGGACTCCCCAGGGGGAAACTCTGCAGGAAACCGGGGAGAAGGAGGGAGCAGTTCAGCTGTCGGCGCCCCATGGTGTGCTGATGGAGGCATCTACGGGAGAAGTTATATACGAGAAAGAAAAAGATGTCCGGGTCAGCCCTGCCAGCATTACCAAGATCATGACACTGATTTTGATCTTTGATGCTGTGGAACAGGGAAAGATCACAATGGATGAAGAAGTCACCACAAGTGCCTATGCCAAGTCAATGGGTGGTTCGCAGGTCTTTCTGGAGGAAGGAGAGAAGCAGACAGTGGAGACACTGATTAAATGCATTGTGATTGCCTCCGGAAACGATGCCAGTGTGGCTATGGCAGAACATATCAGCGGCAGTGAGGAGGCATTTGTCCAGTCTATGAATCAGAGGGCGGAGAAACTGGGTATGGAAAACACCCATTTTGAGGACTGCTGCGGGCTCACGGAGTCTCAGAACCATTATTCCAGTGCGTATGATGTGGCTGTCATGTCCAGGGAACTGGTGGTCCGCTATCCGAAAATTCTGGAGTATTCTTCTGTCTGGATGGACACCATTACCCATGTAACCCGCCAGGGAAGCAGTGAGTTTGGGCTGACCAACACCAATAAGCTGATCCGTGGATATGAAGGATGCGTAGGGCTGAAAACCGGCAGTACCAGCATTGCTAAATACTGTGTATCTACGGTAGCCGTGCGCAATGGGATTACACTCATCAGTGTGGTGATGACTGCTCCGGATTATAAAGTGCGTTTTTCCGATGCGGCAGCTATGTTGAATTATGGGTTCAGCAACTGTAGTCTGTATGAGGATGACCATCCAGAACGGCTGAAGAAAATAGCGGTGAAAAAAGCCATTGAAGAAAAGGTCTCATGTAAATTCGAAAAAAATTTTTACTATCTGGATACCACTGGAAAACCGCTGGATGGCATACAGAAGAAAATACAGATGAAAAAGTCACTGACTGCTCCTGTAAAAGCGGGAGATGTGGCAGGAAAGGCTGTGTATCTCCTGGACGGACAGGATATCGGCAGTGTGAAGATTTTGGCGGCAGAAGATGTCCCGGCTTCCGGCTATTTAGATTATCTGATGGCTCTGTGCCGCCGGTTTCTTCCTTTTCAGGCAAAGGAACCGGGTTCTGTGAACAGTAATTGAATCGGAACTTGAATTGTAAATGAGAACGTGTTAGACTATACTCCATGAAAAATTTTAAAATAAAAACTTACCGGATTTTTTCTAAAAAAGTTTTGCAGGAACATGGTATCCGTCTGGCATTTTTGAGCGACCTGCACGGTTTGTGCTATGGTGAGGAGAACTGCCGTCTGGTGCAGGCGGTTGAAGATGCCCGTCCGGATGCAGTTCTGGCAGGCGGAGATATGATGGTGGGGGAGCCTGCCCCCAGTCTTGAGGCCGCCAGGGCCCTTTTTTTGTCCCTGGCGGAGAAATTTCCTGTATATTATGCTTTTGGGAACCATGAACGCCGTCTGATGGAAAATCCGGAAAAATATGGGCATGAATTTGGGGAGTTCTGCTGTCAGCTGGAGGCACAGGGGGTTCGGATTCTTCGAAATGAGTGTGCCAGGCTGAAAAGCCGGGATGGGACGCCCCTGTCAATCTGGGGATGGAATGGAGAACGGCGTTTTTATAAAAGACTTTTGGCTGAACCCATGGAACCAGAGTATCTGAAAGAGACTCTCGGCAGTCCGGACGACAGTGCGTATCATATCCTGATGGCCCATACGCCCCAGTATGGACAGGCATATTTTTCCTGGGGAGCAGATTTGATTTTATGTGGCCATTATCACGGAGGCATATGGCGTTTTTCCGAAAACCGTGGCCTGGCAGCGCCTAATTTTCATGTGTTTCCTGAGTATTGCTGCGGATTATTCAGCAGGGGTGAACAGCATATGGTGGTCAGCCCGGGGCTGGGAGAACACACCATAAAATTGCGGATAAGAAATCCCCGGGAACTGATTATAGTGGAGATTGTGCATGGAGGCGATAAGTAATGGCAATTCCGGTAAAACTGCCGGTGTTCGAGGGACCGCTGGACCTGTTGCTGCATTTGATTGATAAGAATAAAGTGGATATTTATGATATTCCCATTGTGCAGATCACAGACCAGTATATGGATTATATCCGCCAGATGGGCAGAGAAGATCTGGGGATTATGAGCGAATTCATGGTTATGGCGGCCACGCTGATGGATATCAAATGTAAAATGCTTCTTCCCGCACAGGTGCAGGAAGACGGCCAGGAGGAAGATCCCCGGGCGGATCTCGTGGAAAGACTGCTGGAATATAAAATGTATAAATATATGTCCTATGAGTTGAAAGAGCGTATGGACAGTGCCGGAAAACATTTTTATAAAGAGCCCACTGTTCCGGCAGAAGTGGCCGGTTACCGGCATGTGCCCCAGCCCTCGGAACTGCTCTGCGGGATTACACTGTCTCAGCTTAACCGGCTGTTTTGCGCTGTTATGCGCAGGCGTGAGGATAAAATGGACCCTGTGCGCAGTAAATTTGGAAGGATTGAGAGAGAAGAAGTCAGTCTGCCTGATAAATTGGCATATGTACGGGAATATGCCAGGGCCCACAGGCGTTTCAGCTTTTTCAGCCTGTTTCGGGGGCATACCAGCAAAATGCAGGTCGTGGTTACTTTTCTTGCAATCCTTGAGTTGATGAAAACAGGAGATATAGCCATTTCTCAGGAACATACTTTCGACGATATTCAGATTGAGGCGGTGGGGAGCTGATAGATATGGACGAAAAACGTCTGGAGGCTGCTATTGAGGCTATTTTGTTTACTATGGGCGATTCGGTGGAAACAGAGGCGCTGGCAAAAGCAGTGGGACAGGATGTGACGGTTACCAGAAAAGTTGTGCAGAACCTGATGGACCGCTATCAGGGAGAAGAATACGGAATTCAGATTATTGAACTGGAAAATGCATATCAGATGTGTACCAAGAAGCAGTATTATCAGAATCTGATACAGATTGCCATACAGCCGAAGAAGGCGGCATTGACAGATGTAATGCTGGAAACCCTTTCCATTATTGCCTATAAACAGCCGGTGACAAAGGCAGAGATTGAGAAGATACGAGGGGTCAAATGTGATCATACAGTGAATAAACTGGTGGAATACAATCTGGTAAAAGAGCTGGGGCGTCTGGAAGCTGCCGGCAGGCCCATTTTATTTGGGACAACGGAGGAGTTTCTCCGCTCCTTTGGGGTGCAGACGCTGGATGAACTGCCAGTTATGAGTCAGGTACAGGTGGAGGATTTTAAAGCAGAAGCGGAGGAAGAAGCCCAGTTAAAACTGGATATATGAAGGGAGCAGATGAAGAAGATGCCCACAACGTTTACACACGATTTTTTTGGAAAGAAAGTTTATCAGAAGATGACCGGGGATATGAAGCGTCTGGTAAAGGCTCACGGGGAGCTGTACCGGATCGGGCTTCACGGCCCGGATATATTATTCTATTATGGGATTGGTAAAAACCGGATTAACCAGCAGGGGGTGCGTCTTCACAGGGAGGCAGCGGCCCCCTTCTTTGAGCGGGGAGCTTATCTGGTGAAGAAAGAGGAGAATGAAGCGCTTTTGGCATATTTGCTGGGATTCGTGTGCCATTTTATGCTGGACAGCACCTGTCATCCTTATATCAATGGTACAGTGGCCGGCCAGATAAGCCATGGCGAAATCGAAAAGGAGCTGGACCGGCGGATGATGCTGTCAAATGGCAGGAACCCCCATCGCTATTATCCGGCAGTGAGCTGCATCCGTCCCACCAGGGAAAATGCGGACATCATTCAGAAAATGTTTCCGGAGGTGAGTGTCCGGCAGATGGTCATTGCACTGAAAGGAATGATCTTTCTTACCAATACCATGGTTTATGATGACAATGGAAGAAAGAAGAAAGCGATTATTCCTGTCTTGAAATTAACCGGACAGTATGAGCACGTGGGCGGGAATTATATGAATGAGTCCTGCAATCCCCGATGTAATCCGTACCTGGAGGAGCTGGAAAGGCTGTTTAGCCAGGCATTGGAGGAGACCCCGGAGGTTTTGGAAAGTTTTTGGAAGAGTGCCCGGGGGGAGGAAAGACTTTCAGAGCGGTTCTGGAGAGATTATAATTAGGCCTGTATTTGAAACATGTATATTTTTAAAAATCCTTACATACATTTAATATCAAAGGAGTAAGGATTATTATGAAGAAAGTGTTTTTTGGTCTTTTGCTGGCAGTCGTCTGGGCCTTTTATGGCACAGCCGTCTATGGTGCCTCTGAAGTACCTGAAGAACTGCAGCAGCTATACGCGAGAAGTGCGGTTTTGATGGATGGGGAGACTTCCCGTGTGCTGTTTGAAAAAGAAGGGTACCAGTTTCTGCCTATGGCCAGCACCACAAAAGTGATGACCTGCATTCTGGCAGTGGAAAATGCTTCAGGAAAAGATGTTGTACAGGTTTCTGCCTATGCCGCCTCCATGCCGGATGTACAGCTGAATATCCGCCAGGGAGAAGAATACTATCTGAAAGATCTGGTCTATTCGCTGATGCTTCAAAGCCATAACGATTCTGCCGTGGCCATTGCGGAACACGTGGGAGGAAGTGTGGAAGGGTTTGCAAAAATGATGAATGAGAAGGCCCTGGAAATCGGATGCGAAAACACTCATTTTGTCACACCCAACGGGCTGGATGCGTCAGACGGGGGAGGACCCCATGGCACCACTGCGGCGGATCTGGCAAGGATTATGTGTTATGCCATTAAAAATCAGGCATTTCTTCGTATTACCCAGACCAGGGATTACAGTTTCAGTGACCTGGAGGGAAAGCGGCACTATACCCTTCACAATGCCAATGCACTGCTGGATATGATGGACGGGGTGCTTTCTGGCAAGACCGGATTCACAGGGGCTGCCGGGTATTGCTATGTGGGCGCTGTGCAGCAGGAAGAGAAAACATTTGTGGTGGCTCTGCTGGCCTGCGGATGGCCAAGCCATAAAAGTTACAAATGGAGCGATACCAGGAAATTGCTTGGGTATGGCCTGCGGCACTATCAATACCGGGACATGGGGAAGATCCCCCAGCTGGGTGCAGTTGCGGTGGAAAATGGAATACCAGCTGACCGGGGCTGGGCAGATACAGCGTATGTGAATGTACGAGTAGAAGATATCCGGGAAAATTTTCGTGTCCTGATGCGGGAGGATGAACAGCTTCGAGTGGAAAAGAACTATTCATCCTCTCTGCAGGCCCCGGTGAAAAAGGGAACGAAGGTGGGAAGTCTCAGTTATTATCTGGGAGACATGAAATTAAAGGAATATTCTGTGGTAACTGCGGGAACAATAGAAAAAGCAGATTATGCCTGGTGCTGTGAGAGGGTTTTTGGAAAATATTTCCATGGCGCCGTGTAGAGGAGGTAATCGTATCAAAGAGCAGGATTCTCTGACAGGTCTTGATAACTGGCGGACAGCCAAAAAGAAAATCACTCAGATGCTGGATGGGAGAAAAGTAGAGAACGGACTTCTATTCTATATAGACCTGGATGATTTTGAAGAAATCAATGAAATCTATGGATATCCAGCTGGAGATGAAACACTCAGGTCCATCGGCGCGAAGCTTCGGGAAACTGGCTGTAGAGAAAGTGTGGCCGCCAGGATTGGGGGAGATGAGTTTCTTCTGTTTTTGGGCAATGTAACAGGAGAAAAAGCAGCCTATGCCCAGGCAATGCAGTTATATGGGGCGTGTATGGGTGCAGCTGATACAGCGGTAACAGTGAGTATGGGTATTGCCTGCTATCCGGAAGACGGAAATATTTATGAAGAACTGGCTGCCCGGGCAGATGAAGCTCTGTATGCATCCAAGCATTCTGGAAAGCAGTGTTTTTTATTTTATGAGGACATTTCCAAGCTGTAAAACGATTGTTTTGCAGCTTTTTTTATCCTGCTGACATTAGGAACTGTATGGAAATAACCTATGCCATCTGCTTATCTTTTTCTCTGACAGCGCCCGCCTAAAATCAGTTACATAGCCCGCTATGCGCTTGATTTTGGACGGACACTCTCAAAGAAAAATCCGGCGCACCTGTCACAGGTTATTTCCATACAGTTCCTTAATAAAAATGGTTGAAACTGTCACAAAAACAGGTTATAATCAAAATATTGCATTTTGTTAAATAATGGTCTGGGCGTTGCTGCTCTAGTGCCAGCAGTTGTGGAAAATAGAAAATAATGGAGGGCTGAAAGAATGGGTAATGAAACACATAGTTTGGCCATTGCAAGAATTCATTCTCTGCTTGATGCAGACAGTTTTGTGGAAATCGGCGGCTTGGTAACAGCCAGAAACACAGATTTCAACCTGGCTGATACAAAGACACCGTCTGACGGGGTCATCACCGGGTACGGTACAGCCGGAGGGAAACTAGTGTATGTATACAGCCAGGATGTTTCCGTACTGAACGGAACAGTGGGTGAAATGCATGCGAAAAAGATTACCGGCCTATATGACCTGGCAATGAAGACCGGTGCGCCTGTGGTAGGTCTGCTGGACTGTGGCGGCATACGTCTCCAGGAGGCATCAGATGCGATGAATGCGTTTGGCGGAATTTATAGAAAACAGGCATTTGCGTCCGGTGTGATACCACAGATTACCGGGATTTTCGGCACCTGCGGGGGCGGGATGGCATTGATTCCTGCTCTGGCAGATTTTACTTTTATGGAAGCCCATGACGGGAAACTGTTTGTGAATGCCCCCAATACCCTGGACGGCTGTCATGTATCCAAATGTGATACGGCAGGCGCCGGATTCCAGAGTGAGGAAACCGGGCTGATTGACGGTGTGGGAACGGCGGAGGAAGTGCTGGGGCAGATCCGCCAGATGATCGAACTGCTTCCCTCTAACAATGAAGATTATCTTCCCTATGAAGAATGTGTGGACGATTTAAACCGGAGCTGTCCGGGCCTGGAAGACGGTGTAAAAGATACGGCGTCGGTATTGGTAAGAATTGCGGACAGCCATGTTTTCTTGGAGACAAAGGCTGACTATGGGAAGGATGTGGTAACTGGATTCATCCGGCTTAACGGAAATACCGTGGGCTGCGTGGCCAACAGAAGGTGTGTCTGTGGCCTGGATGGAAATGTGAAAGAGGATTTTGGCGGCGTGCTCTCTGCCAGAGGTGCCAAAAAAGCGGCAGAAATGGTGAAATTCTGCGACGCTTTTCAGATTCCCGTACTGACTCTCACTGATGTGAGCGGCTTTAAGGCCTCCAAGTGTTCGGAAAAGCATATGGCGAAAGCCGTGGGAAAACTCACTTATGCCTTTGCCAATGCCACAGTACCCAAGGTAAATGTAATTGTGGGAAAAGCTTATGGAAGTGCTTATGTGGCCATGAACAGTAAGTCAATCGGTGCGGATATGGTTTATGCCTGGCCGTCTGCTGAGGTTGGCACTATGGAGGCATCTATGGCAGCCAAGATTATGTATCCCGATGCCGATGCCGATACATGGAGAGAAAAAACGGCAGAGTATCAGGCACTGCAGTCTAATGTGGTTTCTGCAGCGGGAAGGGGATATGTGGACACTGTGATTGCACCGGAGGACACCAGAAAATATGTGATCGGGGCTTTTGAGATGCTTTATACAAAAAGGGAGGACCGCCCTGGCAGAAAACATGGCACAGTTTAAGTGAGGTATGGTGATATGAAGCAAATATGGAAAAAAATCTGCAGCATTGCCTTGCTGGCTGTTGTCCTGCTGGGGTATACAGTCTGTCCGTATGCAGCCGCTGTGGAAGGGTCGGATGACAGTATGCAGGCAGGTCTGATTGGCACTGCGGAGAGCCTTACACAGGCAATCGTGGAATTGAGCCAGGATGAGATTGACACTTACAAAGTCTCCGGTGATGCATTCACAGTGAGTGCAATGGAGGCGTGGGAGAGCAGCAGGGATGAGCTGGGAGAATTTAAAGCTCTGGGCAAGTCTGTGGCAGAGGAGACCGCAGACGGCTATTCAGTCACAATTTCCGTAGAATTCTCCAATTATAATGCAGAGATGGTTTATCTCTATGATGAGACGGGGGTTCCCACATCATTTTCAATCAACACGCAGTATCCCATGTCCGTGCTTATGAAAAGGGCAGGCATGAACACGCTTATGGGCCTTGGAATTGTGTTTGCCATGCTGCTTTTCTTAACTGCGGTTATCTCTCTTTTCCGGTTTTTGGGAAGGATTGAAGAAAAGTCCCAGCCAGAGGCAGAGGTGATCCCGGAGCCGCCGGTACCGGTGCAGATGCAGCCGCAGCCGGCCGTAGAGGAAACGGATAACAAAGAGCTGATTGCTGTGATTGCTGCAGCCATTGCGGCGTATGAGGGGACGTCTGCAGACCGTTTTGTAGTCCGTTCCATCAAAAAGGCAAACCGAAGAAGGAACAGATGGTAAGACAGCAAAGTCATAATATAGAGAGCCAGGAGGAAAATGAGAATGAAGAGTTATACAATTACGGTAAACGGAACGGCATATGATGTGGTAGTTGAGGAAAAAGAGGCAGGTGTCTCTGCTGCAGCTGCTGCAGCGCCGGCAGCCCCTGTGGCACAGATGTCTGCTAAAAGTGCAGGCGGCGCTGTGAAAGTGACGGCATCTGTTCCGGGTAAAGTATTTAAAGTTGAAGTAAAGGCGGGACAGGCTGTAAAAGCCGGTGATACAGTGGTGATTCTGGAGTCCATGAAAATGGAAATTCCGGTGGTTGCACCTCAGGACGGAACCATCGCAGCCATAGATGTAGCAGTGGGAGATTCAGTGGAAAATGGAGATACTTTAGCATCCATGAATTAGAACGGGAGGTAGTCAAATGTCTTATGTTACAGAAACGTTGTCTAACCTGCTCCATCAAACTGCGTTTTGGAATCTGACATGGGGAAATTACCTGATGATTCTGGTGGCACTGGTACTTCTGTATCTCGCCATTAAGCTGGGGTTTGAGCCCCTGCTTTTAGTACCCATTGCCTTTGGCATGCTTCTGGTGAATGTGTATCCGGATATTATGCTGAGAATAGAGAACTCTTCCAACGGAATCGGCGGATTGCTGCACTATTTCTATCTGCTGGACGAATGGAGTATTCTGCCTTCGCTGATTTTTATGGGGGTGGGGGCGATGACAGACTTCGGACCGCTGATTGCCAATCCCAAGAGTTTTCTGCTGGGGGCTGCGGCGCAGGTGGGTATTTATATTGCCTATTTCCTGGCAATTTTTATGGGATTCAGTGATAAGGCGGCAGCGGCCATTTCCATTATCGGCGGCGCAGACGGCCCCACATCCATATTCTTGTCAGGAAAGCTGGGCCAGGGAGCCCTGATGGGGCCTATCGCGGTGGCGGCTTATACGTATATGGCTCTGGTGCCCATTATACAGCCGCCCATTATGCGGCTGCTCACAACGGAAGAGGAACGGAAAATCAAAATGGAGCAGCTGCGTCCGGTGTCTAAGCTGGAGAAGATTCTCTTTCCCATTGTAATTACCATTGTGGTCTGCCTGTTCCTGCCCACTACAGCGCCTCTGGTAGGTATGCTGATGCTGGGCAACTTGTTCAGGGAGTCAGGCGTGGTGGGACAGCTGACAGAGACTGCCTCTAACGCTTTGATGTATATTGTGGTGATTCTTCTGGGAACTTCTGTGGGAGCGTCCACCAGTGCCGGGAATTTTCTGAATCTGGATACCCTGAAGATCGTGGTATTGGGCGTGGTGGCTTTTGCCTTTGGTACTGCAGCGGGTGTTATTTTCGGAAAAATTATGTGTAAAGTGACCAAGGGAAAAGTGAATCCACTGATTGGGTCTGCGGGAGTGTCTGCCGTGCCTATGGCGGCCCGTGTGTCCCAGAAAGTGGGGGCAGAGGCCGATTCTACAAATTTCCTGCTGATGCACGCCATGGGTCCCAATGTGGCGGGCGTGATCGGGACAGCGGTGGCCGCAGGTACATTTATGGCCATTTTCGGTGTGTAACAGGATGATTATTTGAGCTGTTAGGAGGAATAGATATGTCAGAAAATCAGAAAAAACCCATTCAGATTACGGAGACGATTCTGCGCGATGCCCATCAGTCCCTGATTGCCACCAGAATGACTACCGAACAGATGATTCCCATTGTGGATAAAATGGACCAGGTGGGATACCATTCTGTAGAATGCTGGGGCGGAGCAACCTTTGATGCGTCCCTGCGTTTCCTGAAAGAAGATCCCTGGGACAGACTGAGAAAATTCCGGGATGGATTTAAGAATACAAAGCTGCAGATGCTGTTTCGGGGGCAGAATATACTGGGTTACCGTCCCTATGCAGATGATGTGGTGGAATATTTTGTACAGAAGTCGCTGTCAAACGGCATTGACATTATCCGTATTTTTGACTGCCTCAACGACCTGCGCAATCTGCAGACAGCTGTGACTGCAGCCAATAAGGAGAAGGGCCATGCCCAGGTGGCGCTGTCCTATACTCTGGGAGATGCGTACACGTTGGAGTACTGGACAAATATTGCAAAGAAAATTGAGGATATGGGTGCCAATTCCATCTGTATCAAAGATATGGCGGGACTGTTGCTGCCATACCAGGCCACAGAGTTGATTTCCGCCATGAAAGAGGCGGTGAGCCTGCCCATCCAGCTTCACACCCATTATACGTCTGGTGTGGCTTCCATGACGTATATGAAGGCTGTGGAAGCAGGGGTGGATGTGATTGATACAGCTATGTCTCCCTTTGCGCTTGGCACTTCCCAGCCGGCTACGGAAGTTATGGTGGAGACATTTAAAGGAACTCCATATGATACTGGGTTTGACCAGAATCTGCTGGCGGAGATTGCTGATTATTTCCGGCCTATCCGGGACGATGCCCTGGAGAGCGGTCTTTTGAATCCCAAGAATATGGGGGTAAATATTAAGACGCTGCTGTATCAAGTGCCGGGGGGCATGCTGTCCAACCTTACATCTCAGCTGAAAGAACAGCATGCGGAAGACAAATATTATGAGGTGCTGGAGGAAGTGCCCAAGGTTCGCAAAGACCTGGGTGAATGTCCGCTGGTGACTCCATCTTCCCAGATTGTGGGAACACAGGCCGTGTTCAATGTATTGATGGGAGAGCGGTATAAGATGGTCACCAAGGAGACGAAGGACGTGTTAAGCGGCAAATACGGCCAGACAGTCAAGCCCTTTAATCCGGAAGTCCAGAAAAAATGTATCGGAGATGAGGAACCAGTGACCTGCCGCTATGCTGACCTGATTCCGGCAGAACTTGATACATTAGAAAAGGAAATCGAAGCCTATAAAGAGCAGGATGAAGATGTACTGACTTATGCCCTGTTTCCCCAGGTGGCAAAAGAATTTTTCCAGTACAGGGAGGCTCAGAAGAAAAAGGTGGATGTGTCTGTGGCAGACACAGAAAACGGAGCATATCCGGTATAGCTATGAAAGAGAAGATACTGGTGGCAGGCGGCGGCGCCTCTGGAATGATGGCTGCTGTCCTGCTGGCTCAAAGGGGCTATTCGGTTCATGTATTCGAGCAGAATGAGAAGCTGGGCAAGAAACTGTATATTACAGGAAAAGGGCGGTGCAATTTGACAAATGCCTGTGAAAGCATGGAAGGACTGCTGGGGGCGGTGGTTACCAATCCCAAGTTCCTTTACAGCTCTTTTTATCATTTTGATAATTATCAGGTGATGGAGTTCTTTGAGAAGCTGGGGGTGCCTCTGAAAGTGGAAAGAGGCGGGCGGGTGTTTCCAAAGTCGGATAAATCTTCTGATGTGATTCGTGCTCTGGAGCGTCAGATGAAAAAACTGGATGTAAAGATCCATTTAAAAAGCCGTGTGGAGAAACTTCTGTTAAGACAGGAGGAAGGAGCCCATAGCCAGCCCTGTATCCGTGGGATTCAGCTGGAAAACGGAACTGTTGTGGAGGGGGCCAGGGTGCTGGTGGCATCCGGGGGGATGTCCTATCCCAGTACAGGGGCAGACGGAAGCGGGTATCGGTTTGCCAGGTCTGTGGGACATGAGGTGGTGAAACCAGTACCCTCCCTGGTGCCGCTGCTGGTTCAGGAGGGATATGTGCGTCATCTCCAGGGATTATCCCTGAGAAATATCCAGTTTTCCATCTGGGATGATAAAAAATGTCTGTACCAGGAATTTGGAGAACTTTTATTTACCCATCAGGGCATCAGCGGCCCGGTGGTGCTGTCTGCCAGTGCCGCCGTGGGCAGGCGGCTGAGGGAAAGCCCATTGACAGGAAAGATTGACCTGAAGCCGGCTCTGTCAGAAGCTCAGCTGGATGCCCGCATCTTACGGGAATTTGAGAGTAATCCCCAGAAACAGCTGAAGAATGTGGTTAGTGCATTATATCCGGCTTCCCTGACCCCTGTGGTCATCCGTTTAAGCGGCATATCTCCCGGAAAGTCTGTGAACACGGTCAGCAGGCAGGAGCGCCGGAAACTGTTGGAGATTACGAAAGCATTTCCTATGACAATTATGGGAGCAGGGAGTTTTAGGGAAGCGATTATCACCAAAGGCGGGGTGTCGGTGAGGGAAATCCATCCGTCTACAATGGAATCCAAACTTGTTTCCGGTCTGTATTTTATAGGAGAAGTATTGGATCTGGATGCCATGACCGGGGGATTTAATCTGCAGATTGCCTGGTCCACTGCATGGGCTGCGGCAAATGCATAAATTTACGTCACGGTTTCGTATCTTTACAGTTACGAGCAAAAATATTTACCAGGGAGATTATGTATGACAACGAATATTGCAATCGACGGACCTGCCGGGGCAGGAAAGAGCACTATTGCGAAAAGAATTGCCAGGGAGCTGTCCTTTATCTATGTGGACACCGGAGCTATGTACCGGGCCATGGCTGTTTACCTGCTCCGCCAGAAAATATCAGCACAGGATGCTGACAAGATCGAGGAAGCCTGTCAGTCAGCAGATATTACCATTACCTATGAAGACGGAGAACAGCAGGTGCTTTTAAACGGCGAAAATGTTACAGGACTTCTCCGGTCAGAAGAAGTGGGCAATATGGCCTCTGCCAGCGCTCCCAACCTGAAGGTGAGGGAGATGCTGACAGCTCTGCAGAAGAAGCTTGCCAGGGAGGCGGACGTGGTGATGGACGGCAGAGATATTGGAAGCAAGGTGCTGCCTGATGCAAAGGTGAAGATTTATCTTACTGCCTCTGTGAGAACCCGGGCGCTGCGCAGATACAGCCAGCTGGAAAAAGAGGGGGTCCAGGTTTCCCTGGAAGAAATCGAAGCTGATATCCAAAAAAGGGATGAACTGGACAAAAACAGGGAAAACTCTCCATTGATCCAGGCAGAAGATGCAGTGTTGGTGGATTCTTCTGAAATGACCATCGATGAAGTGGTGGAAACAATCCTTACTATTTACAGGCAGAGAGTGTGTACATGAGATGAAGGTAAAAGTTGCTGAGACGGCAGGGTTTTGTTTTGGCGTAAAACGGGCAGTTGACCGGGTCTATCAGCTGGCGGAAGAAACCAAAGGAGCCATTTACACATTGGGGCCGGTGATACACAATGAAGTGGTGGTAGAAGATTTAGAAAGGAAAGGGGTTCGTACCCTGGACAGCCTGCAGGAGCTTGAGCGGCTGGAAAAAGGTTCTATTGTGGTGATCCGTTCTCATGGAGTGGGACGGGAGATTTATGAAAAAATCCATTCCCTGGGACTTCAATGTGTGGATGTCACCTGTCCGTTCGTGCTGAAAATCCACCGGATCGTAGAAAAGGAGAGCGGACGGGGAAGAGAGATTTTGATTTTTGGTGATAATTGCCATCCTGAGGTGCAGGGGATCTGTGGCTGGTGCAGTTCTTGTGCATCTGTGGTGTCAAATGAGGAAGAATTAGGAAATTTTATGGGAAAATTGCACGAAAAATTGTGCACAGTTTCCCAAACGACATTTAATTACAACAAATTTAAAGATTTAGTTGAAATTCTGGCAGAAAAGAGTTATGATAATATTGTTTTAAATACAATCTGCGATGCTACTGAGAGAAGGCAGCAGGAAGCAGGAGCCATAGCCAGTGAGGTAGATACCATGTTGGTCATTGGCGGGAAACAGAGCTCCAATACGCAGAAGCTCTATGAAATATGTAGAAGAGAATGTGGAAATACTTACTATATACAGACACTTGTTGACTTGGATTCTGAAATGTTTCGATCCAGTAGTTGCGTAGGTATTACAGCAGGGGCGTCTACCCCCAACAAAATTATCGAGGAGGTTCATAAACATGTCAGAACTGAGTTTTGAACAAATGTTAGACGAATCATTTAAAACAATCAAAAACGGCGAGATCGTGGAAGGTACAGTAATCGCTGTAAAGGAAGATGAGATTATCCTGAACATTGGCTATAAGTCAGACGGAATCATCACAAAGAATGAATATTCCAATGGCCAGTCTGTGGACTTGACACAGGTAGTTGAGGTGGGACAGACAATGTCTGCCAAAGTGCTGAAGGTAAATGACGGAGAAGGCCAGGTTCTCCTGACCTATAAACGTCTGGCTGCTGAGAAGGGCAATAAGCGCCTGGAGGAAGCCTTTGAGAATCAGGAAGTGCTGAAAGCTCCTGTTACACAGGTGCTGGATGGCGGACTGTGTGTAGTTGTTGACGAGGCAAGGGTATTTATCCCTGCCAGCCTTGTATCCGACACCTATGAAAGAGATCTGACGAAATATGCAGACCAGGAGATTGAGTTTGTAATCACAGAGTTCAATCCCAGAAGAAGAAGAATTATCGGTAACAGAAAACAGCTGCTGCTGGCAGAGCGCGCTGAAAAACAAAAAGAACTGATGGCCAGAATTGCTCCTGGCGATGTGGTGGAAGGTGTAGTCAAGAATGTAACAGACTTCGGTGCCTTTATTGATCTGGGCGGAGCAGACGGACTGCTTCACATTTCAGAAATGTCCTGGGGGAGAGTGGATAATCCAAGGAAAGTCTTCCAGGTTGGCGATGAAGTGAAAGTTTTGATCAAGGAGATCAACGGGGATAAGATTGCCCTTACATTGAAATTCGAAGATCAGAATCCTTGGCTGACAGCTGCTGAGAAATATGCGGCAGGCAGCGTAATCAAGGGTAAAGTGGCCAGAATGACTGATTTCGGCGCATTTATTGAGCTGGAGCCAGGCGTGGATGCACTGCTTCACGTGTCCCAGATTTCCAGAGAGCATGTGGATAAACCCTCCGATGTACTGAAGATCGGACAGGAAGTGGAGACGAAAGTCGTTGATTTTAACGGAGAAGACAGGAAGATCAGCCTGAGTATCAAGGCTCTGCAGAATGAGGCAATGCGGGCAGAGGAAGCAGATTCCGCTGATGTGCAGGAAGATGATGTGCAGGCAGAGACTGCTGCGGCACAGGAAGAAGAATAGAGATTTGATGGGAACCACTGTGGGGGCCGGTCTGTGTATCCGGCCTGTGCAGTGGTTTTTTATATATTTCTGTTTTTAAGGCACGCTCCAATACAAAGAATAAGGAACTGTAAGTAAAGGATTTGCCGACAGCTCCTTATTCCATCTATAAAATTACACAGAGACAATTCTTAATATAACTATGTATCTGTTCCGCATCTGCAAGAAGCCTTTCTGTACAGAGGAACCGGGTAAAGCAGTTTTGTGCATCCGCCTGTCTGCGGTAGCGCCTGTCCACGTATGTCCCTACACTTTTATGTACAGCAATATCCTCAGCCGGCAGATAATAATAATCTTTATAATTCGGATAATACATCCTGAGATATCCATTCTCCAGATGGAATGTGATTTTTGCCCCATGAGGGTCCCCCGAGACCGTCCACGGTCTGGGACTGCAGTCCATTGAAAATTCCCGGGGCAATGGCACATCAGGTATCAGGATGCAGGTGAGCGTATCATTTTCCCATTGACATTCCCCCAGCTGAAATTCTCCCTGAAATAGAGCCGGATACGCCAGCGCCTGAGTACAGCCCAGCAATCCCGTCAAATCCAGCTGATTGTGGAGCAGGATCTGTTTCATCTGGCAGGTTTTTTTCTCAATCACGTATTTTTTATACACAGCAGCACATTCTTTCCCTGAAATTTCCTCCGGGCGGCAGATGTCCAGATACTGTTCCAGATTGGTCTGGCGCATATGGTCCAGTCCCATGAGTTTCTGATAGGGGTGCAGGGTCCGGTATACATCCAGCTGGCGGCAGTTATCCCAGCTGACAGGGACATTTTGAAACTGGCAGCGGCCTTTCAGGTAAGGAATGTCAAAGTTGTGTCCGTTGTAATGGACCAGAAAAGGTTTTTCTTTTAGCACATCAGAGAATTTCTCCAGGAGTTCTCTTTCTTCGGAAGGGTCTTCCAAAAACCACTGCTCCAGAATCCATTTACTTTTTTCATCATTCATTTTTAAAAAGCCGATCAGAAACACCATAGAATTTTTCCAGGACAGACCTGTGGTCTCAATATCGAAAAACAGCGGATTTTCCAGTAAAAATGCCCCAGGAAGTGGGTAATCCACGTATGATTTTTTGCAGTTCAACGAAAAATTCCTCCTTTTTTTAAATTATATCGCAAAAAATTGAAATAATGTAGTGATTTTTTCCGCATTTTCTAGTATTATATATATATGTAGTAAGTATGGTAAAAGAAGGAGGAGAAGCAATGGGACTTTTGACGTTTAAAGGCGGTGTTCATCCTTACGATGGAAAAGAACTGTCGAAGGACAAGCCAATCAAGTCAGTTTTGCCCAAAGGAGATTTGGTCTATCTGTTATCGCAGCATATCGGCGCTCCTGCCAAGCCAATTGTGGCAAAGGGAGACCGGGTTCTGGTGGGACAGCAAATTGCAGAGCCGGGCGGCTTTGTGTCCTCACCAGTACATGCATCGGTATCCGGTACAGTGAAGGCGATAGAGCCACATCTCACAGTAACTGGAGCTATGGTGCCAGCCATTGTAGTGGAGAACGACAATAAGTATGAAGAGGTGGAGTTCTCCAGCGTGGAAAAGGTGGAAGACCTGTCGAAAGAAGAAGTGCTCAAGCGCATTCAAGAAGGCGGCGTAGTAGGTATGGGGGGCGCAGGTTTCCCCACACATGTAAAGTTATCACCGAAGGAACCGGAGAAAATTGATCATATACTGATTAACGGTGCGGAGTGTGAGCCGTATCTTACTTCGGATTACCGCAGGATGATGGAGGAGCCCCAGTTAATTGTTGCCGGGCTGAAAGTGATTCTCTATCTGTTCGATAAGGCAAAAGGCTTTATCTGTATTGAGGATAATAAACCGGACTGTATCCGCAAAATGGAGGAATTGGTAAAGAATGAGCCCCGCATTGAGGTGAAGGCACTGCAGACCAAGTACCCCCAGGGTGCAGAGCGTTCATTGATCTATGCCACAACCGGCAGAGAGGTAAATTCCGGCATGCTGCCTGCCGATGCAGGATGCGTGGTGGATAACTCGGATACAGCAGTTGCCATTTATAAAGCCGTAATTTTGGGAAGACCTTTGATGCATAAAGTTGTGACGGTTACCGGAGATGCCATCGCTGCGCCTCAGAACTTTGCCGTGTGCACGGGTATGATTTATGAGGAACTGGTGGAAGAAGCAGGCGGTTTCAAGACTCAGCCGGAGAAGATCATTTCCGGAGGTCCTATGATGGGACAGGGACTGTATTCCATGCAGGTACCGGTGACAAAGAGTTCATCTGCCCTGCTGTGCCTGACAAAAGATGAGGTATCTGCTTCTGCAGAGACGGCGTGTATCAACTGCGGAAGGTGTGTTTCTGTCTGTCCGGCTCATCTGGTTCCCTCCAGGCTGGCTACATATTCGAATCACCAGAATGAAGAGGCGTTTGTCAAATGGGAAGGCATGGAATGTGTGGCTTGTGGATGCTGTAGTTTCACCTGTCCTGCAAAACGGCATTTGACCCAGTCCATCAAATCCATGCGTATGATGGTGCTGAACAATCGGAAGAAGAAAGCATAGAGGAGGAGGATAAGAAACATGAGTGATTTATATAACGTATCATCTTCACCTCATGTAAGGTCCAAGGTGAACACAAGCAATTTGATGCTGATGGTAGTCATTGCCCTGCTGCCGGCCAGCTTATTTGGAGTCTATAATTTTGGACTTCGGGCCTTATTGATCATTCTTATATCTGTGGCGTCCTGTGTGGCAACCGAATGGATATATAAGAAAGCTATGAAGCAGACAATTACAATCGGAGATTACAGTGCAGTGGTAACTGGTATTCTCCTGGCATTGAATATGCCTCCGGCCATATCTCTGTGGATACCGGCTCTGGGCGGTGTTTTTGCCATTTTGGTTGTAAAGCAGCTTTTCGGCGGATTGGGACAGAATTTTATGAATCCGGCCCTGGCAGGCAGATGCTTTTTGATGATTTCCTTTACAGGGAAAATGACAAGTTTTGTACTTCCCTCCGGAGCTTCCAGCAAAGTGGTAGTAGATGCTGTCACTGGTGCAACTCCTCTGGCTAGCTTAAAGGCAGGAGAGAGTGTGGATGTACTCAGTATGTTTGTGGGAAATATCCAGGGAACCATAGGCGAGACTTCCGTAATTGCCATTTTAATCGGTGCAGCGTTCCTGCTGGCTATGAAAGTCATTGATTTACGGATTCCGCTTACTTACATAGGGAGTTTCACAATTTTTATCGCCATTTATTCTATAGCTGGCAGAGGCGGACTGGATGTAAATTATATTGCGGCTCATCTTTGCGGCGGCGGTCTGATGCTGGGTGCGTGGTTTATGGCCACTGACTATGTGACAACGCCCATTACAAAGAACGGACAGCTGGTATATGGCTGCCTGCTGGGAATCGTCACGGCTGTATTCCGTCTGTTCGGCGGTTCTGCAGAAGGCGTATCCTATGCGATTATTTTCTGTAACCTGTTGATTCCGTTGATTGAGCGTGTCACCATTCCTACGGCTCTGGGAAAAGGAGGGCAGAAGGCATGAAAAATACCATTTTAAAAGATACTCTTGCTCTGGTGCTGATTACCCTGGTTGCAGGGGCGGCTCTGGGCGGCGTTTATACCATCACGGCTGATCCCATTGCCCATCAGAATCAGCTGGCAAAGGATGAAGCATATAAAGCGGTATTTGCGGATGCAGATACTTTTGAAGTGATTATTGACCAGGAAGATGCCCAGCTGGAGGCATATCTGGATGAAAATGGTTATCCGGCGCAGACCATCAATGAAGTTGTGCAGGCTATGGACAGCAGCGGCAGTCCCCTTGGATATGCCTTCACCGTAACCACTTCCGAAGGTTATGGCGGTGATATTCAGTTTGCTATGGGCGTGAAAGATGACCAGACATTAAACGGAATCTCTATTCTTTCCATCAGTGAGACCGCAGGTCTTGGTATGAAGGCAGATACGGATGAATTCAAAGGCCAGTTTGCCGATAAAAATGTGGAAGCGTTCCAGTATACCAAAAACGGCGCTTCTGCGGACAATGAGATTGACGCGTTGAGCGGTGCTACCATTACCACCAATGCTGTGGTAAATGGCGTAAATGCCGGGTTGTGTGCATTTGCTTATCAGAAAGGGGGAAATTAGACCATGCAGAAAAATACACCTGCGGAACGGTTATATAATGGTATTATAGGGGAAAATCCCACATTCGCCCTGATGCTGGGTATGTGTCCCACACTGGCGGTTACCACATCCGGAATCAATGGTATCGGCATGGGGCTGACCACCACGGTAATCCTGACGATGTCAAATATGCTGATTTCTATCCTGCGTAAAGCGATTCCCGATAAGGTGCGTATGCCTGCATTTATCGTGGTAGTGGCTTCTTTCGTGACGATTGTGCAGTTCTTACTGCAGGGTTTTCTGCCCAGCCTGAATGCTGCTCTGGGAATCTATATTCCTTTGATCGTGGTGAACTGTATTATTTTGGGGCGTGCTGAGTCATATGCATCTAAGAATAAAGTGATTCCCTCTATTTTTGACGGTATCGGTATGGGGCTGGGATTTACTCTCTCCATCACTCTGCTGGGGCTGCTTCGTGAGTTCCTTGGAGCCGGAACGTTATTTAATGTGGATATCCTTGGCAAAGTAGGCTATGAGCCCATTACTATTTTTATCCTGGCTCCTGGTGCATTCCTGGTGCTGGCTTTTATGGCTGCTTTCCAGAACAAGTTTAATCTGGGAGCTGCGAAAAGGGGAATCGATCCCAGTAACTCAGTTAGCTGCGGAGCAAGCTGTGCAAGCTGCGGAAATACCATGTGCAAGGGAAGGAGATCGTAGAGTAAATGAAAGAATTATTAATTATCGCCATTGGCTCTGCCATGGTTAATAATGTAGTATTGAGCCAGTTCCTGGGACTGTGTCCGTTCTTTGGGGTTTCCAAGAAGATCGACACGGCTGCAGGTATGGGCGGGGCGGTTATCTTTGTTATTACCCTGTCATCCTTTGTAGTGAGTTTAATCTATAAGTTTATATTGGTCCCGACCAACAGTACATATCTACAGACCATTGTGTTTATTTTGATTATTGCTGCCCTGGTGCAGTTTGTGGAAATGTTTTTAAAGAAGGCAATGCCCCCGCTGTATCAGAGTCTGGGTGTGTACCTTCCTCTGATCACAACCAACTGTGCAGTATTGGGTGTGGCTCTGACAAACGTACAGAAAGAGTATGGAATTTTAAGCAGTACGATCAATGGACTGGCAACAGCAGTGGGATTCTGTATTGCTATCGTGATTCTGGCCGGATTGAGAGAGAAAATGGAAACTAACGATATTCCGAAATCATTTCAGGGATTTCCTCACGTGCTGCTGACAGCTTGTCTGATGGCAATCGCATTTTTCGGATTCTCGGGATTAATTTAAGGAGGCGGAAATGGGTATAGTAATAGCGGCTTTATTAGTAGGCGGAACCGGACTCTTTATCGGATTATTCCTGGGAGTTGCAGGTGTGAAATTCGCCGTTGAAGTAGATGAAAAGGAAGTAGCTGTCCGCGAAGTTCTGCCGGGAAATAACTGCGGCGGATGTGGTTATGCCGGATGTGACGGCCTGGCTGCGGCAATTGCCAAAGGTGAGGCCCCAGTGGGTGCCTGTCCTGTGGGCGGAGAACCGGTGGCACAGGAGATTGCCGCCATTATGGGCCAGGAAGTAGGCGAGAGTGTCCGGGAAGTGGCATTTGTGAAGTGCGGCGGCGATTGCGAAACAGCTAAGGAAGATTATACTTATACAGGTGTCCAGGACTGTGAGATGATGGCATTTGTGCCCTCCGGTGGCGCGAAAAAGTGTGCTCACGGCTGTCTGGGGTATGGCTCCTGTGTAAAAGTCTGCGGATTTGATGCCATACATATTATCAATGGAATCGCTGTAGTAGATAAAGAAGCATGTAAAGCCTGCGGAAAATGTGTGGATAAATGTCCGAAGCATTTGATTGAGCTGGTGCCTTATGATCAGACAACTTTTGTGCACTGCAGCTCGAAAGACAAAGGAAAAGTGGTTACTAACAGCTGTGAGATCGGCTGTATCGGCTGTAAGAAGTGTGAGAAAGCATGTCCGTCAGATGCTATTAAGGTTACGGATTTTGTGGCTCATATTGATTACAGTAAATGTACAAACTGCGGTACTTGTAAAGATACCTGTCCGCGGCATGTAATTATTTAATGTAATTTTATTAGTGTGCTGGCCATATAACATGTGGCAGCAGAAAGAAGTCCTAGAGCGCTGCCTTTGGGACTTTTTTCTGTTTCTGGGATGAGAAAGGGAATATTAATAATGATGAAAAAAATATTTTGCGGGTTGATGGCAGCTGTATTATTGATAGGGCTTCAGGCTCCTGTTCCAGTGGAGGCTGCGGGGAAATTTGTTTTTTCTGAGACGCAGGATTCGTCTGTAAAGGTGAAAGGGGCTGTTTTTACTGCTGAGAGGTATCTGACTGGACCGGGCTATTCAAAAATCATAAGAAAAAAGGATGGAAAGAGTACAACAATTTTGTCTGGAGTGGATGCGGGTTTTGCTACTGACGGGGATGTTTTGTATTATTCTAAACCTGTAAAACAGATAAACAGTTTTTCCTGGAAAAATACGGTATACTGCTATAATATTAAGTTAAAGAAAAGCAGGAAAATTGTGTCAGGAAGAGATTTCGTAGTTCAAGGATGCAGCGGGAGATATTTATACTGCGGAAACAATAACGGTGCAGATGGTGTGAATCTGTATGCGGTGAATGTAAAAACAAAAAAGAAAAAACATATGGTTAATACGGTGGGCAAGGTTGTGGTTTCCGATGGCAAAGTGCTCACAACAACAAATTCTGGGGCATTAGGCAACTATCCGATTCATGTTTTTAATCTCAATGGCTCCGGGAAGAAAAAGATCGCAGAAGGCTGTCATGCCACGATAAAAAAAGGAAAAATATATTACGCCAGATGGAATATGAAAACAAATAAGTTTAAGGTTTATCGCTGTTCATTGAAAGGAAATAACAAAAAAGCTGTTACAAAATGGCTTAGTCGTACTCCATCCAAGTATTTTTAGGAGCATTGATATAGCTGCAGCTGGCGAAGGAGTTTTACTGCTTATGAGGAGGGTATAATGAAACGAATTCACTTAAATTTTTATATAAACTATCTGCTTATCTGGTTCCTGTTATTTGGGATTTTTGCAGTAAATACTGTATGCGGCGCACAGATAGTATGTGCATCCAGTGACAGAAAGGAAACGGTAGAGATAACCGTTTCCGCAGCGGGAGACTGCACTCTCGGTGTGGACTCCAGATATAACAGTGTTTTCAATGAATATTACAGAGTCCATGGCTCCGCATATTTTCTGCAGAAAGTGAAAAAGATTTTTTCAAAAGATGACATTACCATTGTAAATCTGGAAGGGACTTTTACAGATGCAGTGAACCGTGCAGATAAAACTTTCACCTTCAAAGGACCGGCAGATTATGTTAGGATTTTGAAAAAGGGGTCTGTGGAGGTGGTGAACACAGCAAACAATCACACCTTTGATTATGGAAAACAGGGCTATTTGGATACTGTAAAGACTCTGAAAAAGAACAGAGTCAAATACTGCAGAAACAGTGTAATCGCCTATCAGACGGTGAAAGGGATAAAAACTGCATTTCTCGGATTCAATCAGCTGGACGGTGTGACGAAAGAAACGGTGGAGAAGACTATCCAGAAAGCGAAAAGGAAGAATGCCCAAATTATCATTGTAAGTTTTCACTGGGGAATCGAGGGCTCTTACTACCCCAATTCCACACAGAAATCCCTGGCCCGGACTGCTGTTAAAAGCGGTGCATCGCTGGTTTTAGGGCACCATCCCCATATTCTTCAGGGCATTGAGCGGTACAAGGGGCGTTACATTGTATACAGCCTTGGGAATTTCTGTTTCGGCGGCAATACCAATCCTGGGGACAAGGACACCATGATTTTTCAGCAGACTTTTTCAGTGAAAGACGGTGCAGTGGAAAAAAATAAAGACATCAAAGTGATTCCCTGCTCCATATCCTCCAAATCCTACACCAATGATTTTCAGCCCCGGACACTTTCCGGCAGTGAGAAGGCCCGGGTGATTAAGAAAATGAATGGATTAAGCAGGGGCAGAGGAGTTCAGCTGAGAGCCAGCGGGAAAGTGAAATAACTTTGTATCGCGATGCACATTATTTCATAAGGCTTGCGGGAAACTCTGTTTGATGTTATGGTATAGGAAAAGGCAAAGATAGGAAGGGAGGATGAGTATCAGGAATTAATTTGTAAAACTATGAGGCAGCGTTCTGCTTTCTCATCAAGTTGGCGAAAAGGGTGTTACCAGAAGTGACGCCCTTTTTACAGCTTCTTGTGAAGGCGTAAAAAGTTTTACGGGTTGGTTTTTTCCCAGTTCTGGGAAAAGTATTAAAAATTAATTATTAAGACTGCATGACGGGGTGATCTGCTTCCGATCGGTGTCACTGCAGTAAAATTTGTAGTTGAAAAATCCACGTAAATGACATATAATATGCTTAACAAGGGAACTGCTGGCCAGTGTACACCTGGCCGCCGGTATAGTATCAGCAAAATAGCGCCTCATCTTACCAGGACGGGGGCGCTATTTTTTGTTTATAAAAATAGTAATCACAAGGGTGACTACAGCACAGAGCATTATCACAAACTGAAATAAGTCTCCATATGTAACCATAGCACCAGCCTCCTTCCTTTTGTCCGGCGGCTGGCATAGCACCCCAGCGGTTCCCCTGGTAAGCATATTATATTGTCATGGTGCAGAGGGCCGTTTGTCCCTGAGTGAGCTTTATTTCGGCACTGCTGTCAATGAACGGGGTCGAAACCTTTGACCATGTGTGGTCGAATTCCCTGCCCTATCACAAAAAACTATGCCCGATGCCGTCGGAACGGAAATAGGGGCAGATTTGGGGCTATTCGGGGGTGTCTGGTGTTTTTGGGCATGGTATAAATTCTAGTTTCTAAGACACGCTCTAATTTCATTTTAAACTTTTCAAGAAATCTGCCGCAGAATTTTTATATTGACAAAACAGCTTATTTTATTGTAATATAAAACATAAATAAAGGGAGTAGCTTGCATGGAATTCGTTCCGTGTTTACTTTACCGTCAATACGATTTTCTCCATGGAAAATCCGGTTTTGTAAGTAAAAAGCGAGACTTTGTTGTTATTACGCAGCAAAGCCCTCGCTTTTTTTGTTCCAAAAAGGGGGCAGAGAGCTGCAAAATCATGTACTCTTAAAGTCTGGGAAAGAGAGATTCTGAGAGTACGTAATCAGATGAAGGAGGAAATGGTATATGGAAATCATTGTTTCAATGTTGATGCTGGCACTGGGGTTTTTTATGCTGGTAAAGGGTGCTGACTGGTTTGTGGAGGGAGCTTCCGCTATTGCGGACCGGTTTGGAATCCCTCAGCTGATTATCGGGCTGACCATTGTGGCTATGGGGACCAGTGCGCCGGAGGCAGCGGTGAGTATTACAGCCGCATTAAAGGGAAGTGCGGATATCACAATCGGGAATATTGTGGGCAGCAACATTTTAAATATTTTGATTATTCTGGGGATTTCATCGATTATCGTACCGCTGGCTGTCTCCAGACCCGTCCTGCGCCGCGAGATGCCGTTCATGACTGCTGTCACAGTGCTGTTGTTTTGGATGGGAGTAGACGGGAAAATCGGATTTCTTGACGGTCTGGTATTATCCCTGATTTTTCTGTTCTATCTGGGATGGCTGTTTTTCACAGCAAGAAAAAGCGGAGAAGTGGATATGGCTGCAGTGGAAAAGCCCAGTCTGTGGAAGTCTGTACTAGGCACAGGGGCAGGACTTGTACTGATCATTGCCGGAAGCCATGCGGCAGTGGATGGGGCTTCCCATATGGCGGAGATTCTGGGAATGAGTGAGCGTTTCATCGGATTGACTATTGTGGCCCTGGGAACGTCCCTGCCAGAGCTGGTTACATCAGTATCGGCAGCCAAGAAAGGAAATGCAGACATTGCCATAGGAAATATTGTGGGCAGCAATATTTTTAATATTTTATTCGTGGTGGGGATATCTGCGCTGATTACGCCTGTGCCTTTTTCCGTTGGGTTTTATATAGACATTGTGACAGCGGTGTCTGCATGTATTTTGCTTCTGTGTCTCTGTGTGCAGCATCAGAGGCTGAATCGTATGGGCGGGATTGTACTGGTGTCTGCTTATCTCTTATATTTTGTTATGATTTGTTAAGGAACTACTCCCAAATCTTCCATCTGCTGCTTTTCAAAAAAGAATAGTTTTTAAAAGGACCCAGATTTTCCTAATAAAGGAATGCTGGGTTTTTTTACGGAGTTTGTTCATAGTACACTGCAGGTAATGTTCGCTGTAGTGTTATGATGTCCTCGAAAAAATCACAGCAAACGGCGGTTTTGCAACAAAAGCTCGTCTGTGTCTTTTGCATTTCTACAAAAAGAAGGGGGACTGTCCCCATGTCAACATACATTTCGAGAGTTTGCGGTCTGGTACGATTATATCATGTTTTCAGTTCTCAAAAATTCCCTATTTTAACTAAGATCGGAAAGAATCATCCTGAAAGAGGATTTGCAAATTAATGAGCAGAATATTAGAAAAAGAGGTTTTCGAAGTTTCGCAGAGTAGCCCACTCTGCGAAACTATTACTTTGAATTTACAGTATTTATAATACGAAATTCACGATATTTTGTCAATATAATTGTGTGCATTTTAAAGAAAAAGGAGAATCTTAGCAGCTGATTACTCTGTGACTAAAAATAATCTTGTAATTACAGTGGGAAATTCAGCATTTACACGTTAATTGTTTTCTTTATTGCCGTCAAAATTATAGTCAGAAAATAAGGGAGGGAAGATTTTATGTCCAGAAAAGGTGAAAACATTTACAAACGAAAAGATGGCAGATGGGAGGGCAGGTATATTAAAGCACGAATGGCCACAGGAAGAGCAAAGTATGGTTATGTCTATGCAAAAACTTATGCAGAAGTGAAACAAAAATTATATTCCGAGTGTAAGCTGTATACACAGGCAGATTTAGGTATTCAAACGGCGGACTCAACGCTTTTTCAAAACATTGCACAAGAGTGGATGCAGTTCATACAGCCCCAGATAAAAGAATCCACAAATGTGAAATATCATAATCTGTTAAAGAATTATATTCTGCCTTCTTTTGGGAATAAACAACTGTCCGGTCTTACACATGATTTTTTAAAAGAATACTGTACCAGGCAGCTTTTATATGGAGGGGTGAAAGGGACGGGATTGTCGCCGAAAACGGTTTCGGATACCTTATCCTTAATTCGGAACATTCTGCGTTTTGCCGAGAATACTGGCAGGACGCCAGCCTGTGACGGAAAATATATTTTGATTAGACAGACGGCAAAAGAGATGCGGGTGCTCAGCCGGAGCGAACAGGATAAATTATGCCAGTATTTATATTCGGATTTAAATGTTCGAAACGCAGGAATTTTAATTTGTCTGTTTACTGGGCTTCGTGTGGGGGAAATCTGTGCTCTGCGATGGGAAGACATTTCACTAAGTGAAAAGCTGATCTATATACATCGGACGGTCCAGCGTATTCAGATTTCCGGAAATTCTGATAAGAAAACAAGAATTGTAGTTTCAAAACCGAAAAGCAGCAGTTCTATCCGTAAAATCCCATTGCCAGATGACCTTGTAGGAATGATTTTAAAACTGCAGTCTGAGAAGAAAGGATATTTTTTGACAGGCAGCAGACAACCCTTGGAGCCGAGAACAATGCAGAACCATTTTAAGCGGGTGCTGGAAAGAGGCGGTGTGCCGCCGGCTAATTTTCATTCACTAAGGCATACATTTGCCACCCGCTGTGTTGAGCTTGGCTTTGATGTAAAAAGCCTCAGTGAAATCTTGGGGCATGCCAACGTAAATATTACTTTAAATCGCTATGTGCATCCATCTATGGAGCTAAAACGGGAGAACATGCAGCGAATATCCTCTCTGATCGCCGTCAGATAGTCCGTCAGTTTGTCCTGTTTTTGCTGATAGTTATGTATATGAGATTCCTTTTAAACGCAGAGTGGGCTACTCTGCGAAAGTGACAATTAGATTTAGATGATTGATAGTCTATCCTGGAATCTGAGTTTTATACATGGATTGGCAGGAATATCTATTTGTTTTGACAACAGAGGCCATCGCACCAAATGGTGCATGAAGTTAGTATATCATTAATTTTGAGGAGAGGGAAAGGATATATGACGTTGAACTTAAATGTTACATACCATACCGTGACCAGTAAAGGCGGGCGTTCAGTGAACGAAGATTCGCTAGATACGTTTTTGATGCCGGAACGCAAAGGGTTTATTTTATGCGATGGTTTAGGCGGTCATGGCAGCGGCGACGCGGCGTCGCAGCTTGTAGTGAAAAAGGTTCGGGAATCATTAGAAACCTCTGCGTCTTTGGAAGAAAGTATATTATATGCGCAGAAAGCTCTGCTTTTGAAGCAGCAGCAGGAACATGCGGAGAATTTTATGAAAACAACGGCAGCAGTCCTGTTGATTCAGGGGAATACTGCCAGATTTGCCCATGTGGGGGATTCCCGGATTTACTATTTTGAAAAATCGAGATATATACTGCGCAGCCAGGATCACAGCGTGCCCCAAATGCTGGCAAAACATGGGGATATACGCGATAAGGATATTCGTCATCATGAAGACCGTAACCGTCTGCTGCGGGTGATGGGAACGGAATGGGAAAACCCCAAATATGAAATATCAGACAAAATCTCAATAACGAATCGTACCAGCTTTCTGCTGTGCAGTGACGGATTCTGGGAGTTGATCGATGAAAAAAATATGTGCAGAACCCTGAAAAAGTCAAAGACTCCAAAAGAATGGCTGCAGAGTATGACTCAGATTGTGTTAAAGAACGGAAGCGGGACTAATATGGATAATTATTCGGCTGTTGCCGTTTTTATCAGAAATTAAAAACGGCAGAAAAAGGAAAAGAAAAATGATCACAAGATGTAGAAACGGACATTGGTATGACACCAGTGTGGACAAAGAATGCCCCCATTGTAAGCAGGAAGGGCAGCGTCTGGGGATTCAGATCAATGACATTGAGGAGGATGACAAAACAATTTCTCTTATAGAAATGGATTCCTCACTGGAGGAAGAGCTTGAAAGCATTATCACGTCCAATACTGGTGCGGCAGACGACGGATTATCTGGAGAGGACGATAATAGGACCATTGCCTTCGGATTTTTCGGCATAGCAGAGATTTCTCCCGTGACAGGGTGGCTGGTCTGTATGACGGGAACAGAGCGGGGGAGAGATTACCGCCTTCACGCAGGAAAGAATTTTATCGGGCGCAGCACTTCTATGGATGTGCTAGTGGCGGAGGATAAGACCATAGCCAGGAATAAGCATTGTTCTGTTGTCTATGATCCTAAAGGAAATTCCTTTTATGTGTCCGGCGAAGGGGGCAATCTGGTTTATCTAAATGGCAGACTCCTGGATTCTTCCGCACAGCTTCAGGAAGGTGACAAAATAACGGTGGGAAAGACAGACTTCATGTTTATACCATTTTGCAGGGAGGAAAGAACATGGGGAAAAGAATCGTAGTGATCTGGGCGGCCATCATGCTGATAACGGCTGGAGTGCCCGCAAAAGCAGCAGCCATGAAATCCCCCTATATGGCGGAACAGGCACAGGGAAAAGCCCCAAATGTGACGGTATATATGACGGGTTCCAGGATGCAGAAGGCTTCTTTAGTTTCGGGAAAAATTCAGGATATCACTTTTTACCAGAAAGATGATATTGTGCCTTTTGACCAAAGCGCAGAGAGTGTTGCCTATATTATTCTGATGGATAATTCAGGATCTGTGGTGCAGACTCAGTTTGAGGAAGCGAAAAATCAATTGATTGAGATGAGGCAGTCTTTGAGAAAAGGGGATAAAATGACCCTTTATACGGTAGGAACAGATGATCCGGGAGGAGAAAAAACAAAAGTCTTTTCAAGTAAAGGGGAAGAGACGGATGAGAAGCTTGCCGGGGACTGCGGGAAAATCAGCTCCATTGGGTATATGAATACAAGGCAGAGCATGACTGTATTGTACCGTTCTCTCAATGAAATTCTGCATCAGCAGGCGTCTCCTAAGAAACGGACCGTGGTACTGCTGATCACGGACGGGCAGGATGATTCTAAGGGAAAGGACATTGACCATGTTTCCACAGCCAACACTGTAAGGGATGCTTCTGTTCCAGTATATGGGATTCTCTTGGCCAACAAGTCCGGACAAGAAGACGAAAACATGTCCTATACCAAAAATCAGATTTTGGATGAGAAAAACTGCCGGGGCTATTATGCAGACTGCAGTGTAAATCCTTCAGCAGAAAGTGTCGCTGCTGCTTTTACAGACATTCAGCAGATGCTTTACAAAGAAAGTTATGTGGTGAACTTAAGCGCAGAAACCAACCGGGCGGCGGGACGCGGAAAACTGCGCCTGAAGGTAGATAAATCATCCATTGATCCGGTTATGATCGACTATTCCGATTATGAAAAAGATGAAGATGCTCCTCAGATTGCCAAAACCGTGGAGAAAACCAGTAAAAATGCAGTTACCTTTTCGCTGCGGGATTCCAATGGCGTGAACGCAAAAGACGCCAAAGAGAAGTCCCATTATATCATCCAGACAAGATCGGACAACGGAAGAGGGAAAAACTGGGCCATTGATTCAGTCAGCGTGGAGGAAAAAGAAGGGGAGACTGTGGTCACACTGACCACACAGGATGACCTTTTCACAGAAGACTATATTTTAAAATGCAGCGGCATACGGGACTGTTCTCAGGAAGAAAATTCTATGGAGGAGTCCCGGGAATTCTCTGTAAAAGATGGATTAAGCCCCCGCAGGGAAGCTGTCAGAAATGCGGTGAAGTCCTATTGGTGGATTGGACTGGTTCTGCTGGTAATCGTCCTGGGAATTCTCATCATTCAGACAGTCCGGAAGAAGAAAACAGAAGTGATAGAAGTGGACCCGGATAATCTGATAAAAGCAGATACAAAAAAAATATGGCTGACCATCACCGATCGGTTAGGAGCCATCAAAGATGTGGAGTGGAACGTAGAAGGAAGTCTGTTTGTGGGCCGTTCCAATATCTGCAATCTCTATTTTGACGACGACTGTCTGTCGAAACAGCATTTTGTGATAGAGGTTACAAAGATGGGCTGCTATCTGGAAGATCTGCAGTCTACCAACGGGACTTTTGTCAATGGTGTAAAAATCGTAAACCGGAGAATGCTTTTAGACGGAGATACCATTACTGCAGGACGGGAGACGATTGTATTCCACGTCCCGAAAAATCAGCCGGTATCTTAAAAAACTGATATAAACACCCTCTGGAAAGGAAGGAAATAAGAAAATGAAGCGGTGTCCGAATTGTTTTTCTTTCGGAACCATAGAACAGGGAAACTGCACTGTCTGTGGGTTCAGCATAAGCACTCAGCAGGAACAGCGCGCCCTTCCTGTGGGGATTGCGCTGCATCAAAGATATCTGCTGGGGCGTGTCCTGGGTGTGGGGGGATTTGGAATTACCTATGTGGCTTATGACCAGAGACTTCAGAGAAGGCTGGCAGTGAAGGAATACTTTCCGGCAGAGTGGGCCATGCGCATGTCCAGAGGAAATCAGATTATCCCCAACAGCCAGTCTCAGAATGAAGTATACTGCCGGGGCAGAGAGGTCTTTATCAATGAGGCAAAGGTGCTGGCCAAGCTTCTTGAAGTCCCCGGTGTTGTGGATGTGCTGGATTTTTTCCAGGAGAACGGAACCGCTTATATGGTGATGGAACTTCTGGAAGGCAGTACTTTAAGCGGATACATGAAAAAACGGAAAATCCGGATGATGCCCTGGCAGGAAGCTGACAGGATTATATGGGAAGCGGGAATGGCATTGAGGCAGGTTCACGGACAAATGCTGCTTCACAGGGATATCGGCCCGGATAATATTATGATGGATCAGAAAGGAGATGTGCATCTCATTGATTTTGGGGCCACAAGGATATATGCGCTGAATTCGGAGAGAAGCATGTCAGTGATGTTAAAGCCGGGATTTACCCCGATAGAACAGTATTCCCGTTCAGGCAGACAGGGACCCTGGACGGATGTCTATGCCCTGGCAGCCACCTATTATTATCTGGTTACAGGGAAGAAACCTCCTGAGGCGCCGGACCGTGTGACAGGGGCACAGCTGCCCTTTTTGAGCCAGTGTGTTCCGGATATTCCGGAGAAAATCAGCCAGGCAGTGGAACATGCCCTGAAGACACAGTGGCAGATGCGTACAAAAAGTGTGGAAGAATTCCTGATGGAAATGGGACTTCTCAAAAGACCTGTGGCCAAAATGATCTGGAAAGGCAGATGGAAGAGATGCCTCTTCGGGGAGGATCAAACACTGACCATAGGCAGGACAGCAAAAAGGAGCAGTCTGGTTTTGGACGACAGACAGGTCAGCGGGCTCCACTGCAGGATTACTTATGATTCCACTGCAGATAGTTTTCTGGTGGAAAATTATTCCGGAAACCGTACCTATACCATCAGAGGAACCCTGGAGAAAGGACAGCAGGTACACCTCCAAAAGGGAGAGTGGATTTATATACAGACATCGAAACAGCGGTACATATTCTATATGGAGGTGGAGTAAAGGCGCATGTTTGGAAAGAAAAAGAAGAAAGATATAGAACTTATCGGGAGAGAAGATGTGCTGCGGAGCGCAAAAGAGGCGCCGTCTGGCAGAATTACCCGGAAGGTTCCGGAGCTGATGACATGGTACCGTTCGGTCCTGGGAAACAGGGAATATCAGCAGGATGCTCTGTTCGTATCTGGCAGCAGGAAATTGGCAGCTAATAAAAAAACCAGGATTCTGGCGGTGGTATGCGATGGCATGGGCGGGATGGCCGATGGGGGAAGAGCCAGCAGGAAGGCCATAGACATGATGGTCCAGGGATTTCAAAAGGTGGAAAAGGCTCCAGGTCTGAACATTCCCCGTTTCTTTCAGGAGGGAATCTACGCCATCGACCAGGCCATCGCCAGCTTCCCGAAAGAGGGCACAAAAGGCTCTGGGACTACAATGGTAGCTTGTATTGCAGAAGACAACCGGCTGTATTGGGCATCTGTAGGGGACAGCCGCCTCTATATTATCCGGGGAACGCAGATCAAGCAGGTGACAAGGGATCATAACTACTGGCTTCGTCTAAAGGAAATGAGGGCGGCAGGTAAGATTACGGATAAGGAGCTTATGGAGGCACGGCATAAAGAGGCGCTGATTAGTTATCTGGGTATGGGAAATATCTCTTTGATGGATATCAACACGGTGCCTTTTGAGATGCAGCTGGGGGATGTTATTATGCTCTGCAGCGATGGAATCACAAAGGTGCTGTCGGATGAACATATCAAACAGATCATTACCACAGAGGACTTAAAACCAGAAGAAAGGGCAGAGTCATTGATCGAAACAGCTATTCACGCGAATACCCATTCCCAGGATAACACCTCGGTGGTACTAATCTGTTACCGGGAAAGAGACATCAGGGAAAATTCCTGACATTGTATTAAGGAAAGAGAGGAAAATCAGTATGAATTTATGCAGATGCGAGAATGGTCATTTCTATGACAAAGAGAAGTATGCATCCTGTCCCCACTGTGCCGGGGGGAGCGCTGCAGACAGCGGACTGACGGAGGCTTTTACAAATGACGTAACCCAGCCGCTGGGATTTGGGGAGATGCCGGGCTTTATCCAGGGAGAGAACAATACAGAGCAGTATGACCCGGCAAATCTGCCGTTATCGGATAAATCTGCAGATGAGAAAACAGAGGCGGTTTACCAGTCCTTTGAGGATACCCCCACAGTGCCGCTGACCATTCCTTCGACTGTACCGGCGGGAATGGAGGACGACGATTATACAGTGGGTATTTACGATGATTTCTTTCAGCCATCGCCGGCGAAAGAAACCCGGCAGAATCCTATTCCGCCCAGAATGCCTGCAGCTGCCAAAGCTTCTGCGCCGTGTGTGGGATGGCTGATTGCAATGGGAGGAGAGCACATCGGCACAGACTTCCGCCTGAAAGCAGGCAAAAACTTTATCGGGCGCAGCAGTAAGATGGATGTTGCACTGACAGAGGATAAAAGTGTATCCAGGGACCGCCATGCCATTGTGGTATACGAGCCAAAAGCTCATCTGTACCTGGTTCAGCCGGGGGAATCCAGTAGTCTGGTATACAAAAACGATGAAGTGGTGCTGACCCCGGTACAGCTGGAAGCCTATGACGTGATTACCGTAGGGGATGTGAACCTTCTGTTTATGCCCCTGTGCGGAACACGCTTTAACTGGGGAGATCTTTTCAAGAAGATAAAAAGTGAAGAATGATTCAAGATACATGGAACAGGAATGCATATGAAGGAAGGGGAGCATTGAAAGAGGAACGATTATGGAGCGTTATGCAAAGGGATTTCGAAACTTCGGGGGATTTCTGATTCTTCTGAATGTGATCAATTTTTTTCTGCCGGCTGCCCAATGTACGCAGGAAGGGTATGCCGCACTGCACTGGTCCCAGTTTCATTATATAAAGGCTTTATTTGGCTGGTCTCTTCCATATGACGGAGGGAAAGCGGTTCCGGTTACCGCAGCGCAGGCAGCGTTTATTCTCTGCTGTATGGTACTGCCCCTGATCTTGGCGCTGGCTGCTGGGACCTGGGGCATTATCGGCAGTCCAAGACAGCGGGGCAGCAGCATCCTGGCGCTGGTGGTTCTGATTCTTTACATAGGCTTAACCGCAGGTCTGGATATCCTCTGGCCTAAGGCACATCTGACTCAGGTTTATACGAAAGGGAGTGCCTGCCTGGCCGCCATAGCCGTTTCTGGGGGAAGCGCAGTGATGGCGGTTCTTTCCCTGATCAGCACACCAAGGAAAGTCAGGAAGGTGCCCAAACCTATTCCCCAGGTGCAGGAGATCAAACAGCAGCAGAAAGAGGCAGATTACACGATCATTGAGGAAAAAAAACGTCAGGAGCCCCGGCAGCTACCGGAAACTCCCCGAGGCGTAATGGTGGGTCTGACTGGGGTTTACAAAGGGGCAGAAATCCCCATGGCTGACGGAGAATTTATCAAATTAGGCAGGAAGAATACGAATCATCTGGTTTTTGAAGGCCAGCCAAAGGTCAGCCGGGAGCATTGTAAAATAAAATGGAATGCCGGGGACAATAAGTATATCATCTATGACTATTCCAGTACCGGAAGTTTCATCAACGGTTCCCATGAATGTCTTCCCCAGAGCCTGAATATGCCTTTGGAACCGGGAACAGTCGTGGCTTTGGGAGATGATACCAATGTATTTCGCCTGGAATAAAGAGGAGTAGGAAATATGGCAAGTGAATTATGCATGAATTGTTTTAGCGTGAAGGGCGCCTATGAAGTGTGCCCCTACTGCGGCCATGTGGAGGGGACCCCGCCGAAACAGCCCCATTATCTGACTCCTGGAACTATCATTGGAGATCATTTCATCGTGGGGACGGCCATCGGAGCAGGCGGCTTTGGGATTACGTACAAATGTTTTGATACCACGCTGGGCCGCACCAGGGCCGTGAAAGAATTCTATATGGCCGGACTGGTTAACCGTTCCCCGGGAGAGCGCAGGGTAGGGCTTTTGTCGGGGGATAAGGCGGGGCAGTACAAAGAACGGCTGCAGCGCTTCCTTCTGGAAGCCAGGAGCATCACCCAGTTTGGCAAAGCAAAGGATATTGTAAATATATACGATTATTTTGAGGAAAACGGAACGGCTTATATCATCATGGAGTATATTGACGGCGTTCTTCTGAAAGATTATCTGGACAAGCAGGGTGTGATGGATTCCGAGGCAGCCCTCAGTGTCATTATGCCCATTATTGAAGCAGTGAAAAAGATCCACAGCAAAGGGATCATTCACAGGGACGTAAGCCCGGATAATATTTATATTACCAGTGAGGATTCCATTAAAATTATCGATTTCGGAGCCGCCCGGCTCAATGATACCAAAGTGGGCATGGCGGCAGAACCGGTGGTGAAAGTGGGGTACTCCCCTCTGGAGCAGTACCGGAATGCCAATAAGCAGGGATTTTACACCGATGTGTATGCAGTGGGGGCCATTTTGTACCAGATGCTCACAGGCGTTCTGCCCCTGGAGTCTACAGAGAGAGAATTTAAAGACCAGTTGAAATCTCCCAGGGAAATGGGGGTGAAAATAAGTACCAATGTGGACAGGGCTGTCATGGAGGCCTTGGCAGTGCGGCCGGAGCTGAGGTTTCAGGGAATCCAGCAGTTTCAAGATGCTCTGCTGAACAAGCGGATTGCCGAATATCCTGGGGATAAGCTGAAAAAGAGAAAGAGAAGACACTATAGCATTATCGGACTCTTTGCCACCCTGGCAGTGGGGGCCGGGGTGGCAGCGGGGCTGTACAGCACCATTTTAAATCCCAAGGACCGCATTTTTGAATCAGTCATCGATTCACCTACGAAAATCAGCGTGTGGGTGGAAAACAATGACCAGAAGACGCAGATTGAAGAACTGGTGGAAAGCGGTTTCCGGGCAGGCAGAAATCAGGAGGAAGACGGGAAGCTTTTGGAGATGCAGAAGCAGAATGAAAACGTGGAAGTAGAAGTCACAGTGCAGCAGAATATGGAAAAAGCCCTGGAAGAATCAAAAAAAAGCAACAAAGACTCCATGCCGAACATGTTTCTCTCGGACCACGTTTCCAACATGGGCGATTACAGCCTGATCTCTCTGGAAGATAATTACAGCCGTCTGGATATGGAAAAATATGTGTTCATGTCCGGCTACGAGAAGTATTTCCCAGGCATGAAGGAGATGCCGACCGGAGTAGATACCCTTCTCTTATACGTCAATGAGATCGGTTATTACAAATCCAACAGGCTGAATTCCTCAGAAATCCAGGCAGTCCAGCCACAGGGAACGGCAGGAGTAAAGACGGTAGAGCTTGACACAATTATTTCCGGAGAGGAAGCCCTGGATAAGAATTTCCTGAACCCGAAGCTGGCAAATGTCCAGTCTGGTTCTCTGGGCGCCGCCCTCCTTCTACATGAAGAAAACTGGCGCCAGGTATTCACGGGAGATAAAGTTCCAGACTCCGGTATGCTGACCGCGCTGAGTAAAATTCAGAACTTCCGGAACACGGCCTCACAACCCCAGTTCAAATTAAACAGTGCTGTGGATGAAGATGGAAGGATTCTTGCCGGAGAGCGGCGAAAGGACAGCTTGTATGGAAGCAATATCCTGGCTGGCTCGGCGTACAGAAAATATATGAATAAAGCGGCAGATAAAGTCAGGAAAGGGAAGGATGAATATGCCAATCCCCTGACGGATTATAAAGTTTATGTGGTTACCCATAACGGCAGAATGCTGGTCGCTTATTCGGAGCGCTATGCGGTTCTGGCCAGGAGCAGCGAAGAACAGCAGACAGCCTGTATGCGTCTGCTATGGGTCATGCAGCAGGAGGCGGGCCAGGCAAAGAAGAACGGGACAGTGCTGACTACTTATCCCATATGGAGAGAGTCATTTGAACAATTTCCGTCTTATAATGCAGGATACGGGGACTTCGTTACACTGGAACAGGAAAACCAGCCCTGTGTTCTGGCAGGGGATGAAACCGGCCGGATGCAAAAATTTGTGGATGGGCTGAAAGGAAAGGAGGACCAGAAAGAGCTGAAGAACTATAGCGGAATTTATGTCAAAGAGGTGGGGAAAGAGAAATGAGGAAAAGGAAAGAAAGGATTAGGGTTTTAAGAAGCATTGCAGTATGTTCCTTAGCAGCCGTTATGACCGTGCCCGTTGGGCCGGTAACGGCTTATGGGGCACAGGTTTCCGGCATCAATGAGATTTACACGGCCGCTCATCATCATGTGTGGAAGTATAAACAGCAGGGATCGGGCCTGGTAACAGCCGTCTGCCAGGAAACCCAGGGGCTCTGTGATGCAGGACAAATCAATCTTACTCTGACAGTGGAGAAAGATTCGAGAAATCAGAACAAAGCCGTACTTTTGGCAGACGGCATAGAGTTATCTGGGAGTGATGACCGGGATATTTCATATCAGATCAGGTATTATGACCAAAATGGAAGCAGTATAGGAACACAGCCGCCGCAAAAGAATGGGAAATATAAAGTGCGGGCTATCTTTGGAGCCAGTCAGACCTCGACAAAGGCGCCGTATCTGGAAGCAGACTATACGATTCAGCATACCCATAACTGGAAGTATGACAAATCATGGGAAGGAGCATCTGTGGTGACAGCCGTCTGCCAGGAAACCCAGGGGTTCTGTGATGCAGGACGAACCGCGCTTACCCTGAGAGTAGAGAAAGACTCCCAAAACAAGAAGAGAGCTGTGGTTTTGGCAGACGGGACAGAGCTGTCTGAGAGTAATGATTGGGGGATTTCGTATCGGCTCAGGTATTATAACCAAAATGGAGGCAGTATAGGAACACAGCCGCCGCAAAAGAACGGGAAATATAAGGTACGGGCTGTCTTTGGAACCAGCCAGACGTCGGCAAAGGCGCCGTATCTGGAAGCAGACTATACAATTCAGCATACCCATAACTGGAAGTATGAGAAGTCATGGGAGGGATCGTCTGTGGTGACAGCCGTCTGCGAAGGAAACGAGGGATTCTGCGATGCAGGACGAATCGCGCTTACCCTGAGAGTAGAGAAAGATTCTGAAAACAAGAAGAGAGCTGTGGTTTTGGCAGACGGTGCAGAGCTGTCTGGGAGTAATGATTGGGATATTTCGTATCGGCTCAGGTATTATGACCAAAATGGAAGCAGTATAGGAACACAGCTGCCGCAAAAGAACGGGAAATATAAAGTACGGGCTGTCTTTGGAACCAGCCAGACGTCGGCAATGGCGCCGTATTTGGAAGCAGATTATACGATTCAGCATATCCATAGCTGGAAGTATGAAAAATCATGGGAAGGATCGTCTGTGGTGACAGCTGTCTGCCAGGAAACCGAGGGGTTCTGTGATGCAGGACGAATGGAGCTTACCCTGAAGGTAGAAAAAGAATCTGATTACACAGAAGAACCTCGGGACAGCCGTGTCACTGTCTCAGCGGACGGCATGCCTTTGGCGCAGGATAATGAATTCGGGATTACCTATAAAATCGAATATTTCCAGGATACAGAAGCCCAGCCAGACTATGGGTGGAGCGGGGAACCCCGGGAACCAGGAACTTATGGTGTGAAAGTAACATTCGGCGGCAAAGACAGTGCGTTTATAAAAGACACGTTTACGATTCATCCAATAGAAAAGGAAAGCCGAAACGGCATCACAGTCAAAATGAAAAGCCATTATGACCAAAAAGGCAAAATGCCAGCCCCTCAGTTAAACAGAGAATTAGAAGATGGTGCAGAAATTACGTATTATTATAGCATGGAAAATCAGAACACAGGCGGCGGAGAGTGGTCTGTGTCCGAAGGGAAAAAGCTAAAAGCAGGAATTTATTATATGTATGCAGTCATCGGGGAAACTGACGATTACAAGAGCTATGCAACTCCGGTATGTAAGTTCACTGTACATGCAGACCATAAATGGAATATGCCGGGACATCTTTCCAAGAAGAAAGCAACAAAGAAAACAGTGTCCTGCAGTTACTGCGGGAAGAGAGAAAAGATCAAATTGCCGGCAAAGACAGTGAGTGTGGTCATGGGAAAATCGGTAGTGGTTAAAAGCAAAGGGTGTACCTTTGGAAAAGTAAGGAAAAAGTACTTTTCATTGTCTTCCAGCGGAAAGATTACAACGAAGGCAGACCCACAATATTATCATTCCATGAAAACGTCTGTACCGGTATCCGTGAAAGCATGTGGGAAAACGTACGATATGAAAGTGAAACTGGTAATTCCGGCGCCGAAAGTTAATCTCACATACCGTAAATCTGTGGTTAGAAATGAGCCAGGGGTCCGCTTTGAATTTCAATATTATGTTCCTAAGGCGGATAAAGTGCAGGTGTGGATGGACGAAGTAAACAGGTTTGAAAAATCGGGAGCAATAAAGCAGTATTTTGAAAAAAATTTCAGCAATCCCAGACCGGGAAAAACTCCCTATATTCATTTAGCCAGCCGCAGTTTAAAAAAGGCACAAACTGTGACTTTTCGTATCAGGGCCTGCTATGGGCCGAACAAATCCAGGGTTGTCCAAAAAAGATTCCAATATGTCGAAACGTTAGGAACTGTTTCTGGATTCTGAAGGTGCAGAATAACCGGCTGTCCGAAAAAATGATGATATAGATACAAGGAGAAATTAGGAATGAAGAAAGACAACGAAATGATAAAAAGATGGAGAAAAAACACAGTGCTTTTCCTGTCAACGGCAATGCTTGCGGCTTTCACGCCGGGAGACGTCTATGGGGCGGCAGTCAGCGGCAATGCCGATATCCCTGATGTAACCGTAAGTGGGGACACCGCCCCGCATGCGCATCAATGGGTTTACACTAAGAATCAGCAGGAAGTTACAGCAGAGTGTCAGGGACAGGGATGTGAGGCAGGGAAAATAAGCCTTACCCTGCAGGTAGAAAAAGAATCTGATTACACAGAAAAACCCCAGGGCAGTCGTGTCTCTGTCTCAGCCAATGGTATGCCATTGCTGCAGGAGAATGAATGGGGAATTCAATATGAAATCCAATACTTCCAGGATGCAGAGGGCATGCCGGGAGATGTATGGAGCGGGGAAGGGGAACCCCGGGAACCAGGAACCTATCATGTGAAGGTGGCATTTGCCGGCGGAGACAGTGTACTTATAGAAGATACCTTTACGATTCGTCCAATAGAAAAGGAAATCCGAAACGGTATCGCAGTCAACATGAAAAGCCATTATGATCTGAAAGGCCAGATACCAGTTCCCCAGTTAAATTCTGTATTAGAGGATGGTGCAGAAGTTACGTATTACTATAACACGAAACCTCAGAACACAGGCGGAGAAAAGTGGTCTGCGTCCAGGGGGAAAAAGCTGAAATCAGTAACCTATTTTATGTATGCGGTAATTGGAGAAACGGACAAGTATAAGAGCTATACAACGCCGGTATGTGATTTTACTGTGCATACAGACCATAAATGGAACATGCCAAAAGACCTTTCTGAAAAGAGCGAAATAAAGAAAACCATATCCTGCAGTTACTGCGGGGAAAAACATCAGATAAAACTGCCGAAGAAGCAGCAAAGCGTTGTAAGGGGAAAAACTTTAGATCTAGGGGGAAAGGCATATACCTGTACATTTGGAAAAACAAAAAAGACGAAAAATAATAAAATCTATTTTCAGCTGAACGAGAAGGGAAAGATAACTACAAAACTAATCCCAGCAGATTATGCCTCCATGCCGGATTCTGTGCCAGTAAAAATTAAGGTAACTGACACAGCCAAAACATACACAATGAAGGTGAAGCTTAAAGTGCAGCCCAATGTAACAGTAACCACGAAAAAAGTTAACATTAACGGTGTGCCGGCGCATCGGTTCGAATTTGACTATAGTGGTATCCGCAATATTCGTGATGCAAAAAGGGTGCAGGTATGGATAAGCAAAGGTGACACAGACTGTATGTATAACTCCCCGAATAAGGCGGAAAATCGTAAGAAGGTAAAGGAACTGAATAATTATTTTGAAAAATACTTCAAAAATCCAAGACCTGCAGGGAAGCCTTTTATCAATCTGTCTAATAGCTCCCTGAAGAAAATAAATGACAATGTGACCTTTAATATCAGAGTTTATTATGGCTCAAAGAAATCGGAAATCCGAGATAAAATAGTTCCTATTGGGTAAGAAACAGACAGACAGGAAGGATACAACGGATATGAAATTATGCATGGGCTGCATGAATCAAATAGAGGATCATCTGGCCGCCTGTCCCTATTGTGGTTTCCATGAAGCTGCTTTCAAGCAGGAGTCCTACTACCTAGATCCGGGTACGATTGTAGGCGGCAGATATATCCTTGGCCGGGTATTGAGTTATGGGGGACATACAATTTCCTATCTGGGGATGGATGCTCAGGCTGGCAGAAAAGTGATAGTAAAGGAGTATCTGCCCAGCGATTTTTCAACACGTTCAGAAGGTGAGAAAGAAGTAACCATCTATTCGGGCGATGGGCAGATTCAGTTTGAACGGGGATTGACCAATTTTCTGAATGAAGCCAATAGAATTCAGCATCTCCAGCATCCGGAAGGGATTGCCAGGATATATGACTGCATGGCAGAAAACGATACGGGCTATGTGATTTCTGAATACGTGGAAGGCCAGACGCTGAAAGAAGTGCTGGAGGCAGGTAAGAAGTATTCCGTAAATGAGGCCAGGGCTTTTATGAAGAAAATTTTAAGAGGCTTGGCGGAAGTACATAAATTAAATATTGTCCACTGTGACATTTCCCCGGAAACCATTATGATTACCAGTTCGGGAGAAATCAAGCTCCTTGATTTCGGAGCGGCGCGTTATGTGACGACGGCAAACTCCAAGAGCCTGTCTATCATCCTGAAAAGAGGATATGCACCGGAAGAACAGTATCGAAGCCGAGGCGTGAGGGGGCCATGGACGGACGTCTATGCCCTGGGGGCAGTTATGTATCGGATGATTACCGGAGTGATACCCCAGGAGTCTGTGGAGCGTGTATTGGCGGATGAATTGAAAGAACCTTCCAGACTGGGAGTGTCCATACCGGAGAATACGGAAAATGCATTGATGAATGCCCTGAACATCTATCAGGCAGAAAGAACGCCTTCGGCAGAGGCGTTTCTGAAAGAATTGAACAGTGGGTCTGTGAAGCGTGTGAAACCCAAGAACAAAGCCGATAAAACCGGAAAATTTCCACTATGGGCCAAAGGGCTGGCAGTATGCCTTATAGCGGCTGTAGCAGCCGGAGCAGGCGTGCTGGTATGGAAAATTCAGTCCGACAAGGTGGGCAGTGGTAAAGACAATACTATCGTCATGAACGACCTGTCCGGAATGACTAGGGAAGAGGCTGCTGCCAGTATAGAAGAGTTAGAGAGCAGGGCTTTGGAAGAGGGAATCACTCTGGATATCCGATTGGAAACGGATGGCCATGTCTTTGACCTTGAAAAAGATAAGAACGGGAGGATTGCTTCACAGACTATCAAGCCGTCCTCGGTTTTATATGACCCGGCCGCCAAAAAGCAGAAAAAGCTGAAAGGCCTGAAACGGGATAAAGCTGGAAACATCACAGGCACAATTTTCTGTGATTTGTATAGTAATACCAAGTTACACTACAGCGATATCAGCGGTTTAAGTGCTTATGCCATGGCACAGAAGCTGGGAATCGACCCTGGGGACAGCAGTCATTTCAAGGGTACGGATCAGATGGAAGATTCCTGTTATTATGACCTCGTTAAGCTGGAGACGCCGGACGGAGAAATCACGCCAGATGAACTGGGGGAAGAGAAAAACCAGAAAAAAGAAATCACTTACAACAAAGACAAGATGCGTATTACTTATTCCAACATCCCCTTTTTTTACTGGAAGGCATTGCCTGACTTCAAACAGGCTTTTACCGCATTAGACAGTATCCCCATGCAGGATACTTATGTGTGGGAAAATGAAACTGACAGAGAGCTGTCCGGACAGCAGAAGTCCCTGGCAGATGTGAACGGCATGGTGGATTATGGCTATTGCGCGGTCAGCGCATCGAAAAATACTGGGGGATATAATATAGGAGATATTGTGGAGCAGACAGTTCCGCCAGGAGAAGAACTGGATACCAGCAAGACGAAACTGGAGGATGCACTGCTTCATGTGATCGGTGATGAAGTCCTCTACAGCGGAAAAACCGGCACCCAGTTACAGGAAGAACTGACAGCCCATTGGGGGGACAGTGTTACTGTAGTGGCAGGAGGCAGCGGAATCATGTCTCAGCCAGTGTTATCAGTTACGGTTACCGATGGGAGCGGAACACCTGCCGCCTGTTTCCGGAGAGGGGAGGCCGTTACAGTGACTCTTGACCTCAAAGCCACACCCCCCACACCACAGCCGCCGGTACATTCAGACGGAGGCGGCTCAGGGGGCGGTTATACAGGCGGAGGCAGCCCGGGAGGCGATTATACAGGTGGGGGCGATTCCTCAGGCGGAAGTACCACCGACCCAAATAGAATATATTTTTAATAAAATTTTGTCTAAATAGCCGCGATTACATGATCATTTATAAATGGAGAAAGTATACCAATGAAACAATGCTATCATTGTATGCACCAGATTGAAAAAGAAACCGCCCGTTTCTGCCCTCAATGCCGCCGCAGCCTGGCCGTCCAGCCGGTCAGTGAAAAGTATCTCCAGCCGGGAACCATCCTCCAGGGAAGGTTCCTGGTGGGATACACTCTGGGGGTGGGCGGTTTTGGAAATACGTACATCGGCTGGGATCAGAAACTGCTCCGCAAAGTGGCTGTGAAAGAATTCTATCCAAAACAGTACTGCTGTCGTGACGCTGACAGGACAACAGTTATCGTAACAGAAGAAAAGCAGCAGGAAAGATTCCGGGCAGGTCTGAAGCAGTTTCTGGAGGAAGCCAGGAATGTTGCGGCGTTAAAAGAGGTTCCGGGAATTGTAGAGATTTCCAGTTATTTTGAGGAAAATGAAACCGGATATATTGTCATGGAGTATCTGGAAGGGATGGACGTGAAACACATTCTTTCCAGAACAGGGGGCAGGAAGGAATATGAATGGTGCAGGAGGGTGGTGCTGACCGTACTGTATACGTTGCGCGAGATCCACAACCGGGGGGTTATCCACCGGGATATTGCCCCAGATAATGTATTTGTAACCCGTGAGGGGATTATCAAGCTGATTGATTTCGGGGCGGCAAAGCATGTTTCAGCCCTGTCAGATACCGGGTCGGAAATTATGTTGAAGGCAGGTTATGCGCCTATTGAGCAGTACAGCAGAACTGCATCTCAGGGTCCCTGCACCGATTTGTACGCAGCAGCGGCACTGTTTTACAGGATGCTCACCGGGCAGCGCCCTATTCCTGCCAATGAGCGTCTGGAGCAGGACGGGCTGATTTCCCCTTCCGATATGGGGATTGCCATTCCGGAACAGGCGGAGATGGGGATGATGGTCTGTCTGAACGTGCAGCCAAAGTACCGTTTGCAAAGTGCCGATGAATTCATGGAAGCTTTAGAAGGAAAGTATTATATTCCCGTCTACGAACCGGAGTGGATTCTTCCCCCCATGGAAGAAAAGAGGGGGATCGGAAAAGGCATAAAGGCGGGCCTGTGTCTGGGAGGAATCTGTCTGGCAGTTCTGATGGTCTTTGGGATTTCCAGGCTCACCGGCCGCGGCGCCCAGAAGGCTGGCCTGGCAGACGCGGCAGTAGTCATGAATGACCTGACCGGAATGACAGAGGAAGAGGCGGAAGCCAGTATCGAAGAATTGGAGGAAAAGGCCCGGGAAGCAGGCGTTACACTGGATTTGGAGTTCAAAGCAGACGGGTATATATTTGACCCTGACAAAGAGAAGGACAAGACGGTGGTCTCCCAGACCATCAAGCCCTCTTTTGTATTGTACGACCCCAGTGCCGAAAGCCAGAAGAAGCTGGAAGGACTGAAACGGGATCAGGACGGAAATATCAGCGGTACGGTTTCCTGCAGCCTGTATAGCAATACAAAGTTACATTACGGGGATATCAGCGGGCTGAATGTCTATGCAATGGCTCAGAAACTGGGAATTGACACAGGCGATCAGAAACATTTTAAAGGCACGTCTCAGGTGGAGGATTCCTGTTATTATGACCTGGTCAGGCTGGAGACGCCAGATGGAAACATAAGCCCCGAAGAGCTGGGAAAGAAGAAAAACCGGGAAAAAGAAATTACTTACCGCAAGGGCCGGATGTGCATTGTTTATTCCAATATTCCCTTCTTTTACTGGGAATCCCTGCCGGACTTTAAAGGGGCTTATGGCACGCTGGACGGCATTCCGGAACAGGACACTTATATATGGAAAAATGAAACGGACCGGAAACCGTCCGGACAAAAAGAAGCACTGCGGGATGCCCGCGGCATGACAGACAGTGAGTACTGTGTGATTCTTTCGTCAGAAAGTGGAAAAGGATACAGACAAGGGGACATTATCCATCAGACCATTCCCCCTGGGGAAGAACTGGATACCAGCAGAACCAAGCTTGAGCACCCGCTGCTTTATGTGGCAGGCCATGAGATTTTTTACAGCGGCAAAAGCGGAAATCAGTTAAAAAAAGAATTAATTTCTCAGTGGGGAGAGAGCATTCATGTAGAGGCGGGAGGCAGCAAAGCGATGGACCAGCCGGTTTTATCAGTTACAATTACCGATGGGAATGGGGCAGCTGTGGATTATTTCCGGAAAGGGGATGTAGTCACAGTGGTTCTGAATCTCAGAGCCGTACCCACTCCCGAACCCCAGCCGGACTATTCAGACGGAGGGGGGTACACAGGAGGAACCTACTCGGGAGGCGGCGCCCCGGCCGGAGGCGGTTATTCAGGAGGAGGCAGCCAAGGAGGCGGTTACGCAGGCGGAGGCAGCTCAGGAGGCGGTTATTCAGGCGGAGGCAGTCTAGGAGAGGCGGGCGGAGCCTCTGACGATGTTATGTTTTATTAATATTTTACAAATCATCTGGCTCACGAGTATATCTGGACAGAAAAGAGGGAACGGATGGAATGCATAAGAGATTAGTGGACCCCGACAAATTATGTATGGGATGTATGGCACAACTGGAACAGACGGCGGCACGCTGCCCGCACTGTGGATTTGAAGAAGGCAGATACCAGAGGCGGGAGAACAGCCTGCCGCTGCGGGAGATCCTGAACGGAAAATATCTGACCGGGCGGACCATCGGCAGCGGCGGCTTTGGAATTACCTATATTGGCTGGGATTTCTACCAGTGTAAGAAGGTGTGCATTAAGGAGTACTTTCCCAGGACAGTGGCAGAGAGAAATCCCAGGGCCAGAAGCTATTCCGAGTCGATTTCCGTCACGATCCAGTCCAGCACCGCCATGTACACCCATCAGCCGGAGAAGGTTCAGTATGCGTATGTACAGGGACTGAAAAACTATATTCAAGAGGCAGAAAACCTGTCCAGATTCTATCTGATGCCGGGAATCGTGTCTGTCCGGGATTTCTTTTACGGCAACAATACGGCTTACATTGTAATGGAATACATTGACGGGATTGATTTGAAACAATATGTCAAATATCTGAATAGGTGTCTGAAGCCAGAAGAACTATTTCCCCTTTTGAAAGATGTGCTGAAGGCACTCAATGAGGTACATAAGGTGAATCTTATCCACAGGGATATCAGTCCCGATAATATTATGCTCACCCGCCAGGGAAAGGCGAAGCTCATTGATTTCGGCGCATCGAAAAACTATGGGAACTCAGGGAAAGGGCCCATACTTTTAAAGAAGGGATATGCCCCCATTGAGCAGTATTCCCGGGATGGGGTCCAGGGGCCGTGGACAGATATCTACAGCATATGCGCCAGCATTTATTACCTGCTGGCCGGGATACGGATTCCGGTTCCCCAGGAACGTATGGAGAAGGACACGGTGGCGCCGCTGCAGAAGATGGGAGTGCGGATTTCAGAAGCAAAAGACCAGGCCATCCAAAAAGGACTGAGCATTGAGGGTAAGGATAGATATCAGACTATGGCAGGCCTGTATCACGATTTATATGGGGAGTTTGTATAAGAACCTTACAGTTCCATAGAGGATGAGAGAATGGAAAAAACGGAGACACTGCCGGAGGGATTTTTGATTGCCGGAAGGTATCAGGTGATTTGCTGCATCGGCATGGGAGGCTTTGGCGTGATCTATTTAACGGAGGACAGAAAACTGCACCGTAAAGCTGCCGTGAAGGAATATTTCCCCCGCCAGTGGGCAGAGCGGGAAGAAAACTACATATCTGTGAAGAAATCTTCCATGGCGGATGCTTTCCGGTTTGGCATGCAGTCGTTTTTGAAAGAAGGAGAGATAATGTCCGAATTTGCCCATACACCTCATGTGGTGGCCTTTTACGAGGCTTTGGAGGACAATGATACGGCCTATCTTGCGATGGAATATATCCACGGGCAGAGCGCCGGGCGCGTGATGCGTGAGCGGGGGTACCGCCCCTATACGCCAAAAGAAGCAGCCAAAATCCTGCTCCCTGCTCTGGAAGGGATGGAGCAGATGCATAAAAAGAATATTATCCACAGCGATATCAGCCCGGGAAACATTATGTGCTCCAAGGAAGGGCAGGTCTGCCTGATTGACCTGGGAGCGGCAAAGAATTATAAAGAGAAAGTGCCTGTCTTGAGTGCTTCTTTTCTAAAACTGGATTATGCGGCCCCGGAGCAGTACCGGACAGCCAGGAAGAAAATCCCGGAAGAGGAAGGCCCTTGGACGGATATCTATGCAGCAGGGGGCACTTTGTATTATCTGCTGACGGGGCATAAGCCGGCCAGCGCCCTCAGCCGTTTAAAAGGAGCTGCTAAAGAAGAGAAGCTGCAGGGAAAATGGATGGAACTGATACGCCAGGCAATGGCGTTGGATATTAAAGAACGGATAAGTTCGGCAGAGGAACTTTCCGGCAGGATTTTGGAACTGATCTGACGAAAGAGAAAGAATCTGGTATCCGTTACGGGAAATGGGGGATAGGATGATAGATCATATTTTTTCAGCGCTTCTGCACAGGAGAAGTGCAAATGTAATTCGAGAATTTGTTCTGTGGTGTGTTCTTTGCTTTGAGATAATGCTCTTTATGATTACTGCAATTACAGCGGGAAGTAAGGCTGCCTGGGTGCTGATGATGTTGTTTACCATAGGCCTGGCTGTAATGATGGCCTTCCGGCTGACAGCCATTTCCCTGCTCTACAGTGTGGCGGTATTTCATCTGATTTCATTTTCCGTTCACTTTATCTGTTATCGGCCAGGGAATTCTGTGATGTGTCTGCTGCTGTTTGTATTTTTGATTTTACTGGCGCTGGCGGCTCTGGTCTGTTCCTTTATCCATAACTTTTCCCGGTTTAACCTGGAAAAGGCGGTCATGATTTTAGTGGAGGCGGATTCGGTTCTGATTTTGATTTTGGAGATCTTACTCTATGCTGCCAGGTGGTCCGGCGGCAGTCTTCTGGGAACGCTGGGAGGCCTTATGGGTTACGGGAAGGATTACAGCGGGTATTGGCTGGGAACAGTAAGCTTCTGGATACTGTTGGCGGTGATTGACCTGTATTATCTGTTCTTTGGCCTGGGCCTGATTGATCATCAGCAAAACAAAATACTGAAGAAAACCAGAGGCTTTCAAAATCCCCGCAGTTCTGTGACATCTGCAGGAATCCAGGGCATCAGGGGGGTCTGTACAGGACAGACCATTTATCTGAACAACAGAGAACTGGTCATTGGAGCCGATAAAAGGTCGGGAGCGGATTTGGTGGTTCCAGATGCCTATGTCAGCAAATGGCACTGTGCAGTCCGCTGGAATCCGGGACACGGAGGAAACGGTTTTTATGAGGTTCTGGACCGCTCCACCAATGGCGTATATCTGTATAACCTCGGGAGGCTTCCGCAGAACGTGTGGAACCGTCTGGGAAGGGGAAACATTATCTGTATCGGCGGCATGGAGCAGCAGTTTCGTCTGCTTTGACCGTACTATAAAATTAAGAAGGGCTGGGTGGAAGGATGAATCAGAAAAGAACAATGAAACTGTGGCAGATGCTGTCGCTTCTCATACTGTCTGCTGCCATTTTGACAACGATGTTTTTGCCGGCCTATCACATCGATCCGGATGTGTTGGAAAAGGGCATGGAGAATGGGCAGATTGAAGATGATTATTATAAAAATGATGCCGCCAGAGATAAAGATTTTAAAAAGTATAGGAAAAAATTTAAAAAAGCAATTAATAAAGAGAAAAGAGAGAACGGCACAGATAATGCATCTATCTCTGTTCTGAAACTGATGACAAACAGCCTTTCAGATATCCGGTATAACGGGAAGTACGATGAGGCATATACCGAATCAAAGATGGGCCCCAGGACCTATGACGCGTTAAATGGGAAACACCGCATGACAAGGACTCTCTTATGGATGGTGTACGGCATGCTTCTGGCAGTAGTTTTGGCTGCTATTTTGGGATACTGCCTGAAATGGAACAAGTATATCCCTCTGGCCGCCGCCGCTGTCTATGGTATTTTTGCTTCAGCCGCGTTTGCAGTCCTTCGTTTTATGACCATCAGCAAGGTGGCAAAAGAGACAGGAAAACTTACTGAGAAATTTATGGGCCTTGATTTCAATAAAAATATAGATCAGGCAGAGATTGCTTTCGGTTTTCTTTCCTATGCCTTTTTTGCAGGATTGACTGTGTCAGTTATATTTTTTGCAGTCAGCGTGATCTCTATGTTTGTGGGAAATCAGGCAGAGATGGCATATGAAGATGTACCAGATCTGGACTTTGCAGACGAATGGGGGAAAGACATGGATGAGGGTGGGAATCAGCCGGCTTATCCCATGACAAATCCCTTCTCAGATACCCCTACTCTTTCAGTACAGGAAGCAAAAGAATCCGGCTGTTTTGATGATACACAGAAAGTGGAGCCTTTTGACTTCCAGCCGGAGAAAACAGCAGCCATAGATGCACAGAAACAGCAGCCACTGCCCCAGGCAGTTCCATTCCCAAAACCTGTCCAGAAACCGCCCCGAGAGCCAGTGTACCGCAATGGAAAAGTGTGCTGTACCAAAGGAATGACAGCGGGACCGTCAGGTTATCAGATTACCCAGGGGCGGAAAGTAGTTGTGGGCAAGAGTCCTCATCAGGCGAATCTGGTAATTGTCAACAATGGACGTATCAGTAACGTACATTGTTCGGTCCGGTACGACCCAGGGGCGGATACTTATATACTCAAAGACCATTCCACTAATGGGACGTTTATAAACGGCGCCAGAATGAAAAAGGATGTTCCTGTAAAATGTCCGTCAGGGACTGTTCTGAGTCTTGCCGATGGAAGTGCGGAGATTACACTGGGGTAGACATCAGGCATTTTTCAAATATGACGGGGAGGAAGGAAAATGAGTGGAAAAGATGAACCAACGGTATGATTTATGTTTTTTTGATGAGTTCGGCGCATTAGCGGTAGTGAACCTGAACCGGTTTCAGAAAATGGAGGTTTCCGTGGGGCGGGATGCTGCCTGTGTAGATATTGCGCTGAATTTTGAGACAATATCCAGGATTCACGGCCGTTTTATCTTCCAGGAGGACGGGCTTTACTACCAGGACAGCGACAGCTTAAACGGCACGTCGGTGGTGGATAATATGAGGAGGGTGGATCTGCACCATACAGCGAAAAGGGTACAGGTGACAGAGTCCTCCTTCTTCCGGGTGGGGGCGGAGGACCATTTTTTCCTGTTTTTCGTCAGGAAAAACCAGAAGAACAGAGGATGGAAAAAGATTGTGCTCAATGAGAAGCCTCTGAGTATCGGACGCAGCCAGGGCAATGATATTATTCTTCCCCATCCCGGTGTCTCCAAAAGGCATGCCCGGGCGGGGCTGTATGAGAAACGTCCCAGAATCCAGGACATGAACAGCCACAATGGGACGAAGGTCAATGGCAGTCTCATCCACGGCAGCGCTGTTCTCCAGGATTATGATGTGATTGAGATTTTGGATTACCAGATGATCTACTGCGGGGGACTTCTGTATTATCTCACCAGTGTGGAAGGCGTGCATCTGGTGGTGGAAAATCTGAACAAAAGTGTGAACAGCGGCCAAAAGAGGCTTCTGCAGCACATCAGCCTGGAAATTAAAAGTAATGATTTTGTGGCGATCATCGGAGGATCCGGAGCCGGAAAAACCACCCTGATGAATGCCATCAGCGGATTTGACCAGCAGTGCAGCGGCAGGATTTATTTTAACGGCAGCGATTTGAAAAAAAATTTTAATCATTTGAAAGAGCTGATCGGCTATGTGCCCCAACAGGAGATTATTTATGAGAATCTGACCTTACACCGTATGCTTTACTATACCGCCAGGATGAAGCTGCCGTCTGATATGGACAAAAAGGAAATTGAGATGCGGATTGCAGAGGTTCTGAAAATGGTAGAGCTGTCAGAACATGCCTCCACCTTCATCCGGAAGCTTTCCGGAGGGCAGAAGAAGAGGGCCAGCATTGCAGTAGAGCTTTTGGCAGACCCCAAACTGTTTTTCCTGGACGAGCCCACCTCCGGCCTGGACCCGGGAACAGAAGAGAACCTGATGCAGCTGTTAAATCATCTGTCTAAGACAAAGGATAAAACCACGATTATCGTTACCCATACCACTCAGAACCTGCATCTGTGTGATAAAGTAGTCTTCATGGGGCCGGGGGGATATCTGTGCTTCTATGGTTCCGTGGAGCAGGCAAAAATGTTTTTTCAGACAGACAGTCTGGTAAATATTTATAATCTGATTGCAAAAGATCCCCTCATGTGGGCGAAACAGTTTGCAAAAATTATACGGGCAGAACAGCAGCAGGCAAACGAAGATCAAAGGCCCGCCCGTAAGGTAAAACGGAACAAGACCGCTAACATGCGCCAGTTAGGTGTTTTGACCAGACGTTATGCGGAACTGATTTGGAATGATAAGATGCGGCTGGCGATTCTGCTCCTCCAGCCTGTGGTCATCGGCATTCTGCTGAAACTGGTTTCCAGCAGTGATGTATTTTCTGTTTTTGAGGATACCCAGACCATGCTGTTTTCCTTAAGCTGTGCTTCCATTTGGATCGGTCTGTTCAATTCCATCCAGGAAATCTGTAAGGAGCGGAGTATCTTAAAGAGAGAGTATATGGCGAACTTAAGGCTGCCTTTGTATACACTTTCCAAGTTCGTGATCCAGTTTGTGCTGGCAGCGGCTCAGGCGCTTTTGTTGACAGCAGTTTTCGCTATATCCCAGGGAGAGTATCCAAAAGGGGTATGGATGGATTCTTACGTCATGGAGATCTTCCTGGCCGTTCTGCTTACGATTCTGGCTTCCATGTCCATGGGGCTTTTGATTTCAGCAGTGGTAAAAACCGGAGATAAAGCCATGACGCTGGCTCCTTTTGTATTGATCGTCCAGCTTTTATTTTCCGGTATTTTGTTCAAGCTTAAGGATGCGGCAAAGTATATCGCTTACCTGACAGTGAGCAAATGGTCGGTGGAATCTATGGGAAGTATCCTGGATTTGAATTCTCTGGCTCTCAGGATGCAAAAGGAGATCCCCGCCTTGGAACATGAGGCTCAGGATATTTATGAGCACACAGGAGCGCATGTGATGTCCCGATGGGGGGTCCTCCTGGGGATGACGCTGGCGCTGGCGGCTCTGACCACTATCCTGCTGACCTGTGTAAAAAAGGATCAAAGATAAAAAAAGGAGGAACAGGCCGCGATATGAATGGGACATATGAAATAAAAGGCTCAAATACTTTTTATAAAGTCTGGGGGATTCTCACCTTTGTATTTGTGGGGATATATGGATTGATAGAACTGCTTGGCCTTGTTATTCTGGCAATAGCGGTGTCCAAGGGAAATGAGCTGTCCGATTGGCTGGGAATATATTCAGATGCATATCTTTCCGATGCAGGGACATATTTGGTTTTCATTTTCGTATTTACAGCACTGTCTTTTATAGCGGGGGTGGTGATTAGGATTTTGTCAGGCGTACAGCTGGTCAGAAATTATGTGAAATCTAAAGGCGCCATGATCGCAGCGGCAGTCTTAAATTTTCTGATGGGGATGTTTCACATTCTGGCACTGATCGGAAATATACAGCTAAGCTTTGGCTTTGGCATTTTCTGTTCTTTTCTGTTCATAGGGTGGGCGGTTGTTACCGGCGTCAGTCTGTTATTCAAGCAGGCAGCAGCAGTACGCAGCGGATATGGAGATTTTAATGGGCAGGGACTCTATCAGGACTTCCCGGATGAAGGTATGGGACTTGTAGAAAACGAATATCTGGATTCCGGCAGGGGGATTCCCGGACGGAATCTGACATTATCCGTTACCCGGGCAGCTGCAGAGGAACCTGATTCCGGCCTCAGGAACGCAGATGCAGGCCATGCTCCCCAGGTAAGGGTGGAAGGTCTGTTCGGAGAATGCAAAGGAAAAGTCTATATTCTGAGACCAGGGGAAAGCTGCAGAATCGGAAGGGACACAGGCTGTGACATACAGATTCATCACGCAAAGGTCAGCAGAATCCACTGTGCAGTCAAATTGCTGCCTGACGGGCAGCTGGAGCTGACCGACTATTCCTATAACGGAACCTATTATGAGAACAAAGCCCTGCCAAACAACGTCCCTGCTGCCGTAAACCCTGGAGGACTGCTGGCAGTGGGAAATGCGGATAATGTGTTTTCACTGAAGATTACTTAAGGAAAGCTGGCCGGACACATGATATAACTGAGAGGAACTTTCAAACAGTGGGTACTGCTGCAGCCTGATTGGGAAAACAATTATGGAAAGGAAAATGAAATGAAAATAAAACAGAAACTTTTAGGAATTGCAGGATTTGTAATGGTACTTTTTTTGGGGCTTGTAATGTATCCAAGCACCCAGGTGCGCGCGGATTACATTGGAGCTTTTCAGCTGAAAAACGGATTCGCTGAGGAAGCAATGTGTTCTCCTGGAGACCAGGATGGATATTATCGGATGTCATTGAAAAGCATCCGGCTGGCCATCTGTAAAGATGTAAACGTAACATCCAGCAATCCATCAGTGGCGGCTGTAGAGTACGACAGGGCAGAGGAAGTATCCACTTTCAGACTTATCCCCAGGAAAAAGGGCGTGACGAGAATCAAGGTCACGGCAATCCGAAACGGTAAGAAAGTAAGCTGCCAGGGAATCATCAGAGTCGTAGAATTTAAAAGCCCGTTTCAGTCATTGAAAGTAAATGGGGAAGACTGTTCGGATGAGGTGACGGCATCCAGTTCTACCGTGAACATCAAAGCCTCAAAATTCCGTCTGAATTATAAGCTGAGATCTGGCTGGAAAGTAAGCAGGCTGTCTGGAAAAATTGAGAATACTAACCAGGACGGCGGCGGAAATAAGTTTACCTTCCGTATGATTCAAAAGGGAAAGCTTGTTTCGCTGAAAGACGGTTATGTTCTCCGTGTGTATCTTAATGTAAAGAACAAAAAAACCGGACAGACCATGACAACCATGTTTGTTGTAAATCTGTAGAGCTGATATTTTTATCAGGCTGCGGCAGATAAAAACTGTAAATTCTTCTCAATTATAATAATGTCGTTTTTCTGTCTGATAAACAGAAAAACGACATATTGTTATCAGAGGATGTTTCTATGAAAATAAAACGCAAGATTCTTATGGCTTTCTTCCTATTACATATAAGCATTTTATCTGGATGTGTGAATGAAAAGGCATCTGCCAGGGAAAAGCAGGCAGATAGTTCTGGCTGGGATATGCAGGCTTCTGAAGATGCAAACAGTGGGCAGGATATCTCCATAGAGAAAGAAAATCATATACGAAAAAAAGTGATTCAGGTGAATGATGTTGGCTTTTCCAGAATCTCAAATAGGGAACTAAAGATCACTTGGTCATGTCAAGGGGATCATTATATCAAGAGGTATATAATCAAGCGGAGAAAAGCGGGTGAAACACGCTGGCAGACTATTGGAGCACAGGTTTCGGATGGAAGAGCAGGCGGCGTGGAGTATTCTTTTGTGGACACCCTCCAGAATTCTGAGCCTCAGCAGTATGAGTATCGTATTGATATTAAAGTCAGGGATGGCAGGGATTATGAGGCAGAAAAGGGGCGGACGGTTTTGGCCAGCAACGTCCTCATCTGCCTTGACCCGGGACATTATGAGGGGCAGAATGTAGTGGAAACGGAAGGCATCCGGTATGCGGAGGGGGATTTTACCCTGGAACTGGCGAAAGAGGTGAGAAGAGTTTTAGAGGAAACTTATGGGATTACGGCCTATCTTACCCGGGAATCCGGAACCATCTGCATCGGCGGATATACCAACGGGGAACTGGATCAGGGACATATCAGCATGCGGGGAGAATATGCCAGGGGAAGCAATCTGTTCCTCTCCCTTCATACAAATGCCAATCTGGAGGGCGCCAATGGAGCAGCAGTCCATTCTCAGCCCATTGAGATTACAAAACCAATCATCATAGCCAGCGCCCATGCCTGTGACAGTATACCTGCACGGAAGGCAGGCAATGCAGTGGGAAACCGTCTGGCAGAAGTGAATGCTCAGATGGGGATTGCTCTGCCGGGAAAATTCCGAAGTGCGGACAGCCATGAGGAGATGGTGCCTTGGACAGATGCTTTTAATGACGGCTTGGAAAATCCCGGAACCATTTGTTATCGGACAGGACAATATGGAGAATACTATGGCGTGCTCAGAGGGGCTGCAGATGTGGGGGTGCCGGGAATGATTATTGAACATGGATTTCATACGGTTCCCAAAATGAGGGAACTGGCAGTACAGGGAGAATTGACAGCACAGTGGGCACAGGCGGACGCTTACGGGATCGGGGAAGGTTTTGGCATGAAAAAGAAGGAGGATTTGTAAATGTTTTGTATGAATTGCGGTCAGAAACTGCAGGACGGGGAAAATTTTTGTCCAAGGTGCGGAACTGCTGTAAAACATGAGCAGCCGGAGTCTGGAAAGGGGTTTACCTGCGAAAATGGCGGGAGCCTGGACGGCAGATTCTCTGACAAGGAGAATATCCCTCCAGGGATGAACCGGGGAATGATTGCGCTCTTTATCATCCTGTCCGTTCTCCTTCTCATGGTCACAGCAGGGATTATTATTTATCTGACAGCAGGGCTGAATGGGCAGAAAAACCGTTTGGCATCGGTTATTGAAGAAGCAAAAATACCAGAGTATACAGCCAAAGAGGAAACCATAGCCGGGGACTGGAGCAAGCTGAATCTCACTGATGTATCTGAGAAAAAGGCTCTGCTTGGGAAGATGGAACAAATTTGCGAAGATGTGGAAGAGTTCCAACAGTGCGTAGAAGAAATAGGAAAAATGGAAGACTCGAAAGAGCGGTATAACCTGGACAGCAGGGGCAAAGAAAGATACCGCTGTTATGAAGAAATTCTTGATGCGTGTACAGAAGCAATGGAAAAAAGACAGGCCAGAGAAGTGGTTCAGCTGATGAAAGACGCAAGAAAGTGCCAGAAAGAATTGGCAGAGACCAACGATACATATATCGAAGATATGATACAGGCGTATGAGAAAGCAGATCTGTCAGACGCAAGTCAAAAGGAAACAGCTTCCTATGAAAAATATATGGACAAGATTGAGAAGCTGCTCAGTGAAGAGGGAAAAGACTATCGGGCAATCGGACAGATATTTGACAAAATGAACCAGACCGTGGGAAAATATGCTGAACCGGAGAATCCTCTGGATATGCATGTCCAGCAGGTAGATGTGGCAGATTTTCCAAAAGTAAAGCTGTATCTGCGCGTGTTAAACTCAGCCAGCGGGGAAGTCCCGGATAATCTGGACAGCGGTATGTTCTACGTACGAAAAGAAGACGCCAATGCCCAATATGTGAAGCAGAAAGTGACCAATGTGAGTCAGCTGGATGAGACAGAAGTACTGAAAGTGGACATGGTCGCCGATGTGAGCGGAAGTATGTCTGGTCAGTCCATCCGGGAAGCCAAGGAAAGCATGAGCAATTTTGTGAGAAGTGTGCAGTTCTCAGCAGGAGACATGGTGGAACTGACCTCTTTTTCCACAGGCGTGCGCCTGGAGCAGGAATTCTGCAGTGACGAAGGGCTGCTTTTAAGTAAAATCAATGACCTGTATACAGGAGACAGCACCAGTCTGTATGATGCGCTGTATACGGCGGTAGAGCGGACAGCAGCTCAGTCAGGGGCACGCTGCGTCATGGCATTTACCGACGGACAGGACAACTACAGCGACTGTACTAGAGATGATGTTGTGGATGCAGCCCAGAGATATCATGTCCCGGTATTTATTATTGGAATTGGGGATGCTGATTATTCAGATGCCAGCTATATCGCACAGCAGACCGGCGGTGTGTATTATAATATCCATGACGTGTACTCCATGGAAAGCATTTACAACGAAATTTACCAGATGGAAAAAGATCTGTTTTTGGTAGAATTTAAAGATAATACAGGAGCACAGGTTTCCGATGTATCTAATATTGAAACGGGTTACCAGAGCATAGAATACGGCGGTTCATGCAGCTATTCTTACACACCAAATGTGCTGTTGAATGTAAAGAGCAGCAGCTTTTACCAGGATGGGCCGCAAGCTGTGGTCGAACGATATCTCCGGGGATTTGCCGAGGCTGTGACAAAGTCTGATTTCTCCTATATTTCAGATTGTCTGAAGCCGGGCAGTACAATTTTTAAGGAGCAGCAGAGCTATGTGTTAAGGGATATTGAGGAACAGCTGGATTCCTTTGAGATTGTATCTGTGGATTACAGCGGCGGGCACAATTGTGTGGTTCTGACCAGAGAGACTTATTTTGTGCAGGTCAGCGGCGAGCCTCTTCAGCTTATGACCCAGGAGTGCCAATACGCATTGGAAGAAAGCGGCGGCCAGTGGAAGATGACTGCATTTGTGGGAAAGGTCAGAGTTCTTTCACGGATTAGACAGTAAGGAGAAAAATATGTACTGCTTTACATGCATGAACGAAATGAAAATCAACCGGGGGGAATTCTGCCCCCATTGCGGACATCCGCTTAAGACTCAGACAGCTTCGCATCATCTGGCTCCTGGAACGATACTGAATGCAAAGTATTTAATCGGGAACTTTATCGGAGAAGGGGGATTTGGAATTACCTATATCGGGAAAGATCTGAATCTGGATGTGCGGATTGCGGTAAAGGAGTACTATCCCCGGGGACTGGTAAACCGCAGCAGTGACCATGCCAATACAGTTTCTGTTTCCTCTTCCAGGCCAGGGGGAGCGGATTTCTTTAAAAAGGGAAAATGGAATTTTCTCCAGGAGGCCAGAAGCATTGCAAAGTTTCCAGAAGTACAGGGGATTGTCAATGTCCGGGATTTTTTTGAGGAAAACTCCACAGCGTACATTGTAATGGAATATCTGGAAGGAGAAAACCTGAAAAAACATATCCAGAAAAGCGGGCGGATGGAACCTTCAGAATGTATCCGCATGATGCTCCCGGTGATGGCTTCTCTGGAGAAGTTCCACCAAGCCGGCATGATCCACAGAGACATCAGCCCGGACAATATCATGTTTATGAAAAACGGGACGCTGAAATTGATGGATTTTGGCTCTGCAAGGTATTTTACCAATCAAAGGAAGGAAATGTCCATTATCTTAAAGCAGGGTTATTCACCAGAAGAGCAGTATCGGAAAAACGGAGTCCAGGGGCCTTGGACAGATATATACAGCCTGTGCGCCACTATTTATACCTGTATCACAGGGGTAAAACCGGAGAACGCCCTTGACAGGCTGCACCAGGATGCGCTGAAGCGTCCTTCCCAGCTGGGAGTTCCTATCCGGCCGGAGCAGGAAAATGTACTGATGAAAGGTCTGGCGGTATCACCGGAAGACAGATGGAAAAGCGTACAGCAGCTGATGGACATGATTCTGTCTGCACCCAGGCCTGTTCCCAGTAAAAACAGGTTTCCTGCTGTCATATCAGCAGCTGTGGCTGCGGTGTGTATCTGTACGCTGCTCATTGTTGTGACTGTAAATCTGCTGCTGTCCGATACCAAGGACCCTGTATTAACCGTGGATTCTCAGGAAATTGAGGAAAAGGCAGAAAATGAAAAAAGTGTACAGACAGCCGGCGCAGTCGATATAAAGCCGAAGAATGGGGACGTTAAGTCTGTAAAGACGACAAAGAAGATTTCTGTGCCGGACGTGGCGGGTCTGCGTTTGAGTGATGCGAAAAAGAAATTAAAGGCCGCAGGGCTGGAAGCCGATGTTATTTATACAGAGAGCAGAACAGTGGAAAGGGATTACGTAATCAGCCAATCTCCAGCGGCAGAAAAGAAAGTAAAAAATAAAACCGTTGTCACGATCTACGTCTCCGATTCGGATCTGACGCAGATGACGGCGGCAAAGACACAGGCACCGATACCGACAGCAGTGCCAGTGCCAACAGCAGTACAGACGCCGGCACCGGAAACCCTGGTGCCGGCACAGCCGGAATCTTCCGAAA
>CAJUMB010000004.1 GCA_910587105.1 uncultured Lachnospiraceae bacterium
TTATAATCCATATAGCGGCGATAGTATGAATACAATAGAAGATCCAATTATTACTGTGTATACAGAAAATATAGATAATTCTTATTTAGCTTCATGTTTAGGAAGTTATATGTTTGTAGAGTCTAAAGATGAATATAGTGCATTGGAAGAAATCAGTTCTATAACTCAAAAATATAATGTTAATGAATTAAATTCGATATCGTCCGTATATGATAAAAAGGGAGAAGAAATTAAAGATTTAGAAGATGGGATAAACCGGTTGATATTAAATACTATAATTATATTTCTGCTTTTAATCATGCTTATGATTGTAATTACATATTCCTATTACAAGGCGTTTTTTCCGGTAATTATTATAAAGTCTTTACATGGATATCAATTCACTTATATTTATAAGTATTTGATTTTGGCAAACCTTTTTATAAATATATCTATAGCAATTTTTTTGATAATTGTTTATAAACGAATATTATTGCATATAATTATTGTGATTTGCCTAATATCACTGATGGACTATCTTGTGGCTGGAATACTCAATATGTATTTACTTATGATAGGTGAGATTCAGTTTATAAAAGGAGATTTCAAATGATAAAACTATCAAAAATCTATAAAAGCTTCGACCAAAGAATAGTCTTATCAAACATATCTTTGTCTATAGACAAAAATGAGTTTGTTTGTATAACTGGAGAGAGTGGTGCCGGTAAAACAACATTATTAAACATTATTGGATTACTCGATAAACCGGATCGTGGAGAATTAAGTATAAATGGAAAAACTAATTTTTCTAAAGGGGATGTATTAAGATTAAGAAGGAATTTTTTTGGATATATATTCCAGGACTATTTGTTGATGGCCGACAAAACCGTTAAAGAAAATATCGATATATCTAAAAACCTGTTTAAATATGAAAATAAGAAACTGGAGAGAAAAGATACAGATGAAATTATGAAAAGAGTGGGCTTGGATTTTAGCTATCTAAATAAAAAAATCTACCAATTAAGTGGAGGAGAGCGGCAAAAAGCAGCGATTGCCAGGATGATGCTGAAGCCTTATGAGCTGGTGTTAGCTGATGAGCCTACCGGAAATTTAGATTATAAGAATAAAAATGAAGTAATAAAAATATTCAAAGATATTAAGAAAGAGGGAAAAACAATCATTTGTGTTACCCATGATAAAGAGGTTGCAGATTCTGCGGATAAAGTTATAAATTTAAGCAAATTATAAGAGTAATGCAAACGAAAGATTCTAAATATGTTCTCGAAAACTCGATGAATAAGGGGGGCCAAACCAATTTTATTGAAAACTTTTAACTCTCGAGTAGAAGATTAGATTTAGCACATAGGATGATTTCTGTTGACGAATATTGAAAATAGATGTATTATAATTTAAAAGGCTATATATTATAATGTTATAATATAATTAAAGTGATTTTTTGCCATTTATCTGTGTATAAGAAGCGGTTGTAAAATGTTCAAAAAATATACAGGTTAAGGGGGGCTGGGATTTGTGTTCAGAAACATAATAATCGTAATGTCTCTGGCAGGAAGCACAGTGATCGTGTGCTATCTGATGCTTTATTTTGTGATAAAAAAGCATTTTTCATTAAAATGCCAGAGTCTCATATTGAAACTTGCACTTTTTTTATATCTGGTTCCTGTGTCAGAACAAAAATATTATATTATGTGGGGAGTGAGAACACTTTTTCCGGCTGTTGGCAGGCTTTGGGAGCCCAGGGGAATTGTGGTGACAGACAGAACTCATGTCATCCATGTAAATGGGGAAGAGCGGGAGTTTGCACCCCAGTTGAAACTGCTGTACCTGGTTGTGGCAGGAATGCTGTTTGTTTCCTGTATATTAATGATATGGCAGCTGATAAAGTATATGCAGTTCAGAAGAATATGCCGGGATACTGCCAGTGAGCTGCCGCGTCAGGCCTGGGAGGAACAGTTTTTTCAGATCAAGGAACAGCTGGGGATAAGAAGAAAGGTAAAACTTGTATGTTCCGGATTCTGCCAGAGCCCTATGGCTTTTGGGGTGATTTTTCCCGTTGTTGTGTTTCCCAAAAGCGGATTGGATGATCCCTGGCAGCGTGAGTATATGATGAAACATGAACTGACGCACATAAAGCAAGGGGATTTGTTTTTCAGATTTCTGGCACTGATTGCAGCAGCTATCCACTGGTTTAATCCGGCTGTGTATTTTCTGTATTTTGAATTGACAGCAGTGAGTGAGATGGTCTGTGACAGGAGTGTGCTTGGCAGTTCGGATGATGGGGTGCGCCGAAGCTACAGCAATCTGGTGCTGGATTGTGCGGCAGATAGAGATTGCACATATTTTTCTGCCATTGGTTTTGCAGACAAATGGAGTATGAAGAGGAGGATTCTGGAGATGAAGAAGGATAGAAAGGTTTACAAATTGCTGTCAGGCATCACAGTGGCGGCTATGTGCCTGGCGGGCAGCCTGACAGTCTTTGCGTACACGCCGCCAGAGGTGTATGAGGCTGACGAAGAATATGATTTCAGCGAAGACATCGTAATGATTATGGATGATGAATTGGAAAAAATATTTGCAGAAGAGGTTCCATATGATTATTTTTTCCAAGGCGAAGACGGGGAAATATATCCTTTGACGGAGGAGGGGGAAAGTACATATTCGGGGTGCTCCCATACTAAGAGAAAAAAGGGGCAGATGGTGAGGCATGTGAAGAATGCCAAAGGCGGATGTAAGATCAAATATTACAGAGCCAGAATATGTGTGGAATGCGGTGATAAAAAAAGAGGAAAACTTATTGATACGGTTACTCACACAGTGTGTCCCCATTAGAATTAAAAGAGTTCAGTTGAATCACGGAAAGGCAGCAGAAGGTGAAACATTCAAAATTATATAAATTGTCGAATACAGAACAGGCGGTCATGGAAATTTTCTGGGAGGCAGAAGATGCGTTGACTTTTAAGGAAATTATGACCCTTGCCAATGAAAAGCTGAATAAGAACTGGAAGAAACAGACGGTGAATACGTATCTGGCGAATCTTCAGAAAGCAGGACTGCTTCACGCAGATAAACGATGTGCCAGGGCCTATTTCTATTCCCCGGCTTATACAAAAGAAGAATATACGCAGCTTTGTGTACGGGGGCTGGTGCAGGAGTCCTTTGATAACTCTATTTTTAACTTTGTATCTGCTTTTACAGGCGGGAAGAAACTGTCAAAGGAAGATGCGGATGAACTTAGGAAATTGATTTAGGGACTGTATGCACATACAGTTCCTTTATTCAAAGAGGAAATCTTATGAAGAAAAATCTTGCCAGATTTGTTTCGTTCATAGTTCTAATTTTATAATCAAAAACCTGGTAGTTTTTTTCAAAAACGAAATGTTCGATGGAGAGCATGGACCCACAGATGAGTATCATATTACAGAGTCAATAAAAGAGGACAGTATTCATACAGTCTGCGATTCGATTGATATTATATCTATGGATGACAGGAAAAGAAGAAACTCGATTGAGGAAATTGGAAAAAGTACATATGATGATGACCAATACCAATCAATGGGAGGAGCTGGATTACATAGACCCCGTTACATTCCTGTTAATTGCACTTTCGTGTATTTTAGTGCTATTCTGCACGAAATCGATGAAAGCTTTTGGAAGGTCTTTTCTAATGGTTATGAGGAGCAAAGATTATGAATCTTCCCAGTATCAGGAAAGCCTTCAATCTGTCAAAATGGTAATGATGATATTTCTGTGCTTCTCAAATCAATCACAGTAGCTATGCTCTCACTTTTCTACCCTTTGTTTGTATGTATTATTTTAATGCCCCTTTATTTTGGCCTGAAAAAGCATATCTTAGAGAACGGAAGGACTGTAAGTAAATAACCCTTTTTAATTTTTTGAGGATTTCTCTGCAACATTTTTTCCCTTTCATCTGTATATAAGATAGAGCAGTTGTATACCCGCAAGCCAAATGATTTGCCAGCAGGCCTCTACTGTTTCAAGCAAAACAGCAAATCATTTGGCAAATACGTATGCTCTTGAGTATAAAATGTTCAAAAAATATACAGGAGGAGGATGAACAATGAAAAAAATTACAGTTGTACTGGCATTGCTTGCATTCGCTGCAGCATGCGTGGGGATTGGAGTGAAAGTCAGCCGCTCTGGCGGTTCCAAGGACAAAACAAACGTAACCATTCTGCAGACAGACTATCCCGAATACGATACAGCTTCTGAGCTGGCAGAGGCTGCTGATCTAATATTTCAGGGCACAGTAAGTAATGTTAAATACCAGATGCTTGATGTAAGAACAGAAAAAGAAAAAGATCAGGATGCCGGTCTTTCAGAAACGGAAGCAATCCCTTACACACTGTATACCATTGATGTAGAAAAGGTATACAAGGGGCCGCTTAAAGAACCCACAATCACAATAAAACGGCCAGGTGGAAAATTTGAAAATAATGAATATATAACCGAAAATGCACCTGAAATATTAACAGGCAGAGATTATTTATTCATCGCAGAGTCGTACGAGAATTCTTACCCAAGTTTACTGAATCCAACACAGAGCGCCTATGATATGGGCGCATCCCAGGATGCTGAGAAAAAGAAAAAAACGGACATTACAGCAGCGGATATTCTAGCGTTATTCGGATCCTTTGAATAAGGCCTTTTCATGAGAGAATAAACTGTTTTGGATGAGGGATTGCCCAGGTCTGCAAAACGTGGTAGAATAAAAACACTATTTAGGAGCAGCAGGAAGGAGAACGCACATGGCATTGCAGCAGGAAAGAACATACACTGTGAAAGATATCTACGGCCTTCCAGACGGTGAAAGGGCAGAATTGATTGACGGGCGGATCTATATGATGGCGCCGCCCAGCCGTATGCATCAGAGAATTTCCCACGTTTTAGAATGGACAATTGAAAACTATATCCGGGATAAAGGGGGTGCCTGTGAAGTTTACAGCGCACCATTTGCAGTTTTTCTATCTGGGGATGATGCCAATTATGTGGAGCCGGATATCTCTGTAATCTGCGATAGAGATAAACTGGATGATAAGGGGTGTAATGGGGCGCCTGACTGGATCATAGAGATTATATCCCCATCCACCCAGCAGATGGATTATGGCATCAAGCTTTTTAAATACCGCACTGCCGGGGTCAGGGAGTATTGGACTGTGAATCCTATGACGCAGATCGTAAATGTCTATGATTTTGAAAAAGGGGAAAATACCGGCCAGTATAGGTTTGATGACAGCATTCCTGTGAGTATCTATGGGGACTTGCATATTAAGATTACGGATTTGGTGTAAGGGGGGATTTATTTTCCCCTTACACCACAGCTTCAACAATCAATTTATCGCCAAGAACGATCTCTTTCACCCCAATTTCCTTCTTCTTATTAAAATTAAAACTGAGCATATATCCTTTTTTCAAATGGAAATACTCAAGGTAATTGTAAAGCTGTTTCTCTCCACGCAGATTATATGCGTCGCCCCGCCATACTTTCAGTTCAATAACAAATTGTTCACCAAGATAATCAATAACCAAATCCATGCGTTCCCGGTTACGTGTCTCCGCCTCCACATAGCTATTCCCTGCACCATTGATGATTGGCTTCAAAAACAACATAAAATAACGTCTTCCCACATCTTCTAAAAACGCTTCGTTTTTGTCCCCGTAAAGCTCATCAAAACTTTCCACAAACTTTTCCAATATGCGTCGTACATTCAGGTGCCCTCCAGTGATAAAATGGTTTTTCTCCCTTGCGCCTATGTCATAAATCTTATTGCTTACATACTCTTCTGACATAAACCAGTTATAAAGTACAGTCTCGAAAATCCTGTTAAAAATAACGGTCATTCCATTGAAATTTTTTATAAATCCGAACATGGCAGCAGCTTCCATATAATCATTCATAGCCGTATAGGGCACTGGCTTACCGGTAAAGAGGATGTGGTACAATACGCTTCTCAATTCCGGATAATCCTCCAGTTTGCCTTTCAACGATTGGTATAGAGGATTGGTTTCTTCGAGGAGTATCTTTAAAGCGGATAAAAATCCGGGTTTTGTCCACACAGTCTGCTTGTCCGGGAATCCTTCCTTACCGGCAATACGTTCATCCATAAACTTGCACAACCGGGATACCAGATACGGATATCCGGATGTGTAATCATAGAGCAGATTCGATATCTCATCAATATCCATGCCGGTTTTATAATCAGTTTCATATGTTTTCAGCATCCCGGCAATATCGTCTGGAGAAAAAGCCATATCGACTAGAAAGTCAGCGGCGATATTCCATGGGCTGTTTGTCCTGTGCTTTCCATCAGACCGTATCTTTCTCCTGATATTCCGGATATCATATAAACCTGCCAGGATTACACAATGAAATGTGGGAGTCACATCACTGTCAAGATAATAGGCTCTAAGCTGCGCTAGGAAATCCAGGAAAACCTGGTTATTGGCCGCAGAATCCACCTCATCAATCATCAATACAACCGGCTTTTGTGACCGTTCGCACCACTCGCTGAAACACAAAAAAATATCTGACATTTTATAAGAGATGCTCTTTGTATCAGCGAACAGCTCCAGTTTTTCCATGGTCTGATCAGGAATGTCCCCTTTAATATTCCGAACGGCCCTTGTTATCTCCCGGGCCAGGCCTCCTACAAATGCCGGTTCGTCAATAAAGTCCAAAGCACTCATCTTTTGAAAATCCAGGCTTACGATTACGTAATCTTTCTTTAGATAGTCAGCAAGAGCCCTCAGGATAGTGGTTTTTCCGAATTGTCTTGCCCTGTTAATGGTAAAATACTCTCCGGCATCTACCATATCCCTGATTTCTTCCAGTCTGGCCGCCAGATCAATCATATAATGTTTTGCAGGTCTGCATGCGCCATTTACGTTAAATGTTTTAACCATTTACTGATTTTTCTCCTTTCAGGAGTCTAATTTCTCAATTTCTCAGAAAAAGCTGCCATCAAAGCATCGTTCTGCTCTGGCATCATAGTGCAGAATCTCACATACCGGGAATCCAGAAACGGGAAGGTGGAACAGTCGCGGATCATCAGTCCTTTTTTGATACAGTGCTCAAACAGCATTTGCGCATCCACATGGTCTTTTTGGATGCGCATCAGCATAAAATTCCCCTGGGGTTCATAGACTTTCACAGTATCCCACCCGGACAGAAGCTGGAAGATTCTTTCCCGCTCGGTGTGGATGAGGTTTTTCGTTTTCTGAATATACTCCTGGTCCTGAAACATGATCTGTCCGGCGATTTCTGCCAGGCTGTTGATGGTCCAGGGGTCTTTGCGCACGTTGATCTCGGAAGTCAGGTCGGAATTTCCGGTGATAGCATACCCCAGCCGCAGTCCGGGAGCTGCGAAAAATTTGGAAGTTCCCCGGAGGATAATCAGATTGCTGTAATAATTGGTGAGCTTTACAGAGGTGATGTGCTGTTCGTCCGGGGCGAATTCCACATAGGTCTCATCCACCATTACAAAGATGCCATATTGCAGGCAGGCGTCCAGTATCCGGCGCATCTGGCGGTGGGTGATCGCCGTGGAGGTGGGGTTGTTGGGGTTGCAGATCACCAGCAGATCCATACTGTCATTCAATTCCCGGCACAGTTCATCGATATCAGGCTGAAAATCCTGGTCTTCTTTCAAAGGGTAATACTTGCAGCTGCCCCCTCCCAGGTTGATGTCACGTTCATATTCCGAATAGGTGGGCCCTACAATCAGGGCTTTTTTCGGATGATTTACCTGAATGAAAAGGGAGATTAATTCCGTGGAACCGTTTCCCACGATGATATTTTCCAGCTGAGCGCCTGTGTAGGCGGAAATACACTGGCGCAGCTTGGTATATTCCCGGTCCGGATAACGGGTGATGGCGTCCAGCTGATCCCCGAGGGCTGTGCGCAGGCGGGTGGAAATCCCCAGAGGATTTACGTTGGCGCTGAAGCTGATGATGGTTTCTTTCTTTATTCCAAAACATTTTTCAATTTCTTCCAGGTCACTGCCGTGGAAGTGGTCTTTGTGTTTGATCATGGCTGTTCTTCTTCCTTTCCAGCATACTGTCCGCAAGAAGCAAGTATAATTAAAACATTGCGAACCGAATCTTTGTGGTGTATAATCCATTATAGTAAGGCAGAAGATAAAAAGTCAAGAGTAAGGAACTGTATATCAATAACCGGCGCGCCTGTCACAGGTTATTTACATACAGTTCCTAATAGGAGACACTTGTGAAAATACGTATTGAGCAATTACTGAATGACAAATTTGAATACGATGTTCCAAAGCTGATGTTTTCTGAGGAAGAAATACGCGTTACGGTGCCTCAAGGCTCCAGAGGACAGGGAACTTTCTACGTGGGGACGCAGGAAGACGTGAAAATCCGGGGGTTTGCAGTATCTTCCCATCGTCGGTTTGTACCGGGGGTTGAACGCTTTTTGGGAACTGCCATACAGATACCTTACGGAATTGATGCCAGCGGGATGCAGGGGGGAGACCACTGCCAGGGGGAGATGATTCTTCTGACCAATCTGGGAGAAGCCCATATTCCCTTTTTTATCCAGGTGGAGGAGGATAACCCTCAGTCTTCCATTGGGCTCATCCGGGGCAGAGAAGATTTTGTGAGGCTGGCCCGGACAAATTTTCCAGAGGCTTTCCGGCTGTTTACAGATTCCTCTTTTGAGGAACTTCTGGAGATGGAAGAAGAAAGGGTGTGTACTCTTTACGCCGGAATGTCCCACCAGCCCATTACCTATCAGCACCTGGAAGAATTTCTCATCGGACTGGGAGAGAAAGAGCCGGTTCATATCTCTTTTGAACAGAGCCAGGCTGAGTATTATCAGGTGACGGAGACGGTGCAGGAATATTTTGTGATCAAAAAGAGCGGCTGGGGGCATCTGCGCCTGGAGGCGGAAGTGATTGGAGATTTTATCCAGGTGGATAAGCGGGTGGTCACAGATGAAGACTTTATCGGCAGTTCCTATCGAATGGAATACAGGATTGAAGCAAAGAGTCTGGGCCAGGGGAAAAAGTTCGGAAAAATCCGGATGAAAGCGGCCCATGAAAGCCTGGATTTTCATATCACTGCGTCTTTAGGATCTGATATTCAGGTGAATTTGGAAATTTATGAGAAAAAGCAGAAGTTAAAGCTGTATAAAACGTATCTTGAGTTCAGGCTTCACCGGCTGGACTATAAAGTCTGGGTGAAAGAAAGCCTGGAGATTCTGGAACAGATGGCTGAGGCAGGGTGTGATTATCCCATATATCAGGTCTACGAAGCCTACGTGTATTACATGGATGACCAGGTGGAACAGGCCAGAGAGATTCTCCTGAAATATCAGGATAAGAACTTTACTGAAGATGACCTGGAACTGGCGGGGATTTACCTCTACGTCTGCCATCTGGCGGGATTGCTGAAGGACCGGGGGAAGGTGGCTCACAAGCTGAGGATTTTATACAGGCAGAAGCCCAACAGTTTTCTGCTTTTGTGGGTTTTGATCCAGCTGGACGATGAACTGCTTTTGTCCACGTCTAAGACTCTGTACCATATGGAGGAACAGTTTCATTATGGCAGCCGAAGCCCTCTTTTGTATCTGGAGGCATTCCAGATGGTGGAGAAGGATATCAGCCTGCTTCCCCATTTGAACAGTTTCTGGATTCAGGTTCTGTTATCTGCGGCCCGCAATGAGATGGTGAGAGAGGAAATTGCAGTCAGGATTGCTTATCTCAGCGATTACAAGAAAAACTTTGAGCCCTGCCTGTATCAGCTTCTTGCCTGTCTGTACCAGCAGTTTCCAGGGCAGGATATTCTGGAAGCTGTCTGCAAGCTGATTCTGAAAGGAAATCCCAGGGAGAAAAGGTTTTTTCCATGGTTTTCCAAGGCTGTGGAAGAAAATCTGCGGATTACCGGATTGTTTGAATATTATATGGATACCATGGATATGGACAACCAGCGGATGCTGCCCAAGAACCTGTGTATCTACTTTTTATATAACAGCACCATCAGTGACCAGAAAAAGGCGCTTTTGTACGCCAATATTGTCCGCCACAGGGAGGAAGACCCTCAGTCTTATGCCAGTTACAGGAAGATTATCAAAGAATTCAGCAGGCGGATGCTGAAAAGCTCGGCTATGGATGAAAACTATGCGGTATTGTATCATGACTGTATGGAAGAACTGGAGATTGAGGAGCTGCAGAAAATTGTGTTTACCCACCGATTGTACTGTGACCGGCCGGATATCCGGTATGTGGCTATCCGCCACGGCCCTCTGCTGGAAGAAGCCGTGTACCCCTGCGTCAATGGGCTGGCCTATCCCCAGATTTACAGCGAGGATGCGGTGATTCTGTTTCAGGATAACAGGAAGTGCAGATATGAGGCCACAGTGGATTATAATCTGCGGGCGCTTTTTGACAAAGAGATGTTGGAATACTGCAGCGGGGAACATGCACAGCACCCTGGGTTTCTGCTGAACCAGTGCAGCCAGGGAGGAATCCAGGAGGAGAATGAAGAAGTATTTTTGAGGATTGCTGAGTCCGATGCATTTACCCCGGCATATCGGAAAAAAATCAGGAAGGTTCTGCTGGATTATCACAGGGAGTCTGGGGATGAGAAGGCGGAAAAGTATCTGGCTTCTCTGGATATAGAAAAATATGTGGAAGTGGATAAGGTGCAGCTGGCCGAGATGTTTATTTCCCATGGCCTGTATGAGAAGGCTTATGAGATTTACTGTGAATACGGGCTGGAAGGGGTGCGCCTGGAGGCGTTGGTGAAGCTGTGCAGCAGATTGATTCTGAGCCGTGAATTTGAAGAAGACGAGGACCTTACTGCTCTGGCAGTGTATGTTTTCCAGAATAAAAAGTACGATGAGGTGGTTCTTCAGTATCTGATGCAGTATTATATCGGGCCGATATCCAGTCTGTATCAGCTGTGGGGTGCAGCCAGGGATTTCCAGATGGATACGTATCAGCTGGAGGAAGACCTGCTGGCGGCCAGTGTTTTTGTCAGGGATTATTTCTGGGAGGGCAGCCAGGTGCTGGAGTACTATGTGCGGCATAAGGGAAAAGAGCAGATTATTATCCGGTATCTCACCTTCTGGTCCTATGGTTATTTTGTATGGAAAAAGCCTATGCCGGAGTATGTGGCCCAGTATCTGGAGCTGGTGTACGACTGGGGCTGGCCTCTGGAGCTGGTATGCCGTCTGGCGCTGTTTGCCTATCTGTGCGAAAAGAGAAAGCTGAGTGATTCCCAGTCCCGGCAGCTTCAGGAACTGCTGGAGGAATGTTATCACAGGAATCTCACCTTTGCCTTTTTCCGGAAGCTGCCCAGAGAGCTTCTGGGAGTGTACCAGCTGGACGATAAAGTTTTTGTGGAATGTATCGTAAGCCCCAGGGCGAAAGTTACCATCCATTATGCCCTGGATACAGGAATGGGGGATGGGAGGGAATATCGTCAGGAGCCTCTGCCCAATCTGTTTGAGGGAATCCACGGGAGAGCGTTTACTCTTTTTTATGGGGAGGCTATCCACTATTATTTTTCCATAGAACTGGATGGCAAAGAGAAGAAGACCAGTGAAAAGACTCTGACAAAATCCATGTCCCATCAGGCAAGGGAGACGAAATACCAGATGCTCAATGAGATACTGGCGGCAAAGAAACTGGGTAAAATGGACGCTCTGAAAGAGAAAATGACCCAGTATCTGGAACAGGAAAAATTTGTGGAGAATATGTTCCCCATTGTAGAAGGAACGGTTTATGAACGAAATTAGAGATATTCTGATAGGTATTGATTTTGGGAAAAGTCTGTCGCAGCTGTGCTATTATGACCGGAAGGCAAAAGAGCCGGCATCGCTGCCTGTAAAGCTGGATACCAGCCAATATGAATTTCCCACCTGCGTCTGCAGGGCCGCAGGGAAAGAGGTCTGGTATTTCGGCATAGAAGCCGTCTATCATGCGAAGGAGCAGGGAGGGATTCTGGTGGAGGATCTCTATGATATCTGCAATGACACAAAAACGGTACAGGTGGGCGGGGAAGAAATGAATCCCTGGGAGCTGATGGGGATTTTTCTCAATCAGATACTGAAAGCGCTGGGTGTAGTGGAGCCTGTGAAGCATACCAAATGTCTGGTGATTACCGTACAGAGACTTACTGGGGTTATGGTAGAACACCTGAGGAAAGCCTGTGAGGAGGTGGGACTTGCCCGTGACAGGTATATACTTCAGGATTATTCGGAAAGCTTTTACTATTATGCTATGTGTCAGAAGGCAGAATATTGGAGCCGGGGAGTGGGCTGGTATGCTTTTGACAAAGACAAGGTCAGTTTCCGCAGACTTTCAATGACTGGCAATACCAAGCCTGTGCTGGTTACGCTGGAAAAGCCGGTCTCAAAGGAACTGACAGAGGATCCTCAGATGCGGGACAAGGAATTCTCCAGATTTATCCAGGATACTCTGGGGAGGGGAATGTATTCCAGTATCCTCATCACAGGGAAAGGGTTCCACCAGGAATGGGCGTCCAATTCCATTACCGCTTTGTGCAGACATCAGAGAAAGGTTTTCTATGGCAATAACCTGTTTGCCAAAGGAGCCTGCTATACGGCGAAGGAGAAACTGGAAGACAGGGAGCTTCGGAGATATTTGTATCTGAGCGATGCCCTGGTGAAATATAATATCGGTATGGATATGATGATTATGGGGTCCCCCGCCTATTATTCCATTATTCAGGCGGGTAAGAACTGGTATGAGTGCCGGTCAGAGTTTGACCTGATTCTCGACGATACCAATCAGCTTACGTTTCATATCAGCCATATGCAGTCCAGTGAGAGACAAAAGGTTTCCATGTCTCTGCCCGGGCTTGTGCCCAGGCCCAACCGGACCACCCGTCTGCGGGTGTGTCTGGAATGCCAGACGGAGACTACTTGTAAAATTACGGTAAAAGATATGGGATTTGGGGAAATGTACCCCTCGAGTAAGAAGATATGGACGGAGACCATTCAGGTCTAAGGAGGTGTTCATGAGCGGTTATATCTTATGCCGGGAGCCGATGGCAGCAGTTCCTTATTATATAGAAAATATCGGCATCAATATTTATTCTGTGGAAGAATTGTGTTATTATCTGTATAAAAATCTTCATCTGGCAGACGACAGTCTGATGAACCAGGGATTGTGCACATGGCTTGGCCAGGAGCTGGGGATGAAAGAGCTGGCCGGGAAACTGGCCCCCCTGACGGAATATACCCCGGTTCCCCTGGAGGAATTTGCCTGTGAGGTACTGCGCTCGGTGAATTATCTGACACAGGAAGAAATGCGCACCTACCGGAATAGAATTTCGGCCTTGGAGAAGCAGTCTGTGCCTGTGAGAGAAAAGCTGAAAGCAGACTGTCTGATGGAAAACAGAAAGTATGTTTACGCCATCCGGGTTTACCGGAAGGTTCTGGAACTCACATCCGGCAGACAGAGCTCCCCCAGATTTGCGGGAAGTGTCTACCATAACCTGGGATGTGCCTACAGCCGGCTTTTTCAAAAGGAAGAGGCGCTGGAGTGTTTTGGGCAGGCATATGAGCGTCTGCACACCAGAGATTCTCTGAAACACTATCTGCTGGCGTACAGCAATGCCAGGACACCCATCGAATACGAGAGCAGGCTGGCGGAGCTGAAAGTGGATGAGCAGACCAGGAGACAGATTCAGGATGAGATTTCACAGTTTTACAGCAGTACGGATATCTGTGTGCAGGAACACAGCATGGAGGAACTTCTGGAACGCATGACAAAGGAATACCACCGCAATACAGGCTCCTGACAAAGGAGCCGGGCGCGGGTAGAATAGACAAGAAAGGATAATGAGGACAATGGAAAAAAAAGAACTGCTATATGAGGGAAAAGCAAAGAAAGTATTTACCACAGAGGACCCGGAAGTGGTGATTGTGGATTACAAAGACGATGCCACTGCTTTCAATGGGGAGAAGAAAGGAACCATTGTGGGAAAGGGTGCCATCAATAACCGGATGAGCAACCACATTTTCAAAATGATCGAAAAGGAAGGGGTTCCCACCCATCTGGTGGAGGAACTCAGCGACAGGGAGACAGCTGTGAAAAAGGTGGAAATCGTACCTCTCGAGGTGATTGTCCGCAATGTGGCTGCCGGAAGCTTTTCCAAGCGGATGGGAGTGGAAGAAGGCAGAGAGCTTCTGTGCCCGATCCTGGAATTCAGCTATAAAAACGATGACCTGGGCGATCCCTTTATCAACGATGACTATGCGCTGGCTCTGGGACTGGCTTCCCAGGAGGAAATTGATAAGATTAAAAGTTACACAAAGACAGTGAATCAGGTGATGAAGGAATATTTTCTGTCTCTGGGGCTCCGGCTGATTGACTTCAAAATCGAATTCGGACGTTTTCATGGAGATATTCTGCTGGCAGATGAGGTGTCCCCGGATACCTGCAGATTGTGGGATGTGAAGACAAATGAGAAGCTGGATAAGGATAGATTCCGCAGGGATCTGGGGAATGTGGAAGAAGCATACGAGGAAGTATTTAAACGGCTGGGGATTCAATAAGAGAGTCTAGAGAGGGGTTTCATGGGAAAAGAACTGGAACAAATCCACTGCCAGCAGGAGTCTGGTGATCAATTAAGAGAAGAATGCGGTGTTTTTGGGATTTATGACCTGGATGGGCAGGACGTGGCGTCTACCATCTATTATGGGTTGTTTGCCTTACAACACAGGGGGCAGGAAAGCTGCGGAATCGCCGTGGGCGATACCAGGGGAAAACAAAGAAGCGTATCTTCCCATAAGGGAATGGGGCTGGTGAACGAGGTATTTGCGCCGGAAAATCTACAGGCTCTCCATGGAGATATCGGTGTGGGGCATGTGCGTTATTCCACGGCTGGCGCCAGCACCCGGGAGAATGCCCAGCCTCTGGTGCTCAACTACATCAAAGGTACTTTGGGGGTAGCCCATAACGGAAACTTAATCAATGCCGCTGAGCTTCGCAGGGAACTGGAATATGGAGGCGCTATTTTCCAGACCACCATCGATTCGGAGGTGATTGCCTATCACATTGCACGGGAGCGGGTTCATACGAAGACGGCGGAGGATGCCGTGGCCAATGCCATGAGCAAGATCAAGGGTTCTTATTCGCTGATTATCATGTCTCCCAGGAAGCTGATTGGCACCAGGGACCCTTATGGCTTTAAACCCCTTTGTATTGGAAAAAGGGATAATGCCTATATTCTGGCTTCAGAGAGCTGTGCGCTGGATACTGTGGGAGCTGAGTATGTGCGGGATGTGGAGCCCGGTGAGATTGTCACCATCACAAAAGACGGGAAGATTCATTCAGACAGGCGGATGTGTATAGAACCCCAGGAGCAGGGACGCTGTATTTTTGAATATATTTATTTTGCCAGACCGGACAGTGAGATTGACGGGGTGGGGGTATATTCATCCAGAATCCGGGCGGGACGTTTCCTGGCCATAGATTCCCCGGTTGAGGCTGATTTGGTGGTAGGCGTGCCGGAGTCAGGCAATGCGGCGGCGCTGGGGTACTCTATGGAATCCGGGATTCCGTATGGAACTGCATTTGTAAAGAACAGCTATGTGGGCAGGACATTTATTAAGCCGGGCCAGAGCAGCCGGGAGTCCAGCGTTCAGGTAAAACTCAATGTACTCAAGGAAGCCGTTGACGGAAAACGGGTTATTATGATTGACGACTCCATTGTGAGGGGAACCACCAGCGACCGGATTGTACGGATGCTGAGAAAGGCCGGGGCTGTGGAAGTCCATATGCGGGTCAGCTCGCCGCCTTTTTTGTGGCCCTGCTATTTTGGCACAGACGTGCCCGCCAGAGAGCAGTTAATCGCCTATAACCGGTCTGTGGAGGAAATCTGCCAGATTATCGGCGCGGACAGTCTGGCCTATCTGAATCTGGACAGGCTTTCTGAGCTGGCACCGGGGCTGTCAGTCTGCCAGGGCTGCTTTACCGGAAGATATCCTATGGAGCCTCCTTCAGAAGACATCCGGGGTGACTACGAAAAATAAAAGGAACAGATGTGATTGCAAAGGAGATACAGATGAATACGGAAATTTACCAAAGCCCTTTGTCGGAGCGTTATGCCAGCAGAGAAATGCAGTATATATTTTCTCCAGCCATGAAATTTAAGACCTGGAGACGGCTGTGGATTGCCCTGGCGGAGACAGAGAAGGAACTGGGTCTTCCCATTACCCAGGAGCAGATTGATGAGCTGAAAGCACATGTGGAGGACATTAATTTTGACGTGGCCAGGGAGCGGGAGCGCCAGGTGCGCCACGACGTCATGTCCCATGTGTATGCCTATGGCGTTCAGTGTCCAAAAGCCAAGGGGATTATCCACCTGGGCGCCACATCTTGTTATGTGGGGGACAATACGGACATTATCGTTATGACGAAAGCTTTGAAACTGGTGAAGCGTAAGCTTTTGAATGTACTGGAGAAGCTGGCAGGGTTTGCACAGGAATATAAGAGTCTGCCCACACTTGCTTTCACCCATTTCCAGCCGGCACAGCCAACTACTGTGGGAAAACGGGCATCCCTGTGGATGCAGGAATTCCTGCTGGATCTAGAGGATTTGGACCATGTGCTGGGTAATATGAAAATTTTGGGTTCCAAAGGAACGACAGGGACTCAGGCCAGCTTTCTGGAATTGTTCGAGGGGCGTCAGGAAGTTGTGGACAAGCTGGACCCCATGATTGCAGAGAAAATGGGATTTCAGGCGTGTTATCCTGTCTCCGGACAGACCTATTCCCGGAAAGTGGACACCCGTGTGATTAACGTGCTGGCGGGGATTGCGGCCAGCGCTCATAAATTTTCCAACGATATTCGTCTGCTTCAGCACTTAAAAGAAGTGGAAGAACCTTTTGAAAAGGACCAGATCGGTTCCTCAGCCATGGCATACAAGAGAAATCCCATGCGCAGTGAGCGGATTGCCTCATTGTCCAGGTATGTGATGGTGGATGCCCTGAATCCTGCCATTACGTCGGCTGTCCAGTGGTTTGAGCGGACACTGGATGATTCGGCCAATAAGCGGCTGAGCATACCGGAAGGATTTCTGGCAGTGGACGGTATTTTGGATCTATGCCTGAATGTGGTGGATGGGCTGGTGGTCTATCCCAAAGTGATTCATAAGCGCCTGATGGCAGAACTGCCGTTTATGGCCACAGAGAATATTCTCATGGACGCTGTGAAAGCCGGCGGGGACCGCCAGGAGCTTCATGAGCGCATCCGGGAACTTTCCATGGAGGCGGCAAAAAATGTGAAAGCAGAGGGAAAAGAAAATAATCTGCTGGAATTAATCGCCGCAGACCCGGCCTTCAGCCTTACGCTGGAGGAGCTGCAAGATACTATGGACCCGGCAAAATATGTGGGCTGTGCCCCCCATCAGGTGGATGTATTCCTGGAACAGGTGGTGAATCCCATACTTGAGGAGAACCGGGACCTTTTGGGAATGACAGCAAAGATTCATGTGTAAAAATTCCTGAATATGAAGAATAGAAAAGCCGGACAGTACATAAGATGATACTGTTCGGTTTTTCTAATTATTGTAAGGGAGAAAAGCATATGGATGTTTTTGACGTACTGGCCATGGCAGGGGGCTTATCGCTGTTTCTGTTCGGCATGAGTGTGATGGGACAGGCTCTGGAACGCCGGGCCGGTGAGAAATTAAGCGGTCTGCTGGGAAGACTGACCACCAATAGGGCAGCAGGACTTTTGACCGGGCTTGTGGTCACTGCGGTGATTCAGAGTTCTTCTGCGGCTACAGTTATGGTGGTGGGATTTGCCAATTCCGGGCTGATGACTCTGCGGCAGGCAGTGAATGTGATCATGGGGGCAAATATTGGAACAACGGTTACCGCATGGGTGCTGAGCCTTGCCGGAATCGAGAGCGGCAATATATTTGTAAAATTGCTGAAGCCATCTTCCTTTACCCCTGTGCTGGCCCTGGCAGGGATTATTTTCTATATGTTCTGCAAAAGCGCGAAAAAGAAAGATACAGGAATGATTTTTCTGGGATTTGCCACTTTGATGACCGGAATGGAAACCATGTCAGGCGCTGTGGCAGGACTGGGACAGGTTCCGGCATTTCAAAATCTCTTTTTAGTATTTCAAAACCCTTTTCTGGGGGTGCTGGCAGGAGCGGTGCTCACAGCCGTAATTCAGTCCAGCTCTGCCTCTGTAGGAATTTTACAGGCCCTTGCTGTCACCGGGCAGGTGTCCTATGGCGCCGCGGTTCCCATTATCATGGGGCAGAATATCGGCACCTGTGTGACAGCAATGTTATCTTCCATTGGAGCAAATAAAAATGCCAGGCGGGCAGCCATGGTGCATTTATCTTTTAATGTAATCGGTTCGGCGGTGTGGCTGACAGTCTTTTGGATTATCAAAATAGTATTTCGTCCCTCCTTTTTGGGGGAGGCGGCATCTCTGCTGGGTATTGCTGCAGCCCACACGGTTTTTAATGTTCTGTGTACCCTGTTGATGCTGCCTCTGTCAGGCTTTCTGGAACAGCTGGTGAACCGTCTGGTTCCGGATACCAGAGAGCCGGAAATACAGACAGAACTGGATGAGCGTCTGCTGGCCGCTCCTTTCGCGGCACTGGAGCGGTGCCAGAAAGTGGCGGGGGATATGGCCTCTGCCGCGGTGTCAGCGCTTACAGAAAGTCTGGATTATCTTTATGGGAAGCAGGCGAAAGACCCGGTATCCATCCATGAAAAAGAAGAAAAGACAGACCGCTTTGAGGATATTTTGAGCACGTATCTGATTCAGCTGAGCACACGGCAGATCAATGAATCTGACAGTGCAGAGGCGGCCAAGCTGCTGAAAATAATCGGAGACTTTGAGCGCATCGCAGACCATGCCGTAAATATTTTAGAATCTGCAGAAGAAATGAGAAAAAAGAAACTGGCCTTTTCCGCTGCCGCTGACGCAGAGCTGGCGGTGATCACCTCAGCAGTAAGGGAAATCCTTGATTTGTCCCTCACAGCTTTTCTGGACAATGATATGGAGGCTGCATCCATGGTAGAACCCCTGGAGCAGGTGATTGACGGGCTGAAAGAAAAAATGCGCACCAGGCATATTTTCCGTCTCCAGCAGGGAGGATGCTCCATGGAGACCGGGTTTATCTGGTCCGACCTGCTCACAGACCTAGAACGCACGGCGGACCACTGTTCCAACATTGCAGGATGTATCATGGATCTCAGGAACCAGAGCATGAATCTCCACGAATCTCTGCGGAATATGCGGCAGGAGGACCCTCAGTTCAGAGACAGATATGCAGTCTATGTGGAAAAATATCCCCTGGCGTGGTGAGAAAACAGCAGTCCCGCCCGTATAAAAAAGGTATTCTGCCGGAAGTTGCCGTTGAAAATTATCTGATGATGTACTATAATAAACCAGTAATGCAAGAAACAGGTAAGAAAATTCAGAACTACGGGAGGTACTGCCAAATGGTTAAAGCGATTGTGGGAGCTAACTGGGGAGATGAAGGGAAAGGGAAGATAACGGATGTGCTGGCCAAGGAATCGGATATCATCGTCAGATTTCAGGGAGGAGCAAATGCAGGCCATACCATTGTAAATGATTATGGGAAATTTGCCCTGCACACTTTGCCTTCGGGAGTGTTCTATGACCACACCACCAGTATTCTTGGAAATGGCGTGGCCGTGAACATTCCTGTATTATTTAAGGAAATCCAGGAAATTGTGGACAGAGGCGTGCCAAAGCCGAAGATTTTTGTCTCAGACCGGGCGCAGATTGTGATGCCGTACCATATTCTGCTGGACGCGTATGAAGAGGAAAGGCTGGCCGGCAGGTCTTTCGGCTCTACAAAATCGGGGATTGCGCCTTTCTACTCGGATAAATATGCCAAAATCGGCTTTCAAATCAGTGAACTGTTCGGCAGTGAAGATGCATTGATGGATAAGGTGAAGCAGGTCTGTGATATTAAGAATGTGCTGGTGGAGCACCTTTATCACAAGCCGCTGCTGCAGCCGGATGAGATATTAAAAGAGCTGCTGTCTTACAAAGAGATGGTAGAGCCTTATGTGTGTAATGTGTCCGCCTATCTGTATCAGGCACTGAAAGAAGGAAAAGAGATTCTGCTGGAGGGACAGCTGGGTTCGTTGAAAGATCCGGACCACGGGATTTATCCCATGGTAACTTCGTCGTCTACTCTGGCGGCTTATGGTGCCATTGGGGCAGGGATACCTCCCTATGAGATTAAGAAGATTATCACAGTGGTAAAAGCATATTCCAGCGCGGTGGGAGCCGGAGAATTCGTATCTGAGATTTTTGGAGAGGAAGCCGATGAGCTGCGGCGCAGAGGCGGAGACGGGGGCGAATACGGAGCAACTACCGGAAGGCCGCGCCGTATGGGATGGTTTGATGTAGTGGCCAGTAAATACGGATGCCGGATTCAGGGGACTACAGATGTGGCGTTTACAGTGCTGGATGTACTGGGATACTTAGATGAGATACCTGTGTGCACCGGATATGAGATTGACGGAAAGGTGACTACGGAATTTCCGGTGACAACAGATTTGAAAAAGGCAAAGCCTGTGCTGGAGGTTCTGCCGGGCTGGAAATGTGACATACGGGGAATCAAAGAGTACCGTGAACTTCCGGAAAACTGCAGAAAGTACGTGGAGTTTGTGGAGGAAAAGATTGGATTTCCCATCACCATGGTATCCAACGGACCGGGAAGAGAAGATATTATATATAGATAATCAGCAGCAATTCGGTGAACCACAGGGCCGGGGCAAAAGGCGCGTTCTGCGCGGTTTTGTTCCGGCCTTGTTTCGTTATTTTTTGTCAGACTTATGGGTCCAGCGGTATACCAGCATACAGGCGTACACAATGACAGGGATGCCGATTGTGCACGCCAGGGACAACTGGAACCAGCGGCCTGCCTCAGGGCCATTCATCAAAGCGGTAAATAATGTGAAACCGTAAAGCCCCAGCAGGAAGATCACGCCGGCCAGTGCCAGGATTCGTTTAATTTTCTTCATTTTATTCCTCCGTTTCAACTTTAATTTTATAAGGAGAAGGTTCGGGTGTCAATGAAAAAATGTTGACAATTAAAAAAGAAGATGATATGATTTGCGTAAAATTTAGTGTTATAATCAAAATTGTGTCAAAATTGAGCGGGTAAGAAGGGATGCAGTATCCCCCGGAAGTTTTTCTGGAGTTTATACGGGATTGTCAAAAACAGGCAGCTCTCACCATAGAAAATTTAGACATACAATTTGGCAGGGCATCTATTGCGGTTCTGGAGGACTTTTTCCGCCGCATATGAATATACTACTAATGTAAGGGAGGGATTATTTTTTATGAAGGAATTTCAGCATGTTTTACAGAACAAATTAGGCCTTCATGCGAAACCGGCCGGTGAGTTTGTACAGATGGTAAAGAGTCTGGATTCGGCTGTGACAGTGGAAAAGGGCGGCCAGGTGGTCAGCGCGGATAAGCTGCTGGCGCTGGCATCTTTGGACGTGCATAAGGGCGACACGATTACGATCACGTTTGAAAATGATGTAAGCGACGAAGAAGTGAACAGATTCAAAGAATTTGCAGAAAAACATTTATAAGAAAGTACGAAGGGATTATGGAGGAGAGGGCATGTTGATTGCTGATTTGTTATGTCCGCAATGTATAGAACTGCATGGCAGATCAGGAACCAAGACAGAGGTGATCGGTCATCTGATAGACTTGGTGATGAAAAGCGGCAGGATCTCTGACAGAAAGGCTTTCGAGAAAACGGTATTTCAGAGAGAACGGGAGATCAGCACAGGGATTGGAGACGGTATTGGGATTCCTCACGGGATTTGCAGCGGGGTGAACACTCTGGTATTAAGTGCCATGGTGATTCCAGGAGGAACGGATTTTGAGGCCATTGATCATCAGCCGGTGGATCTGCTGTTTATGATTGTAATACCCAGCCAGAAGAGGGATATGTATCTGCATTTTTTAAGCAGGATTTCCAAGTATTTACTGGAGGAGAAATTCACAAGGGCACTGCGCCGTGCCCGTACTGCAGAAGAATTCATCCGCGTCTTCAGAAGGGAGATTCCGGCACGGCAGTTTAAATTTGAAAATGTATCTTAAATTTAAAATATATGCTTGTCATTTTATGAGTATATGATATAATTGCTCCAGAGCCTGTATGAATATTCAGACAAGCTTTTGGAGCATTTTAAAATTAATATAATAGGTCATATTTACGAATAATATGCAAAATAGATTTCTATGCGTAAAGTGTTCGGCGGATAGGGAGTTGCTGCTGAAACGAAAAGTTATCTGGTAAAGAGAGCTCTTAACTTTAACTTGCGATATGGGAATCGCACCCGTTGCGACAGTTGAGCCAGACATCTCATATTGTGTAGGGAATATTTTGGACATATGTTCTGCACATGATGGAGATGTTTTTTCATTATACGATGTTAAAAACATTCTCCGGATATGCGTATGATGGAAAGGAGAATATTTTCATGCTGGACGAGCAGAAAATTGAGGAAGGTGTACGGTTACTTTTGGAAGGAATCGGTGAGGATGTGAACCGGGAAGGGCTGAGAGAAACTCCGGGCCGCGTCGCCAGAATGTGCCGGGAAATTTATGGTGGTATGTGGCAGGATGCGGGAGTACATCTTGCGAAGCAGTTTGAAGCGGATAACAATGAACTGGTGCTGGAGAAGGACATCACATTTTACTCCATGTGTGAGCACCATCTGCTTCCTTTTTATGGAAAAGCCCACATTGCTTACATACCCAATGGAAAAGTGGCGGGATTGAGTAAACTGGCCCGTACAGTGGAGGTATATGCCCGCAGGGCACAGATTCAGGAAAAATTAACTGCTCAGATTGCAGATGCTCTCTGGGAGCATTTGAATCCACAGGGCGTGATGGTTATCGTAGAGGCAGAGCATATGTGTATGACTATGCGCGGAGTCAAGAAACCGGGCAGTAAGACCATGAGTTATGCCACAAGAGGCTCTATAAAAGAAGACCCGCAGATGCAGCGGATGATTCTGGAGATGGTGAAAGAGTGAACCGGGTAAATCAGATTCTGTCTCATCCCCTTTACCGCCAGGCGCTGGAAAAGACAGAACTTTTGGAAAAAGACAGAGAATTCTGCCGTCATAACATGGCACATTTTCTTGATGTGGCCCGTATTGCATATATTCATTGTCTGGAACAGGGGATGGATGTGAAAAAGGATGTGGTCTACGGGGCTGCTCTTCTCCATGATATCGGCAGATATCAGCAGTATGAGGCGGGGATTCCCCATGAGACAGCCAGTGCCAGGCTGGCCCAGGAGATTCTGCCCCAGTGCTCTTATTCCGAAGAAGAACAGCGGCAGATTCAGGAGGCTGTTTTAGGGCACCGCCGAAAGGATAAGAAGCAGCAGGAAAGTTTGGGACTGGGCGGACTGCTTTACCAGGCGGACAAGCAGTCCAGGAACTGCTTTGTCTGTTCTGCCAGGGAAGCGTGCAACTGGCCAAAAGACAAGATGAATGAAGGAATACAGGATTAAAAGAAAGCATAGGTGGTTGTATGAAAATCGGCAGCAGGATATTCGATACGAATCGGAAATGTTATGTCATGGGTATTCTTAATGTGACGCCGGATTCTTTTTCAGATGGGGGAAAATGGAATACTCTGGATCGGGCTTTACAGCATACACAGGATATGATTGACCAGGGGGCAGATATTATTGATGTGGGCGGTGAGTCCACAAGACCGGGGCATGTGCAGATTTCAGAGCAGGAAGAAATTGACCGGGTAGTGCCGGTGATCGAGGCAGTAAACAGCAGATTTGATATCCCCATATCTGTAGATACCTATAAAAGCAAAGTGGCAGAGCCGGCCATTCGGGCAGGGGCAGACCTTGTGAATGATATCTGGGGCCTGAAATATGACCCGGAGATGGCTGGATTGATTGCACGGACAGGGACGGCGTGCTGTCTGATGCATAACAGAGAAAAAGCGGATTATCAACACTTTATGAAAGAGTTTATAGAGGATCTAGGGGAATCTGTACGGATTGCAGAAAAAGCAGGTATTGCAGAAGACAAGATTATCCTGGATCCAGGCGTGGGATTTGGAAAGACATATGAACACAACCTGGAAGTAATGAGGGAGCTGTCTCAGATGCATCAGTATGGGTACCCGGTACTGCTGGGGACATCCAACAAATCGGTGATCGGCCTGGCTTTGGATCTGCCTGCGGAAGAGCGTCTGGAAGGAACTCTGGCCACCACTGCAGTGGGTGTGATGAATCACTGCGCTTTTGTCCGGGTACACCGGGTTTTGGAAAATAAGCGGGTCATTCAAATGACAGAAGCGATTATGGGCAGGTAGAACATGGATAAAATTTTTATAAAAAAATTGGAAGTGTTTGCAAAACATGGAGTTTTCCCGGAAGAAAATGTATTGGGACAGAAATTTCTCATATCTGCAGTTCTCCATACGGATGTGCGTGAGGCGGGTAAAACCGACGATTTGACCAAATCCATCCATTATGGGGAAGTGAGCTGCATGATGAAAGAACACCTGGAAGGACATACGTACTGCCTGCTGGAGCGGGCGGTGGAGACTCTGGCCAGGAAAATGCTTCTTGAAATCCCCGGCTTACAGGAAGTGGAACTGGAATTGGAAAAACCCTGGGCTCCCATCGGTCTGCCGCTGGAGACGGTTTCAGTGGCCATACGGCGCAAATGGCACCGGGCTTACATAGCACTGGGTTCCAACATGGGAGATAAAGAAGAATATCTGCGCAAAGCAGTGAAAGCTGTGGAAACGAATGAAGACTGCCAGGTAATGAAAGTTTCCTCTTTCCTGCGCACGGCACCCTATGGAGGCGTAGAACAGGAAGATTTTCTAAACGGATGCATGGAAGTGCGGACCTTGCTGACGCCGAGGGAACTGCTGGAATTTATCCATCAGGTTGAGGCGGATGCAGGACGAGAGAGGAAAGTTCACTGGGGGCCCAGGACTCTGGATTTGGATATTATTCTATATGATAATGAACTGGTGGATGAGCTGGACCTGCAGATTCCCCACAAAGAAATGGCGAAAAGAGACTTTGTGCTGTTTCCTCTGCGTGAGATTGCGCCTTTTCTCCGGCACCCGATTACGAAAAAGACTGTGGAAGAACTTGCGGAAGAATTGACTCAGCATTATGTTATGTAATGTGAGGCCGCCTGTCTGTTTATTGGGCAGCCTCGTCAAGGGGAGGATAAAAAGTATTTTTGTATTCATTGGAGGGGATTCCAATGAATAACTATAGTATTGCCGGGAATATCGGAATTATACAAAAAATATAAATGTTTTTATAAGGAGTGTATGGGCGCAATGCGTTATGAAATTAAAGGTGAGACTCTGCCGGTGGTGATCTGCCATCTGGAGGCAGGCGAGACAATGATTACAGAGGGCGGAGGGATGGCATGGATGTCCCCCAATATGCAGATGGAGACAACTTCCGGCGGCGGATTGGGAAAAGCATTTGGCAGGATGCTGTCAGGGGATACATTATTTCTGAACCGTTACACGGCACGGGGAGGAAATGGAATGATTGCATTTGCCTCCGGTTTTCCGGGATCAGTAAAGCCGTTTACAGTAGGTCGTGGACAGGAGTATATTCTGCAAAAGAGTGCATTTTTGGCCAGTGAGTCCGGAGTGGATTTGGATATTCATCTGCAGAAGAGATTCAGTTCAGGGCTGTTTGGCGGCGAGGGCTTTATCATGCAGAGAGTCAGCGGAAACGGCGTAGTTTTTGCCGAATTTGACGGGCATGTGGTGGAATATGAGCTGCAGGCCGGACAGCAGATTGTGATAGACACCGGGCATCTGGCGGCCATGTCCGCATCCTGTACCATGGAGATTCAGACGGTTCCGGGTCTCAAAAATAAACTTTTAGGCGGTGAAGGGCTTTTCAATACAGTGGTCAGCGGTCCCGGGAATGTATGGCTGCAGACCATGCCCATCAGCAATGTGGCAAAATCAATCCAGCCTTTTATACAGTCTTCCAATTAATTTTAGAAAAGTGTCAGGGGCATCCGTGGTGGTGCCCCTTTTCGTGGTGTTTGAAAATTGCGGATAGTTTTGCATTATTATGGTATGATAAAAAAGACTATAGAGATATATGGAGGTGTCTGCCCATGCAGCATTCTTACAGCAATCATTTAATCAATGAAAAATCCCCTTATCTGCTTTCCCATGCCCACAATCCAGTGGAATGGTATCCATGGTGCCCGGAAGCGTTTCGGAAAGCAAAGGAGCAGAATAAACCTGTTTTTCTCAGTATTGGCTATTCTACCTGCCACTGGTGCCATGTGATGGAGCGGGAATCTTTTGAAAATGAGGAAACGGCCCAGCTTCTCAACCGTTATTTTGTCAGCATCAAAGTGGACAGAGAGGAGAGGCCGGATATTGACTCGGTATATATGGCAGTGTGTCAGGCAGTGAACCGTTCAGGGGGATGGCCGCTGACTGTTTTCATGACCCCTGAGCAGCAGCCCTTTTTCGTAGCCACCTATCTGCCCAGAGAGAGCCGGGGGCAGCAGCCGGGGCTTCTTCAGGTGCTGGGTGAAATCGCCCAGTTATGGGAGCAGGACCCGGATAAACTCCGGAAATCCGGGGCTGCTGTGTGCGCGTATATTTCCGGAAAAAGCACAGAAGACGCCAGTGGTGCTTTTGAACCGGAAAAAGAAGAACATCAGAGGGCATGGCCGGATAAAGTCTTATTCCGCGAGGCAGCAGTAGCTTTTCTGCGCTCTTTTGACCAGGAATACGGCGGGTTCGGACAGGCGCCCAAGTTCCCCGCTCCCCATAATTTATTGTTTTTGCTCCATTACAGTTGTCTGGAGAAAGATAAAACGCTGGAATATATAGCGGCGCAGACACTTTTTTCCATGATGCGGGGCGGAATCTTCGACCATGTGGGAGGCGGCTTTTCCCGCTACTCCACGGACAGGCAGTGGCTGGTTCCTCATTTTGAAAAAATGCTTTATGATAACGCGCTGCTGGCCATGGCTTATCTTAAATGCTGGGACCAGACTAAAGCTTTCTGGAGCCGCTGGGCCGCAGAGCGGATTTTTATGTATGTGTTTCGGGAACTGACCGGAGAGGAAGGCGGATTTTTCTGCGGCCAGGATGCGGACAGTGAAGGGGTGGAGGGGAGATACTATGTTTTTTCTCCGGAAGAAGTGTGCCGTGTGCTGGGGCAGGACAGAGGAGAAGCGTTCTGCCGGCGCTATGATATCACGGAAGCAGGAAATTTTGAGAAAATGAATATTCCCAATCTGCTGGGAGATGAGAAACCGTGGATTCCCGATGAAGAGACTGCCATGGACTGTGAAAAATTGTATCAATACCGGAGAGACAGATATCCGCTTCACAAAGACGATAAAGTGCTTACATCCTGGAGCAGCCTGATGGCGGCGGCCTGTGCCAAAGGAGCCAGGGCGGCGTTTGGCATGCAGAAGGAGGCGGGAGAGGCCGGCGTCCATGCAGCTTCTGTGTGGAGCCAGTGCCTGCCAATGGCAGTGAAAAGCCTGGAATTTATCCGCACACATCTTGTGGATCACACAGGGCGTCTGCGTGTGAGATACCGGGACGGGGAAGCGGCTTTTGACGGACATCTGGATGATTATGCCTTTTATGCTCTGGCTCTGCTTCAGATGTATCGGACTGTGTTTGATGTGTCTTACCTGGAAGAAGCTGTCCGGGTGGCAGAAATCATGGTGGAATATTTCTTTGACCACAAAAAGGGCGGCTTTTACCTCTATGCTTCTGATGGTGAACAGCTGATTGCCAGACCGAAGGACACCTGGGACGGCGCCATGCCCTCGGGCAATTCAGCGGCTGCCCATGTGCTGTGCAGTCTGGCCGGGCTGACGGCACAGGAAAAGTGGATTCAGCTTCGTGACCAGCAGCTGTCTTTTCTGGCTGAAGAGACAAAAAGTTATCCTGCCGGTTACAGTTTCTCCCTTCTGGCTGTGAGTGAGGTGCTCTATCCTTCCAGAGAACTAATCTGCGTACTTTCGGAAACGTGCGGGGAGTCTGTCTGGCGCAGCCTGGCAGATCTGCCGGACAGGGGTATGCATATTTTGGTAAAAACGCCGGAGAATGCCCACCGCCTGGAGCAGATTGCCCCGTTTACAAAAAATTATCCGCTGGCTGAAAATAACAAATATTATCTGTGCGAAAACGGAAGCTGCCAAAAACCGCAGGAATCACTGGAGGATATCCTGAAAATAGGAAAAATATGAAAGTTTTATAAAATTTGCGGACATAGTTTTTTCATAATAGAACTTTTGACGGACGAATCAAAACATGGTATAATCAGGTAAGTCAGATTCAATCAATACTTGGAAAAGAGGAAATAGATTCATGAGTGAAAAAACGATTTTGGAACAGTGGAGGGAGGCTGCCTATGATCAGTCTGCGGATAAAGGAAAACTGCAGAAGTTCTGGGCTGCCTATTTTAATATCGAAAAAGGAATTTATGAGCAGCTTCTGGAGAATCCCGACCAGGTGGTTACTGGTACAGTGAAAGAGCTGGCAGAAAAATACGGGCAGGATGTGTTTACCATGACAGGTTTTCTGGACGGGATTAATGACAGCCTCAAGGAGCCAAACCCCATTGATGAGATGACAGAAGATACCGTGGTAAACCTTGGATTTGATAAGGAAAAACTTTATAAAAATATGGTAGATGCCAGAGCGGACTGGCTGTATGAACTCCCCCAGTGGGAAAAGATCTATGATGAAGAGACGAGAAAGCGTCTGTATCTGGAACAGAAGAAATCAGGAACTATAGTAAAAGGGCCAAAAGTAGGGCGCAATGACCCCTGTCCCTGCGGTTCGGGGAAGAAGTATAAAAAGTGCTGCGGAAAAAACGCTTAATGATAACTGCGCTTCTTCTTATTGGGATTTTATTTCTGGCATATTATGTTTTCCTGCAGATGAAAGGTATGGACTTTGCCGTTATATGGCTGATGGCGGGAGGCATGCTGATCTTGGTATGGTATGCGCTTAGCAGGCAGCCGGTTTGGATTTCTGTTCTTCCACAGACGGTGAAAGCGGGAATCGGTATCTTGTTTTTGCTGGGGTTTCTGCTTTTCGCTGCTCTGGAGATTTTGATTCTGCATGGCATGGGCACAGGATGGCAAAATGACCTGGACTATATTATTGTGCTGGGAGCACAGGTCCGGGGAGACCGTCCCAGCCGGGCACTGAGAATGAGAATCGACACGGCAGCGGATTATCTGCGGGAACATCCATCTGTTCAGGCTGTTCTGTCCGGAGGGCAGGGGCCCGGTGAGAATATGACAGAAGCGGAATGTATGAGAAACGTTCTTGTTGAAATGGGAATTTCAGAAGACAGACTGATTCTGGAAGACCGGTCCACGAGTACATGGGAGAACCTGACATTCAGCGCCGGCCTGGTGCCGTTGAAAAAGGCAGGAGTCGGGCTGGTGACCCAGAATTTTCATGTGTACCGCAGTGTACAGCTGGCCAGACGCCAGCAATATGAACGCGTATCCGGGATTGCGGCGCCGTCAGAGCCGGTGAATTTTCCTCATTTTATGGTGCGGGAAGCATTTGCATTGGTGAAAGAAAAATTGGTGGGAAATTTGTGAAATCGGATATTTTGGAAGAAGTGGATTTGGAAAAATCGTCATTTTGTATATTTTGTAGCAAAAAATATGTTGAATTATCCAATGGCGCAAAAATTATTCGGATAAATGGCGAAATTAGGTAATTTTTCCTATTGTATTTTGTCCATTTTTATTATATTATATTCATATCGGAACAGGTTGACGGGGATTTGTTTTAATCTTGGAAATCAGCGTACGGATACTCCGGGTGTGAATTATGATTCCCTGACTAATGTGTCAACAGATTCCGGCGTACCATGGTTTTATTTTACATAAAGAAACTCTGGTAAACGGTTGTTTTGTAACTATTGATTGTAACTGGTCAATGTTTTTGCAGTTACCAAATTATTTTTTCCATTATGTAAGGAGGTAATACAAATGGGATTCAAATCAGATATTGAAATCGCTCAGGAAGCAGTACCCCAGGATATTCGGGAAATCGCTAAGAAAATTGGATTAACAGAGGACGAGCTGGAGCTTTACGGAAAATATAAAGCAAAAATCGACTACAATCTGATGAAAACAAAAGCTGGTTCAGGAAACAAAGCTAAATTAATCCTGACCACAGCTATCAATCCAACTCCTGCCGGAGAAGGAAAGACAACAACAACTGTTGGTGTTGGTGATGCTCTTGCAAAATTAGGCAAGAATGTGGTACTGGCTTTGAGAGAGCCCTCCCTCGGACCGGTATTTGGTGTAAAAGGCGGCGCTGCAGGCGGCGGCTATGCACAGGTTATCCCTATGGAAGATATCAACCTGCATTTCACAGGTGACTTCCACGCTATTGGCGCTGCAAACAACCTTCTGGCAGCTATGATCGACAACCACATTTATCAGGGAAATCCTCTGGATATCGACCCCAGAAGAGTGATCTGGAGACGCTGCGTAGATATGAACGACCGTCAGCTGCGTAATGTAGTAGATGGTCTGGGTGGAAAATCTCAGGGATACGTGAGAGAAGACGGATTTGATATCACGGTTGCATCAGAAGTTATGGCAGCTTTCTGTCTGGCCAGCAGCCTGGACGACCTGAAAGACCGTTTCTCCAAGATTCTGGTTGCTTACTCAAGAAAGAATGAGCCGATCACAGCAGGACAGCTGAACGCACAGGGTGCTATGGTAGCTCTTTTGAAAGATGCTTTAAAACCGAACCTGGTTCAGACACTGGAAGGAACCCCCTGCTTTATCCACGGCGGACCGTTCGCAAACATCGCACATGGATGTAACTCTGTAATCGCTACAAAGATGGCTATGCACTTTGGTGATTATGTAGTAACAGAGGCTGGTTTCGGTGCTGACCTTGGTGCTGAGAAGTTCCTGGATATCAAGTGCCGTCTGGCTGCTCTTGAGCCCGATGCAGTTATCATCGTAGCAACCATCAAAGCTCTGAAATACAACGGTGGTGTGCCGAAAGCTGATGTGACAAAAGAAAATCTGGAAGCTCTGGAAAAAGGTCTTCCGAACCTGCTGAAACATGTAGAGAACATTACACAGGTATTCGGTCTGCCGGCAGTGGTAGCTCTGAACCGCTTTGTAACTGATACAGATGCAGAAATCGATCTGGTTACCAAGAAGTGTAAAGAACTTGGCGTTAACGTTAAAATGTCCGAAGTATGGGGCAAAGGCGGCGACGGTGGTATTGAGCTGGCTGAAGAAGTTGTTCGTCTGTGCGAAGAAGGTAAGAAAGATTTCCGTTTCGCATACGATCTGGATCTGCCTCTCAAAGAAAAAATCACACAGATCGCTACAAAGATCTACGGCGCTGACGGCGTAGACTTTGCACCGGCTGCAGCAAAAGAAATCGATAACCTGGAAAAACTGGGATACGGCGGAGTACCGGTTTGTATGGCTAAGACTCAGTACTCACTGACAGATGATGAGAAGAAACTGGGAAGACCAGAAGGATTCCGCATCACAATCAGACAGGTAAGCCTGAGTGCAGGTGCCGGCTTCTTAGTAGCTATCACAGGAGCTATCATGAAGATGCCTGGTCTGCCGAAAGTTCCGGCTGCTGAGAAGATTGATGTAACTTCTGACGGCAAGATCACAGGATTGTTCTAAGAAACAAAATAGAGATTATTATCCGGCATGGGAGGTCCGGCATTGACGGCCTCCCATGCTGTTGCCAGAAGAATCGTAAAAGCGTGAATCTTATTTTGGAGGCAATAAACATATGAAATATGCCGAAGTGACCTGTACAAAATTCGTAGATGAGACTTTCTCCAAAGCTCCGGTACCCGGCGGCGGCGGCGTGGCCTCCCTGGTAGGAGCACTGGGTGTGGCTCTGGGCGGCATGGTCTGCAATCTGACCACAGGTAAGAAGAAATATGCACAGTATGAGGAAGATATCCAGAGAATCATGAAAGAGGCCGAAGGGCTGAAACAGACCATGATGGGTATGATTGACCAGGATGCAGAGAATTTCCTGCCTCTGTCAAAAGCTTATGGGCTTCCTACCTCAACAGAGGAAGAAAAGCAGTATAAAGAGGAAACCATGCAGGCTGCTTTAAAAGTGGCTATCCAGGTTCCTGTAGATATTGTAAAAGTATCTTATCAGGCGATTAAACTTCATCAGGAACTGGCAGACAAAGGCTCAAAGCTGGCGATTTCCGATGTGGGATGCGGTGTGCTGTGCCTGAAAGGTGCTATGATGAGCGGCTGGCTCAACGTTGTGATCAACCTGAGCAGTATTCACGATGAAGCATATGTGTCACAGATTAAGGATGAACTTCTGCCTATGCTGGAAGAAGGACAGAAAATCTGTGATGAAGTATACGAAAAAGTATTGAACATTTTGAATTCATAAGAACAGGGTTTTAAAAATCCCGTTTATGAAATAGTTTTTTAAGGAGGACTTAGGTAAAATGAGCGCACAAGTATTAGATTGTAAAGCGGTTGCCCAGTCTATTCAGGATCAATGCAAAGCTGACGCAGATGCATTAAGAGCAAAAGGCATCGTTCCGAAGCTGGGCATTTTCCGTGTAGGCGAAAAAGGACCAGACCTTTCCTATGAAAAAGGTGCTACAAAGACAATGGCTGCGGCAGGTATCGAAGTTGAAGTATTTGCCCTCCCGGCAGAAGTAACACAGGAAGATTATATCAAAAAATTCAAAGAAGTGAATGCAGATCCGGCTATTCATGGAATTCTTGCTTTCCGTCCTTTGGATAATATTGACGAGAACGTTGCAATCGGCGAGAATATCTCTCCGTTAAAAGACGTGGATGCCTGCACCAGTGCAAACATGGGAAAACTGGTAATCAACGATCCGACTGGTCTGTATCCCTGTACAGCAAGCGCTATCATGGAAATTATTGATTACTATGCAGAAGATATCAAAAAAGTTGCAAGAGCAAAATTCGGCCCGAACCCTCTGGCAAAACCAGAGCAGGACGCTGATGTATGCTGTGGACTGGATGTCTGCATCATCAATAACTCCAACGTTATCGGAAAACCTGTTTCCATGATGCTGACCAACCGTTTTGCAACCGTTTCTATCGTTCATCATCTGACACATCCGGAGATCAAGAACGAGTACATTCAGAGAGCAGATGTTGTAATCTGCGCAGTTCCGTTCAAAGATTCTGTGACAGCAGATATGATCAAAGAAGGCGCAGTTGTTATCGATGCAGCTGTTAATAGAGAGAAAGCTTTCGACGCTGACGGAAATCCGATTATGAATGAGAAGACCGGAAAGCAGAAGATTGTTACCCTGGGCTGCTGCTCAGCTGATGTTGAAGAAAAAGCAAGCTGGAAAACTCCGGTTCCCGGCGTAGGCGCGATCACTTCCGCATTACTTGCAAAGAACCTGATCAAAGCCTGCAAGCTGCAGAACGGTATTGAATAACTGAAAGTTACTGGCTGTGGGGGAAAACCCTGCAGCCGGCTCATAATCAATAGGATATAGAAACGTAATGGAAAGGCGGTTCTATATCAGACCGGGAGGAAAGAATATATGATTATCACTCAGAAAAAGCCAATCGAAGAATTGATGGCAATGCTGGAAGGTGTGACAAAAGTTGGACTGGTTGGATGCGGCAACTGTGCTACAGCCTGTCAGACCGGTGGTGAAAAAGACCTGGCTGAAATGAAAGAATATCTGGAATCAAACGGCAAACAGGTAGTTGGATGTGCAATTCCGGATGAATGCTGCCAGAAACTGCTGGTAAAGAAAGAAATGAAAGCATTTAAAGATGCAGATGTGGAAGCAATTGTTTGTATGGCCTGTGGCGACGGTGCACAGACTGTAGCTGAGAACATTAAACTTCCTGTATATCCGTCCAATAACACAATGTTCCTTGGACAGGTTGAACGTGTAGGCGTATTCAACGAAGCATGCCGTATGTGCGGTGACTGTGTAGTTGGAACAACAGGCGGTATCTGCCCCATTACACAGTGTGCAAAATCTCTGGTTAACGGACCTTGCGGCGGCCAGAAGAACGGCAAGTGTGAAGTGAATCCAGACAATGATTGTGCATGGATTAAGATTTACAACAGATTGGTTGAGTTGGGCCAGGAAGATAAGATTGGAATCGTGAGAGCGGATAAAGGCTATGCAGCATTCTCCTATCCGAGAAAAATCAGCTTAAAGGAGGGAAAATAAATGAGTTTATTACAACAGGCGTTAGAAAGTGGTAAATTCGGTGTAACCGCCGAGATGGCACCTCCGAAAGGCTGTGATTTTTCCAAACAGATGGAAGATGCAGAATACCTGAAAGGTCTGGTTCATGGTGTTAACGTAACAGATATGCAGTCTGCATGTATCAAAGCGTCTTCACTGGGTCTGTGTATTCGTTTGAAGGAAGCAGGTCTGGAGCCAATCCTTCAGATGACAGGACGTGACAGAAGCAGAATCGCCATCATCGGCGAATTCCTCACTGCTGCAAACTTTGGTATTGATACCATGCTGGCTCTGACTGGTGACCATACAGTAGTAGGTGACTGTAAAGACTCCAAACCAGTATTTGACTTGGATTCCTGTGGTATCCTGAGCATGCTCAGCGAGATGGAAGCAAGCGATAAAGACTGTGGCGGAAATGATTTAGAGAGCAAAGCTCCTGTATTCTACAAAGGAACTTCTGTTACTCCAGTATATGAACCACAGATTCTGCAGATCAACAAACTGAAAAAGAAAGTAGCCTGCGGTGCAAAATATGCACAGACACAGGGTGTCTTTGAAATTGAAGGTTTGAAGAGATTCATGGACGCTGTAGATAAAGCAAACGTGGATGTACATATCATGGCAGGTATCATTCCGCTGAAAGCAGCTGGTATGGCAAAATACATGAACGCAAGTGTTCCGGGTATCGATGTTCCGGAATCCATGCTGAAGAGACTTTCCGATGCAGCTGCAGAAGGAAAGGAAAAAGGCATTAAGGGTCTGCCCATGAAGGTGGGTATCGAGATGGCTGCAGAGCTGATTCAGCAGATCAAAGAAGAAAAGATCTGTGACGGCGTACATCTGATGACCATCGGTGCTGAGAAGAATATCCCGACAATCCTGGAAAAAGCAGGCGTAAGCATTAAAGAATAATTGAAAATATGGCATCGCATGCCCGCATATTGCGGGCATGTGGCTGTTAATTATGTAATTCATGGAGGATGGCGATATGAAAATTACTGTAATCGGCGGTGGCCCCGGTGGATATGAGGCAGCCATCTATGCAGCAAAAAAAGGAGCGGAAGTTGTCTTAGTTGAAAAGGACAAAGTTGGTGGAACCTGTCTGAACAGAGGCTGTATCCCCACAAAGGCATTTCTTGCTTCCTATGATACTCTTGAGACTGTAGAGCAGGCAAAGAGTTTTGGAATTAACGTAGCTGGAGAGCCGGAAGTGGATTATCCCGCTATTTTAGCCAGAAAGAATAAAGTTATGGCTTCTCTGGTTAAAGGGATTGAATTCCTGATGAAGAAGAACAACGTGACAGTGATCAAAGGTTTTGGAAGCCTGGTAGACAAGAACACCGTTAAGGTTGCAAAAGACGACGGGACCGAAGAAACCATCACCACAGACTATGTAATTCTGGCTACCGGTTCCGTGCCCATTGCACCACCAGTATTCAAATATGATGGCAAACGTGTCATTACCAGTGATGAGATTCTTGACTTTGAACAGGCTCCGAAATCTCTGATCCTGGTAGGCGGCGGTGTAATCGGCTGTGAAATCGGCCAGTTCCTTGCTGCTATGGGCACAGAGGTTACTGTAGTAGAGGCACTTCCAAGACTGCTGGCTCCTATGGATGAAGATGTAAGCAAGCAGATTCAGCGCCAGTTTAAGAAAGATAAGATCAAAGTAGTCTGCGGCGACGGAATTGCAGAAGTAAATCCAGCCGAAGACCATGTTGATGTTACTCTGTCCAGTGGAAAAACTTTATCAGCTGATTACGTTCTGGTGGCAATCGGACGTGCGCCCTTTACCAAAGGTGCAGGTCTTGAAAATGCAGGCGTAGAGATGGCTGAGAGGGGAAGAGTGGCAACGAACGAATATCTGCAGACCAGCGTGGATAATATCTATGCTATTGGAGATATTATCAATACTCCGTTCCTGGCACATGTGGCCAGCAAAGAGGGATGCATTGCTGTTGATAATATCATGGGTGCTAAGAAAGTTGCTACTTATCATGCAGTGCCTGGCTGTGTATTCACCAATCCTGAAATTGCCAATGTTGGTAAAATGGAATGGCAGCTGCAGAAAGAAGGCAAAGAGCCGGGTAAAGATTACAAGACTGGAACCTTTGAATTCAAAGGTTTGGGTAAAGCTCAGGCATCCGGACATATTGCCGGCTTTGTAAAAGTTATCGTTGATGCTGATGACGTGCTTATCGGTGCTGAGATTGTGGGAGCCAGAGCTTCTGATATGCTTCAGGTACTGACTACAGCCATTCAGATGAAACTGAAAGCAGAAGAAGTGGCTGACAGCATCTTCCCGCATCCTACAATGTGCGAAGCTATCATGGAAGCACTTCATGATGTTCATGGCATGAGCGTTCATAAGGCATAAATTTGGCCGATAGTCATTCAGCCCTATAACAGTGGGAAACCTGCAGAGGAACTTCTGCAAGAGTCCTGCTGGATGGCTGTGATAAATATAATAAATAATAAAGGAGACAGCATTTATGACATTTCCAGCAGAATTAAAGTACAGCAGTGAGCATGTATGGGTGAAAGTTGAAGGAGATACTGCTAAATTCGGTATCACTGAATTTGCACAGGATCAGTTGGGCGACATTTTATTTGTTGACCTTCCGGAAGTTGGAAGTACTTTCGCAGCAGGTGAAGTTTTCACAGAGATTGAGTCTTCTAAGACAGCTTCAGAAGTACCTATGCCTGTTGGCGGCGAGATCGTTGCAGTGAACGAAGAACTGGATGATTCACCGGAAAACATCAATGAAGATGCATATGCAGCATGGATCGTTGAAGTAAAATTAGATGACGCTTCCAAGGTTGACGAACTTCTTTCAGCAGAAGCTTATGAAGGCGGATTAGAAGAATAGTCACACATTCTGAATAAGATTACAAAAAAGAAAAGCCGGTATCCCGCAGAGACATAATGATCTGCAGGACCGGCTTTTTTATCGTACAGGAAACTTCTTCTCTTTGGCTGCTGACGCAGCCGCGCTCCGGCGCGGAGAATCCGGCAAAGCCGGATTCTTTCTCGGACTTTTGATGTCCGAATGGATTCAGATGGAATCGTATAAGAGTTTATTGATGTCCTGTGCCATGCTGCGATGTTCCTGAGTCTGGCAGCAATTTTCGACCAGAGCTTTTAATTCTGTATAGGTAAAGGGAATTCCTTCCAATTTTTCCTGAATGCTCCGGATAAAAAATTCATCATTTGCATCGGAATAGAGGGCGGCTGCCACGATGATACCTTTTTCCACATTCAGTTGGAGGTCAAAGTCACCCCATTGAAAACGCCGGTTAATCCGGTAAGCGAAGTCGATCTTTCTGCCATACAGCCATGCATCGGAGCAGAAGAACTGTCTGGTCTCTTCCAGTTCCGATGAAGAGGAGATCTGGAACTGGTATGGGGAGACAGGCAGCTGATATACTGTTTCAAATGCCTGGAACATGGCATCTTTCATAATCTGTATGGTCAGGTCCGGACGGAATTCAATCAGGTTGGCAACCCGGGAGCGGACAGAGCTTACACCCTTGGTAGCAAGCTTCTCCTTATCCACATTCAGGTAAGCAGACATCATAGATGTGTCAACCTGAATCAGCAGAGTGCCATGATGGTATTTTCGTCCTCCGGAAGAATAGAAGGCGTTGCCGGAAAACTTTCGTCCGTCTACCGTGATATCGTTTCGGCCTGTCTTCTCAGCATGTATTCCCAGGTCCCGGCATGCCTGTAAGATTACCTGTAACTGGCGGTCTACATCGTAATTGTCCTTTTTCATAAGAAAAGTAAAGTTCAGGTTGCCCTTATCATGGAAAACAGCCCCTCCCCCGGATAATCGGCGTACTGGATACCCGCCGTCTTCTAAAAGCCGGCTCACATGGCATTCTTTCCAAAGATTCTGATTTCTTCCGCAGACCACAGTACGCTCGTTCTGCCACAGATAGAGAATGATTTCATCATCTTTTACATGGTCGAATAAATATTTTTCCAGTGCCAGATTTTCATAGGGATTGAAACTGCTGCTGAGGATGGAAGAAATTTGTTTTATCATTAAGGTCTCCTTTGTAGTGGGTGCTTCTTCAGCCAGAAATCATCAGCTGGCCGAAAAATCATTTTCTGTCGGTTTGTATGTTATTGTAATATATCTGAGGCGGAATAGCAAGAAGATACACTCTAAAGTTTTGTCCTGAAAAACCTTGACAAAGGAAAATATTGGGTATATACTTTGATAATCAAAATAATTTAATTTAAAACTAATTGACAATCAAAACAAATCAGAGGAATCAATATGGCTGTAAATATATGCGGGACGGGATCATTTATACCGTCCCATGTAATGGATAATAACGGCATTGCAGAATTGGTGGATACCAATGATGAATGGATCAGGGAGAGGACAGGCATCGTCAGGAGACACATCGTAGACGGGGAGACCACAGTCTCCATGGCCTGTGAAGCGGGAGAGCGTGCGCTTTCCATGGCAGGTATTTCAGCAGAGGAGATAGACTTGATCGTGGTTTCTACCATATCCTCAAACGTAGTCCTTCCCTGTGCGGCATGTGAGGTTCAAAAGGAACTGGGGGCAGTGAATGCTACCTGTTTCGACCTGAGTGCCGCCTGCACAGGTTTTGTCCTGGCCTATAATACTGCGGCGGCTTACCTGTCCGGTGGAATTTATAAGACAGCGCTGATCATTGGAAGTGAGAGCCTTTCCAATCTTACCAACTGGAGAGACAGGGGAACATGTATTTTATTTGGAGACGGGGCAGGGGCTGCAGTACTGAGAGCGGACAGCCGCAGGATGTATGTTCCTGTGACACATTCCGACGGTGGGAAAGGCAGTGCCCTCAGTTTAAAGAGCCGCCATGACAGGAATGTGCTCACGGCAGGGGAATACTCCGGAGAAAATCATGACTACGGCACAGACGAATATTTCATGAAAATGGATGGTAAGGCAGTGTTTCAGTTTGCCGTAAAGAAGGTGCCTCAGGCGGTGCGGGAAGTTCTGGAGAAGAACCAGGTCAGACAGGATGAAATAGATTGGTTCCTGCTTCATCAGGCAAACAAAAGGATCGTGGAATCAGTGGCCAAGCGTCTGGGAGAACCCATGGAGAAATTCCCTATGAATATTCAGGAATATGGCAATACATCGTCGGCCAGCATACCCATTCTTCTGGACGAGATGAATCGGAAAGGTATGCTGAAGCCGGGGCAGAAGATTGTCATGGCAGGATTCGGCGCAGGGCTCACATGGGGCGCTTCCATTGTTGAGTGGATGTAATTATAAACATTTGGTATTGAATGAATGTAATAGAAAGAAACGGGGTTTTAAAAAATGCAGACAGAATTAACCAGAAAATTGGGCATTGAATATCCGATTATCCAGGGAGGCATGGCATGGGTTGCTGAATATCATTTGGCGGCGGCTGTGTCAGAAGCAGGAGGTCTGGGGCTTATCGGCGCGGCAAATGCCCCGGCAGAGTGGGTGAGAGAACAGATTCGGGAGGCAAAAAAGATTACAGACAAGCCTTTCGGTGTGAACATCATGTTGATGAGTCCCTATGCCGATCAGGTGGCAAAAGTGGCAGCGGAAGAAGGGGTAAAGGTAATTACCACCGGTGCAGGCAATCCTGAGAAGTATATGGAAATGTGGAAAGAGGCAGATATCCGCGTGATTCCAGTGGTTGCCTCCGTAGCCCTGGCAAAACGCATGGAGCGCTGCGGTGCAGACGCGGTGGTGGCAGAGGGATGTGAGTCCGGCGGCCATATTGGAGAGAGCACCACAATGGTACTGGTGCCTCAGGTGGCAGATGCGGTGCAGATTCCAGTGATTGCCGCAGGGGGGATCGCAGATGGCAGAGGCATTGCCGCGGCATTTATGCTGGGGGCAAAAGGGGTGCAGATGGGCACCTGCTTTGTAGTGACAGACGAATCCCAGGTACATGATAATTACAAAGAACGGATCATAAAAGCAAAAGACATTGACACAAGAGTGACAGGACGCAGCACGGGTCATCCCATCCGTACCCTGCGCAATGAGATGACCAAGCGATATACAGAACTTGAGGAACAGGGAGCCAGCTTTGAAGAACTGGAGCATCTGACTCTGGGGGGACTGAGAAATGCTGTTGTGGAAGGCGATGTGAAAAATGGAAGTGTCATGGCAGGACAGATTGCCGGCATGGTGAAAGAGAGGATGTCCTGTAAGGAGCTGATTGATAAACTGGTAAGAGAAACGGATGCATTGATGAAGGGAGTGGGTCTGTATGATTAAGACAGCATTTATTTATCCTGGCCAGGGAGCGCAGAAAGCAGGTATGGGCGCAGATTTTTATGAGAAAAGTCCTGCCGTCAGAGAGATTTTCGACCAGGCGTCCAAAGTTTTAGATTTGGATATGAAAGCTCTGTGTTTCGAAAAAAATGACAAACTGGATCTGACAGAATATACCCAGGCGGCTCTGGTTACCACCTGTCTTGCCATGACGAAAGTTGTGGAAGAAGCAGGGATTACGCCGGATATCACAGCTGGGCTGAGCTTAGGAGAATATGCGGCCATTGCTGTGGCAGGGGGCATGGACGATATGGATGCCATTCGTCTGGTGCGAAAAAGAGGGATTCTGATGCAGAACACAGTGCCGGCCGGGGAAGGGGCCATGTGTGCGGTGATGGCCATGGATGCAGAGAAAATCGAGCAGGTCATAGCAGACATTCCGGAAGTGGAAGTGGCAAATTATAACTGCCCCGGGCAGATCGTCATCACCGGGAGAAAAGAGGGAGTGGAAACAGCGGCGGTGAAATTGAAAGAAGCCGGGGCCAGACGTACCATGATGCTCAATGTGAGCGGCCCGTTCCATTCTCCGTTGCTGAAACCCGCGGGAGAAGAATTGGCCGGAGAACTTGTCTCTGTGCAGATGCACTCTCTGCAGATCCCTTACGTGACCAATGTGACGGCCCGGAAAGTGGAAGATATTGCAGAGACCAAAGAGCTTCTGGCCAGACAGGTGAGTTCGCCGGTGCGCTGGATGCAGAGCATGGAATATATGATTGCAGAGGGTGTGGAGCGGTTTGTGGAGATCGGACCGGGAAGCACACTGGCCAGCTTTATGAAAAAAATCAATCCAAAGAGCAGAGTCTACAACGTCAACTCTTGGGAAGATGTGGAGAAGACAGCAGCAGCTCTGAAAGGAGAAGAGTAAAAGATGTTATCAGGAAAAACAGCAGTGGTAACAGGAGCCTCCAGAGGAATCGGAAAAGCCATCGCTCTGAAACTGGCGTCCCAGGGTGCCGCTGTAGTAGTCAATTATAATGGTTCGGAAGAAAAAGCTAGAGAAGTGGAACAGGAAATCCAGGCTCAGGGAGGAACCGCGTCTGTCTATCAGTGCAATGTGGCAGATTATGGGCAGTGTGAAACATTTATTCAGGATGTAATCAAACAGTATGGACGGCTGGATATTCTGGTGAATAATGCAGGGATTACCAAAGACGGATTATTGATGAAAATGACAGAAGAAGACTTCGACCAGGTGATGGATATTAATCTGAAAGGTGCATTTCATACCATACGCTTTGCATCCCGCCAGATGTTAAAACAAAAAAGCGGACGTATCATCAATATGTCGTCAGTTTCCGGCGTGGCGGGCAACGCAGGCCAGGCCAATTATGCGGCATCCAAGGCGGGGCTTATTGGCCTGACCAAAGCTGCGGCCCGGGAACTGGCATCCAGAGGGATTACAGTCAATGCCATTGCACCTGGATTTATTGAGACAGATATGACCAGCGTGCTGCCGGAAAAGGTGAAAGAGGCTTCTGTGGCACAGATTCCTCTCGGAACATTTGGAAAGCCGGAACATGTGGCTGCGGCAGCAGCATTTCTGGCTTCTGAGGAGGCGGGATATATTACAGGACAGGTGCTTCATGTAGACGGCGGTATGATCATGTAGGAATCGGGGGAGAAAGAGAAACGATATGAAAAGAAGAGTGGTAGTTACAGGACTTGGGGCAGTGACCCCCCTTGGAAATACAGTGCCAGAATTTTGGGCTGGTATCAAAGCGGGAAAAGTGGGTATCGGTGAGATTACAAAGTTTGACACAACTGATTATAAGGTAAAACTAGCGGCAGAAGTAAAAGACTTTACGGCAAAAGAGCGCATGGATTTTAAAGCGGCAAAGAGAATGGAGCCCTTTTCCCAGTATGCTGTGGCTGCGGCGAAAGAAGCATTTGAGGATGCAGGGCTTGATATGGAAAAGGAAGACCCGTACCGTACCGGAGTCGTGGTGGGCTCCGGTATCGGAAGCCTCCAGGTGGCAGAGCGGGAATATGAGAAAATTTTGTCCAAAGGGCCTGCCCGTGTGAATCCCCTTATGGTGCCTTTGATGATTTCTAATATGGCGGCTGGAAACATTTCCATTCAGCTGGGGTTGAAAGGAAAATGCACCAATGTGGTAACCGCATGTGCATCGGGAACCCACAGCATCGGCGATGCTTTCCGGGCCATTCAGTATGGTGATGCAGACGTGATGCTGGCCGGAGGGGCAGAGAGCTGTATCTGTCCTCTGGGCGTGGCAGGTTTTACAGGATTGACGGCATTGTCCACATCCACAGACCCTCTGAGGGCATCCATTCCTTTTGACAAAGACAGAGATGGCTTTGTGCTGGGGGAAGGCGCCGGAGTGGTGGTGCTGGAGGAATGGGAACATGCCAGAGCGCGGGGAGCTCATATCTATGCAGAAGTGTCCGGTTATGGAGCCACTGGCGACGCTTATCACATTACTTCTCCTGCGGAAGACGGCAGCGGAGCTGCCAAAGCCATGGAGATAGCCATGGAAGAAGGCGGGATTACCCCTTCTCAGGTGGATTATATCAACGCACACGGCACCAGTACCCACCACAACGATTTGTTCGAGACAAAGGCAATTAAGCTGGCACTTGGAAGCGCGGCATCACAGGTGGTTATCAATTCCACCAAGTCTATGATCGGCCATCTGCTGGGGGCAGCTGGAGGCGTGGAATTCATTACCTGTGTAAAAGCCATCCAGGACGGATTCATTCATCAGACCATGGGATTTAAAAATCCAGATGAAGAGTGTGATTTGAATTATGCTCTGGACGGTCCGGTGGAAAAAGATATCCATTATGTATTGACAAATTCGCTGGGATTTGGCGGTCACAATGCCACGCTTCTGCTGAAGAAGTATGGAACGGATGCAGAATAAAAAGGGGCGCAGTTATAGACTCAGGAAAGGATTCAAGTTATGGAATTTGAAAATCTTATCAGACTGATTGAGAAAGTATCTCAGTCAGAATTGACCGGGTTGAAATATGAAGAAGACGGAGTGAAGCTGCACTTGACGAAAAAGCAGGGGGGGATTCAGGTACAGGCATCAGAAGGGCCTGTGCAGGTGGTTTCCCTGCCTAAATCAGAAGCTGCACCGGATTCTGGAAAGAATAATAAGATCATCGAATCTCCGCTGGTGGGCACTTTTTATGCGGCTCCTGATGAGGAGGCAGAACCCTTTGTCCGTGTTGGGGATGTGGTGAGAAAAGGGCAGACACTGGCCATTATAGAGGCCATGAAGCTTATGAACGAAATTGAAAGCGATTATGACGGAACCATAGCGGAAATATACGTATCAAACGGTCAGACAGTGGAGTACGGCCAGGAGCTGTTTCGGATTGATTAGGAGATGAGAGAGTTATGAATCATTTGGATATTAATCAGATTAAAGAGATTATTCCCCACCGCCACCCGTTTCTTTTACTGGATTATATTGAGGATTATGAGCCGGGACAGTATGCAGTGGGGTATAAATGCGTATCCTATCGTGAGGAGTTTTTTGCCGGGCATTTTCCCCAGGAGCCGGTGATGCCGGGAGTGCTCACGGTGGAAGCTCTGGCCCAGGCGGGGGCAGTGGCGATCTTAAGCATGGAAGAAAACAAAGGAAAAACCGCTTATTTTGGCGGCATTAATAAATGTAAGTTTAGAGGCAAAGTAGTACCTGGGGATAAGGTGCGGCTGGAGACTAAGATCATCCGCCAGAAAGGCGCTGTGGGCATTGGGGAAGCTGTGGCAAGCGTGGATGGAAAAACCGTTGTCAGCGCCGAACTGACATTTATGATTGGATAGGGGGCTGCATGATTAAGAAAGTATTAATTGCCAACAGAGGCGAGATTGCCGTGCGTATCATCCGTGCCTGCCGGGAGATGGGAATCGAAACAGTGGCAGTCTATTCTCAGGCTGACCGTGAAGCCCTTCACACGAAACTGGCGGATGAAGCCATCTGTATCGGGCCTCCGCCGTCGTCGGAAAGCTACCTGAGTATGGAACGGATTATCAGCGCCACTGTGGTCACCCAGGCAGATGCCATACACCCGGGATTTGGATTTCTATCGGAGAACAGTAAATTTGCAGAGCTTTGCCAGCAGTGCAACATTACATTTATCGGGCCGGATGCACAGGTGATTGCCAAGCTGGGAAATAAGCGGGAGGCCAGGAATACCATGGTGTCCGCCGGGGTTCCGGTGATTCCTGGGAGTAAGGATGCCATTTACGACGCCCAGACAGGGGCTCAGATTGCCAGAGAAATTGGATATCCGGTGATAATAAAGGCTGCCTTGGGCGGCGGCGGCAAAGGAATGCGTGTAGCTGAGACGGAAGAAGAATTTGAGCAGAGTTTTCAGATGGCCCAGAAAGAAACTCAGATGGCCTTTGGAGACAACACGATGTATATCGAGCATTATGTCCAACATCCCAGGCACATTGAATTTCAGATTCTGGCAGACCAGTATGGAAACATCATCCATCTGGGGGAGAGGGACTGCTCCATTCAGCGGAACCACCAGAAAATGATTGAAGAATCCCCCTCCATTGCCCTGTCGGAGGAACTGCGCCAGGAAATGGGCCAGACAGCAGTCCGGGCTGCCAGAGCTGCTGGCTATGTGAATGCGGGAACCATTGAATTCCTCCTGGAAAATTCCGGGAAATACTATTTTATGGAAATGAACACGAGAATTCAGGTTGAGCATCCGGTTACTGAGTGGGTCACAGGCATTGATCTCATCAAGGAGCAGATCCGCATTGCTTCCGGGAAAAAGCTTTCTTATAGGCAGGAAGATGTGCATTTGACTGGCCATGCCATTGAATGCCGTATTAATGCAGAAAATCCCAGCCAGAACTTCCGGCCTTCTCCAGGAACCATCACGGATATGTATCTGCCGGGGGGCAAAGGAATCCGCATTGACTCGGCAATCTACAGTGGTTATACCATTCCTCCCTATTATGATTCTATGGCAGCAAAGCTGATTGTGTGGGCCAAGAACCGGGGAGAGGCTGTCCGCAAAATGCAGAGTGCCCTGGGAGAAGTGATTATTGAGGGTATTGATACGAATGTGGATTATCAATATGAGATTTTGAATCATCCGGACTATCTCTCTGGAAATATTGACGTTGAATTTATTGAAAACATGCAGCAGCAGTTGGAGCGTGGACAGATGGCGTAAATGATCGTCCGGACGTGTTTCAATCTGAGGGTGCGGCAGGGAAAAGCGTAAAGGTGACAGTGTTATGAAATTAGACAATGTGTTTAAAAAAACCAGACTGCCAAAGAGAAGAAGTGCGGCATCTGCGGATGCCGCAAGACCAGAAGTACCAGAAGGTCTTGTGCGTAAATGTAACATGTGTAAAGGAGCCATTATTGCGGAGGACGTGAGGGATGGCTTATATATCTGCCCCAAATGCGGGGGATATTTCCGGATACACGCCTACCGGCGCATTGAGATGATTGCGGATGAGGGCACATTTGAAGAATGGGACAGGGGGCTTACCACAAAAAATCCCCTGAAATTCAGAGGATATGAGGAAAAGCTGGCAGCGCTTCAGGAAAAGACAGGGCTTTCAGAGGCGGTGGTCACGGGAAAGGTGCAGATTGAAGGCATAGATGCCGTACTGGGCGTCTGCGATGGGCGTTTTCTCATGGCCAGTATGGGAGAAGTTGTGGGCGAGAAGATCACAAGGGCTGTGGAGCGCGCCACACGGGAAAAACTTCCGCTGATCATTTTTACCTGTTCCGGAGGGGCCAGAATGCAGGAGGGAATTGTCTCTTTGATGCAGATGGCGAAAACATCTGCCGCACTGAAACGGCACAGCGATGCGGGACTTTTGTATATTACGGTGCTGACAGACCCTACCACCGGAGGGGTGACGGCAAGTTTCGCCATGCTTGGGGATGTGATACTGGCAGAGCCGAAAGCTCTGATTGGATTTGCCGGCCCCCGGGTGATTGGCCAGACCATCGGCCAGAAACTGCCCAAAGGTTTTCAGCGGTCAGAATTTCTTTTGGAACATGGGTTTATTGATGGAATTGTGGAGCGTCCTCAGATGAAAGAGACCCTCGGCAGGTTGTTAAAGCTTCACAGGGACAGCCAGAAGGAGTCCAAGACGGCAGACGGGACCTCCGGTTTCTCTGCGGCAGGCCAGAGTCAGGAAGCAGAGACTCGGCACAAACAGAGCATTAGGGGACAAAGGCCTCAGAGGATGGAGACCGCCAGAGCCTGGGAACGTGTGCTTGCTTCCAGGAAGAAAGGGCGTCCGGTGGGAAGCGATTATATAGAAGCTCTGTTTACGGATTTTGTAGAAATGCACGGGGACCGGTATTTTGCGGACAATCAGGCGATTATCGGCGGCATTGCAAGATTTCACGGAATTCCGGTGACCGTGATTGCCCAGGCAAAGGGTTCTGACACGAAAGAGAATATCCAGAGGAACTTTGGAATGCCTTCCCCTGACGGTTATCGAAAATCCCTGCGTCTGATGAAACAGGCAGAGAAATTCCACCGTCCTGTAATCTGTTTTGTGGATACTCCAGGCGCCTTCTGCGGCGTGGAGGCGGAAGAGAGGGGGCAGGGAGAAGCCATCGCCAGAAATATTTACGAAATGTCGGCGCTGAAAGTACCCATTCTTTCCATCGTAATCGGTGAGGGAGGAAGCGGCGGGGCCCTGGCCCTGGCTATGGCTGACCAGGTGTGGATGCTGGAAAATTCCATTTATTCCATCCTGTCTCCAGAGGGGTTTGCCAGCATTTTGTGGAAAGACAGCGGAAAAGCCCAGGAAGCGGCGGAAGTTATGAAACTTACGGCAGAGGATTTGTACAGACAGGGGATTGTGGAGCGGGTGCTTCCTGAGCCGGAGGATTATACAGTAGAGAATATGGAAGCGGTTACAGACCTGTTGGAAGAACAGATGGAAGAATTCCTGGCCCAATACGGCCATATGGATGGAGATCAGCTGGCACAGCACAGGTATGACAGGTTCCGGGATATGTAGGAGAAAAAGTATGCAGATTAAGCCATTGAGAATGGGAAATATAGAAGCAAAGCTTCCGATTATACAAGGCGGTATGGGGATAGGAATCAGCCTGGGCGGTCTTGCAGGGGCAGTTGCGAAAGAAGGCGGTGTTGGAATTATTTCCGCTGCTCAAATCGGTTACAGGGAGCCGGATTTTGACCGGAATACGAAAGAGGCCAATTTGAGGGCGGTCCGGACAGAATATGCAAAAGCCCGTGCCATTGCGCCGGAGGGTGTGATCGGCTTTAACATTATGGTCGCCATGAAAGATTACGATGATTATGTAAGGGCGGCTGTGGAGGCAGGGGCAGATCTCATCATCTCCGGAGCAGGGCTCCCCACAGAACTGCCTAGAATTGCCGGGGATGCAAAAGTGAAGCTGGCACCCATTGTATCTACTGCGAAGTCTGCAAAAGTAATTTTCAAATACTGGGACAGAAAATATAAACGGATGCCGGATCTTCTGGTAATTGAAGGACCCCGTGCAGGAGGACATCTGGGATTTACCCGGGAGCAGCTGGAAGAATACCTGCCCTCCTATGACGCAGAAATCAAAGAAATTCTGTCTGTTGTGAGAGAATATGAAAAGGCATATGGTTTCAAGATTCCCACAGCCCTTGCCGGGGGGATTGACAGCAGAGAGGCGGCAGCCCATGCATTTTCTCTGGGAGCAGACGCTGTTCAGGCAGCCACCAGATTTGTCACCACAGAGGAATGCGATGCGGATGTACGCTATAAACAGGCATATATTAAGGCGGCCCAGGAAGATATTATTATTGTGAAAAGTCCCGTGGGAATGCCAGGACGTGCCATTAAGAATTCTCTGATGGAAAAGGTTATGAGCGGTGAAAAGATTCCCCATGGCCCCTGCCGCCGCTGTCTGGAAAAATGTAATCCTGCCGAGACTCCTTACTGCATTACCGAGGCACTCATTCATGCCGCCAGAGGTGAGGTGGAGGACGGACTGTTATTCTGCGGGGCATATGCCTACAGAGCAGACCATATAGAAAACGTAAGAGAAGTGATTGATTCCCTTCTGCCGCAAGGGAGTGGAAATCAGGAGGGGTAAGGCTATGGAAGATGCATATAAGACGATTAATGATACGCTGGTGAGCCTGATTAATAAGATTTGGGTATTGGAAGGAAAAGCCATCATTACAGAAGAATTCAGAGACCTTACCAACAATGATATGCATGTAATCGAGGCGGTGGGACAAGGCGATGGGGCCAATATGTCCTCCATTGCCAGGAAGCTGGATATTACAGTGGGTTCCCTTACCACCGCCATGAACAGCCTGGTTAAGAAGAAATATGTGGAGCGTTACAGAGGCGAAGAGGACAGACGGGTGGTCTTTGTGAAGCTCACAGAAAAAGGAGTGAGGGCGTATGTCCACCATGAGGATTATCACAGGCAGATGACCCAGGCAATCCTTGACAGGCTGGAGGGGGAAGAAATAGCAGTATTATTGAAAACCCTGGATACCTTGAAAGAATTTTTTGCCAGTTATCAGAAATTAAATGCACCGGCAGATGAGCCGCCGGTGATGACAGGGTGATTTTGGAAAAAGACACAGACTATTGGGAAGGTCAGTGTCTTTTTTCTTTCTGCGGATCAGATAATGGCAGTTTCAAAAAAGCAATAAAAGAAATCAGAATGTATTGACAGAAAGGCGCTGTACTGTTATAATCCTACTAAAATGCTATGAATTACGATGGGAATTATAGATAAAAAACTGTCAGAAAATGATGGTTTTTAAATAAATTTCATAAATCTTAAATTAAGGCCAGCAGGTGAGTATAGGTATTCTGGCCATTAAGCAGGAAGGAGCTACAATGAAAAAAGCAGCAGCATTATTACTGGCATTTGTATTCGTGCTTGCATCTTTGGCGGGATGCGGAAAGAAGGAAAGCACAGACAGCCAGGCAAAGACAGAAGACGCAGGGGAAGATAAGGGCATTTACCGCACTCTGGATGAGATTAAAGAGAGCGGCAAGCTGATTGTGGGTGTTTTCAGTGATAAGAATCCTTTTGGGTATGTGGATGAAAACGGCGATTATCAGGGATATGATGTTTACTTTGCAGAAAGAATGGCAGAAGACCTGGGTGTGGAGCTGGAATATGTGTCTACAGAACCGGCCAGCCGGGTAGAATATCTGGAATCCGGGAAAGTGGACGTGATACTTGCTAACTTTACCGTGACAGAAGAAAGAGCCCAGTCGGTAGACTTTGCACTGCCCTATATGAAAGTTTCACTGGGAGTAGTTTCACCGGATGATGCGTTGATTACGAAACCGGAAGATCTGGAAGGCAAAAAGCTGATTGTGGCAAAAGGGACAACGGCTGAGACCTATTTTACAGAGAATTATCCGGATGTGGAGCTTCTGAAATTCGACCAGTATACAGAAGCTTATAATGCTCTGCTGGACGGCAGGGGAGCAGCTTTGTCTACAGATAATACGGAAGTCCTTGCATGGGCACTGAAAAATGACGGATTTTCCGTGGGTATTCCTTCACTGGGAGATTTGGATACCATCGCTCCGGCAGTATCTAAGGGAAATGATACATTAAAAGACTGGATTGATGAGGAGATCAAATCTCTGGCCGACGAGGAATTTTTCCACGCAGACTATAAGGAGACTCTGGAACCGGTGTACGGTACTGAGGTTGACATGGACAGTCTGGTAGTAGAGGGCGGCGTGGTAGATGGAAAAGAGCCTCAAGACGCAGATGACGCGGAGGCTGAGGAAGATTCTGACGAAGAACCGGCAGAGGCGAAAGGGGATATTACTGTAGCAGCATCCTCCACACCTCATGCGGAAATACTGGAAGAGGTAAAACCGATTCTGGAAAAAGAAGGCTGGAATTTGGAAGTGACTGTATTTGACGATTATATTCAGCCCAACCTGGTAGTGGACAACGAAGAATTTGATGCCAACTATTTCCAGCATATTCCATATCTGGATGATTTTAACGAAGAACATGGTACACATCTGGTCAATGCAGGGGGGATTCATTATGAGCCCTTCGGCATTTATCCGGGAACCAAGAAATCTTTAGATGACCTGGAAGAAAAAGATGTGATTGCAGTGCCCAACGACACGACCAATGAGGCCAGGGCCCTTCTTCTTCTGGAAGCCAACGGCGTAATTACCCTGAAAGAGGGAGCAGGGCTGGCAGCCACAGTAAAAGATATTGAGGATAATCCCAAAGATGTCCAGATTCAGGAACTGGAGGCGGCACAGGTATCCCGTGTGAAGGACGAAGTTGCTTTTGTAGTATTAAACGGAAACTATGCCCTTCAGGCAGGGTTCTCTGTGGGAAATGACTCCATTGCCTATGAGACATCAGATTCCGAAGCAGCCCAGACTTACGTAAATGTAATTGCGGTGAAAGAGGGAAATGAGGAATCTGAAGGCATTCAGGCGCTGGTAGAAGCTCTGAAATCTGACGAAATCAAAACATATATTGATGATACTTATGATGGAGCAGTCATTCCATTTGAAGAATAAGAGCAGTGTAAATTACTGCCGCTGATAAGAAGCTGTGGAAAAATTAAGACGCATGAGTTATTTTTCTGTAGTTTCTAAGCTGGAGTGAAGGAATCGGGGACGCTGGCAGTGTCCCCGATTTCGTGGTATAAAAGCAGAAGCACTCCCGGGACAAAGGCTTACCGGGAACATTCAGGTACAGGAGAGGGTAAACATGGAACCGATTATAAAGGTAGAGCATTTAAGAAAAGTATTTCAAACCACAGCTGGAGAAGTGGCTGCGGCAGACGATATCAGCTTTTCCATTGAAAAGGGCGATATTTATGGGATTATCGGGCTTTCCGGGGCAGGAAAGAGTACACTGGTGCGGTGTCTGAATCTTCTAGAAAGGCCGTCCTCCGGAAAAGTTTTCGTGGGAAATCAGAATCTCCCGGACCTTCCGGAAAAAGAACTGCGCAGAGTGAGGCGGAAAATCGGGATGATTTTCCAGCATTTTAATCTGCTGATGCAGAGGACAGTGCTGGATAATGTGTGTTTTCCCATGGAGATTTCAGGCGTTAAGAAAAAGGAAGCCCGGAAGAGGGCCATGGAATTTCTGAAAACAGTGGGGCTGGAGGAAAAGGCCAAGTCTTATCCGGCACAGTTGTCCGGCGGCCAGAAACAGCGTGTGGCCATTGCCCGTGTGCTGGCCAGTGATCCGGAAATCCTGCTGTGCGACGAGGCTACCAGTGCCCTTGACCCCCAGACAACTAAGTCTATCCTGGCGCTGTTGAAGGAGATAAACCAGAAATACGGAATCACCATTGTGGTGATCACTCATGAAATGAGTGTGATTCAGGAAATCTGCCGTCATGTGGCAGTTCTGGACCAGGGAAAACTGGCGGAATCGGGGACAGTGGAAGAACTGTTCCACTCACCGAAAACAGAGGCGGCCCGGAAGCTGATTTTAAACGCAGGCAGTCAGATTCAGCAGATGCGTGGCAAGCGGCTGATTCGAATTACCTTTTCGGGACAGTCGTCTTTTCAGCCAGTGATTGGAAATGCGGTTCTTTTGTATAAAACACCGCTGAACATTATGTATGCTGACACGAAAGATATCAACGGAAAAGCGGAAGGTGAGATGATTCTTCAGCTGCCGGAAGACAAGATTACGGCAGATAAGATGATTGCGTATTTCCGTCAGGAAAAACTTGGGGTGGAGGAATTGGAAAATGTGGGATAATGAGATGATTACCATGCTGGTGGACGGAACCTGGGATACCCTGTATATGACACTGATGTCCACATTATTTGGGTATATTCTGGGTCTGCCCATGGGGATTTTGCTGGCAGTGACAGACAAAGAGGGCATCCGGCCCAACGTGTTCGTGTATAAGATACTGGACTTTATCGCCAATCTGGTGAGGAGTATTCCTTTTTTGATTCTTCTGATCCTAGTCATACCGGTGACAAAGGCAATTGTGGGGCAGAGCTATGGCCCCAGTGCCACGGTGGTGCCTCTGGTGATTGCGGCGGCGCCGTTTATCGCCCGTATGGTGGAATCTTCCTTAAAGGAAGTGGACCAGGGTGTCATTGAGGCCGCCATGAGCATGGGAGCCGGTACGGCATCCATCATCTGGAAAGTGCTGCTGGCAGAGGCCCGCACTTCACTGCTGGTGGGGGTTACCATTGCCATCGGCACCATTCTGGGCTATTCCGCCATGGCAGGTGTCGTGGGCGGCGGCGGCCTGGGAGATATTGCTATACGTTATGGATACTATCGGTATCAGACAGACGTGATGATTGTGACTATTGTGATACTGGTGGCTCTGGTGCAGCTGCTGCAGGGGCTGGGTATGATGCTGTCCAAGAAGCTGGACAAGCGCCGGGCTTAATAGCAGCTGGTAATAGCTGGCGGGTGATGCCGCTGAAAGAATGGATACCATACATGGGTGTGTTGGTATCCATTTTTTGCGGGGATGAGTTTCTTCAATTGTTCTATGAGTCGGCGTGTAGTTTGTATGATTGTTCAATCAGGTTCATTACTACCGCAATGTCCGAAAGATGTTCAAAAAAGAATGCGGCTTTTCCTTCCCATGGTGTGAAACCAAGTTTTTCTCTATAGCTGTTGTTAGAAAAGCGTACTTGTTCAAATGGTATGTATAAAAAGACTTTAAGACGTTGTTTTTGAATGTCAATAGCTGTAAAGACATTTTTTACTTTATAGGAGTAATATCGTTTCGTAGGAGTTCTTTCTATATCAGGAGAAAGAGCCATGATCAGGGAATCAATGATGTTAAATAGTTTTTCAGGATAGTCATTTGTTTTTCTGCTTTCTGAACCGTTTATTGGGAATGGGGATTCTGTTTCCTCAGGCGGCGCTTTCTGAACGGGAATTTCTACTGTTTTGGCGAGGGATTTCGGAACAGAGGTTTCCATTGATTTTTGGGCAGGCTTTTGTATTGAGATTTTTGTCTCTTTTGAAGGATATTTCCATATCTGGGCCATTTCATTTGTAAGTTGTTTTGACCTTTCGATAATCTGTGCCTCTCCCCAGGTTTTACAATTAGCGACATATCTGCTGAGCTTAATAGGTGTGTATTTATAACCAATTTTTTGACCATTTTTATCCACACATTCCAATTTGTCCACAAAACGTTTATTTCCATATTCGGAATTATATCCGGTTAATGTTAAATTGCCTATGGTATGTAAATAAGTTTCATGGATATCTGCAAAATCAGGGCCCAAATCTTTTTTCCAATCTTCAGATAAAGTTTGTGGCATAATATGTTCAATGGTATATTCATTTGTGGATATATGTTCTTTTCGGTTATGATTTTCTAATCTATCGAGAATCATTTCAAGTTTAGACTTACTAAGAGAATAAATTTCAAATTTTTGGAGACACTCAATCATTTCATCATCTTTAGGCATACGTTGTGCGTAGTATTTGGAATGCAGTTCAAGAATATTATCTCTAAAAGAGTCCAGTTGATGAGTATTATATAAACTCTTTAACATAGAAAGACAAACGGGGCCGGCTGTGTTAGTCGGCATACCACATATAGTCCGACGCATGAAATAAGACTCCATTAAGGTCAAAATACCTGCCGCATCATCATCAGATAACATTTCATTATCTAAATCCGACAATAGCTTTAAAATAGCGGGTGTAATTTTTAATTGTTTTGTACTTCTTACTTTGTATAGTAAATGTTCTAAAGGTGTTCCATTCCCTTTGGCGTTAATCCATATAAGATAATATTTGGAATACTGGCGGATCTGTTTTACAAGGCTTTCCGAACCAGCAGAGCTATTATCAAAAAAATATTCCTTGAAAATTTTGTAATTATCACCAGTTACCTGGTTTTTGCGAACCATTGTTAGATAATAGTAGATGAAATCATCAAATTCTTTAGTTTTACCCGATGATATACCTAACTCTTTTTCCATTGGATGCCAATACTCATTGTAGAGTAATTCCATTTGTTCTGTTGAATCGACTTGCATTAAAAGAAAATTACGAATTTTGTCGGCTGCTGATAAAGGGAGGCCAGTACTATTTACTGTTTCGAAAACAAGCTGTGCATTATCTTCTGGCAGCAGACAGATATCAACTAAACGCAATTTTTTGATTCCCTCATATACAAGTTGTGGTTCAACATTTTCTTTACGTAATTTATCAATAATGATGTTATAATTCTCAAAGATTTTATTTTGTTTCATATCATCTGGCTGGGTACGATTTTTTATTATTTTTTTCCAAGCATAAAAATCTTCTTCATTTAATCGAATTTTATAATAAGTATCATTTGTTTCGTATTCATTGATAAGATATTGTTTCGAAATTCTTTCAGGGTTTGTAACAGAACATTTGAATTCATCGGAACCGGAAGCTTTTTCTTTTGTGTAATCGCCAAGTGCTAATAATAATATCGAAATTGTTGTTAATCGCTGCTGTCCATCAATTACTAAATATTCTGTTACTGCCGAAGCGTGCTGGGAGTTTCCTTTAAGGAGGTAAATAATGGAACCCATAAAATGGCACGGTCTTTCAGTATCTTTTGCAATTGCCAAAATATCCTTTAAAAACTCGAGGCAATTTAATTTCCCCCAACTGTATTTTCTCTGATAGATTGGAACGCAGTATTGCTTTTCCCCTTCTAAAAATTTAGTAAGCTCTGTATCTGTCGCTTTCATTATGTATTTTATCTCCTTTATCGTTTTACGTTTCCCTGACTTGAATTGAGGCAAAATTATATTTTTATAATACCATAGATTACAGAATATGAAAAGATAAGGTTTAGAATGTCAATCAATGATTGGAAATTTTCCATACTTAAAGTTTCAGATCTTGTTAAATGGGAGAAATGAATGAAAAATATACATTTATATAATGCAATCAGAATGGTTGCATTTTCTATGCTTTTGTATTATAATTAAAATACAGATAGAAATATGCCAGATATCGGTGAAGCTGAATATGTATTAAAGGGCTGTTGCAAACTGGGGTATTACCTAAAATGCAGAATCTGAGAATGTTCAATCTACAAATGGAGGTGAATGTATGATTTACTCGAATGAGCGAAAGCTGTGTTTAAGCGGCTGGCTTCGCCAGAATCATAAATCCGAATACGATACTGCTTTGAAGCTTCAAAAATTTTTGTTGTTATACGAATGTTTTACGAAAGTATCTGGTGAGAAAGCGGATTTTGTATATTTGAAAGGGTATAGAAGAGGTCCTGTGTTCAGCCAGGTCTGGGGAGATTATACAAAAGAAAGGCTTGGGTTTAACAGGTGTGCAGATGAAATCTGCCACTCGGGACGGGTTATAATCAATGAAGAAAGAGCAGTAAAGTGCGCGTTTGTAGTGCGTGTTTTATCTGAAAATGAGCTGTCAGAATTTACTCATTCAATGAATTTGTGGAAATCCAAGGAGAAAAGGATATTAAGCGGGGAACGCCAGGTGGATTTAGACGAAAATGATTTTGACGAGCATGACGCCAGGCTTATTTCCGCACTTGATAAAATGTATCCCATGGAATTGATAAAAAATTCGTCAGTGGTGGAAATAGACAGACATTACTTTGTCTTTCGCAAAAAAGACAGGGTGAAATTAACGGAGCAGCATTTTGATGTACTTTCAAGTCTGGCAGAAAGCGGTCAGTTGTTTAATCCAGTGTATGTAGATATAGATGAGGGGGGAAGGCTGATAGTTGATTAACAAAAGAGACTTCATACGTATGAAAGTTCCATATCCCAGTATAGGTGCGCAGCTGTCGGTCAGCTCACATATGTATGTCTGCAAAAGCGTTGACGGAAGCATGTATGAATATGTCAAATGTCAGACGCTGAAACCCAAAATGCTGGCAAGCAGACGGTTCAAGCATTTTATAGACGAACAGCCCGATGTTTCGAGAAATCCATTTCAAAGGATGACCCGTATAGATTGTGATAAGGTGTTTGTGACAAAATCTGTCCGGTATGGTGATGGGCTGAGAACCAATAGAAGACCAGATGTGTGTCAGGAATTGTATGATATGATAGTAGAAGAAGTGAATAAAGATGGATATGATTCCCTAGAGCCTGTTTGAAAATTCATTCACGCCAACCGCACGCCCCACTTTGCGGCAGATTTGCCCCTTATTCGGTTGCTGTAGCCCGCTACAGCGCCCTCATGCGGAACAAATCTCCCACAAATTATGACGCACGGTTGACATAAAGCAATTTTCAAACACGCTCTAGGAATGAATGAAGATGAATTGACAAGAATTAATCCGTTGATAGTCAAAATGAAACATAAAGCATGAAACATTATGAGGGTAGAGATGCCCTCATTTTTTATCACAATCAAATGGATGACCCATTTATAGTAAATATATACAAAAGTCCATGCGGAAGATGGGCGAATCTGCTGGAATTATAAAAAGTGCTTGATATTTATGGAAACAGTGCTATAATAAATATAGAAATTGGGTGACCCAATAGAACGCAAAATGCATTTATGTAATCTATTTCACTGTCTTTTTACGGGCAGTGAAAAAAATAAGCAGATTGGGTAATCCAATCGGAAAGGCGGAAAGAGAACCTTGTTATTACTGAAATTTGTGCTCGCAATGCTGCCGATTATCTGGCTGATCGCCGCGCTGAGCGGATTGAAAATGGCTGGACATAAAGCTTGTGTGATTGCACTGGTGGTAACCATGGCACTGGCAATCGGTTATTGGCGGCTGAATGTTTTATGCACAGCGACAGCGGCGCTGGAGGGGGCTTTGAATGCATTATGGCCCATTTGTCTGGTCATTGTGGCCGCCCTTTTCACCTATAACCTGACCTTGAAAACCGGGGCAATGGAATTGATTAAGAAGATGCTGGCCGGGGTTTCAAGAGATAAGAGAGTTTTGGCATTGATTATTGGCTGGGGCTTCGGAAACTTTATGGAAGGCATGGCTGGATTTGGGACGGCAGTGGCTATACCGGCTTCCATGCTGGCAGGAATCGGGCTTGACCCCATGAGTGCAGTTCTTGGCTGCTTGGTGGTGAATTCTACACCCACAGCATTTGGATCAGTAGGGGTTCCCACTGTCACGCTGGCGTCTGTGACAGGACTTGAGGCAGTTCCCCTGGCGGGAAGCGTTGTGGTAATCCAGTGTATTTTAACTTTTATTTCTCCGTTTTTGATGGTCTGCATCTGCGGAAAAGGCATAAAGGCATTAAAGGGAATGTTTCCCACCACATTAATTGCATCCCTTTCCTTTACCGTGCCATGGTTTTTCACGGCGCAGTTTATCGGACCGGAGCTTCCAGATATTATAGGCTCCATCTGTTCCATGGGCTGTATCATTGCAGCGGCAAAGATTTTCAACAAAAATCCAGATGAAGAATATGCCATTCAGATAGCTGAGAACAGACAGTCACAAGAAAATATGACGGTTGGCACGGGGGTTAAGGCGTGGAGTTCATTTATTTTAATTTTCCTTCTTTTAATGATTACTTCTACCCTGTGCCCGCCTATACATAATGCAATTGCAGGTATTAAGAGCAGTGTTGTAGTTTATGCCGGAGAAGGGGGAAATGCCCTTGGCTTCAGCTGGATCAATACTCCGGGGGTTATGATTTTTATCGCCGCCATTATCGGCGGTTTGATCCAGGGGGCTTCGGTGAAAGACATGGCAGAGGTTTTCCTTGAAACATTGAAAAAATACTGGAAAACCATTCTCACCATCTGTTCTGTCATGGCAACAGCAAAGATTATGAGTTACAGTGGAATGATTTCCGATATTGCAAAATTCCTGGTGGCGGCGGCAGGACCGTTTTATCCGTTTATTGCTCCCCTCATTGGGGCTCTGGGGGCATTTGTCACAGGGTCCGGCACATCCACGTGCGTTCTTTTTGGAGGGCTGCAGAGTGAAACGGCTCTGGCACTGGGGTTGAACGCCAGCTGGATGGCAGCCGCCAATGTGATGGGGGCCGGAATTGGAAAGATGATCTGTCCCCAGGGTATAGCCATCGGGGCAGGTGCAATCAATGCAGTAGGTTCAGAAAGTAAGATATTAAGCGCAGTATTCAAGTATTTCTTGTTATATGTGATTCTTGCAGGCGTAATCTGCTATGCAGGGTCCATGATGGGGTTTTAAATAGTTATGATTAGTTATGATTATATTTTTTAGGAGGTAAGAAAATGTACAACCAATTAACACCAGAAATTATCGATCAGATTAAAGCGGTGTCCAGTCATGTGTTCCTGGGAGAAGATATCAATCCCGATTATGCGAAAGACGAGATGCCCATTTACGGAACCCGTATGCCGGATCTGGCTGTTCAGCCCAGGTCAACGCAAGAAGTTTCAGAAGTGATGAAAATCTGCTATGAAAACAATATTCCTGTTACACCCAGGGGTGCGGGAACCGGACTTGCCGGAGGCGCTGTCCCCTTATATGGCGGTGTGTTGATTGATATATCAAAGATGAACAAGATCAAATCCTATGATATGGAAAACTTTGTTGTGGAAATTGAGGCAGGCGTTCTGCTGAACGATCTGGCAGAAGACTGCCGGGGCAAAGGCATGCTGTATCCGCCGGACCCAGGTGAAAAATTTGCATGTGTGGGCGGCAATGTGGCCACCAACGCAGGCGGTATGAGGGCGGTAAAATACGGAACCACCCGGGATTATGTACGCGCCATGACAGTGGTGCTTCCCAATGGCGAGATTACTCATCTGGGGGCAACCGTATCCAAAACATCCTCTGGATATTCTCTGCTGAATCTGATGATTGGTTCAGAAGGAACACTGGGAATTATCACAGAGTTGACCATGAAGATTATTCCTGCGCCCAAGGTTGCAGTTTCTCTGATTATTCCGTTTAAAGACTTAAATACGGCTCTGGCCACGGTACCGAAGTTTAAAATGGCCCATATGGACCCACAGGCAATTGAATTTATGGAGCGGGAGATCGTGCTGGCGTCTGAGCGTTATGTGGGCAAATCTGTATTCCCACAGGAGCTGTATGGAATGGAAATCGGTGCCTATCTCCTTGTGACATTGGACGGCAATTCGGAAGAAGAAGTGGATGCCCTGATTGAGCAGGCGGGTGAACTGGCACTGGAGGCAGGTGCCATTGAGGTATTGATTGCAGATACACCCACAAGAATTAAAGATGCGTGGGCAGCCCGTTCCTCTTTCCTGGAAGCCATTATGGAAGAAACAAAACTGCTGGATGAATGTGACGTGGTAGTGCCAGTGAACAAAATTGCCAGCTATCTGGAATTTGTAAACAAAGCTGGAAAAGAATGTGGTTTGACCATTCGTTCCTTCGGGCACGCAGGGGATGGAAACCTTCATATTTATCAGTGCTCCAACGATCTGGAAGAAGAAGAATTCAAAAATCGTGTGGATAAATTCTTCGATATTATCTATAAAGAGGCTACAGACTGCGGCGGACTTGTTTCCGGAGAGCATGGCATTGGCTCTGGGAAGGTGAAATATCTGGTGGATTCTGTGGGTGAGACAAATATGGCAATTATGGAAGGCATCAAGCGGGTATTTGACCCGAAGATGATTTTGAATCCAGGAAAAGTTTGTTATCGTTTATAAAAGATTAGGAGGAACATTATGAATATTTGTGTTTGTATAAAACAAGTACCTGATACCAATGAGATCAAAGTAGATCCAGTTACACATACGCTGATTAGAAAGGGCGTTCCCAGTATTGTCAACCCATTTGATACTTATGCCCAGGAAGTAGGCGTGCGTCTGAAGGAAAAAGCCGGGGGAAGATTAGTAGTTATCTCTATGGGACCGGCTCAGGCTGCAGGAGCCATTAAATCCTGTCTTGCGGTAGGCGCTGACGCCGGTTATCTGATTTCCAGCAGAAAATTTGGCGGTTCGGATACTCTGGCTACCAGTTACATTCTGTCCGAGGCCATTAAAGCAGTAGAGGAAAAAGAGGGACTGAAGTTCGATCTGATTCTCTGTGGAAAACAGGCAACTGACGGAGATACTGCCCAGGTAGGGCCAGAAATTGCGGAACATCTGGATATGCCTCAGGTTACATATGCTCTGGATATCCTGGAAAAAGACGGAGAAATTCAGGTGAAACGGGAGCAGGATGCAGGATACGATATGATTGCTGCAAAACTTCCGGCAGTGGTGACCGTGGTGAAACTGCCTTACGAGCCCCGCTATCCAACGCTGAAAACCCGGATGGAGGCTAAGAAAAAAGAGATTCCTATGTTGACAGAAGAAGATATGCCGTCCATAAACCTTGCCATGTGTGGTTTGAAAGGCTCACCCACAAGAGTAAAGAAAACTTATACACCTGTAAGGGAGAAAAACGGGGTGAAGCTGGCAGGCATGGATGCGGCCAGTGCGGCAAAAGAAGTAGTAAAGCAGCTTTGCGATGGAAAACTTTTATAGGAGGGGCGCGGTATGAGTAATCTGAATGATTATAAAAATATATGGGTGTTCATTGAAACAGAATGCGGAAAAGCAAAAAATGTGGGTTATGAATTATTAAATGTGGCGAAACCGCTGGCGCAGCAGAAAGGCTGTCCGCTGGTTGCTGTGGTAATCGGAAAAGATATTGAATATGTGGCAAAAGATGCTATCTGTTATGGGGCGGATTCCGCCATTATTGTAGACGCACCGGAATATGAATATTACACTACAGATGCTTTTACAAAGGCACTGGTGACACTGGTGGAAAAGTATAAACCAGAAACACTGATGATCGGAGCAACCAATAATGGCCGTGACATGGGTCCAAGGGTGTCCTGCCGCTTAAAGACCGGACTGACAGCAGACTGTACAGAAATCGGCATTGACGAAGACACGGGAAATATTGCGTGGACCCGTCCCACATTCGGCGGAAACCTGATGGCTACTATCATGTGTCCGGATAACCGCCCCCAGATGGGTACGGTAAGACCAGGTGTGTTTAAAAAAGGTGCTTACGATGAGAGCCGTACCGGAGAGATTATAAAAGAAACCATTCATACAGCAGCAGAAGAAATCCGTACCAAATTGGTAGAACGTGTCAATGAAGTGACAGAGGCCATCAATCTGGAAGAAGCAGATGTGATTGTAGCCGGCGGCCGCGGCGTGGGTTCGGCAGAGAACTTTAAACTTCTGGAAGAACTGGCAGAGGCAGTGGACGGAACTCTTGGATGCAGCCGTGCGGCAGTTGATGCAGGATGGATGCCCTATGTACATCAGGTGGGTCAGTCAGGAAAAACAGTAGCTCCAAGGCTTTATTTTGCCATTGGTATTTCCGGGGCAATCCAGCATCTGACAGGAATTGCCGGGTCTGACACAGTGATTGCGGTGAATAAAGACTCAGATGCCCCCATTTTTGATGTGGCAGATTACGGGATTGTGGGAGATTTGAATGAAGTGGTTCCTGCGTTGACAGAAGCAATAAAAGCCCGCAAGGCTTAAAAGCCGGGAATCTGCATATGGATTTCAGGCGGGATGCGTTACATCAGGATATCTTGGAGATGGTCCATGATTTTGCGGTGGAGGATGTAAAACCGCTGGCCAGGGAGATTGACAGAACAGAAGAATTTCCCATGGCAAATGTGAAAAAAATGGCGGAAATGGGGTTTTTGGGAATCCCGTTTCCGGAGAACTATGGCGGTTCCCAGATGGATTTTCTCACCTATATTCAGACGGTGGAAGAATTGAGTAAATATTGTGGGACTACAGGGAACATTGTATTTGCCCATACCACTTTCTGCAGTACTCCCATCTATCAGTTCGGGGCAGAGTGGCAGAAAGAGAAATATCTCACAAAATTGTGTTCTGGTGAATGGCTGGGAAGCTTCGCTCTCACAGAGCCTGAGACAAAAAGCGGTGCGTCCGGCCGCTATCAGATTACAGCGGTGGACGCGGGAAGCCATTGGGTGCTGGATGGATATAAAACTTTTGTATCCGGGGCTGATGTGGCAGATGTATTTTTTGTAACAGCTATGACCAGCCAGCTGCAGGGAACCAGGGGGATTTCCTCCTTTATAGTTGAAAAAGGGTTTCCGGGACTGTCTGTTGGAAAGCGGGAGAATCAGGTGGGAATCCGGGCAGCTTCTATCTGTGAATTGGTTTTCAGAGAATGTATTGTTCCCAAAGAAAATCTGGTGGGCAGTCAGGGAAAGGGCTTTGAATACGCAGGGACAGTGCTGGATGAAGGGCGCATTTGTGTAGCTGCCCAGGCCCTTGGCATTGCTGAGGGGGCTTTGGAGGAAACTGCAGATTACGTCCGGGCGCGAAAAAAGTTTGGGCGCAGTCTCTCACAGTTTCAGAAAACCCAGTTTGAACTGGCACAGATGAAGACAAACACGGAAGCCGTAAAACTATTGGTGTATCAGGCTGCCTGTGACAGAGACAGCCGGGAATCATTTTCACACAGAGCCGCAATGGCGAAATTGGCAGCATCCCAAAATGCATTTGATGTGGCGTACCGCTGCCAGCAGTTGTATGGTGAGCCGGCATATCGGAAAGGCCATCCAATCGAGAGAATGATGCGTGACGCAGAAATAACAGAAATTTATGGAGGTACATCCGAAGTCCAGATGAGGGTTATCGCTGGATGGATGGGTATAAAATAATAATATGGATATTAAATTGCCATTTTCCAGAGAAGGCATGATGCTGCATCTGGATGACGAACTGGATTATGAGATTTTGGAATCTTCTATTGAGTCTATGCCGAAAAGCGGGAAGACAGAAGATCAGATTGTAGCTGAGGCCATGGAAAACCCCATTGGATCACCCAGGCTTTCCCAGCTGTCTGAAGGAAAAGAACGGATTGTAATCATCTGCTCTGACCATACCAGACCGGTTCCCAGCAAACATATCATTCCGTTTATGTTAAAAGAGATCCGCGAGGGCAATCCCCAGGCAGATATCACATTGCTGATTGCAACAGGTTTCCACCGTGCCACCACCAGAGAGGAACTGGTAAACAAATTCGGTGAAGAAATTGTGGAGCATGAAAAGATAGTTATTCATGACAGCCGCGATATGGAGAACATGGTGAATCTGGGAGTTCTCCCTTCGGGGGCACCCCTTTTGATTAATAAAATAGCAGCAGAGGCGGATCTGCTGGCCAGTGAAGGGTTTATTGAAACCCATTTCTTTGCAGGTTTTTCCGGCGGCCGAAAGAGCGTTCTTCCTGGCGTTTCCAGCCAGGTGACTGTTTTGGGCAATCATTGTTCTGCTTTTATTGATTCTCCGTACAGCCGTACCGGGGTGCTGGAGAATAATCCCATTCACAGGGATATGATTGCAGCAAGTAAAATGGCAGGCCAGAAATATATTGTAAATGCAATTATTGATGCAGATAAAAAAGTAGTTCATGCTGTGGCAGGAGATGCCATCAGTGCCCATGAAGCCGGCTGCAGATTTCTGGAACAGTACTGTCAGGTAACTCCGCAGAAACCGGCAGACATTGCAATTTCAACAAATGGCGGATATCCGCTGGATCAGAATATGTACCAGTCTGTGAAAGGCATGACAGCGGCAGAGGCAGCCTGCAAAGATGGAGGTATTATCATCATGACGGCTGACTGCGGAGACGGACATGGAGGAGAAGGATTTTATGAAGCTCTCAGAGACTGTGAGAGTCCCAGTGCCCTTATGAAAGAAATCCTGAAAGTACCCCAGGACCAGACAAAACCAGATCAGTGGGAATATCAGATTCAGAGCCGTATTCTTATCCATCATAAAGTGATCTATGTGATGTGTGAAAAGTATCGGGCTATGGCAGAAGAAATGGGTTTTGAAACGGCTTCCAATGTAAATGAGGCTTTGGAAATGGCTCTGAAAGAAAAGGGAAGGTCGGCTCATATTGCAGTGATTCCGGACGGGGTCTCCGTGATGGTAAAATAATAGCAGAAAAAGAGCATAGTTCAGTTTGGTTGAAAGACAGCAGGTTTGCCGGAACAGCCGGCCGGCCTGTTGTTTTTTCGTTCTTGCAAATCGCCTGGCAGTGTACTATAATAGGCGTAATGCTGTTTTGTCAAGGTACATGAATGTGTCAAAATCAGTGGGCATATTCTAAAGTTATTGTTTGCAGGCAGTCATTCTCAATGACAGATAAGAAAGTAGATAATTATAGTGGATAATTCTAAATTTAATGGAAAAAAATATGAGTACATATTTAACTATTTTTCAGAGCAGATATTGTCTGGGGAACTGCAGTTAAATGATAAAATTCCGCCGGAACGGGAAATAGCGGAAAAGCTGGGGGTCAGCCGCAATTCGGTCAGAGAGGTTATGCATATGCTGGAGATTACAGGTTTGATCGAGTGTATGCAGGGAAGCGGCAATTATGTCAGGTGCGACCCGATGGAATATATGCTGAAATCAGTAAACATGGTTATGGCACTGATGAAAATTGATTATTCCGAGATATTTCATATCCGGACAGGATATGAATATGCGGCGGTCAGACTGGCAATCGAAACTGCGTCACCTGAGGAGTTGGAAGAACTGCATCAGATTTTACTAAAAATGGACCAGCCTATGAGTTCAAGGGAAAGCGCAAAATTAGATCTGGAATTCCATCACAAATTGGTGAGTGCTTCCCATAACCGGATTTTGATTTTATATAATTCTATGCTGGATAATCTGATGGATCAGTTTATCGAAAACTTCCGCACGAAGATTTTAATGAATAAAATGAGGGCAGAATTATTAAGACGTTCCCATTGGGGAATTTATAACGCTCTGGTGAAAAAGGATCTGCAGGCTGTGATGAAAGCTTTTGATAAGCATTTTCGGATAGTGGAAGAACAGCTGGTAAAACTCATGCCTAAAAAGTGAATGATAAACACGCTCTGGGAAAGGAACGTGTTTTCATTCCTGAATCCGTTCCGCTGCCGGAATGTTCCGTTTTACGGTGCGATAGATTGTCCATAATAAATATCTTAGGAATTGTATGTAAATAACCTATGCCATCTGCTTGTCTTTTTCTCTGGCAGCGCCCGCCCAAAATCAGTTACATAGCCCGCTATGCGCCCTTCATTTGGCACAAATCTCCCGCAAAGTGGGGCGTGCAGATGGCAGGAATGATTTTTAAGACACACTCTAAGTTATTTATATACAGTTCCTTAAAAATGTGCTGCTACAACTTTTTTCAAAAGCTCAATGTCCGATTCCATTGTTTTATAGCCGGACACATGCTCCTGATACCGGTCGAAAGTAGAGAGGTAACAGGACTCGATGTTCTGTAGTCTTGGCAGCATATCATTTTCCTGTATCAGTTCGATCTTAGTCAGTCTGCCATCGACACTGTCCAATCTTTCTCCGACATGAGTCAGACTGTCTTCCACATGATCCAGCCTGCCTTCCACATGGTCAAGTCTGTCTTGGGCATGAGTCAGCGTGACTTCAACGTTATCCAGTCTTTCTTCCACATGAGTCAGTCTGTTTTCAACGTTATCCAGTCTTTTTTCAACATGAATCAGTCTGTTTTCAACGTTATCGAGTCTTTCTTCCACATGAGTCAATCTGTTTTCAACGTTATCCAGTCTGACTTCAACGTTAGTCAGTCTGCCATTAATTGATTCCAGCTGTGAGTAGATTGGTGTCAATTTATCATCCAGCCTGCTGTCCAACACCTGTGAAATAGCCATCAGATCTTCTTTAGTCAGAGCCATGACAACACCACCTTTCCATTGGATTTTTATCATTATATCACATGAAAAGTATATTGTAAAGGATGAAATGCAATATTTTAAGTTGCATATTTTCCTGGATAAATATATAGTTGACAAAAACACTTTTCGTGCTATAATAGACTGAAACGTATTACAAACGTTTTTCAGAAAGAATACAGGAAAAGCAAAGATGAGACCAGTAGGATGTGGAACATTCCAGAGAGAGATGCCCGTGGAAAAAATACGGTGCTGGAAGCATCTCATTGAAGAAGCATCTGAAGACCAGCTCAGAGCGGCTCTAATCAAGCCCGGTGATTCCGTTATCGTCAAGATGAAGCGGCTGTTTCGCAGAAAATATAAAATGTTTTTTGGAAACGGCAAAAAGGGTGGAACCGCGGTTCAGAAATATCTGGCTCGCCCCTTGTGACATATTGTCGCAGGGTGCGGGTTTTTTTGCGTTTAGGAATTGTTCAAAATAACTTTCGAACAGTTTATTTTAGAAAGGAGAGAAAACATGATTATTACATTAAAAGATGGTTCAAAGAAGGAATATGCACAGCCTGTGCCTGTCATTGACGTGGCTTCCGATATCAGCGAGGGGCTGGCCCGGGCCGCCTGCGCCGGGGAAGTGGACGGGCAGGTGGTGGATCTGCGTACTGTATTGGATAAGGACTGCTGTCTGAGCATACTCACAGCAAAGGATGAGAAAGGGCTGGCCGCACTGCGCCATACAGCATCCCATGTGCTGGCGCAGGCAGTCCAGACTCTTTATCCGGAGGCAAAGGTGGCCATCGGTCCTTCCATCGACACCGGGTTTTACTATGATTTTCAGTGTGATCCTTTTTCACAGGAGGACCTGGAGGCCATCGAAAAGGAGATGAAGAAAATCATCAAAAAAGGCGCCCGATTGGAGCGCTTTACCAAATCCAGGGAGGAGGCCATAGCATTTTTCAAAGAAAAAAACGAACCTTATAAAGTTGAACTGATTGAGGACCTTCCGGAAGACTCAGAAATCAGTTTTTATTCCCAGGGGGACTGGGTGGACTTGTGTGCAGGCCCCCATTTGATGAACACAAAAGGTGTGAAAGCATTCAAACTGCTGTCATCTTCTGGAGCTTACTGGCGGGGCAGTGAGAAAAATCAGATGCTGGCCAGAATTTACGGTACTGCTTATGGGACAAAGGATGAGCTGAAAGAACATCTGAACCAGCTGGAGGAGGCAAAAAAGAGAGACCACAATAAGCTGGGGCGGGAGATGAAGCTGTTTACCACAGTAGATGTGATCGGCCAGGGGCTCCCCCTTTTGATGCCAAAAGGCGTGACTATCATACAGGAGCTTCAGAGATGGATTGAGGACGAGGAGGCCAGACGGGGATATGTAAGGACGAAGACTCCGCTGATGGCAAAAAGCGATCTGTATGTGATTTCGGACCATTGGGGACACTACAAAGATGGCATGTTTATCCTGGGAGATGAGGAAAAGGACAAAGAGATTTTTGCCCTGCGGCCCATGACCTGTCCGTTCCAATATTATGTATACAAGGCAGAGCAGCACAGTTACCGGGATCTTCCGGTGCGTATGGGGGAGACTTCCACACTGTTTCGGAATGAAGATTCCGGCGAGATGCACGGCCTGACCCGTGTACGCCAGTTTACCATCAGTGAAGGCCATCTGGTGGTGCGCCCGGATCAGATCGAAGAAGAATTCAAAGGCTGTGTGGATCTGGCCAAGTACTGTCTGACTACTCTGGGAGTGGAGGAGGATGTGACATACCGTCTTTCTCTGTGGGACCCCAATAATCAGGAAAAATATCTGGGGGATGAAAAGACCTGGAACCAGGTGCAGGATATGATGCGTGTCATCTTAGACCACATTGGTATTTCTTATACAGAAGAAGAAGGAGAAGCAGCATTCTATGGTCCCAAGCTGGATATTCAGGCGAAGAATGTGTACGGCAAAGAGGATACTATGATTACCATTCAGCTGGATATGTTCCTGGCAGAACGTTTTGATATGACATTTATCAATGCAGACGGGGAAAAGGAGAGGCCGTATATTATCCACAGAACTTCCATGGGATGTTATGAGCGCACATTGGCATGGCTCATTGAAAAATATGCCGGATTGTTCCCCACCTGGCTGTGTCCGGAACAGGTGAGGGTAATCCCCATTTCAGAGAAATTCCATGATTATGCGGCACAGGTGGAAGAAAAATTGAGAAACGCTTCCATCCGCTGCTTTGTGGACCAGCGCTCAGAGAAAATGGGTTATAAGATCCGTGAAGCCAGACTGGAGAAAGTGCCCTATATGCTGGTAGTGGGAGCAAAAGAGCAGGAAGAAGGGGTGGTTTCTGTGAGGAGCCGTTATCTGGGAGATGAGGGTTCCAGGCCCCTGGATGTGTTTATTCAGGAGATTACAGAAGAAATCCGCACAAAAACCATCCGTAAAATCCAGGTTGAGGCAGAAGGACAGCAGTCCTGAGGTTACACGGCATCGGGGAAACAGCAGGATTTGATATGTTCAATGGGCATGTCCTGTCCGGTCCACAATGTGAAGGCTTCCGCGCCCTGATACAGCAGCATATAAAGGCCGTTTCCAGTCTGGCATCCAGCCTTTTGTGCCAGTTTTAAAAGCCTGGTCTGCCGCGGGTTGTAAATGGCGTCGAACACAGCCAGATCCGGGTGGAAAAGTTCAGGGTCAGTGATCAGCGAAGCGCCTGTCTCAGGAGCCATGCCCACAGAAGTGCCGTTCACCAGCAGATGGCTGTTTTCCAATGAGGACTTCAGCTGAAGGGTATCTGCCTGTTCTTCCAGAGTCACTCGGCAGGGGTAGAGGCGGCTGAGTTCATCGGCCAGATGCTGCATCCTGCCCCAGAACCGGCTGGAGGAACGGGCAAATACGTGGACCGCCTGGGCACCGTCGATGGCTGCCTGGGTGCAGATGGACGAAGCGGCTCCTCCGGCGCCCAGAAGGGTCATGGTTTTTCCTTTTATTTCCTGTCCGGCTTCTCTGAGCGCCCGGATGAAGCCGATGCCGTCTGTGTTATGGCCGGTGAGTTCTCCGTTTCCTTCGTGTACTACAGTATTTACGGCTCCGATTAAGCGGGCTGCTGGGGAGAGGCTGCTGCAAAGTTCTGCCATGCGGTTTTTGCAGGGCATAGTCAGATTGAACCCCCGTACCCCCAGAGCCTTTAAACCGCGGACGGCATCTGGCAGAGTCTGTTCGTTTACGTCAAAACACAGATATACATAATCCAGCCCAAGATACTGGAAACTTTCGTTGTGCATCCTGGGGGAGATGCTGTGTGTGACAGGAGTGCCAAGGAGTCCGGTGAACCGGGTGCATCCGGTAATGGGAATGTTCATTTTATATCCTCCGTTTTGTCTTTTACAGTTGCTAAAAATCCCGGCAGGCTGCAAAAAAAACGCCGGCCGGATTCATTATCATCATATATATTTTCAGAGGAGATGTCAATAAATGGCCAGAAGTATCGTTGTAAAAAATACTGTCATTGGAGAGGGGATGCCCTGTATCTGTGTTCCACTTACACAGACAGATGTCTCGGGGCTGGCGGCAGAGGCAGAGCGGGCTGCAGCCGTCTGCCCGGATCTTGTAGAGTGGCGGGCGGACTGTTTTGAGAATATTTTCTGTCCATCAGATGTGGAGGACGTTCTCAAAAGATTGAGCGGCATTCTGGGTTCCATTCCGCTTATTTTTACTGTCCGCACGCAGAAGGAGGGGGGGAGTCTGCAGATTTCGGAAGAAGATTATATCCGTCTTTTGAAACATGCGGCAGATACGAAAATCCCCTCTTTTGTGGATATAGAAGTGATGCAGATGGAATTTTCCCGGCTGCGGGAGGCGGTGGATTGGTTTCACAGGAAGGGGATCTTAGTGATTGGGTCCAGCCATCATTTTGAAGGAACACCTTCTGAAACGGAAATGGAAGCAGCCCTGCGAAGGGAAGATGAAGCCGGGGCAGATATTTTGAAACTTGCTGTCATGCCTCATGATTATGGAGATACTGCCAGGCTACTCCATGTAACCGGTGGGATGAGCCGGAAGAATGTGCAGAAACCGCTGATTACCATGTCCATGGGACCATTGGGGAGCGCCAGCCGTTTCTGCGGGGAAATTTTTGGTTCAGCGGTTACGTTTGCCACTGCAGGAAGGATGTCTGCACCTGGACAGCTTCCTATTGATGAATTGAGACCGCTGCTTCAGGTGTTCCATGAGTTTGTCTAAGAAAAACATGTCTGTTTGTAGAACAAGCTCGAAAAACTGAGAAAATATTTAGATAGCTGCACTCTAATTTCGACAAATTCTTTAACCCTCCATAACTTATAATGTGTGTACACAAAATAAGATCGCACAGGTTATGGAGGGCTTTTCTTGTATCGAGAAATATACATAGATGTGGTTTTTGTGACAAACTTCTTGATGGATTTTGTACTGCTCCGTCTGACGGGGATGTTTCTCGGTATTCACGCCGCCTGGTGCAGATGCTTCTGCGGTGCGGTGCTGGGCGCTGTGTCCTCCTGTTTTATCTTATTCATACCTACAGATTACGTATATCCGGCGGCTTTTGTCCTGCACGTTATAACAGCTGCGGCTATGGCACGTATAGGATATAAAATAGATTCCAAAAGAATGCTGGCCAGAATTACATTGACTCTTTATGTACTGGCGTTTTTATGTGGAGGCTTCTGGGATATCCTGACCAGGGAAAGAGAAATGGCTCTGTGGATGTTTCTTTGCTTTACAGGGCTTAGTTATTGTTTCCTGGCCATCTGTGTCCGAGGATATCAAAACTGGCTGAGAAAACGGGAAACTTACTGCAGAGTAAAACTCAAAGCACAAGGAAAGACAGTAGATCTCACAGGACTTTACGATACAGGCAATCTGCTGGCGGACCCCCTTACAGGGAAACCGGTTTCGATTGTGGAAGAAGAGACTCTGGCAGAGCTTGTGCCCGCCGCTGCATTAAAGAGATTAAAAGATATGGAAAAAACTGTGGGGGAGTATGATGACCCGATGTGGGAAAGTCTGCATCCCCATTTTATTGTCTATTGCAGTGTGGGGAATGATGGAACACTTCCTGTGGTTACATTGGAAGATATGTGTATTTACCGTGGGGAGCAGATTATCTATGTCTATCGTCCCGTGGTTGCTGTCTCTGCGGCACCGTTTCATTCCCAGGGAAGATATCAGATTATTCTGAACGGTAAAATTATGTGATTTGGCATCAAACGTATAAATCTGGAGCATGTTGATTTTTGCAGCATGTTCGGACAGGAGGAGTATAATATGAGTGTAAAAGCAGCAGCCCCGAATTACCCGGGACCAGTGATTTCCAGATTTTCCAACGTGGTATTTCATAAACCCAGAGAGGTTTATTACATCGGAGGAGCCGATGTGCTTCCGGCGCCGCTGGAACCGGAGAGAGAGGCAGTTTTTATCAGTGAACTGGGGACAGAACAGGAGAAAGAGGCAAAGTCTACACTGATTGAACATAATCTGCGGCTGGTGGTCTATATTGCTAAAAAGTTTGACAATACTGGAGTGGGGGTAGAAGATCTGATTTCTATAGGCACGATTGGACTGATCAAAGCCATCAATACCTTTAATCCGGTTAAAAAAATCAAATTGGCTACATATGCTTCCCGCTGTATAGAAAATGAGATTCTCATGTATCTGCGCCGGAACAGTAAGACAAAAATGGAAGTTTCCATTGATGAGCCTCTGAATGTGGACTGGGATGGCAATGAATTGCTGTTGTCAGATATTCTGGGTACGGATGAAGATGTGATTTACCGGGGGATTGAACAGGAAGTGGAAAAGACTCTTCTGGGGAAAGCCATCGCAAAACTCAATGACCGGGAACAGACGATTATTAAACTGAGATTCGGACTGTATGCGCCGGATATGAAAGAGAAGACGCAAAAGGAGGTGGCAGATTTGCTGGGAATCTCCCAATCCTATATTTCCAGGCTGGAGAAGCGGATTATTAAACGGTTAAAGAAAGAGATTATTCGATATGAGTAGCATTTGAACATTGCCTTATGCCAGCTGCTGTCCAGATTGTGCAGCTGGCATAAAGCATTTTTAAAACACGCTCCAGTGTACTAATCGTCTATTCTGAAAATGAATTCCACCTGGTCTTCGCAATGGTCCAGCCGGTCTTCTAAAGCTTCGATTTCTCGTTCCTGTTCCTGGTATTGGGCGGCTTCCAGACTGCCGTCATAATATTGGGATTCCAGGGTATCTTCCATATATTCCAGTTCATTATCCAGGGCGTCGATTTCGTTTTTCAGGGCAAGAAACTGCTCTTTTTGTTCCTGGGCCGAACCTGAGGGAGTGATGTTTCCAATACGCTGTTCCAGATCCTTTATACTGTCGGTAAGTACAGAGAGATTGGGGGTGTTTGCAGCACTTTTTTCCTGGCCGCCGGGAGCAGGGGCAGCAGGGGTGTTTTCCTCTTGGGAAGACGGTGCAGGAGTACCCGCATCCTGTGTGGACTGGGCGGGAGTGCTCTGTGTCTGGGCGGAAGCATCTGAAGGTGGATTTGTCTGATTTTGGCCGCCGCAGGCAGTGAAACTTAACATGGTCGTGATAGAAAAAATGCTCAGCAATACTTTTAAACGCATAATTGATTTCCTCCGTTTCTGTTTACTATTATATACCAGATGGACGAAATTTATCAATTATAAGTTTTGCTCGAGCCTGTCTATTTTCTTTGTCTTGACTTTTATTGGAAAACAGTTTAAAATTAATGCTATGTGATTGTACAATGAAAATTTAATAAGGAGGTGCTCCGGTGACGAGTGCAATAATTGTTGCTGTTATTGTAATTGTCGCTGTAGCTGTCGCACTGCTTATTGCAATTCCCATTGCTTGCAGAACAGCCGTTGCCAACAAAGAGAAGCTGGATGCCCAGACCATTGGCACAGCGGAGGAAAAAGCAAGAAACATCATAGATGAGGCGTTAAAGGCTGCTGAATCGAAAAAGAGGGAAGCCCTGTTGGAAGTGAAAGAGGAATCTCTGAAAAGAAAAAATGAATTGGAAAGAGAGACGAAAGAGCGAAGAACAGAGCTGCAGAAATATGAGAAGCGGGTTTTGTCCAAAGAAGAGTCTGTGGATAAAAAAGCGGAAATTGTCGAGAAGCGTGAGGCAGAATGTACGGCGAGAATCACAAATATACAAGAAAAAGAAAGTGAAATTAATGAATTACACGAGCGGGGAGTGCAGGAGCTGGAGAGAATCTCAGGCTTAACCTCCGAACAGGCAAAAGAATATCTTCTGAAAACTGTTGAAGACGATGTGAAGTTTGATACTGCCAAACTTTACAAAGAATTGGAAAGCCGGGCCAGAGAAGATGCGGAAAAGAAATCTAAAGAATATGTGGTCAATGCCATTCAAAAATGTGCGGTGGATCATGTGTCAGAAGCTACCATTTCCGTAGTCCAGCTTCCAAATGATGAGATGAAGGGCCGGATTATCGGCAGAGAAGGGCGCAACATCCGCACGCTGGAAACTCTGACAGGTGTGGATTTGATTATCGATGATACTCCGGAAGCAGTAGTATTGTCTGGTTTTGACCCTATCCGCAGGGAAATTGCAAGAATTGCATTGGAAAAACTCATTGTAGATGGGCGTATCCATCCTGCGAGAATCGAAGAAATGGTAGAAAAAGCACAGAGGGAAGTAGAGTATAATATCCGGGAAGAAGGCGAAGCGGCGGCCATGGATGTGGGAGTACATGGAATTCATCCGGAGCTGGTTCGTCTGCTGGGGCGTATGAAATTCCGTTCCAGTTATGGACAGAATGCGTTAAAGCATTCTATTGAAGTGGCTCTTCTGGCCGGACTGCTGGCCGGAGAAGTGGGCGCAGATGTGCGGGTGGCAAAACGTGCAGGTCTGCTCCATGATATTGGAAAATCTATTGACCACGAGGTGGAGGGTTCGCATATTCAAATCGGTGTGGATCTGTGTAAAAAGTATAAAGAATCCCATGTTGTGGTAAACGCAGTGGCGGCACACCACGGAGATGTGGAAACGGAATCCTTAATCGCCTGTATTGTACAGGCTGCCGATGCGATTTCAGCGGCCAGGCCAGGTGCGAGAAGGGAGACTCTGGAGACATATACCAACAGATTGCAGCAGTTAGAGGAAATTACAAACGGATTTAAAGGTGTGGATAAATCTTTTGCCATTCAGGCGGGGCGTGAAGTGCGTGTGATGGTTCTTCCAGACCATATCAGTGATGCGGATATGGTTCTTCTGGCCAGGGATATTTCGAAAGCCATAGAAACGGAGTTGGATTACCCAGGTCAGATTAAGGTGAATGTGATACGGGAAAGCCGTGTTGTAGACTATGCTAAGTGATAATTCTGCACATAATTGAGCTTAATTATAATGGTACAGGTTTGTAAACCAGTGTTTACAGACAGGTACCATTTTTTGTATTTAGGATATGCATTAGAGCGTGTCTTAAAAATCATTCCTGCCATCTGCCGCAAAGTGGGGCGTATGGGTGGCGTGAATGAATTTTCAAACACGCTCTAGAGCTCCATCCGGCCAGAAATCGAAGTCCTGCTCTGCCTGCTTCGCACCATTACGTCGTTAAAATTCCTAGACGATGCACCGCATCGCCGTCGAAATTTTGCCTAGAACTGGCACGAATCAGGCAGAGCAAAACTTTATAAAAAAGGCAGGTTCTAAACTTTCGGAATTTCCATAGATTGATTAAGAGGTGATTGCGTATTGAAAAAGAATCAGATGGAAATTTTGTTTGTAGTGGGATTTGTTCTGGGTGTGATACTGCCAAATATATTGTGGAAAACGGAAGTAGAGGAAAAGGGTCTGCCGGGATTGTATCTGCTCACCAGGGTCAGCCGCGGTCTGCCAGCTAATCCGGAATATTTTTTCTATGTATTGAAGACCAGGGGAAGCATTTATATTTTGTGTATGCTGTGCGGACTGTCAATTTTCGGTCTTCCCGTATCCGTGGTGGCCAGTGTCTGGATGGGATTTTTGATGGGAGCCGTATTGACGGTGTCTCTGTTGGAGTTTGGAGTGGAGGGATTGTTTTTGGCGGGAACGCTTTTTCTGCCCCAGTACATTGTTTATATACCGGTTTCTCTTAGCCTATACAGGAGAAATTTCCAAATTTCTGCAAAATGCTGGAAGAATCAGAGGCTGACACCACCGGAGAGAAGAGAATATGGAGTATTCTGTGCCATGGCGGCAGCCCTTCTGACAGTGGGGATGTTTTTGGAAAGTTACTTAAATCCGGTTTTGATTGAAATGGTTGTGAATAAATTGCACTTCTTTTAGAGTGTGTCTTAAAAATACTTTATGTGAACTGTGAATGATTTTTTAAACGCCCTTCAGCAAAAAGTGTTTGATTTTATAGTGAAAATAGTTTATAATAGATATAATTAATTTTTATTACTGGGGAAAATATTTGAAGGGTGAATTGCTTTTACAATTACGAAGAATAGGACTGCGTAAAGATGGAAAATGCAATTCAAGAATTTATCGATTATCTACATAGGAGTAAGCAGACATCACAAAACACAGAAATCTCTTATGAAAGAGATTTAAAAAAGCTGGCTTCTTATCTGGAGACTCATGGGGTAGGTGCATTTAAAGACGCTACCCGGACAAATCTGGATGCCTACATTCTTTATATGGAGAAGAAAAACTTTGCCTCCTCCACCATATCCAGGAGTGTGGCATCGGTTCGTGCGCTGTATCAATATTTGTTCCGGGAGCATGTCATAGAGGATAATCCTGCTGAAAGACTGAAACCGCCCCGGGTAGAGAAGAAAACGCCGGAGATTCTCAGTGTAGAAGAAGTGGACATGCTGCTTGCGCAGCCGGATGTGGAGACACCCAAAGGAATACGGGACAGGGCAATGCTGGAGCTGCTGTATGCGACAGGCATGCGTGTGAGCGAGCTGATTCATCTTCAGATGGATGATGTGAATCTGGAGATGGGATATATCACATGCCAGGAAAATGGAAAAGAACGGATTATCCCTATCAACAAGGCATCCAGAAATGCTTTGAAACGGTATCTGCAGGAGGCCAGAAATGATTTGGTGAGAGACAGTGGTTCTTCCAATCTATTTACCAATTGTTCCGGGTCTGCCATGAGTCGTCAGGGATTTTGGAAAATGGTGAAAAGGTATGCCAGGGAGGCTGGTATTACCAGAGACATTGCACCCCATACACTTCGCCATTCATTTGCGGCACATTTGCTGCAGAACGGTGCCGATATTAAGAGTGTGCAGGAGATGCTGGGACATTCTGATATTTCTACCACTCAGATTTATCTGAATCTGGGTACCAGTAAAATAAGAGATGTATACATGAAGACCCATCCCCGGGAATAGGGGACGGGTCTTTTTTGTTGCCTTTTTAACATTGTTCAGCAATGGTGTACAGCAGGCGCTCAGAATCTTCCCATCCCAGGCAGGCGTCTGTGATGGATTTACCGTATATGTGGCTGCCGCCGATTTTCTGGTTTCCTTCTACAATATAGCTTTCCACCATAACACCTTTCACCAGTCTGTAGATATCGCTGTCGACTCTGCGGCTGTGAAGCACCTCTTTGGTGATGCGCACCTGCTGCTCGTACTGTTTGTTGGAATTGGAGTGGTTTACATCCACCAGTGCGGCTGGATTTTTCAGGTCTTTTGCAAGATATTTTTCCAACAGCAGCCGGATGTCCTCATAATGGTAGTTGGGGATCGCCTCTCCGTGTTTGTTTACAGCCCCCCGTAAAATGGTGTGAGCCAGAGGGTTTCCGGTTGTCCGGACTTCCCAGCCCCGGTAGATAAAGCTGTGTCCGGCCTGTGCGGCTATGACAGAGTTTAACATGACACTGATGTCACCGCTGGTGGGGTTTTTCATACCGGCGGGTACATCCATGCCGCTGACTGTCAGGCGGTGCTGCTGGTCTTCCACAGAGCGGGCGCCTACGGCCACATAAGAGAGAAGATCCGACAGATAGCGGTAGTTTTCCGGGTAAAGCATTTCATCGGCACAGGTGAATCCGCTTTCTTCAATGACCCGCATATGCATTTTGCGGATAGCCAGAATACCTGTGAGCATATCCGGCTTTTTCTCAGGGTCCGGCTGGTGGACCATACCTTTATAACCTTCCCCGGTGGTTCTGGGCTTGTTGGTGTATACCCGGGGGATGATTAATACTTTGTCTGCGATTTTATCCTGCACTTTGCGCAGACGGCTGACGTAATCGCAGACGGCGTCCTCATTATCTGCGGAGCAGGGTCCGATGACTGCCAGAAATTTCTGGGATTTTCCGGTAAACACATCTTGAATCTCCTGATCTCTTTGTTCTTTTAATTTACGGATTTTTTCAGAAATTGGATACTGCTCTTTAATCTGTGCGGGTGTCGGCAGTTTTGTAACAAATTCAAATCCCATGATTTTTCTCCTTTGCGCAGGTTATCTTAAAATTTATCCGCTCTATTATAATACATTTTGACCGGATTGTCGATTAAGGATTTTCTGTAATAGTAACGATTTTGCTATTCCTTTTTCAGAATTCCCATGCAGACCAGAACCGCCAGGTAAAGAACGCCGCAGACTGCCATTTCCAGTCCCAGGACAGCAATAGAAGGAAGAAATTTGAGAATCTTGAAAAATATGGAGAAGAACAGGGTGCTTCCAAGGGCAATACCCAGGGCGGCAGCGGGCTTTAACAGCCAGGACACTGCATCGAAGTGAATTTCCGAGCAGCGGCGCAGGGCGGTGAGATCCAGGGCGGCACAGAGCAGTTCACTGGCAAGCAGCCCCCATAGATACCCCTGGATTCCCTGGGAGGGGACGGCAAATAACACCATCAGTATGCGCAGGCTGACTCCCAGGGCGTTGTTGACAAAGCACAGGCCTGTTTTACCCAGACCCTGCAGGATGCTGGATAATGTCACATCCAAATATAAAAAGGGACAGATAAAAGACAAAATGCGGACAAAAAGTCCGGCGGCGCTGCTGTGAAATAAGTACAGTCCCAGCCGGGGACCATAGCAGAAAAAGAGTCCGGTGCTGAAAATACCCAGAATCAGACAGTATTTTAATGTTGTCTCTATGGTTTTTTGGATGGCACGGTTATTTCCCCGGGCCTGTGCTTCGCTGACGGAGGGCAGAAGCATAACGGACACCGCATTGGTGACAGTGGAGGGAAATAACACAAGCGGCAGGGCCATACCGCTGAAAGTTCCGTAAATGCTGAGAGATTGTGTGGTGTTCAGCCCAGACATACGCAGCCGGACTGGAATTAAAATGGCTTCCAGGCTGTTCAGCAGTGTGATCAGCACCCGGTTGGCTGTCACAGGCGCGGATAACGGAATGATATCTTTTAAAATACGGCCTGGGTGCCGGACGCTGCTCAGGGAAAATTTCTGAGTCTGCAGATGCCAGGTGACGGCTGCCAGTGAAAAGACCATGGCAGCCAGTTCTCCGCACAACATACCGGCTGCGGCGATGACAGGAGTGGGTTTGAGACCTTTGGAGAGCATGACCAGATAGACCAGATAGCTGGACAGCACCCGGGCAGCCTGTTCCAGCAGCTGGGAGACGGCAGGCAGTCCTGTTTGTTTCCGGGCAAAAAAGTAACCGCTGATACAGGTGTGCAGGGCTCCCATGGGAATGCTGTATGCCATGAGCTTTAACATGGGCAGGGTACGTGGTTCGGAAAGTATTTTTTCACTCAGAAATGGAGCATAATGGTGCATGGCCCAGCCGGCTGTACAGGACAGCAGCAGGGAGCAGACAGTCCCCACAAGAAAAGTGCTGTTAGCTTCCTGAACATCGTCCAGAGCCAGTTTTGCTGAGACAAAACGGGAGATTGCCATCTGGATGCCCGCAGTGGTAAGTGCATAGCAGAGCATGTTCAGGGGAAAAATGAGCTGGTAGATTCCCATTCCTTCCGCACCAATGGCATGAGAAAGGAATATTCTATAAAAAAAACCTATCATTCTGGTTAATAATCCGGCGGCAGTCAGGATAAACGCACCCCGGATCAGACGTTGTCCATTTCCCATAAAGGTTTTTTCAGCTCCTTACCATATTCTTTGTTGACAGTATATTCTGGAAATTCCCTTGACAGAACCGGGGAATGGTGATACATTTATTGTTATATCCGAGCAAAATGCTAGGGTTTAATGAGGGCTGAAAAGGCAGGGAGAACGGATGAAGCTATCGACAAAGGGAAGATATGGGCTGAGGGCGCTGATTGATCTGGCAGTTTACAGCGGAGAGGAGGCTGTTTCCATACAGAGTATTGCCAGGAGGCAGAATATTTCTGACCGTTATCTGGAGCAGCTGATGGGAAAACTGCGCAGGGCAGGGCTTGTGGTCAGTATCCGCGGTGCAGGCGGGGGCTACCGGCTTGCCAGGCCGTCGGGGGAAATATCAGTGGGTGAAGTGCTCCGTGCGCTGGAGGGGAATCTGGATGCAGTTACCTGTCCAGGTACAGAAGAAGGCCAGGGGTGTGAAGATGCAGATTTGTGTGTGACCCGTTACGTGTGGAAACGGATTAATGACAGCATTACCCAGGCTGTGGACACGATCATGATTGAACAGCTTGTGGAGGAAAGCCGGAGAATCCGGGAAGAAAAAGGAAAAGTCGGCACTCAGCCTTGTGGAAACTAGGCGTGTGGGCGAAAATGGAGGTTATGACGATGAACAAGATCATTTATCTGGATAATGCGGCAACCACAAGAGTGGCGCCGGAAGTTGTAGAGGCCATGGTGCCATATTTTTCAGAAAACTATGGGAATCCCTCCAGTATTTATGAACTGGCAGGGGCCAGCAAGGAAGCGGTGTCCCGTTCCAGAGAGACCATCGCGGGTATTCTGGGGGCAGAGGCGAAAGAGATCTATTTTACCGGATGCGGAACAGAGGCAGATAACTGGGCAATCGTGGGGGCTTTTGAAGCGTATAAAGATAAAGGAAATCATATCATTACCACAAAGATTGAACACCATGCAGTTTTGAACACCTGTGAATATCTGGAGAAGATGAGAAAAGCAAACGTCACTTATCTGGACGTGGATGAAAATGGCCTTGTCCGGCCGGAAGAACTGGAAAAGGCCATTACACCTAAGACCATACTGATTTCTGTGATGTATGCCAACAATGAAATCGGAACGATACAGCCTATTAAAGAAATCGGGCAGATTGCCAGAAAGCATGGCATTTTGTTCCACACCGATGCAGTACAGGCATTCGGACAGCTTCCCATCCAGGTGGACGATGATTATATTGATATGCTCAGTTCCAGCGCCCATAAGATCAATGGGCCGAAAGGCATGGGATTTCTGTATATCCGAAAGGGCGTAAAGATCCGTTCGTTTATCCATGGAGGTGCCCAGGAGAGAAAACGAAGGGCCGGAACAGAGAATGTGCCTGGCATTGTGGGCTATGCCTGTGCGGCAAAGCGGGCTGTGGACAGTATGGAAGAAAGGACCAAAAGGGAGAGAAATCTGAGAAATCATTTAATTAACCGGATTATGAAAGAAATTCCTTATGTACGGCTCAATGGAGACCCGGAAAAACGTCTGCCCAATAATGTGAATGTGAGTCTGCAGTTTATCGAGGGTGAGTCCCTCTTGATCATGCTGGATATGGAAGGCATATGTGTTTCCAGCGGTTCTGCCTGTACGTCCGGTTCCCTTGACCCATCCCATGTTCTGCTGGCCATCGGGCTGCCCCATGAGATTGCCCATGGTTCTCTGCGGATGACGCTGGGAGAAGACACAACGAAGGAAGAACTGGATTATGTGGTAGAAAAATTAAAAGGCATTGTGGAACACTTGAGGGCGATGTCGCCCCTTTATGAAGATTTTGTGAAAAACAGGAAAAAATAATAAATTATATACCAATCGGAGGGAAAAAGATGTATAGTGAAAAGGTAATGGATCACTTTCAGAATCCAAGAAATGTAGGAGAGATCGAAGATGCAAGCGGCGTAGGCACAGTAGGAAATGCCAAATGCGGAGATATCATGAGGATTTATCTGGATATTGATGAGAATCAGGTAATACATGACTGTAAATTTAAAACATTTGGATGCGGGGCGGCTGTTGCCACCAGCAGTATGGCCACAGAGCTGGTAAAAGGCAAGACCATACAGGAGGCCATGGAAGTGACTAATCAGGCAGTTATGGATGCGCTGGACGGTCTTCCCCCTGTGAAAGTGCATTGTTCATTATTAGCAGAGGAAGCTATACATGCGGCCTTATGGGATTATGCGGAGAAAAACCATATTGAGATAGAAGGTCTGGAAAAGCCGAAGACAGATATCCATGAGGGCGAGGAAGAACAAGAGGAAGAATACTAGATGGCAGGAAAAAAAGTGGTGGTGGGTATGTCCGGAGGAGTGGATTCCTCTGTGGCAGCCTGCCTGCTGCAGGAAGCCGGGTATGAAGTGATTGGCGTTACCATGCAGACCTGGCAGGAGGAGGAAACCGCAGTCATGGAGGAAAACGGCGGGTGCTGTGGCCTGGATGCTGTGGAAGACGCCCGCCGGGTAGCGCAGATACTGGGAATTCCCCATTATGTAATGAATTTTAAGGGGGAATTTAAAAGATGGGTGATTGACTATTTTATTGATGAATACAGGAAAGGCAGGACACCCAATCCCTGTATCGCCTGCAACCGCCATGTAAAATGGGAAGCTCTTTTAAAGCGGAGTCTGGATTTGGGGGCTGACTATATCGCCACCGGCCATTATGCCAGGATAAGGCTTCTGAACAACGGACGATATGCTGTAACATCAGCAGTGTCAGAGGGAAAAGACCAGACATATGCCCTGTATAATCTGACTCAGCATCAGCTGGCCCATACACTGATGCCTGTGGGGGATTATGACAAAGAGGAGATACGCCAAATCGCTGTGCAGGCTGGTCTTCCCATTGCCCATAAGCCGGACAGCCAGGAGATCTGCTTTGTACCTGATGGAGATTATGCAGGATTTATCGACAGGGGATTGGCAGAACCGGTGCCTCCGGGAAATTTTGTGGACATGAAAGGCACCGTGATTGGCAGGCACCAGGGTATTACCCATTATACCATTGGACAGCGCAAGGGTCTGGGACTGGCCATGGGCCATCCGGTATTTGTGGCGGCCATCCGGCCCGAGTCCAACCAGGTTGTCATCGGAGAATCATCAGATATTTTTTCTTCCGGGCTTCGATGCAGCCATTTAAACCGGATGGCCTGTGAAGAGTTTGAAGAAGATATGAAAGTGACGGCAAAAGTCCGCTACAATCATAGAGGAGCAGACTGCCGTATCTACAGAATTTCCAAAGATGAGGCATACTGCCGCTTTGAGGAACCCCAGAGAGCCATTACGCCGGGACAGGCGGTGGTTTTTTACGGGGACGGGCTGGTGCTGGGCGGCGGAACCATCGAGGAAGCCTTATAAAGCCAGTTAGAAATTGAGGTATGGTGTACTAGATTCAGAAGATAACGGAGTGGGCGTATGACAGGATTGACACAGGAACAGGTTCAGAAGCAGATTGAAGAAGGCAATGTGAATGTCAATGAAAATCCCAATACCAGGACGTATAAACAGATTATTCTGGAGAATAGTCTGACCTTTTTTAATTTCATCAATGCAGTGCTTCTGGTGATGGTGTTACTGGTGGGTTCTTATAAAAATGCTGCTTTCGTGATGATCATTGTAATCAATACGGTGATCGGCATTATACAGGAAATCCGTGCGAAAAAGACGCTGGATAAACTGGCGATTCTGACAGCCAGTAAGTCTGTGGTTATCAGAGATGGGCAGGAACATGTGATTTCCACAGAGGAACTGGTGCTGGGTGACGCGGTGCTGTTAAAAGCAGGGGACCAGATCCCGGCAGATGCGGTGGTACAGGAGGGCACTCTGGAGGTAAATGAATCTCTGCTCACCGGTGAGACGGATACCCTGGTGAAAAATTCAGGCGACGATTTGTTCTCAGGGAGTTTTGTCACTTCCGGGCAGGCATACTGCCAGGTGGTACATGTGGGAAAGGACAATTATGCCGCCAGGATTACCGGGGAGGCAAAAGAATTCCGCAGGCATCATTCGGAGTTGAGGGATTCTCTGAACAAGATTTTGAAAGTCATCAGTATCATCATTCTTCCCCTGGGCATTGCCCTTTTTTATAAACAGTTTTACTGGGTCGAGAATTCTTTCCGGGATTCGGTAGTCAGCACAGTGGCGGCTGTACTGGGGATGATTCCAGAAGGACTGGTTCTGCTCACCAGTGTGGCGCTTACACTGGGAACCATGCGGCTGGCCAGGGAGAAGACTTTGGTGCAGGAGCTGTTCTGCATCGAGACTCTGGCACGGGTGGATACTCTGTGTCTGGATAAAACCGGAACCATCACAGAGGGCACCATGTGTGTGGACCAGGTGATTCCTTTGGAAATAGAGGCGGACATCAGCCATATTATGGGTAATCTCATGGGAGCCCTGGAAGATAACAACGCCACTTTCCAGGCACTGCGCAGTTACTTTCCCGGGCGCAGGGATTTTGCCCTGGACCATGCCGTTCCCTTTTCTTCTGAGCGGAAATACAGCGGTGCCTGTTTTCAAAAAGAAGGCACGTATCTGATAGGCGCTGTCCAGTTTTTGTTTCCTCAGCAGGATACCGGGCTGGAGGAACGGTGTGCAGAATCTGCCAGAGAAGGCTACCGTGTGCTGGTGCTGGCCCATAGTCCGGAGAAAAATCAGAAGGCGGAACTGCCCGAAAAGCTGCAGCCTCTTGCCCTGCTTTTGCTGACAGATGTAATCCGTGAGGAAGCGGCAGATACCTTTGCCTTTTTCAAGGAGCAGGGGGTGCAGCTGAAGGTGATTTCCGGGGATGACCCGGTTACAGTGGCCGCCATTGCGAAAAAGGCCGGGCTGGAAACAGCGGACAGTTACATCGATGCTTCCACTATTCAGGATGAAGAAGGGATGAAAAAGGCGGTGGGGGAATACAGTGTATTCGGCAGGGTAACCCCCCAGCAGAAAAAGCAGATGGTGCTGGCACTTAAGGAGATGAAACATACAGTTGCCATGACAGGAGACGGGGTCAATGATGTGCTGGCCTTGAAGGAGGCTGACTGCAGCGTGGCAATGGCTTCCGGGAGCGAGGCTGCGAAAAACATTGCCAATGTGGTTCTGCTGGATTCCAATTTTGCGGCTATGCCTCATATTGTGAACCAGGGGAGAAAAGTCATTCATAATATCCGGACAGCGGCGTCCATGTTTCTGATTAAGACGTTTTTTTCGGTCTGTCTTTCTCTGCTGACCATTGGCTTCGGAGAAGTGTATCCCTTTGAACCCATACAGATGTCATTGATCAGCGCCTGTGCAGTGGGAATCCCCACGTTTTTGCTGGCTCAGGAATCTAATTTTCAAAAAGTGGACAATTCCTTTTTGAAACATGTATTTATGAATGCTCTGCCCACGGCGTTCACCATCACACTGTGTGTGTTCGGTATTATGCTTGTCTGTCAGAATGCCTACCATTCCTATGAAATGCTGTCTACCGCCTGTGTTTTAGTGACAGGATGGAGCTATATGGCAGCTCTGCGGACCATTTACCAGCCTCTGAATACATTTCGAAAAGTAGTCATAACCGGGATGCAGATGCTCTTTTTCGGGGGCGCACTGGTGTTCCAGAAACTTCTGAATTTCAAAGCGCTGGAATTTGGCATGATTATTCTTGTATTTTTCCTGATGACAGTGTCACCAGGAGTGATCGAGTTTATTACCAGTATGCTGAACCGGCTGCGTATGTTTGTGGGAGGGAAAGTGAGCAGACGGCGGGGAAAAATAACAGAAGGGTAAAAGGCTGGGCCGGCACAACATTCATGTGCCGGCCCTTAGAGGATCAGGGAAAGTGCGGCGCCGGTAATTATGGGAGCGGAAAGAACAGGGGCCTGCGTTTTTCAAAAATAGTAAGGTGTGTGAATCCACAGGAGCGCAGCAGCTGTCCGATTTTTCCGTATGAATGGGCGATATCCTGGGGGGCATGTCCGTCGGAACCCAGAGTCAGCAGCTGGCCGCCCAGCTCATGGTATCGGCACAGGATTTCCTCACAGGGGTTGGGGTGTCCAAGTCCGTAGCGGAAACCTGCCGTGTTGCATTCCAGGGCAATTTCTTTCTCAATTAGTTTTTTCAAAATTTCATCCAGGATATCCGCGTATGTCTCGTAACGATAATTTTGGTTTTGTGTGGGGCCATAACGGACAATATAGTCCAGATGCCCGTAGGTGTCTATATAAGAAAAGGCTTCCAGATTTTCCAGAATGGAAATAAAATACCGTTCATAGACAGCGGCTTCGTCCCGCCCTTCAAAAAAATCCGGGTAATAGGGGTCCTTCCCATCTACCAGGTGGGAGGAGCCGATACAGTAATCGAAGGGATACTGCCGGATATACTGTTCGTAAAAGTCACTTAAATATGGCTGCAGGCCCAGCTCAATTCCAAAATAAATGTGAATCTGTTCCCTGTATTTCTCTGCCAGTGCGGTATAAGTTTCCAGATAGGCAGGGGTGTCCACACTAAAATTCTCATGGTGGTCTGTGGGAAAATCTTTGTCAATGTGTTCTGTGAAACAGATATGGGTCAGACCTTTGTCTATGGCACTTTGAATCATATCCTCCATAGGCGCCCGGCTGTCCCCGGAAAAAGAGCTGTGCAGATGGAAATCTATAGCTGGAGAAGACAATGTACATCATTCCTTTCTTTTTTGAGTTTTAAATAGATAATTGTAAACCTATTTCATAACCAGAGTCTGGGGAAAATAAACAGATAAGGAGCGGATTCAAAACGGTTTTGAGCTCCTTTTTGCTTATTTTTCCCAGATCCGTCACGTCTGAAAACAGTTTCGTGAATTAACGTTTTAATCATAATACATATTTTCTATAAAAGCAATGTGCAGGGCCGAATTGTTCCACGACAATTTTTGAAATAGGGCTTGAATTTTTACAAGGAATTGGGTACAATACCTCATAGATTGGTGTTTCCTTAAAATACCAATGTATTACAATGCACCAATGAGTTAAGGAAGTGCAAGGAAATAACTCATTTTCTGCAGTTCCTAAATAATAATTTTCAGTAGGAGGAATTTTATCATGGCAGTAAAAGTTGCAATCAATGGTTTTGGCCGCATTGGCCGTCTTGCATTCAGACAGATGTTTGGGGCTGAGGGATATGAAGTAGTTGCGATCAATGATTTAACATCCCCCAAGATGCTGGCTCACTTATTGAAATATGATTCTTCTCAGGGTAAATATGCACTTGCTGATAAAGTAACAGCAGGAGAAGACTCCATCACAGTAGATGGAAAAGAAATCAAAATTTATAAGGAATCTGACGCTGCCAATCTTCCCTGGGGCAAGATCGGAGTAGATGTTGTTCTGGAGTGTACAGGTTTCTACACCTCTAAAGAAAAATCAGAGGCTCATATCAAAGCGGGAGCAAGAAAAGTTGTCATCTCCGCACCAGCAGGCAATGATCTTCCTACAATCGTTTTCAATGTAAATCATAATACTTTAAAACCAGAAGATACCGTTATTTCAGCGGCTTCCTGTACCACAAACTGCCTGGCACCTATGGCAAAGGCTCTCAATGATCTGGCTCCCATCCAGAGCGGTATCATGAGCACCATCCATGCTTATACTGGTGACCAGATGATCTTAGACGGTCCTCAGAGAAAAGGTGACCTGAGAAGATCCCGTGCAGGCGCTGTCAACATTGTTCCCAACAGCACCGGAGCTGCAAAGGCAATCGGTCTGGTTATTCCGGAACTGAACGGTAAGCTGATCGGTTCTGCACAGCGTGTTCCCACACCCACCGGTTCCACAACTATCTTGATTGCTGTGGTAAAAGGCAATGTGACAGTAGAGCAGATCAATGCAGCAATGAAGAAAGCTTCTGATGAGTCTTACGGCTACAATGAGGACGAGATTGTATCCAGCGATGTAGTGGGTATGACTTTTGGTTCTCTGTTTGATTCCACACAGACAATGGCTTCTCCTATGGACAACGGCGATACACAGGTACAGGTAGTTTCCTGGTATGACAATGAGAATTCCTATGTGAGCCAGATGGTTCGTACAATCAAATATTTTGCTGAATTGTCATAAGGAATCCCCGTGAATTTTTAAGGAACTGTATGTAAATAATTTGCGGCAAATGGTGCAGGTTGTTTTCAGATGGTTTCTAAGCATATTTGTTAATGCATGATCCAGGAAGGGTCCGGTCTTAGGACCGGACTTTTTTCCTTAAAGGAGGACGTAATGTTAAATAAAAAATCCGTAGATGATATACAGGTAAATGGAAAGAAAGTTCTGGTAAGGTGCGACTTTAATGTGCCTTTGAAAGAAGGAAAAATTACAGATGAGAACCGTCTTGTGGCTGCCCTTCCCACCATTCAGAAATTGGCAAAAGACGGCGGCAGAGTGATTTTGTGTTCCCATCTGGGAAAACCCAAGGGCAAGCCCCTTCCGGAAATGTCCCTGGCGCCGGTGGCAGCAAGGCTGACAGAACTTCTGGGACAGGAAGTAAAATTTGTCCCCAATGACCAGGTAGTGGGGGAGAATGTAAAGAGCGCTGTGGAAGCCATGAAAGACGGGGAGATTATTCTGCTGGAAAATACCCGTTACAGAGAGGAAGAGACCAAAAACGGAGAAGCTTTCAGCAAAGAATTGGCGTCTATCTGTGAAATATTTGTAAACGATGCATTTGGAACGGCCCACCGTGCCCATTGCTCCAATGTGGGAGTGACCAAATTTGTGGACACCAGCGCTGTGGGATATCTCATGCAGAAAGAGATCGATTTCCTGGGCAATGCAGTGAATAATCCCCAGAGGCCCTTCGTGGCTATTTTAGGCGGAGCCAAAGTGGCAGATAAACTGAATGTAATCTCCAATCTGCTGGAAAAATGCGATACGTTAATCATCGGCGGCGGTATGGCCTATACCTTCCTGAAAGCGAAAGGCTATGAAGTGGGGGCTTCTCTGGTGGATGATGAGAAAATTGATTACTGTAAAGAGATGATGGAAAAGGCCCAAAAGCTGGGCAAGAAACTTCTTTTACCAGTGGATACAGCAGTTGCCAAAGCATTCCCCGACCCCATTGATGCCCAGATTGAGGTATCCGTGGTTTCTGCAGAGGAAATTCCCGCAGATATGATGGGACTGGATATCGGCACACAGACAGCGCAGATGTATGCAGATGCGGTGAAATCTGCCAAAACCGTAGTGTGGAACGGACCTATGGGGGTATTTGAAAATCCTGTCCTTGCAAAAGGAACTGTGGCAGTTGCCCAGGCATTGGCAGATACAGATGCCGTGACGATTATCGGCGGCGGAGACTCTGCTGCAGCAGTGAACCAGCTGGGATTCGGGGAGCAGATGACACATATTTCCACAGGCGGCGGCGCTTCTCTGGAATTCCTGGAAGGAAAAGAACTTCCCGGTGTGGCAGCTGCAGACGATAAATAGAAGTAGTTAGGAGAATCATTATGAGAAAAAAGATAATTGCAGGAAACTGGAAGATGAACATGACACCTTCTGAGGCAGTGGAGCTGGTAAATACCTTGAAGCCATTGGTGGACAATGATGAAGTGGATGTGGTATTCTGTGTACCGTCCATTGATATCATTCCAGTAGTAGAAGCGGTAAAAGGTTCCAATATTCAGGTTGGTGCCGAAAATATGTATTTTGAGGAAAAAGGCGCTTATACAGGAGAAATTTCTCCTGCAATGCTCACAGATGCAGGCATAAAATATGTGGTGCTGGGACATTCTGAGAGAAGAGAATATTTTGCCGAAACCAGCGGCACAGTCAATAAAAAAATGCTGAAAGCTTTTGAACACGGCATCACGCCTATTATGTGCTGTGGTGAGAGCCTGGAGCAGAGAGAACAGGGTGTGACTATGGACTTCATCCGCCAGCAGGTGAAAGTTGGATTCCAGGGAGTGACGGCAGAGCAGGCAAAGACGGCTGTGATCGCTTATGAGCCCATATGGGCTATCGGAACCGGCAAGACAGCCACAACCCAGCAGGCACAGGAAGTGTGTAAAGGTATCCGGGAATGTATTGCTGAAATTTACGATGAATCTGTGGCAGAAGCCATCCGCATTCAGTACGGCGGATCGGTAAATGCGGAAACCGCACCGGATTTATTTGCACAGCCGGATATTGACGGCGGCCTGGTGGGCGGAGCTTCTTTAAAACCAGACTTTGGAAAGATTGTTCAATACAAACAGGGATAAAGGCAATATGGATGGGGATGAAGATGAACGGATTCTTTGTCCCCATCTTTTCTAAATGAGAACGGTTTAGCACCTTCACAGCAAGAGGGCACCTGCTGAACAGTTACTCTGAATGTACAGTAAAAGGAGATAGACAATGAAGAAAATAGGGGTCGGCCTATTAGGGCTGGGTACAGTGGGGATGGGGACTTACAAAGTTTTAAAATCCCAACAGGCGGAAATGATGCAAAAACTGGGAGTGGAACTGGAAATTCGAAGAATTGCCGTGAAAGACCCAAAAGAAGTGATTTCCCAGGTGGAAGAGAAAGACACAGGGATTCTGACCAGTGACTGGAGAGAAGTGGTACAGGATGACGCCGTTGAAATCGTCATCGAACTGATGGGGGGCCTGGAGCCGGCAAAGACCTGTATTTTAGCGGCTCTGCGCGCAGGAAAGCATGTGGTGACAGCCAATAAAGATCTGGTGGCAGTGGCCGGCAGGGAGCTGCTGGACGCGGCTGCTCAACATAAATGTGATTTTCTGTTTGAGGCTGCTGTGGCAGGCGGTATCCCCATTATCCGTCCCATGAAACAATGTCTGCTGGGGAACAATATCACGGAGATTATGGGAATTGTCAACGGTACCACCAACTTTATTCTGACCAAAATGGAACAGGAAGGCATGGAATTCCAGGAGGCCCTGGACCTGGCCACAGAACTGGGGTATGCAGAGGCTGACCCCACAGCGGACATTGAGGGTCTGGACGCTGGACGGAAGGTGGCCATTATGGCATCCATCGGCTTTCATTCCCGTGTGGTGCTGGATGATGTGCACATCGAGGGCATTACGAAAATCACGGCCAAAGATATTCAGTATGCAAGAGAAATGGGATGTACCATCAAGCTGCTGGGTGTAGCCCGCTGCGACGAAGAAGGCATTGAGGCTTATGTGTGCCCCATGCTCATATCCGGCGCGCATCCCCTGGCTTCTGTGAATGATTCCTACAACGCAGTGTTCCTCCACGGCGATGCGGTAGAAAATGTAATGTTCTTTGGCCGGGGGGCCGGAAGTCTTCCCACAGCCAGTGCAGTGACAGGGGATGTGTTTGACATTGCGAGAAATATCCAGAATGGCTGCTGCGGCCGCATCAGCTGCTCCTGCTACAAAGAACTGCCCATTAAGAAAATGGAAGATACCAAAAACAGCTTTTTCCTGCGTATGCTGGTAGAAGACAAATGCGGGGTATTCACCGACACAGCCAACGCCTTCGCTCAAAATCAGGTCAGTCTGGCCCAGATTATCCAGAGACAGGCCCCGGAGGGCACGGCAGAGCTGGTGGTAATCACCGATTCCGTGAGAGAGGGAGACCTGGAAAAAGCAATCCATACATTGAAAGCCCAGGCAACAATCAAAGAAATAGCAGCAGTACTTCGGGTATATAAGTCAGATAAAGGAGAACTGGAATGAGTAAAAAGACAACCGTTTTGATGATTCTGGACGGCTATGGCCTGAATGAAAATTGTGAGGCCAATGCTGTCTGTGAGGCCAGCACCCCTGTCATGGACCAGCTGATGTCACAATATCCTTTTGTAAAAGGTTCTGCCAGCGGTCTGGCAGTGGGTCTTCCGGAAGGCCAGATGGGAAATTCGGAAGTGGGACATCTGAACATGGGGGCAGGACGCATTGTATATCAGGAGCTGACCAGGATTACAAAGGAGATCCAGGAAGGAACATTTTTCCAGAACGAGGCTCTGCTGGAGGCGGTGAGAAACGCACGGGAGAATCACTCGGCACTTCACTGTATGGGACTGCTGTCTGACGGAGGTGTCCACAGCCATAACACCCATCTGTATGGACTGTTGGAACTGGCGAAAAAAGAGGGCCTTTCAGATGTGTACGTACATTGTTTCCTGGACGGAAGGGATACCCCTCCTGCTTCCGGAAAGGGATATATAGAGGAACTGGAAGCAGAAATGAGAAAAATCGGTGTGGGCACGATCGCCACGGTGACAGGCCGCTACTATGCCATGGACCGTGATAACCGGTGGGAACGTGTGGAGCGGGCTTACCGGGCTCTGACGCTGGGGGAAGGGAAAACAACTGAGAGTGCTGCAGAAGGTGTGGAGGAATCTTATCAGGCAGAAGTCACAGATGAGTTTGTAGAGCCCCTTGTGGTTACCAAAGACGGACATCCGGTATCCACTATAAAAAGTAAAGATTCCGTGATATTTTTCAATTTCCGCCCTGACCGTGCACGGGAAATCACAAGGGCCTTTGTGGACGATGTATTTACAGGATTTGCCCGTGAACAGAAGCTGGAGCTGACTTATGTGTGTTTCACAGACTATGATGAGACCATTGAGAATAAGCTGGTGGCTTTTCAGAAAGAAGAGATTAATAATACCTTCGGTGAATATCTGGCGGCTCATCAGATGACCCAGGCCAGGATTGCAGAGACAGAGAAGTATGCCCATGTGACCTTTTTCTTTAACGGAGGAAAAGAGGAACCCAATCCCGGCGAAGACAGAATTCTGGTAAATTCTCCTAAAGTGGCCACTTATGACATGCAGCCTCAGATGAGCGCGCCTCAGGTGTGTGATAAACTGGTGGAGGCCATAGAATCTGGAAAATATGACGTGATCATCTGCAATTTCGCCAACCCGGATATGGTGGGACATACAGGAGTCCGAGAGGCGGCTGTGCAGGCCATAGAAGCGGTGGATGCCTGCGTGGGCAGAGCTGTGGACGCCGTGAAAAACACAGGCGGGCAGATGTTTATCTGTGCAGACCATGGCAATGCGGAGCAGATGATTGATTATGAAACCGGTGAGGCATTTACCGCCCATACCACCAATCCGGTGCCGTTTATACTGGTCAACGCGGACCCGTCCTATAGGCTGCGTGAGGGCGGAAGACTGGCGGACATTGTCCCCACTCTGATTGAACTGATGGGGATGGAACAGCCAAAAGAAATGACAGGGGAATCTTTGTTGATAAAAGCATAAGAAAAGTATCCAAAATCCATTTTCGCTGACAGGCACAGAAAATGGATTTTTGGTTTCAGAGCGTGTTAAAAAATGCTTTATGGAATGTTTTTTCAAACACGCTCTAAGAGAAGAGGGAAACATATGCGGGAACAATTGACACAGGAAGATGTAAAAAAAATTGAGGAAGAAATTGAGTACAGGAAGCTGGTGGTGCGTAAAGAAGCTCTGGAAGCAGTAAAAGAGGCCAGAGCTCATGGAGATTTGAGCGAAAATTTTGAATACCATGCGGCAAAAAAAGACAAAAATAAAAATGAAAGCCGGATTCGATATTTGGAGAAGATGCTGAAAACAGCCCGTATTGTCACAACACAGTCCAAGGATGATGAAATAGGTCTGAATAATAAAGTGGAAGTTTTTTTTGAGGAAGAAGAGGAAACTGAAATTTATAAATTAGTCACATCAATCCGCGGCAATTCTCTGGATGGCAGAATCAGCCTGGAGTCACCTCTGGGAAAGGCTCTGCTGGGGCATAAGGCAGGAGACAGGATTTATGTAAAAGTCAGCGAATCTGCAGGGTACCATGTGGTCGTTAAAAGTATTGACAAAACCGCTGATGAAGAAGATGCGATCCGCAGTTTTTGATGTATGTATCGGTACATTTTCGGAGATACTACTTCCGGGAAAATGTTGCATGTTAAGTATTAAGACATGATTAAGTTAGGAGGTTGTATTATGTACCGATATTTGCCAATCAGAAGGGTATATGGCAGGCAGGTGCTGGATTCCAGAGGAAATCCCACCGTAGAAGTTGAAGTGACGGTGGGCGAAGGCATCGTAGGTGTCAACGGTACGACAGGACGGGCAATGGTTCCATCCGGTGCCTCAACCGGAAAATTCGAGGCGGTGGAAATCAGGGATGGCAATAAGCGCGAGTATATGGGGCTGAGTGTGGAAAAAGCAGTTTCCAATGTAAATACAAAGCTGGCAGATGCTGTCTTGGGAGAAAATGCCCTGGACCAAAATGCCATTGACTTTTTGTTGCTGGAAGCGGATGGAACAGAGAATAAAAGTAATGTAGGGGCAAATGCCATGCTGGGAGTATCAATGGCGGTGGCGAGAGCAGCGGCCAAAGCCCTGAAACTGCCTTTGTTTCAATATATTGGAGGCGTCCATGCCAAGAGAATGCCGGTTCCCATGATGAATATTTTAAATGGAGGTGTTCATGCCAATAATACGGTAGATTTACAGGAATTTATGATCATGCCGGTGGGGGCAGAAAGTTTCCATGATGGGCTGCGCATGTGCGTGGAGATTTATCAATATCTGAAAATTATTTTAAAAGAAGAAAAACTGACTACCAGTGTGGGCGATGAAGGCGGTTTTGCCCCGGATCTGGAAGACTCCCGCCAGGTACTCTCCTATATTATACGCGCCATTGAACGGGCAGGGTTCCGTCCGGGAGAGGATATTACGATAGCCATAGACGCGGCAGCCAGTGAGTTATACGATGAAGAAAAAGAAGCGTATTATTTTCCAGGTGAGACGCAGAAGAAAGGGAAGACGATCCTGCGTTCTGGCAAAGAGATGGTAGATTATTATAAAGATCTGGCAGAAGAATTTCCCATTGTATCTATCGAAGACGGACTGCATGAAGATGACTGGGAAGGGTGGAAACACCTTACACGAGAATTGGGAACAAAAATCCAGCTGGTAGGGGATGACTTGTTTGTAACCAATATCAAAAGGCTCCGCTGTGGAATCAAACTTCAGGCGGCCAATGCCATTTTGGTAAAAGTGAATCAGATCGGTACTCTGTCTGAAGCCCTTGACGCAGTGGAAATGGCTCAGAAGGCAGGCTATAAAGCAGTAATTTCCCATCGGTCAGGTGAGACAGAAGATTCTTTTATTGCTGATTTGGCTGTGGCTTCCGGGGCAGGGCAGATCAAGACCGGGGCACCCTGCAGATCGGATAGAAATGCCAAATATAACCAGCTTCTGCGCATAGAGGATTATCTGGGAAAGCTGGCCGTCTATGAACATCCATTTGTAGTCATGTAATGCTGCTTAAAAAGATGGGCATAAAAATATGCGGAGAAAGTGATAAAATGGTTGTAATCTTCCTGATACTGTGATATGATGGCAAATGACAGATATTAGGGAGGTGTAATTTCAAGTGCAAATTTTGAGAATTATTTTGACAGTCCTGTTTGCACTGGATTGTATAGCCTTGACAGTGGTAATTCTGATGCAGGAAGGCAAACATCAGGGGCTTGGCGCTATTGCCGGTGCTGCTGATACCTACTGGGGCAAGAACAAAGGCCGTTCCATGGAGGGAAAACTGGTAACTGCTACAAAAATTATGGCAGCTCTGTTTTTTGTACTGGCTGCGGTTTTGAACATGAGTTTTTAGGGAAGGGCACTCTTGTAATATGGACAAGAGTGCTTTTGCTCTTTCGATGAAATATAGAGGTAAAAATGAAGAAAAGACAATTTGACCGGCGGAAGAAGATGATGGCCGATGTATTGGCAAATCCAGCTTACCGCCCCATGCGGCTTCGGGAGCTGGCGGCTTTGCTGGATGTTCCCCGGACGAAGCGGAAAGAACTGTACCGGGTCATGGATGCGCTGGTGGAGGAGGGACGTGCACAGCTTCACGCCAATGGTACGTATACCCGTGCAGAAGTATCCTGCGTGAGCGGGGTATTTCTGGCACATCCCAAAGGATTTGGTTTTGTGGATATAGGGGAAGGAGAAGAAGATATTTTTATTCCTGAAGATCAGACGAATCGTGCCATGGACCAAGATAAAGTGCAGGTGAAAGTCCATGAGAAAGCCGTTGGAAAGCGGAAAGAAGGAACCATTATAAAGATACTGGAACACGGGCGCCGGGAGGTAGTAGGCATTTACCAGAAAAATGGCCAGTATGGTTTTGTACTGCCGGACAATCCAAGATTGTGCAGGGACTTGTTTATCCCTGGCGGCCATTCCCAAGGAGCAGCTGCTGGGGATAAAGTAGTGGCGGTGATCACCAGCTATGGTTCAAAGAGAAAAGGTCCGGAGGGCAGAATACAGGAAATTCTGGGCAAAAACGGGGAAACGGGTATGGATATCCTTTCCATTGTGAAAAACTATGATATTCCTGTAGAGTTTCCGGAAAAAGTGATCAGACAGGCAGACCGGGTACGGGATGAACTGATACCGGGAGATTTTTATGGACGCAGAGATATCCGTCACTGGACAATGATCACTATGGACGGAGAAGATGCAAAGGATTTGGATGATGCGGTATCTCTCACGTGGGGGGATGGACTGTATCATCTGGGTGTGCACATTGCCGATGTCTCCAATTATGTCCAGGCAGGCAGCGCACTGGACCGGGAGGCTTTGAGAAGGGGCACAAGTGTTTATCTGACAGACCGGGTGATTCCCATGCTGCCTGGAAAGCTCAGCAACGGAATCTGTTCCCTGAATGAAGGAGAAGACAGGCTGGCGCTGAGCTGTCTGATGGATGTGGACAGGGAAGGACGCGTGGTGTCCCATGAAATTGTGGAGACTGTAATCTGCTCAAACCAGCGTATGACTTATACGGAAGTGCAGAAAATTCTGGATGATTCAGATTCGGCTGTATGTGAGAAATACCAGGAGTTTGCAGAGATTTTTCGGAAAATGGACGAGCTTTCAGCACTGCTCCGCAGGCGGCGGAAAATGCGTGGTTCGATTGATTTCGATTTCCCGGAGAGCAAAATTACACTGGACAGCAGTGGAAAACCTGTTTCTGTGGAGATTTACCAGCATAACCGGGCTATGGAGCTGATTGAAGATTTTATGATTCTGGCCAATGAGACGGTGGCTCAGGAGTTTTGTGAAGAGCAGATTCCTTTTGTGTACCGTACCCATGGGGAACCAGATCCTGAAAAAGTGGAAAAACTTCTGGCATTTGTGCACAGCCAGGGGATTCCGGCCCAAAAGGCAAAAGAGAGAATATCGCCTCTGGAAATCCAGCAGATTTTGAGAGAGATTCAGGGGCATGCAAATGAAGCATTGGTCAGCCGTCTGGCTCTGCGTTCGATGCAGCAGGCCAGATATACAGTAGAATGTACCGGGCATTTCGGCCTGGCTTCCAGATATTACTGCCATTTTACTTCACCGATCCGCCGCTATCCGGATCTGCAGATTCACAGAATTATCAAGGATAAACTGCGGGGAAGAATGAATGCGGAAAAAAAGGCTTTTTATACTGGCATACTGGAGGAGGCGGCACGTCAATCCAGCGTGACAGAGCGAAGGGCAGAAGAAGTGGAACGGGAAGTGGAAAAGCTCAAGAAGGCTCAATACATGCAGGAACATCTGGGCGAAGAATTTGAGGGGATTATATCCGGTGTTACTGGCTGGGGTATTTATGTAGAATTGCCCAATACAATTGAGGGGCTGGTTCATATCAGTATGCTGGACGATGATTATTATCAGTTTGATGAAGAAAAGATGTTGTTGACGGGGGAGAAAACCGGGAAGACTTATACACTGGGACAGGCAGTGAAAATCCGGGTGATGGCAGTGGATTTGTATCAAAAAAATATAGATTTCGCTATCCAAAATACAAAAGGTTAGCAGGTGGAAAAAATGAAAAATTGGAAAAGATGGCTGGTTTTATTTTTTGTAGTCGTTCTGACGGCTCTTATACCGGTTTCAGCGGATGCAGCCCCAAGCGGCAAAGGAAAATATTCCGTTGGGAAGGGTGGAAATTGGCAAACAGTAAACGGAAGAATTTATTATTATGGAAAAGACGGGAGAAAGGCATCTGGCTGGGTAGAGATTCATGGAACGCCGTATTATTTCGGAAAAAATGGCGCTATGAAAGCAGGGTGGCTTAATTATAGAGGGCGGTTCTATCATTATGGAAGAGATGGAGTCTGTCATACGGGATGGTTTGAAAAAGATGGCAGACGCTATTATTGTGATCCCAAGAAAGGAAAGCTTTATGGCTGGAATGAAGTAGAGGGAGATTGGTATTATTTCCGTCATTCAGGCAGTGCGGCTGTCAATAAATGGATACCGGACCAGGATTTTTTGTGGTATGTAAATAGTGAAGGCAAGGCGGTAAAAAGAGCGCCAAGAAATCATGAAAATGATAGATATGATACAGTATTGATGGTAGGAGGGTCCCGATTCAGACATATGGCTGATAAATATGGGATTACTGCAGAGAATGTCCAGTATATTGCCCAGGGAGGGGCAAAAGTGGGGTGGCTGAAAGAGATAGCTTATCCTGAGATTCAGAAGGCTGTGGTGAAAGGGAAAAAGACAGCTATTGTATTTAATATGGGACTAAATGATATGGAGCATGTGGACATTTATCTGCGGTTTTACAATGAACAGCTGGCGGAACTGCTGAATGACCCGTCCTGTGATTTGTTTATGATGTCTGTTAATCCCATTGATGAGAAGAAATACGATCAATACCAATCGGGTGGAAATAAACATAACTGGCAGGTGTGTGAGTTCAACCGGAAAATGCGCAGCCAGCTGGATTCCCGCTATCGTTATATTGATACGTATCAGTATTTGAGTTCACAGTTTGATATGGCAACGATGACTGTATGGGACGGTATTCATTATACCCGAAGATGTTCCCGCTTGATTTTCCGGCAAAGTATGCGTTTTATCAATGGCAGGACAGCATGAGAAGGAGTAGATTATGGCTAAGGGTATGGGAATTCGCATGGTAGCCAACAATAAAAAGGCTTACCACGATTATTTCATAGAGGATAAATATGAGGCAGGTGCAGCACTGGCAGGGACAGAGGTCAAGTCTCTGCGTATGGGAAAATGCAGCATTAAGGAATCCTTTGTGCGTATAGAAAAGGGGGAAGTATTCATTTACGGGATGCATATTACCCCCTATGAAAAGGGAAATATTTTTAATAAAGACCCGCTCCGGGTAAAAAAGCTATTGCTTCACCGGGAGGAAATCCGCAAAATAGAGCGGAAAATCGCTGAAAAAGGGTTTACCCTGGTGCCGCTGCAGGTATATTTCAAAGGAAGCCTTGTGAAAGTGGAGATCGGTGTGGCAAAGGGAAAGAAGCTCTATGATAAACGTCAGGATATTGCAAAGAAAGACCAGAAGCGTGAAGCACAGAGAGAGTTGAAAGAAAGTGGAAAATGGGGTTAAATTTATACTTGACGGGGGGTGGATTTTCCGGTATAATATAATCCACTTCAATTAGATTTTCGGGGTAGTACCGGTTTCGACGGGGACTTTGAAGATGGAGAAGCTATCCGCAGGCGATGCGTCAAATCGCAAACCTAAATATAAACGCAGACGATAGTTACGCGTTAGCAGCCTAGTTGCTGCTCGTCAGCCTTGATGCACCCACACATCAAGAATCTGGCGCCGATCATGTGGGAAACGATGCAGGCAAAGCTTTGAGCCTGCAGGCGTATCATGAAGCTACTGAATCTGTCAGGATGTCAGCTTCCGGGCAGAGGAGGGAATAACAAAGAACTGACTATGATAGTAGAAGTACATGGGATAGGTTTTCGGACACGAGTTCGACTCTCGTCTACTCCATGGGTGGAAGGGCTGGAAACCCAGTGTTTATAAGGGTTTCCAGTTTTCTTTATTTTGCAGGTTATCGAAAGGTAATCAAAAAGGTAATCAACTTGCAAAGATCTTTCAGGGCCTGTGATGTTTTTCTTAAGGAGAATCCAAGATTGATGTGGAGAGTCAGGGACATGACATGTGCATTGTGTTTGGAGAATTTCACGGAAGATTTTATTTGAAATTCTCGAAAAATAAAGGTTTAAAAACAAAAATAGGGTAGTAGATTTGACACTGCCATAAATTCGAGCAGGAGGATATTATGAAAAAGATAGCCACACTTTTCTTATATACGATTCTTTTGGCAGTTTTTGCAGCCGGATGCGGGTCAAATGAGGCGCCTGCCAAACAGCACTCAGATACCAGTACAGCAGCGCCATCAGGGGAGGAAATGTCCGGGGCTGCCGGGGAAGAAGAAAAAAATTCCCAAGAAGGATTGCATCATGTAGAAATCCACATAGCAGATTATGGCACCATTGCTCTGGAACTGGATGCAGACACGGCGCCTATTACTGTTGATAATTTTCTCAAGCTTGCAGAAGAAGGTTTCTACGATGGCCTGACCTTTCACAGGATCATAAGCGGGTTTATGATTCAGGGCGGAGACCCGGGGGGAAATGGGACAGGCGGTTCCGATGAAACCATTAAAGGGGAATTTTCTCAGAATGGAATAGAAAACGATATTTCCCATGTACGAGGTGTGATTTCCATGGCCAGATCCAACGATCCGGACAGTGCTTCATCCCAATTTTTTATTGTTCATGAGGATAGTACTTTCCTGGACGGAGAATATGCCGCTTTCGGCCGTGTGACAGACGGGATGGAAGTGGTGGATCAGATCTGTGAAAATGTTTCTGTACAGGATGATGACGGAACTGTGGTATCAGAGGATCAGCCGGTCATTTCATCTATAAAAATGATCGATTGAGACTGGGCAGGCACGAATGGGGAAATGCTGTTCTTTCGGCGTTCCTCCCATTCAGGCCATTATAGAACAGGCATTACATCCAGTCTGCGATTTCTTTATCTGTCATATTGTTGGCATTTAGCGGACGATGCCACCTGGCCTCCGGATAGGATTTTTTCAGTTTTACCGCTGGATGGTCAGGTTTTGAGGCACCGCTTGTAGTGAACAAAGCGATATGTTTTTCAGTTATATCTACAGCGTCCAACAGTGTTAAAACTATATTCGGAACAGCACCGCACCAGATGGGGCATCCCAGCATGATACGGTCATACTGCAGTACATCAGGTATCTCCATAGAAAGTTCAGGGCGTGCTTTAGTAAAAATTTCCTTTAAAGATACAAATATTGTTTTCCAATAAGACATGTCATAAGGTTTTTCAGGCTTGATTTCGATCAGGTCCGAGCCTTTTATCTCTGCAATTTTTTTGGCGGCTTTCGCTGTGATTCCTGTCTGTGAAAAATAAATTACTAACGTATTCATCTTAACATCTCCTCATATGCTTTTGCTGTTTTTAACTGTAAAGGCTGCTCATTTATTCTTTTCAGTTATTATATCTATATTCAGCGGAATTTACAACATATTTTCTTTCGAAGGAAAAGTTTCTTTTAGAGAGTGTTTGAAAGAAGGCAGAAAGCAAGAAAAATTTGACTGGTTTTTTCAAATTCCTCCGGGTGAAAGGCAGTGATTCTCTGGAGATGCTCTCGTCACTTTATGATGGAAGGGGGCTGAAGATCCTTTATTTATAAGGATTTTCAGCCCCCTTTTAATTTTTTGCCAGGCGGTCATTAGAGCGTGTTTGTAAATGCATTCCCGCCACCCATACGCCCCACTTTGCGGCAGATCTGCCCCTTATTCGGTTGCTGCAGCCCGCTGCAGCGCCCTCATGCGGAACAAATCTCCCATAGCATACCCTTTGGGTACTAAGTGTGTCATACATCTGACAAAAAGCATTTTTAAGACACGCTCTAACACCTCTGGTTCCAGTTTCCTGTGAGTTCTAATGGTTTTCTGAGGTAAGTGGTATTTCCTGATTTTCAGCAAAAGAAATCACAGCTTCATTTTTTTTCATAAACAATAGTCCAAAAGAGCCTGGGCCGCAGTTGCTGGCAATGGCAGGAGATGCTTTCTGCAGATAAACCCTTTCGAAAGGACAGTATTGTTTTACCAGGTCCTGGATATACTGAAGCTTTTTGGTATCCATTCCAGCGTATGTAATAAACAGAATGCGTCGGTCGATATTTCTTGAATTGATCAGTGTTTTCCGGATATAGTGTTTCGAAGCACGGTCAAAGTTACCCATCTCCATGCCGCTGACAACCAGTTTGCTCTTTCGGAGTGAAATAACCGGATGCATGAGCAGCGCATCACAGAAAACCTGTACTTGTCTGGGAATTTTCCCAGCCTGGCACATCATGTGCGTGCTGTCGATAATAAAAGCAGATGAGATATAGCGCCTCAGTTTTTTTACTGCTTTTACAATTTCTGCTTTTGATGCATTATTTTCCGCCATGTAGGCAGCATGCAGTACTGCCAGGCCCATGCTGCTTGAGAGATGTCCGGAGTCCAATACAGTGACATTTTCAAAGGACTTTGCTGCCTCAAGGGCATTGTAGTATCCCAGCCCCACATGTTTGGCCATAGTAATATGGATTATGTTCTGGGACTCGCTCAGCTTTTTGGCGAAAAATCTTTCATAATCTGATACATCCGGGGGCTGTGAGAAGCCTTTTTTTCCTGACGCCATGTGTGACAGCAGTTCATCTGATTTCAGCTCCAGTTCATCCAGAAAGCGTCCCTGGTCTGTACAGACGTAATAAGGACAAACAGAAATATCGAATTCTTTTTTCAGAGATTCGGGAAGGTCGCATACGCTGTCTGTAGTGATCATGAGAGAGCGTCTTTGAGTCTGTTCAAAGATCAGGATATCCTTTCCGATTTCCGATTGAATAGCTTCCTCACTCAGTTTGACCAGTTCTTTTGGAAGAAGACTCAAAACAGCAGCCTCCAGAAGGGGACCGCTGACAGGTTTTGCCAGATAGCCGTTGAATCCCTCTTTTCGGTAGAGAAGCTGATTGTCGCTTCCTGCATTGGCGGTCAGTGCAGTTACAGGTACATCCTGGCACAATCCTCCCGGTTGTGTACGCAGTGCGTGAAGGCACTGGATTCCATCCATTTCCGGCATCAGGTGGTCCATGAGGATTGCGTCGTAATGCTGTTTCTGCGTCAGTTTCAGACATTCCGCGCCGCTCAATGCTGTGTCAACCTGAATCTTTGTGGCTGAGAGCAGTTTACGGACTACCATCAGGTTCATATCATTGTCATCCACCACCAGTATGTGTGCCTCCGGCGCCTCAAAGCTCTGTCTGTATTGTTCTCTGTTATGTGAATATACGCGGGATGTCAGTGTATATGTGCCTAATTCTTTCTCATCTACAATGTCCTGATCTAACATGACAAGAAAGGTTGACCCCTTGGTATAGACGCTGTTAACGCTGATTTCGCCCCCCATCAGTTCAACTAACTGATGAACAATACTGAGTCCCAGTCCTGTACCTTCGATATAACGGTTTCGCTCTTCATCTACCCTTTTAAATGCATTGAAAATATAGGGAATATTTTCCTTTTTTACTCCCTGCCCCGTGTCTTCTACGGAATACCAAATGCGCACTCTGTTCAGCGCCTGGCGTTCACAGCGGACAGAAAGGGTAACTGATCCCTCGCTTGTATATTTGACAGCGTTATTCAGCAGATTTATAAGGACCTGTTTGATACGCACCTCATCGCCGCAGAGCATACTGGGGATGGAAGGGTCCACATGGAGTTTGAAATCCAGTCCTTTTTCCTTCGCCTTGATCCAGATCATATTGACAATCTCTGAAAAAAGCGCGCCTGTCTCATAGGAAGCATTGACAATTACCATTTTTCCGGATTTAATCTTGGACAAGTCCAGAATATCATTGATGAGCGTGAGCAACATTTTACTGGCGATTTGTATATTTTTTGCGTTTTCAGCCACATCCTCCGGGTTATCACCCCTAAGGATCATTTCATTCAGTCCGATGATGGTATTGATAGGTGTGCGGATTTCATGGCTCATGCTGGAGAAAAAATGATTCTCCGCTTTGTTTAATTCTTCAATTTCTTTCTTCTGCTGCTTGGAGAGTCTGTTCTCTGCTTCATAAAGTCTTTTTAAGAATAAAAGCAGTACACTGATCAGTATACCCACCAAAATGACAGAAGAAGCAGAGTCAAAGAACGAGCGGACCTGCGTATTCTTTGCCACGAATTCTGGAAAATAAAAAGCTGTAAAGTAACACAGCAGTGTCTCTGCTGTGCAGAGCACGAACAGGGCAATTTTACGCCGGCCTTCCAGGGTTATGCTGATATAAATAAAACACAGCACGAACCATTCAGGCATTCCGCTGTAAAACCCTCCTGCTGTAAAAAAGCTTAAAGGAAAAAGGATGAGGAGCAATATGGTGATTACTGTTGCTCCTGTATTGATACATTCTTTTTGGATACTGACCGTTACGACCATCATCATACAGGCAATGCTCGCCGCCAAGATCAATATATTTATGAGACTTCTGCCCATAGGAAGTATAATGATCAATGCGGCTATGCAGATGCCTGTGGTCAGCCGGAACATACGTTCCCGCAGGCCGATCCTATGGTCATATATTGTTTCAAACCATTTTTTCAACACACAGAATTTCCTCCTGTTTTTATTAATAATCCGGCGATAGCCTCGCAGATCTCATCATACATGCAAAGCAGTGTGGGATGGCAGCGCCGGATGTATTCTGTGTCATTGTTCTTTCCGGCCTGTTCCAGAAGCAGCGCCTGTTCTGCAAGCCGTTCTGCACCAATTGTCATAGACGTGCTCTTTAATGCATGTACCTTGACCGTATAATCTTCCCAGTTGGCGTCCTCATACAGGGAGATAATTTCTTTCTTTTTTTCTCCGGCCTGTGAAGAGAACATTTCAAGCATTTCCAGATAAAAGCTTTCTTCCCCGCAGCAGTAATCCAAACCCAACTGTACATTGACACCGATTTGAGAGAGTGAGATGAAGGACGGGGAAGACCCGCCTGCAAGAGCAGCATCCTTTTGAGGAACGCTCTCTTCCTGTGCATAATCTTTTGAAACATCTTGTGCCGGTGCAGTCTCTTCTGGGATATCTGGTTTTGGTGATGTCCTTTCCGGGATATCCTCTTTCGGTACAGTTTCTTTTGAGATATGTGCTGCCGGTACGTTTTTTTCTGGGCTGTCTGTTTCTGGTTTAGTTTCCCCTGCAGCAGTTGTTTTCGGCAAAGATTTTTCCGGAATATCTGTTTCTGGTACAGTTTCTACTGAGACGTCTTCTTTTGGCAAGATTTTTTTTCGGCTGTCTGCTTTAGGTATGATTTTTTCCAAAACGCTCTTTTTGGATATTTTTTTATCCAGGCGGTTCCTTTTCTGCAGAATATTTTTTTGCGCAGCCTTTTTCGGAATATTTTCTGGCGAAGATTCTTTTTCGGGTACAGGAGTATCGGATTCTGGTACAGCATTCGGAATCTTCTTCTGAGGAACGGTGTCTTTTGATGGACTGTCTGGGTTCACAGGCGCTTCATTGTACTGGACGCATTCTTCAGGCAGTACTTTGCGGAGCACACGCTCCAGAACAGTATGCTCAATGGGCTTGGGGATAAATTCTGTGAATCCCTCGTTCCGGAACATTTCTCTTGCGCCGCTGATAGTATTGGCAGTCAGGGCAATCACCGGACGTTCCCGATAAATTCCGTTGTTGATTTCACGGAGCTGCTTCATGGTCTGTACACCGTCAAAGCCCGGCATCATATGATCTAGGAAAACAATATCATAGGAAGTGTCAGCGCATCGTTCTAACGCCTCTTTTCCGCTGAGACAAGTATCCACCTGTATCCCATAGCTGTCCAAAACCCCTTTTGCAACCACAAGGTTCATTTCCTCGTCGTCAACAGCCAGGACCCGGACTCCCTGGCAGGAAAATGGCCTGCGGCCTGCAGCCTGTGCTTCTCCAAATTCATTTGCAGTGGCTTCGCCGTTTAGAAGATTCACAACAGAGAGGGCAAAAAACGGTTTTCGTATCACCAGAAGCTTACTGTTTCTGTCCAGCATAAACTTCTGCTCGACGATCACAACTACCTGGATTGTGTCAGTCAAATCCTCATAATAAGAGCTGTTCTCTTCGTACTCAGACTGTGAGATAAATACATGGGTCAGGGTATGGCTGCGCATCAGTTTGAGCAGTCCGTCAAAATTGTGGGCTTTATATCCCTCAATGCCAAGTCCTTCTACCATATGTAGGATCATATTGTCATAATATTTTTTGACCTCATCGCTGTTGAATCTTTCCGGGCGGAAATAACAAGCGATGCACAGCTTCTCCGGATGAGAGACCACTATAGCTGGTGTGTCGTCCTCAATTCCCTGAGGGATGGTGATATGGACCTGAAGGCCCTGCTGTTCCTCGCTGTCGAAAAAGAAAAACCCACCCATGGCATCCAGCAGGCCCCGGGCAATGGGAAGGCCTAAGCCCAGCCCTCCTGCAAAACGGCTGCTTCCACTGTCGACCTGGTAAAAATCGTCACACATCTGTTCAATCTGAGTCTCTGTCATGCCGATCCCAGTATCATAAATATCTATGATCAGATTGATTCCGTAACTTTCACGCCGATATCCAATACAGACATTGATGCCGCCTTCTTCCGTGAATTTGAGGGAATTCTCCAGCAGGATTTTCAAGACATGGGAGATTTTCTCCACATCTCCAATCAGGACCGCCGGTATAGAAGGGTCGATATCAAATACCATCTCCAGATGACTTCTATTACTCTGCATGGCGGTCATTGTAATGATATCATTGAGAGCTGAAGTGATCATATAAGGTCTTTGGGCCGGTACCAGCGTTCCCTCTACAATCTCTGTATAGTCCAGCATATTATTGATCTGATTGGACAAACGTTTTCCTGCTATTTGTATGGAAAACACATCTGTCTGAATTTCCGGTGGAATGTCTTTGTCTAATAGGACACCGCTGATTCCGAGTACCATGTTGATGGGTGTGCGGAGTTCGTGGGATACATTCGACAGAAAGCCCGCATTCTGCCGGCTTGTTTTTTCCAGTTTTGTAATGATGCCGTTATACCTTTTCTTTACCTCATGCCTTCTGTTGATCCGGTATTTTGCAATTGATACTGTACCCGCCGTTATCATGATGCCGATCATTAAACGGAGGATATTCAGAGTACCCATATGGTGATTGATGGTGTGCAGGATAAAAAAATGATACAGAAGTACCAGTATATATAGGCCGAACGCCATATATAACAGACGCTTTTTGTCAAACATGGAAAAAATAAAGATTACGATACATGCCACGGCAGGTATATCAAAAAGGGTGCTGCTGTGTACTCCAAAGAAGAAAAATCCAATCATCAGTAATCCAGAACATAGATTTTCATAAAAGGTTCCTGAACCGGTCCTTCCAATGTGAAGACACCACACGAGAGAATTACCGATTAAAATGACAGGAACCATCCAAGCTTCCCAGGACATGGCTATTATGATTAAGATCAGCATCACACCGAATATACTGACGACACTGGCTAAAAGCAGGTGAATACTGGTCTGTTCCTCTGTTCTCATTGTTCCTCCAGTCCTTTTGCAACCCGCTTCAGCAGATCCTGTGGGAAAAACGGTTTTTTCAGATAGTTGACTGCACCCAGGTTGATCGCAGTCCGAACGTCCTCTTCATATCCGGATGCCGTCAAAAAAATCACAGGTATCTTCACCGTAGAATTTTTTATGTGCTTAAAAGTTTCGATACCGTTCATCTGGGGCATTGCTATATCAAGAAGAATCAGATCAACCATTTCGGTTTCGATCATTTCAAGCGCTTCTTTCCCTGATTCTGCAAGGAGTACGTCATAATATTTCTCTAGGATCATCTTTGTCCTTTTCAAATTCATTGTGTCGTCATCCACGACCAAAATACGTTTCTGCATACTCTGCCTCCTACATTTACTTTTAGTTATTATGGAAGGGGCTGCGGAAAACCCCATAAGGTCTATTTTAAAGCAGGACCGGAATAAAATCAAGCCCAAAGCATTGTCAAAAAATAAATATGCAGTACTCTGCAAAGGGGTGGGGCATCAGATTTTCGAAGGAAATGATATTGTTCACATATTTAACAAACTTATCTGTTATAGTCTGGATATATCGTATATAATGGTCAGCAGGAGGGAGAGCCATGGAACAGTTGAAGATACTTGTGGTTGATGATGAAAGCAGGATGAGGAAGTTAGTAAAAGATTTTCTGGTGAAAAATGGATTTCAGGTGATAGAGGCTGAAAACGGCGCGGAAGCGGTGGACATTTTCTTTGAGGAAAAAGACATTGCGCTGATGATTCTGGATGTGATGATGCCAAAGATGGATGGCTGGGAAGTATGCCGGGAGATCCGCCAGTATTCTAAAGTCCCTATTATCATGCTGACGGCCCGGGGTGACGAGAGGGATGAGCTTTTGGGATTTGAGCTGGGTGTGGATGAATATATTTCGAAACCCTTCAGCCCGAAGATTCTGGTTGCCAGGGTGGAGGCTATTTTAAGGCGGACGAATCTTGCCAATCAGGAGGAGGTTTTGGAGGCGGGGGGGATCTGTGTCAACAAGGCGGCCCACCAGGTGACTTTGGATGGAAAACCCATGGAATTGAGCTATAAAGAATTTGAACTCCTGTCTTATTTTGTAGAGAACGAGGGAATTGCTCTTTCCAGGGAGAAAATTCTGAATTCCGTATGGAATTATGATTATTTCGGCGATGCAAGGACAATTGACACACATGTAAAAAAACTCCGCAGTAAAATGGGAGAAAAAGGAGAATTGATTAAAACAGTATGGGGGATGGGCTACAAATTCGAGGCAGGGAAATAAAGTATTCAATCCGGAACCAGCTGGCCCTGATTTTTATCGGCATGACGCTTCTGTCAGTGGCTGTGATTGCTGTGGTCAATGGGTTCTTTCTGGAGGAATACTATATTTCCAAAAAGATAATTGTGTTGAAAGAGGCTTACAGCAGTCTGGACAGTTTTGATGTGGAACTGGACCAGGCAGCCGCAGGTGAGATGGTAAATGTACCAGTGCCCAGTGAACTGAAAAAGTCTTCCTGGGAGAATAACCTGACCTGGATTATTACCAACCAGCAGGGGCGGGCATTGATTTATAATGTTCAGGAACGGGATGTGGACCGGATGGAGGCCAGTCTGTTCGGCTATCAGACGGGAATTGATGAGGAGAGAAAAGAAGTTCTCAGGCAGACAGATCATTATGTGATCCAGAAAAGCCTGGACCGGACATCCAGTATGCGGTATCTGGAACTTTGGGGGGAATTCAGCAACGGCAATTCCTGCATGATACGTTCCCCTCTGGAGAGTATCCGGGAGAGCGCATCTATTTCCAATATGTTTTATATTTATGTGGGGATTGTCATCATCATTGTCAGCGGTATCATTATCTGGCTGATTACCAATCATCTGACCAAACCTATCTCCGAACTGACAGCCATTTCCCAGCGTATGGCCGCGCTGGATTTCCACACAAAATACCGGAGCCGCCACAGCAATGAGGTAGATTTGCTGGGGGAAAATTTCAACAGGATGTCCGAGCAGCTGGAGCGGACTATTTTAAAACTACAGACAGCAAATAAACAGCTGGAGCAGGATATTGCTGAAAAAGTAAAAATTGATGAAATGAGAAAAGAGTTCCTGAATAATGTATCTCACGAGCTGAAAACGCCCATCGCTCTGATCCAGGGGTATGCAGAAGGATTAAAAGACAACATTATGGACGATGTGGAGAGCAGGGAATTTTACTGTGAAGTCATTATGGACGAGTCTTCCAAAATGAATATTATGGTGAAAAAGCTTCTGACTTTAAATAAACTGGAATTTGGGTACGATGAACTGCTTATGGAACGCTTCGACATCATAGCACTTATAAAAGGAATGCTGCAGAATTCGGAAATACTCATTCAGCAGAGGGAGGCGCAGATTCAATTCGACGAAAATCAGGCTCCTGTGTATGTGCGGGCGGATGAATTCAAAATTGAGGAAGTGGTGACCAATTTTTTCACCAATGCATTGAACCATCTGGATTATGAACGGATTGTCGCTGTGAATGTGTACAGGCAGGGAGGCAAAGCGCGTGTTACAGTTTTTAATACCGGCAATCCCATACCTGAAGATGCCCTGGAACATGTATGGGAAAAATTTTACAAAGTGGATAAAGCCCATACCAGGGAATATGGGGGCAGCGGCATTGGACTTTCCATTGTGAAGGCCATTATGGAATCCCATCATGAGAGCTGCGGGGTGGAAAACTGTGAAAATGGTGTGATGTTCTGGTTTGAACTGCCTCTGGAGGAGTGACGAAGGTTAATAGCATTCTGTGTAGAAGATGAATATACTATACTAGAGCGTGTTTGAAAATTGCTTTATGTCAACCGTGCGTCACAATTTGTACCCAAGGGTATGATATGGGAGATTTGTTCCGCATGAGGGCGCTGTAGCGGGCTACAGCAACCGAATAAGG
>CAJUMB010000005.1 GCA_910587105.1 uncultured Lachnospiraceae bacterium
AACAGAGCCATATTTTCAGCTATCGCCTTATGCCTTGCCATTGTGTCTGGAATTTCCATAATTTCACTGCGCTTTTTCCGTTCTTCCTCTAGCCGTTTAATATCTTGTGTTTTCGCCGGATTTCTGCGTCGAAAACCCACTCCCATCTGTTCAGCATAACAGGCATATCTTTCAGGATTGTTTCACCTGAATTTGAAAAGTATACTATTTTCTCCACATCTTAACGCTTTATAAAATCCTCATAGCTTGTAATCTTCTTTTCGCCCATTGTGTTTACCTCGCTTTTATGCCTAATATTTGTCTATTACCGTATGTCTATTACTTGTCTATTATCCGTCTATTACGTGGCAAAATTAAAGGCTTCCGCTGACTATCCACATCAACGGAAACCCTTATATTTACACTATTTCTTAGAACTTCCCAGCCTTAGCCGCTTCCTCCACAGCAACGGCAACAGCAACTGTCATTCCAACCATTGGATTATTTCCTGCACCGATAAGTCCCATCATTTCCACATGGGCAGGTACGGAAGAAGACCCGGCGAACTGTGCATCAGAGTGCATACGTCCCATGGTATCGGTCATACCGTAGGAAGCAGGACCTGCCGCCATATTGTCAGGATGCAGAGTACGTCCTGTACCGCCGCCGGAGGCTACAGAGAAGTATTTCTTTCCTTTTTCCGTACATTCTTTCTTATACGTTCCGGCTACGGGATGCTGGAAACGGGTGGGATTGGTGGAGTTTCCGGTGATGGACACATCCACGCCCTCTTTCCACATAATAGCCACACCCTCAACAACATCGTTGGCGCCGTAGCAGTTTACTTTGGCGCGGGGGCCGTCAGAGTACGCCTTGCAGAATACCTCTTTCAATTCCCCTGTATGATAATCGTAGTCTGTCTCTACATATGTAAATCCATTGATACGTGCAATGATCTGTGCTGCGTCTTTCCCCAATCCGTTTAAGATTACCCGCAGAGGTTTCTGGCGGACTTTATTGGCTTTTTCTGCAATGCCGATGGCACCTTCTGCTGCAGCAAAGGATTCGTGTCCTGCCAAAAAGCAGAAGCAGTCTGTAGATTCTTCCAACAGCATCTTTCCAAGATTTCCATGGCCCAGCCCTACTTTCCTCTGGTCTGCCACAGAACCGGGAATACAGAATGACTGCAGGCCCTCTCCGATTGCCGCAGCGGCATCGGCTGCCCGTCTGCATCCTTTTTTAATGGCGATTGCCGCACCTACCGTGTAAGCCCATTTTGCATTTTCAAAACAGATTGGCTGGATTCCTTCCACGATTTTGTATACATCCAGACCGGCAGCTTTCGTCACTTCTGCCGCTTCTTCGATGGAATGGATTCCGTTTTCCTCCAGTTTCGCCAGAATCTGTTTTTCTCTTCTTTCATATGATTCAAATAAAGCCATTATCTCAATCCTCCTGTCTGATTTGACAAAATGTATCTGTTTCCTATGTGGCTGCTATTCTTTTCTCGGGTCAATGATCTTCACTGCGTCGTCCACGCGTCCGTATTGTCCCTGTGCCTTTTCCAGAGCAGTATTCGCATCGTCACCGGCTTTGATAAAGTCCATCATTTTTCCGAAGTTCACATATTTATAGCCGATGATTTCATCGTCTTCATTTAAAGCAATGCCTGTCACATAGCCATCTGTCATTTCCAGATAACGAGGTCCTTTTTTGAGAGTTCCGTACATGGTACCGATTTGTGAGCGGAGTCCTTTGCCCAGATCTTCCAGTCCTGCGCCGATGGCCAGTCCATCTTCTGAGAACGCGCTCTGGCTTCTTCCATATACAATCTGAAGGAACAGCTCTCTCATGGCTGTATTGATTGCATCGCATACCAGGTCTGTATTCAGAGCTTCCAAAATTGTCCTTCCCGGGAGTATTTCAGATGCCATAGCTGCAGAATGGGTCATACCGGAACATCCAAGGGTCTCTACCAATGCTTCCTGGATGACACCGTCTTTTACATTCAAAGTCAGCTTACAGGCACCCTGCTGTGGTGCACACCAGCCAATGCCGTGGGTGAATCCGGAGATATCTTTGACTTCTTTTGCTTTTACCCACTTTGCTTCTTCAGGGATTGGCGCTGCTCCGTGGTTCACACCCTGTGCCACTGGACACATCATTTCTATTTCCTGTGAATAAATCATTTTGTAACTCCTTTCAATAGTAAATTGAGTTTCTTTTTTATTTTCTCATAAATTCCCAGAATAGTCCAGCTAAAATTTAACCGGAAAATTAAGAAAGAAAACAGGGGGATTAAAACTCCATTTTTTGGAAAATTTTGAAAGATATCAAATAAGAACAGCCGAAAATGACCAGGCACACTGCAAAAAAGAGGTACGGGAGCATGGCAAAAAAGCTGTCGGAAACACCGGATATCCGGATAAATGCATCTGCTTCCAGAATCTTTACCGATACCAGAATAATCACTACAGGCGCCAGAATTATAATCAGCATGACAATCCTTGTCTTTTCCACACCATACCGGTATGCCACCGGAACCAGAACACTCATGACAAAAAAATAAATTCCCTGGACTGCGAAAATGGAAGCCAGCCACGACTCTGTGCCCGTACCTTTAACCAGATGGTTGAGAACTTCCCCAATGGCAGAATATGCCAGTATCATAACAGCGTTTAAAATCACGGTCAGATATTTTTCAAGGATCAAGGATTTACGGTCCAGCGGGCAGGACAGCAGATAGGCATATCCTCCTGCCTCATCCATGTTAAATGCGGCGAAACTTAAATTGATCCCAACCACCAGAGACATCCACATCATGTAGCTGGGCATATCCATGCCGATACCGAAAACACAGAAACAGACCAGCACAATCAGATATTGGCGGGAATATAATTTTAAGTTATAAAGATCTCTTAACAGCAGTCCTTTCATCTTTTTTCTCCTTTCACGTAAAACAGAATAATATCTTCAATGGATGTGCGTTCGGTATGGTATCCCGGATACCGTTTTTGAAAATCTTTTAAATGATTCACCAGCACCTCACATCCGAACTGATTTCTGCGCACTCCCTGTACATAAGTGTCCGGGATATTTCCATATTCATCTGCAGTACAGTGCACAATTCCAAACTGGTACAACAGTTCATCTTTATTCATATAAAACTGAAGTCTTCCTTTGTGGAGGAAAGCAATATAATCGGCTATCTTTTCCAGATCGCTGATAATATGGGAGGAAATCAGCACGGTATGTGTCTCGTCCTGGATAAACTCCAAAAGGATATCTAAAATGTCATCCCGCACAACCGGGTCCAGACCGCTGGTTGCCTCGTCAAAAATCAGGGTTTTCGCCTGATGGGACAGAGCCACGGCAAGGTCCAGCTTCATTTTCATTCCTTTGGAATAGTCTTTGATGTTTTTGTTTTGGTCAATCTGAAAATCTGCTAAATACTTCTCATAAGTCTCAGACTGCCAATGGCCATATATCTGGTTCATACACGCCCCCAGCTGTCTGGCGTTTAACCGGCTGGCGAACTCCACCCCTGACAGGATCACCCCTGCGCTGTCTTTCCACTGGGGCATGGCCTCTTCCATCCTTTTCCCATCCAGCAGAATCTCTCCCTCCTGTATAGCGTTCATCTGCAGAATCGCCTTAATCAAGGTGGTCTTCCCCGCCCCGTTCTCCCCCACCAGACCTACAATGCTTCCTTTGGGAATGTCCATGGTAATGTGGTCCAATGTGAAGTCTGCATATTTTTTTGTCACATTTTTTAAAGAAATTGTTGTTTCCATCCTATGCCTCCTCAAATAATAGTTCCAGCATCTCTCTTACTTCTTCCTTCGATATTCCAGCCTGCCATGCCTCTTTGACTGCCATTTCCAGGTATTCCTCCACCCGTTTCAAATGTTCCTCCCGCAGAAGCTCCCGGTTGGTGTCCGCCACAAAACTGCCTTTTCCCACCACGGTATAAATGAAGCCATCTTTTTCCAGGTCTTCGTAGGCCCTTTTTGTGGTAATCACACTGATGCGCAGTTCTTTTGCCAGCAGCCTCATAGACGGCAGCATATCATGGAGATTCAGTTCCCCGGTCAAAATCAGCTGTTTCAACTGGGAGGTGATCTGCTCGTAAATGGGTCTGCCGCTGGAATTGCTGATGATAATATTCATAACAGCTTCTCCTTTAGGTGTGATTTCCATATCTATTGTATATATTTATTATATACATATATACTCGGTATGTCAATCCCCTGACAGCATATTTTATGATAACCCACACGAATGAACGACAAATACAGCCAGTCCGCAATCATCCTGCAGACTGGCTGTGTTTCTACTATATTATAACGCTGTCAAATCTCTTTCCAATAACTCCAGTTTTCTCCCAGCGTCTTTTAGACTGGTTCCTTTTACGCCGAAATAATATTTGATTTTAGGCTCTGTGCCAGAAGGCCGCACACAGCACCACCCCTGGTTTTCCAGTTCAAAATACAGCACATTGGAAACCGGAAGCCGGGTATCTTCGGCGGCTCCTGTCCGAATATCTCTACGCTTTCCTGTCTGATAATCGCGGACAGCCAGTACCCGGCATCCGCCCAGCTCCTCTGGAGGATTTTCCCGCAGCCCCCATAGAATATTCTGAATCTGTCTGGCCCCGTCGATTCCTTTTAAGGTCACTGTCTTCAGCCCCTCCTGATAGAAGCCGTATTTTTCATACAATTCCAGCATGGCGTCCCAGAGATTTTTCCCCTGCTGTCTGTAATATGCCGCCGCTTCACACAACAGCATCACTGCCACACAGGCGTCCTTGTCCCGTGCATAATCCCCTGCCAGACAGCCATAACTTTCCTCCATGCCAAACACATATTGATAGGTATGGTTTTCTTCAAACAACCGGATCTGTTCCCCTATGTATTTAAACCCTGTGAGCACTTCAACCAGCGAAGCCCCGTATTCCTGTGATACAGCTCTTATCATATCTGTGGTCACAATGGTCTTTACAAGGGCCGCATGTTTTGGCAGTGTATGCATCCGGGTGCGTTCCCGCAGAATGTAGTCTCCTATGATCACACCTGACATGTTTCCCGTGAAACTTACATAAGTTCCGTCTGTTTTTCTCACATATACCCCCAAGCGGTCTGCGTCTGGGTCAGTGGCCAGTACCAGGTCCGCTTCCACCTTCTGCGCAAGGGCCAGAGCCATGGTCCAGGCCCCTGCGTCTTCTGGATTGGGGTATGCCACAGTGGGAAAGGTGCCATCCGGCTCTTCCTGCTCCGGCACCACATACACCTGAGTAAATCCCAGTTCCTTCAGAACACGGCGGACCGGGAGATTTCCGGAACCGTGAAGGGGTGTGTAGACAATTTTCATATTTTCTGCCGCCTGCCGGATGATTTCCGGATGGATGCTCTGCTTTTTCAGCTGTTCCAGATACAGGTCGTCTATTTCACTTCCCACCATGTGGAAAAGCCCTTTTTTCACAGCTGTTTCCTGGTCTGTCATTTTTACCTGGGAAAAGTCTTCAATCCGGTTAATCGCCTGTTGTATCCCTTTATCATGGGGAGGCAGGATTTGAGCCCCATCTTCCCAGTATACTTTATATCCATTGTACTCCCTGGGGTTATGGCTGGCGGTAATCACAATGCCGGCGGTACACCCCAGATGCCTCACGGCAAAAGACAGCTCCGGCGTAGGGCGCAGGCTGTCAAACAGATAGGTGGGGATGCCGTTGGCATTCAGGCACAGCGCCGCCTCCCGGGCAAATTCCGGGGACATCTGCCTGGAGTCATAGGCAATAGCTGCCCCCCGTTCTTGTCCTCCTGCAGATAAAATATAGTCCGCCAGCCCCTGCGTCGCCCGGCGGACTGTGTAGATATTCATCCGGTTTGTTCCCGCCCCCAGAATTCCCCGCAGTCCTCCGGTGCCGAATGTGAGATGCTGATAGAACCGGTCCTGTATCTCGGCTTCATCCCCCTCCAGAGCCGCCAGCTCCCGGCGGATTTCTTCTGAAATGGCAGGGTCTCTGCACCATTTTTCGTAAATCTCACGATACTCCATGTACTTCTTGCCTCCTCCTGATTTTTACAAACTACAATATAAAAAACTGTTTCTGCACAGTTTTCTAAACAGAATGGGCAGTCAATATGTCATATTGCTCTTTTGTTAAAATTTCTTTCAGTGTATGCATTGCCTGTGTATATTGATTTTGATAATCTGAAAAAGTATCTGTTATCTGCAATTGAAACCCCTGCTGAATATATAAAAGAATAGCTTTGTAACTCCATGGCTGTGTGTGAATATACACTGGGAAACCGTCCATGCGCTGAAAAATCTCCATGGTCTTCTGACAGAGGGCTCTGCCCAGCTTTCTTCCCTGACAGGCAGGGGATACCACCAGCCAGTGAAGAGAAGATACCAGCCGGCCATTTTTTTCGTCCCGCCACGCAATGCAGGAGCCGGCGGCCCGGTCTTTTTCATCCACTACGAAAATACAGCGCTTCTGTATTTCTTCCCTATGGCTGCAGTAAACAGACAAAAAATACTGTTCTGCCTCCTCCAGTGATGCAAAATCACCGATCTCCCATTCTAATGCAGCCCATGTTTTTTCATCCCCCTTCTGAAACTTTCGGAAACGAAATCCCTCAGGCAGACGAATTTGTGCAGACTTATAGTCACTGCACTTTAAAATAATATTATAAAAAGGTATGGTTCTGTCTGGCATTTTCCTACATCTCCTTGTGATTTCTGTCCGGATGGAGGATTAATACCGCAGAGGAATCTTCGATTCCCTCACCGGTATCACAATCTTCTCGTTCCTGAGAAAATACTGCATCCCCTTTACAGCCAGGTCGCTGTCAATCTTCGGTCCGGCTGTAATGGAACAGATGGGATTGTTCCTCTCTTCTTCTTTGTAATTCACAATAATATAAGGAATCAGAGACTGGTCCTTTTCCCTGAAATGTATGGGAATCACCGGCACCATATCCCTGGGGCCCTGCTCATGGAATGCCCAGAAAACAAACCGGTATTCCTGCTCATCGCAAAAACAGTCCTTTTTGAAAAACATAGAATACACAAAACAACAGACAGAGAATTCTTCCATAAACCCCTGAAGGTCTTTGTGAATAATCATTTTGTCTTCCGAGAGCAGTTTTTCCTTTAATTTTTTCCGGCTGACATCCTTCTCATCCAGAATGCGGAACAGGGTCTTTTCCACCAGGTCCTGCTGTTTCTTCTTATCATAGATCACATACCCATCCAGCCGGATGCCCTCCGGGATTCCCTTTGCCAGCCGTTTATAATCAAATTCCAGACAGTATCCCTGGGATTGGGAAAACTCCGTCCACAGCATAAGACTGTCCTTTGCTTTGGAAAAGGACAGCACATACCATCCGGAAAGTATCAGGTCTTTCATACTCCCGTGAAAAATCTCCAGCCGCTCTTTCAGCACATGCATGAAAATTTTTTGATTCTGCGGATTGGGAATTATTTTTGCACAAACTTTCCGAATCACCTTAAATGCATAATAAAATTCATATTTGTCATTTAAAAAGTCACTCTTTGTCACCCAGAAAGAATGATCCATGACTATCCCTTTCAAAGCGCTCAAGTCCGTATAATGATACAGCCGTTCTCCGGACCGGCACTGTGGTATGGGAAGCCATTCTTTTCTGTGTTTCATAAAAATATCTGTCAACAGCTGTTCCATCTGTCATCCTCCTGGTCTTGTGAAGCAGTCAGCTACATGTCAGAACATTGGAAATCCCTGCAGGGTTTATTACGGTAATAGAAAAATACAGCCGCCTCATACATGGGAAAACAAATGCTGAATACAATATGTAAGATTAAAACATTTCCCTGGCAATAGCGGGATAAAATCTGATAATCCACCAGTGCCCGCAGTCCATTGAGTACGGCAGTGCCCGCCAGAGCCAGCAGAAAAATAATCAGAGCCGCCAGAATCATCACCCCTGTCAGCGGGATGACAATGATCGTATTAGAACCGGCCAGAATCCCGGCAACAGCCAGAATCACTGTCAGCCCTGACACGAACCCGGTAATAATTCCAATAACAAAAGGCAGAAGTATCATCCATATGCCTGGCTCTTTTATGGTTTTTCCCTTTAACGTAATGGGACCTCCCAGCTTTCCCTGAAGGTATTTCCGGGCAAACGGCACAAATGCCAGCCATTCGTTGTCCATGCCAGCCTGCCGTGCCATGGCATGAAGACCGATACCGTACAATATATATTCTGCCAGCGCAGCCGCAGCGCTGACAGACAGACACAGCATATAAAATAAAAAAATCAAAGTATTCATCATATTCTTTCCTGACCGCCTTTCTGGAATCTTTCAAGAGTATTTCTACTACTCATATTCACATATATCTCTTTAAACCAAGTATATAGAAAGAATATCCATTCGTCAACAACAGATATTGATTCCCAAGGAATGTGTTACGTCTCCACAATATTGAAAAAAAAATCTTTTCATGATACAATGATGGGCGGTTATAAAATGACAGAAACGTTTATAGGAATATAGAATGTTAAAGGAGAAAACTATGAATCTGCCCTTGACAAAACAAAATCCTGAAGAAAATACCCTTCGGTTTTATCAGATTTTCAGCTCCAGCGCTTTGAAAATAATTGCGGTAATCACCATGTTCATCGACCATTTCGGCTATGGGCTGGTATATTGGAGTGATGAACGGGTCTCTTACTACCAGCTCTGCAGGGATATTGGCAGAATTGCCTTTCCCATCTATTGCTTTCTTCTGGTGGAAGGTTTTTATTATACCAAAAACCGGGTGCGCTACGCTTTTAGTCTCCTGATTTTTGGAATCCTCTCGGAACTTCCTTTTAACTGGTTCATCGGAAACCAGCTGTGGGTGCCTGACTACCAGAATGTATTCTTTACACTGCTTTTAGGACTGCTGGCAATCTGGGCCATGGAAAAACTTTGGGGAAAATGGCCTCTCATGTGCCTGCCTCTGGCAGCAGCCATGGGAGCCGCTTATCTGCTGCACACGGACTATGATTATAAGGGCGTGCTGCTAATCGCCGTCCTCTATCTGCTGCGCAGCTATCCCCTGCCCCGCTTTTTCGCAGGAGCCCTGTGTCTTTACTGGGAATGGAAAGCTATTTTCGCCTGGATTCCCATTACCCTGTATAATGGAAAACGCGGCTGGATGAAAGGACCTGTGCTGAAATATCTGTTCTACATCTTTTACCCGGCCCACCTGTTGCTGCTGGCGTATCTGCGGCGGCGCTTTTTCCATATCTGAAAGCAGATACAGAAACCGACATAAATCTGTTTCTTCATTTTGGAATGCCGCTGGCGGATTGAGGCCCTTCCCGCCCATATAGCTTACCGCCTGCCCACAATCTCCCCAGCCTGCTTATAGATGCTTCCCCCAGGCACGCATCCTCTCACAGAAGACAGAGGATATATGTGGGATTCCCTGCCGATAACTGTCCCTGGATTCAGCACAGAACCGCAGCCCACCTCCACCAGGTCGCCAAGCACTGCCCCGAATTTCTTCCGGCCTGTCTCCATCTGCTGTCCCTCTGCCTTCACCACCACCAGCTGTTTGTCAGACTTTACGTTGGAGCAGATGGAGCCTGCCCCCATATGGGCCCGGTAACCCAGTATGGAATCTCCCACATAATTGTAATGGGGAACCTGAACCTTGTGGAAGAGCACGCAGTTTTTCAACTCAGTAGAATTTCCCACCACTGCACCTGCACCCACAATCACATCCCCACGGATGAAGGCACAGTGGCGGATCTCCGCCTCTTCTCCGATAATGGCCGGACCGTTGATACAGGCGGTATCGGCTATTTTTGCAGATTTTGCCACCCACAAGTGTTCTCCCCGCTGTTCATATTCTTCCGGATTCAGCTGTCTGCCTGTCTCCAGAATAAAATCATGGATCTCCCCCAGGACTTCCCAGGGATATGTTTTCCCTGAAAAAAGTTCTGCTGCCTCTGTATGGGATAAATCTAAAAGTTTTTCAATAGTATATTCTTTCATGTTATTTTGCTCCTTTATAATTATTTGCCGCCGCGTCATAGAAACTGCGCAGGGCATACTGATTATTCAGGTTCATCACTGCCTGGGTGTGGCGGCGGATAAAATGTTCCAGTTTTTCCATATATTCCTCAGGGGTAATGGTGCCCTCAGCCACATAGGTGAGCCCCTTCTCCCAGCTGGCCGTCAATTCCGGATTCAGCAGGGAGCGTATGGAGCAGCTGACTACATCATACACCATTTCCCCGAAAAGTGTAGGGGTAATTACCTGTGTTTTTTTATTTAGCGCCAGATACTTGATGTTTACCAGCTTTTTCAGAATCTCCGCCCGGGTGGCACTGGTGCCGATTCCGCTGCCTTTTATCTGGGCGCGCAGCTCCTCGTCTTCGATCAGCTGTCCGGCATTTTCCATTGCCAGAATCATGGTTCCGGAGTTGTACCGTTTGGGCGGCGTGGTCTCCCCCTCTTTCACAAAGAGCTTCTCTACCGGCACGCGGCTTCCCTTCCGCAGTCCCTGGAGATCCTTCAGCATCTGTGCATCGCAGGCGGTCTCCTCCCCCTCTGCCGAATCTTCTTTCTTTTGCTTTGCAAAGGATGCAGAGGCTATTTTCAGGTAGCCTTCTTCCATCAGAACCTTAAACCCGGAGAAGAAAAACTCCTCTTTTATTTTAAGCGTGATCTGGATTTTTTGATACACTGCCGGAGGATAAAAGATACTCAGGAAACGGCGGACAATGATTTCATATACCCTCTGGGAGTTGGTCCCCAGCCTGGACAAAGCCCCCAGCCCTTGACCAGTTGGAATGATGGCGTAGTGGTCTGTAATCTTCTTGTCATTCACATACCGGGACTTTCCAATAGCCGTATAGGAGCCTTCCTCTAAGATTCCCCCGGCGATATTCCCGCAGATATTGTAGCTGCACAGACCGGACAAATTCCTGCGTATCTCCTTTGCCGCTGCAGTGGACAGTACTCTGGCGTCTGTACGGGGGTAGGTAACCAGTTTTTTCTCATATAACTCCTGCACTACACGAAGCGTCTCGTCGGGGCTGATTTTAAACAGTTTGGAGCATACGTTCTGAAGTTCCGCCAGATTAAACAAAAGAGGCGGGCTTTTCTTCTCTTTTTTCCTCTCTGCTTTCAGCACCACTGCCTCTATGGGCTGGGGCTGGCTCAAATCCCCGATGAGAGTTTCCGCGTCCTCTCTGTTTTTCCAGCCGTTTTCCTTATATAATTTAGGGGATTGATAATAACGGCTCCCCTCCACAGCACGCCATTCTCCCTGGAAATGTCCGGACTGCATAGCGAAGTCTGCCAATACACGGAAAAAAGGGGTCTTTACAAATTCCCGGATTTCCCGCTCCCGCCGGACCACCATACCCAGCACACAGGTCATGACCCTGCCCACGGAAACCGCCTGATAATCTGAACGCAGGTAATTACTCATGCTGCCCGCATATTTCAGAGAGAGCAGTCTGGAAAAATTAATTCCCATCAGATAGTCTTCTTTTGCCCGCAGATAAGCCGATGCGGATAGATTGTCATATTCAGACAGATCTTTTGCCTCCCGGATTCCCCTGAGGATTTCTTCTTCCGTCTGGGAATCAATCCACACACGTTTCCTGACTTTTCCCTGTACCTGGGCCATCTGTTCCACCAGACGGTAAATGTACTCTCCTTCTCTCCCGGAATCGGTGCACACATAGATGGTGTCCACGTCCGGCCGGTTCAACAGCCCGCTGACAATTTCATACTGCTCCTGGACGGCCGGTATCACCTCGTACTGGAATTCGGCAGGCAAAAAAGGCAGAGTATCCAGACTCCACCTTTTATATTTCAGATCATATTTTTCCGGATAACTCATTGTGATCAGATGCCCCACGCACCAGGTGACAACCGCATCTTCCGATTCCAGATATCCATTGCGCCTTGCCCCATTGATTTTCAGAGCCTTTGCAAATTCCTGCGCTACGCTGGGCTTTTCTGCTATGTATAAAGATTTTGCCATGTTTTTATCTCACACTTATTCTTTGCAAATGTTGTTTTTCAATTGATTCGAGTTCATGTTTTTTATCATATCAAATTGTAGATTGTATGTCAACCGGAATTGTTTCTTTTCCCTTTTAGTGGTAAAATAGCAGGAGAGATTTCGAGAGTACATATACCACTTTTTAGGAGGAATGCAGCATGTTTGGAGAATGTCATGAACATATTTTCATGGACGGAGCAGATTACCTGGCTGCGGTAAAAACTCATAAGAACGGCCCCTGTGAACCGGTGATCCGCGCCCATCTGCTGGAATATCAGAAACGGGGCGTCACCTATATCCGGGACGGCGGGGATAAATATCAGGCTTCTGTCCTGGCCAGAAAACTGGCGGGGGAATACGGCATTGTTTACCGGACGCCTGTATTTGGAATTTATAAGCTGGGACAGTATGGGAAAATCGTGGGTTTCAGTTTTTCCAATATGAAAGAATATTACAGCCTGGTGAGAGAAGCCATTGGGCAGAAAGCAGATTTTATCAAAATTATGACCACCGGGCTTATGGATTTTGACCGGCATGGCCAGGTGACCGGCACTCCCTTATCCCTGGAGGAAGTCAGGGAAATGGTACATATCGCCCACGAGGAAGGGATGGCAGTCATGTCTCACACCAACGGAAAACAGGGTGCCATGACTGCCATAGAAGCGGGGGTGGACAGCCTGGAACACGGAAATTTCCTGGACGAGGAGACGGTAAAAGCGCTGTCACAAAGCCATACCATATGGGTTCCCACAACGGTGACAGTGCGCAATCTGCTGGGAAACGGCCGTTTTCCAGACGATACCCTGCGGCCCATCTGGGAGACAGCTGCAGAAAATATCCGGACAGCATACCGCCTGAAGGCAAAGGTGGCTCTGGGCAGTGATGCAGGCGCTTACTGTGTTCCCCACGGACAGGGAATTGTGGACGAATACCGTACATTCCAGCATATTCTTGGAGACAGTGAAGATGTGGACCTATGGCTTGCGGCCGGGGAGACGGCTGTCAAGGAGACGTTCCAGACACACAGATAAAGGCTGATATGATAAAATACCAGCCTTTATCCTCTTTTATCTCTATTTTTTTGTAATGTAACCTTTGGCTTTTAGAGTCTCTGCGCAGAGCACAGCGCCTCCGGCGGCGCCTCTAACCGTATTGTGGGATAGTCCGATGAATTTATAGTCATATACAGTGTCTTCACGGAGTCTTCCCACAGATACGCCCATGCCGTTTTCAAAATCCACATCAAGGGAAACCTGGGGACGATTGTCTTCTTCCAGGTACTGGATAAACTGCTTCGGAGCACTGGGCAGATTTAATTCCTGGGGCACGCCGCGGAAATCTTTCATGGCCTGAATCAGCTGCTCTTTGGAGGGTTTCTTCCTAAATTTTACGAACACGGCGGCCGTATGCCCATCCAGTACCGGAACGCGGATACACTGGCTGGTGATCACAGGCTCTTTTGCAGATTCAATGACGCCGTCCACAATTTTTCCCCATAATTTCAAGGGCTCTTTCTCGCTCTTTTCTTCCTCTCCGCCGATGTAAGGAATAATGTTGTGCTCCATCTCCGGCCAATCCTGAAAGGTCTTTCCTGCCCCGGAGATTGCCTGGTATGTAGTGGCAACTGCCTCGTAGGGCTCAAATTCCTGCCATGCAGACAGCACGGGCGCATAACTTTGGATGGAACAGTTTGGTTTTACTGCGATAAATCCTCTCTTGGTTCCCAGCCGCTTCTTCTGGTCTTCAATTACATCGAAGTGCTGTGGATTAATCTCCGGAATTACCATAGGCACATCTGGTGTCCAGCGGTGGGCGCTGTTATTGGAAACCACAGGAGTCTCTGTCTTGGCATAAGCCTCCTCTATGGCCCGTATCTCATCTTTTGTCATATCCACTGCTGAAAACACGAAATCAACACCTGCGGCTACCTGTTCCACGTCACTTACATTCATTACCACCATCTTTTTCACAGACTCAGGCATGGGGGTGCTCATCTTCCAGCGGGAACCTGCAGCTTCTTCATATGTTTTCCCAGCGCTTCTGGCACTGGCTGCCAATGTCTCCACCTGGAACCATGGATGACCCTCCAGCAAAGAAATAAACCGCTGTCCCACCATTCCTGTTGCGCCTAAAATTCCAACTTTCAATTTCTCACTCATTGCCATTCTCCTTTATTTCTCCCTGTCAATTTTCTTCCAGATATGTTTTGTAAAGGCCCATTACCACCTTCATGGCGTCTTTTCCCGGAGCGCCCAGCGTGGTACGGCGTTCCACACAGTTTTTCATGCTGATGGCTTCGTAGATATCTTCCTGGAACACAGGACTGATCTTCTTGTATGCCTCCAGAGGCATCTCATCTAAGGACAGATTATTTTCGATACAGTAAAGCACCAGCTGTCCCACAATGCCGTGGGCATCACGGAAGGCCACCCCCCGGCTCACCAGATAATCTGCCGCGTCTGTGGCGTTGGTAAAGCCGTTTTTCGCGCTCCTTTCCATCTGGTCTTTCCGAAAGGTCATAGTGCCTATCATCCCGGTAAACAAAGCCAGGCATTCCTTCACTGTGTCTATGGCGTCAAATACCAGCTCTTTGTCTTCCTGCATATCTTTATTATATGCCAGGGGCGTTCCCTTCATGGTGGTAAGAAGCGCCATCAGTGCTCCATAAACCCGCCCCGTTTTCCCACGGATCAATTCCGCAATATCCGGATTTTTCTTCTGGGGCATGATGCTGCTTCCGGTGCTGTAGGCGTCATCTATCTCCACAAATTGATATTCATTGGTATTCCAGATAATGATTTCTTCGCAGAAACGGCTCAGATGCATCATGACTGTGGACAAGGAAGATAAAAGTTCAATCAAATAATCCCTGTCGGATACGGCATCCATGCTGTTCAGCGCGGCACAGTCGAAGTTCAGAAGTTCTGCTGTGTAATCCCGGTCCAGAGGATAAGTGGTGCCTGCCAGCGCCCCAGAGCCCAGAGGACAGACGTTCATCCGCTGGTACATATCATACAGCCGGCCCCTATCCCGCTTGAACATTTCAAAGTAAGCTCCCACGTGATGAGCCAGTGTAATAGGCTGTGCTTTCTGCAGATGGGTAAAGCCCGGCATATACGTGTCCAGATTTTCTTCCATAATGCCAAAAAGGGTCTGCAGAAGCTGCTGCAAAAGCCCATCCAGCATCAGAGTCTCATCCTTGGTATACATTTTCATGTCCAAAGCCACCTGGTCGTTGCGGCTTCTCCCTGTATGCAGCTTCTTTCCCGGCTCCCCGATGCGCTCTGTCAGTGTGGCCTCCACAAAACTGTGAATGTCTTCGAATTTTTCGCTGATTTCTAATTTTCCTGTTTTGACATCTTCCAGAATCTGCTCCAGGCCGTCTGTAATGGCACGCTTTTCTTCCTTGGTCAAAATGCCCTGTTTCGCCAGCATGGACGCATGGGCAATGCTTCCTTGGATATCCTGTTCATAAAGTCTTTGATCAAAAGTAATGGATGCGTTAAACTCATACACCATTTTGTCGGTTTCTTTTGTAAAACGCCCTCCCCACAATTGAGCCATATGCTATCTCATCCTCTCTGTATTTACATAATATTTTTATGGTTATCCTGTTTCAGTAAATCAGGCCGCCGCTCTTTCGTCCGCAGGTAAGACTGCTGGGCTCTCCAGGCATCCACATTGGCATGGTGGCCAGACAGCAGAATTTCCGGCACCCTCCGGCCATGCCATTCCTGGGGACGGCTGTACTGGGGGTACTCCAGCAGACCGTTCTGAAAAGAGTCAAACTGCGCCGACTCTTTATTATTCAAGACTCCGGGCACCATCCTGGATATGGCGTCGATCATGACCATGGCCGGCAGTTCACCGCCAGTGAGAACATAATCGCCGATGGATACATGGTCTGTCACAATTTCTTCCAGCACCCTCTCATCAATCCCCTCATAATGCCCGCACAAAAAAATCAGGTCCTCCTCCAGGGCCAGTTCCTGAGCCATTTCCTGGGAAAACACCCGGCCCTGGGGTGTCATATGGAGAACACGGGGCTTTTTTTCCAATGAATCGGCCACAGCCTCATAAGCCCGGTATACCGGTTCCGCCTGCATCACCATGCCGGCTCCGCCTCCATATGGATAATCATCAATTTTGCCGTAGTCGTTGTCTGCATAATCACGGATATTTACCGCATTCAGGCTGATAATGCCCCGGTCCGCGGCCCTTCCGATAATACTGGTGTGCAGACCGGCAAGAACCATTTCCGGAAATAAAGTTAATACGTGATACCTCATGATTCCCCTATACCAGCCCTTTCATCAGATGCACGGTCATGGTTTCTGACTCCACATTAATGTCTAGGATGCACTCGCCGATGGCAGGCAGCAGCACTTCCCGGCCCTCATGGGTTTCCACCACATACACATCATTGGCCCCTGTCTCCATCACGTCTTTCAATACGCCGAAAGAACTTTTGTCCTCCAGGACCACCTTCATACCGATTAAATCCCCGATATAATACTCGTCCTCTTCCAATGGCTGGGCTTCTTCACGGGGAATCCACAATTCTTTTCCTTTGTATTTTTCGGCTTCATTGATGTCGTGAAAGCCGCTGAGCTTTAATATGGCGAATTTCTTGAAGAATTTCACATTCTGGATTTCCAGCTTTTTATATTCCCCTGCCGATTCCAGATATACATATTTCAGTTCCAAAAAACGCCGGGCTGTATCCGTTGTGGGAAAAACCTTTACTTCTCCGCGTATTCCATGTGTGGTGGTAATCACCCCCACCTGAAGCATTGATTCCATGTAAAACCCTCATTTCATAATAACGTATAGTTAAAGTTAAGGCCGTCCCAAAAAAACTCTTTTGAAACGGCCCCGGTTTTATCTTATCTACATAATATCTACTACAACTTTTTTATCCGTCTTGGATGATGCAGCCTTTACCACGGTGCGTATGGCTTTCGCAATACGGCCCTGTTTGCCGATTACTTTTCCCATATCCGAAGATCCCACTTTCAGTTCCACATAGATGGTATCTTCTTCTTCGGTTTCCGTTACTACCACTTCGTCTGGATTTTCCACAAGTGCTTTTGCAATTACTTCCACCAAATCTTTCAAGATATCCCTCCCCGGTATGATTGATTGCAAAGTCCTCTATTTCTCAATTCCAGCCAGTTTAAAGATTTTGCTCACTACTTCTGTAGGCTGAGCGCCTGTAGCCAGCCATTTTTTCGCTTTTTCTTCATCTACTTTATAAGCGCTGGGATTGCAGTTGGGGTCATAGGTCCCGATTTCCTCGATACATCTTCCGTCCCTGGGAGATCTGGAATCTGCCACAACAATTCTGTAAAAAGGAGCTTTCTTACGTCCCATTCTTCTCAATCTGATTTTTACCATTTTCATTTACCTCCATATAATCTTTTTTCTAAAACGGCAGCCTGAAACCGCCTCTTTTTCCGGCTTTTGTGCCCATCATTCCGGGCATCTGCTTAATCATTTTCTTTGCCTGTTCGAATTGCTTGACCATCCGGTTCACTTCGGAAATATCAAGCCCGCATCCTCTGGCGATTCTCTTCTTTCTGGAGACATTCAGCAGGGAAGGATTGGTGCGCTCTTTGGGCGTCATGGAAAGAATAATTGCCTCTTTGTGCTTCAGGTCCTTCTCGTCAATCATACTTTCCAGCTCTTTCATTTTCCCGCCCATTCCTGGCAGCATGCTCAGGACGCTCTGAATTCCGCCCATATTCTTCATCTGCTGCATGCTTTCCAGATAATCGTCAAAACCGAATTCCGCTTTTTTGAATTTTTTCTCCATTTCCAGGGCTTTCGCCTCATCGATTTGGGATTCCACTTTCTCGATTAGACTCATCACATCGCCCATGCCCAGAATTCTGGAAGCCATACGGTCCGGATAAAACTGTTCCAGGTCTGTGAGCTTCTCTCCCATCCCCACATAGAAAATGGGCTTTCCGATCACCGCCCGGATAGAAAGCGCCGCCCCGCCCCGGGCATCCCCGTCCAGCTTGGTCAAAATGACTCCGTCTATGCCCACTCGTTCCTGGAATGTTTCTGATACATTCACCGCATCTTGTCCGGTCATGGCATCCACTACCAGAATGGTCCCGTGCACATGAAGATGTTTCTTGATATCCGCAAGTTCCTGCATCATATCCTCATCCACATGGAGACGTCCTGCTGTATCCAGGATTACCACATTCTGGCCATTGGCTTTGGCATGCTCTACCGCCCCTTTTGCAATATCCACCGGGCTTAACTTATCGCCCATTGTGAACACTTCCACACCCTGCTTCCCGCCGTTTACCTGAAGCTGGGTGATAGCAGCAGGACGATATACATCACAGGCCGCCAAAAGAGGAACTTTTCCCTTAGATTTCAGCTTTCCGGCCAATTTCGCGGCGGTGGTGGTCTTTCCTGCACCTTGAAGACCAGCCATCATCAGGATGGTAATCTCTCCCGTCTGCAGAGGCAGTTCCGCGGTTTCGCTTCCCATCAGTTCCACCAGCTGTTCATTGACAATCTTAATCACCATCTGCCCCGGATTCAGACCGTTCATTACGTCCTGACCGATTGCCCGCTCCTGCACAGACTTGACGAACTGCCGGACCACTTTGAAATTCACGTCTGCCTCAAGCAGAGCAAGTTTCACCTCTTTCAAAGCGGCTTTTACATCCGCCTCGGTCAGTCTTCCCTTGCGTCTTAAATTTGTAAACACATTCTGCAGTTTTTCACTTAAACTTTCAAAGGCCATGCACTTTCTCCCTTAGGAACTGCCGCGAAATTTTAACAGTTCCTTAATCTACAGCTACAATTCATCCAGGATTCTGCCTGCAATGGCTTCTATTTCCCCGATTTCATGTTCTCTGGCAAGTTTCTGAATCTGATGCACCTGTTCCCTGATCTTCATAAACCGCTCCACCAGATGCAGTGTCCTCTCATACTCATCCAGAATCTTCCTGCATCTGCGGATCATATCATGGACGCCCTGTCTGCTGATACTCAGCTGCTCGGCAGTCTCACTGAGAGAATAATCATCCAGCACAACCTGCTGATACACCTGCCTCTGCTTGTCAGTCAGCAGGTCCCCGTAAAAGTCAAACAGCAAAGTCTGCATCAAAATTTCTTCCATCCGCAAATCACCTTGCCTATCATAACCCAGGACAGCTTTGTTGTCAAGTGTTTTTTCTTGACAATAGCTTAAATACCCGCCCTGCCGGAATACCAGCTGAAAATCAGGCACAGTATTCTTCCAGAATCTGTTTCAATGCCGAACCGCTGCTGCTATGACAGCGGACCACATCTGCCTCTTTCTTTTTCGCCTCCTCTACCGCGCATTTGACCATCTTGTGGGAAACAGTGTTGGTAAACAACACGCATAAATCAGGATTTCCAATCTGCTTTTTAAAATCTCCCGGCATCTGTGTAAAGATTTTTGCCTTACATTTATGCTGCTTACAGATATTTTTATAATTACAGACCATCCGGTCATGTCCTCCAATGATTACTACACTCATGATTATCCCTTCTTTCATTTTTTATATGTTAGTTTTAACTAACCTATGGGTATTATATCAAATGACCGGAATATTTACAAGGGTATTACTGTTCTATTTTTATCATAAATTTCCTATACCATAAAAATACAGCCGCCAACATGGCGGCTGCTCTCAAATATCAATGGAAACAATTTCCGGCATTTCATCCAGAAAGTGCATCACATCATTCAACTGGTAACCAGCTGGAAATTTTACATAAAGTTTCAGCAGCAGTCTGTCGTCTTCTGTCCTTTCCGCATGGATATTCGCAATTTTAATTTTCTTTTCCATAAAAAGTCTTTCCAGGATTCTGTCCACCTCTTCGGTGTCCTTCACGCTCAAAATAATCTGTTCCACCTTCGTTGTCTGAAAAAGTTTGAAGTTTCTATGGAAAATAAACTGCAGTGACAAAACGATCATCGTTGTGGCAATGCCCACAACATACATCCCCGTCCCAAATGCCATGCCAATTCCCACCGTAGCCCACATACCCGCTGCCGTAGTCAGTCCGCTTATATTCATCTCATGGGTAAAAATCACACTGGCGCCCAGAAAACCTACTGCCGTCACCACACCAGCAGCAATACGGGAAGGGTCCAGGCGGTAGCCTGGTATTCCAAGAACATCTTGAAATCCGTATTTGGATATGAGTATCATCAGCGCTGCTGTCAGTGCTACAATCACATGAGTCCGGACACCAGCCATTTTCAGACTGCTCTCCCGCTCATATCCAATGAGAAATCCGCTGATTACCGCACCGGACATCCTCAGTAAATAAACAGATTGTGTAATCCAAAATTCTTCCATGGCTTTTTCTCCATATGTCAGATGGGTGTCTAAAGAGTATTTTAAAAATCATTCCCGCAGATATCCCGCAGAGTGCGGATTTCCTCCGCCCATCCCGCTTCATCATTGGGTGTCTCCAGAATAAAGGGCAGATGCCGCAGTTTGGGATGCTGAACCACCGCAGCCAGAGCATCCAATCCGATATGGCCTTCACCAATCTTTTCATGCCTGTCTTTGTGGCTGCCCAGCGGATTTTTGCTGTCATTCAAATGAACTGCTTTCAGATGTTCCAGACCGATTACACGGTCAAATTCTTCCAAAACGCCGTCCAGACCGCCAACGATATCATATCCACCGTCCCACAGATGGCAGGTATCCATACAGACACCCAGTTTTTCCCTGCATTCCACCAAATCCATAATCTGGCGGATTTCCTCAAAATTCCCTCCAACTTCCGTGCCTTTTCCGGCCATGGTTTCCAGTAAAACTGTGGTGTTCCACTCAGGCTTCAAAACTGCATTTAAAACCTGGGCAATTTTTTCGATCCCTGTCTGGACCCCCTGTCCCACATGGCTGCCGGGGTGGAAATTATAATAATTCCCGGGAATGTAGTCCATACGCTTCAGGTCGTCTGTCAAAATATTTTTTGCAAATTCCCGCAGATCTTCTTTTGCCGCACATGCATTCATGGTATATGGTGCATGCGCCACAATTTTCCCGAATTCATGCTGCCTGGAAATTTCTTTATACCGCTCAACATCCTCCTGCTGAATCTCTTTCGCCTTCCCTCCCCGGGGATTCCTGGTAAAAAACGCAAAGGTATTGGCATTCATTTTCACAGCCCTTTTCCCCATTGCTTCATAGCCTCCAGCAGATGATATGTGGCTTCCAATGGTCAATCCAGCCATATCCCCATAACCTCCTTGTCTAATCTTGTATACACAGTGATAGAAATAAACCGCTACGGAATCATAATTCTATTTCCATAGCGGTTTTCATTCCTAAAAATTTTCTTCTTTATTCCCGTTGATTAAAGAAATCGTTTCCTCAATACTCTTTCCAGACTCCATGGCCGCTTTATAAAGAGCTTCCATCTGTTTTTTCTCAATCAGCTGTTTCAATTCCTTTTTTCTATTTGTAAGTTCTTTCATCTGTTCTTCGCACTCGTTAACTTCTTCTTTCAAAGCAATTAATTCTTCTTCCAGCGACATATATTTCCGCTTTCTGCCTCTTGCTGCCATGTGTGTGGTCCTCCTAATCTAGATATTTATAAGTGTAGCTGTTTCTATGTTATCACTTTTTAGCAAAAATTACTACCCGGTTTTTAAATTGTTCCGCCCTCTTTCTCCATACTCTCTTTTAAAAGATTTTCAAACTCGCCGCACGGCATAGGTTTCGCAAAATAATATCCCTGTACATAATCACAATCAATATTGGCAAGCCGCTCCAGCTGTTCTTTCGTCTCCACACCTTCTGCAATTACATGCAGCTTAATCCAGTGGGCCAGATCAATCACGAAGCGCAGAATCCCCTGAGAGGCCGGCTTGGCAGTCTCACTGCGGATAAATTCCATATCCAGCTTCAGCACATCGATGGGAAGATTGTTCAAGGTATTCAGCGAAGAATATCCACTTCCAAAGTCATCCATCTCCACCACAAATCCCAGTTTCCGCAGCTGTGTCACAGTCTCCACAATCTGAACGGGATTCTCAGTGTATGCACTCTCTGTGATTTCCAGATGGAGTCTGTCCGGCGACAGATTATTTTCTTTGATCAGTTCTGTCATAATTTTCGGAAGATCCACATTATAGATATCTGCCCTGGACACATTCACTGACACAGAAATAGGCGGATATCCCTTGTCTTCCCATTCTCTCAGAACTTTGCATGCCCTGCTCCATACATACTGATCCAGCTTAGTAATAAATCCATTCTTCTCAAAAAGCGGTATAAACACCCCTGGTGACTGGAAGCCCCACTCCGGATGATTCCAGCGGATCAGAGCCTCTGCCCCTGCCAGCTTCGTGCCGCGGATCTGGTATTGGGGCTGAAGATAAATCTCGAACTGTTCTTCTTCCAGCGCCCGTTCCATAACATCTGTAATGGCCTGTTCACGCACCAGGCTGTCATGCATTTCATCCTCAAACATGGCAAAATATTTGCCATACTGGCCGTTAATGCTGCGTGCAGCCAGAAAAGCCCGGTCACACATCTGTTCAATCGTGAGGGACCTGTCTTCCACTGTATAAATTCCCCACTTCATAATCACATTTTTCATATTGGCCAGAGCATGAATCTGCTCGTCTGCATTCTGAAAAATCTCATCATCATACTCTCTGTGATGTTCCACCAGACATACAAACTGGTCTGCATTAAGGCGGCAGCTGATCCCCTTATCGCCCACCAGTCTTCTGTAGACGCTGGCCACTTCGCGGAGGAGCTGGTCACCGGCAGGAATCCCAAATATATCGTTGATCAATTTAAAGTTCTCTATATCAGAGCATACAATCTCATATTTTTTATCCGGATGCTGAAGCAGCATATTCTTCGCTTTATTATAGAAAAATTCCTTATTATAAAGCCCTGTCAAGCGGTCGTACTGTACCCGGTTCACCATAGCTGCCGTTTCCCGGAGGTGAATAATACTGGCTACCCTGTGTAGAATAATCTGAGGCTTATATGGCTTCGATACAAAATCTGTCGCACCGTGGGACAGTGCTGCAACTTCATCTGCTTCACTGTCACTCTGTGTAGTAACGATTACAGGAATTACTGAATACGCAGAATTCTCTTTCATATGAGAAAGAAAACTGTATCCATCCATAACCGGCATGACAATATCCAATAAAATCAGAGATATAGACTCTCCGTTTTCTTTCAGCACATCAAGTGCAGCCTGTCCGTTCTCTGCCTGTAAAACCGCATATTCCGGAGACAATATATCACACAATATCTCTCTGTTGAGCTCATTATCCTCCACTACCAATACTTTTTTTTGTGGCAACATATGTTCATTCCCCAATTCCTAATATTATTAATCATCAGATTCGTTTAGTGATATTATTTTAACACAGAAAAAATATCAACGCAATCCTTTTCATGGCAATGCTGGAATTCTTTCAAAAAATATAAATAACCCCTTGAAATATATCATAAAATCGTGCAAAATATCTAATGCAGCAATTTACAATCATTACACATATTAATGGAGTAACATATGGCAATCATATTTGATCAAGTGAATTCCGTCTTTACTTTACAGACCAGCCACAGCATGTATCAGATGAAAGTAGATGAACACGGAGTTTTACTTCATACTTATTATGGAAGGAAAGGAATTCCGTTTGATTACTCTTATCTGATCACTTATGCAGATCACGGATTTTCCGGGAATCCTTATGATGTGGGAGATAACCGGCTCTATTCACTGGACGCCCTTCCCCAGGAATATCCTGTCTACGGCAGCGGAGACTATCGCTCCACTGCACTGAAAGTACAGTATGCTGACGGGGCCGGCGGCTGCGAGCTGCGCTATGTCCGCCACGAGATTCGGGAAGGAAAGTATTCCCTGCCCGGTCTGCCTGCGCTGTATGATTCCCCCGGAACAGCCGCCCACACGCTGGTTATTACTCTGGAGGATTCCCGCAAAGTATTTTATGTACATCTCTATTATGGTGTCATGGAAAATCTGGATTTGATCACCCGCAGCGTATGTGTGGAGAACCGCGGGGGCGACCCTTTATATCTGGAACAGATATCCAGTGTCTGTGTGGATTTTCAGCATGGTGATTATGATCTCCACACTTTCTGGGGCCGCCACTTAAAAGAGCGTACTTATCAGAGAACTCCTGTCACTTATGGCACACAGGCCATTGGAAGCACCCGGGGCGCTTCCAGCCACCAGCATAATCCCTTCTTCCTCCTCACCAGCCGTCAGGCCAGCGAAGATACGGGAGACTGTTACGGTTTTTCCTTTCTCTACAGCGGGGACTTCCTGGCGGCAGCCCATAAGGATCAGTACTCCCAGACCAGAGTCCTCATGGGTATCCACCCAGATAATTTCCGTTACTGCCTGTACAAAGGAGATTGTTTCTATGCACCGGAAGCTGCCATGGCTTACTCAGGACAGGGAATGAACGCATTATCACAGATTTACCACAAAGCTTACCGTCATAATCTATGCCGGGGAGCTTATAAAACCGCGAGACGCCCTATACTTCTCAATAGCTGGGAGGGCGTATACTTTGATTTTAACGCGGAAAAGCTGATGAACATGGCCAGAAAAGCCGCTCAGCTGGGAATCGAATTATTTGTCTTAGATGACGGATGGTTTGGGAAGCGCAGCCAGGATATATCTGGTCTGGGTGACTGGTATGTGAATGAAAACAAGCTTGGATGCGGATTGAAAGAATTATCAGATGAAATTCACGCCCTGGGCATGCAGTTTGGCATCTGGTTTGAACCGGAATGTGTCAATGAGGACAGTGATTTGTACCGGGAACACCCGGACTGGGCGTTAAAAGTCCCGGGGAAAGCCCCTACCCGCAGCCGTTATCAGCTTGTGCTGGACTTCTCCAGGGAGGATGTACGGGAACACATTTTCGGTAAAATCTGTCAAGTACTGGATTCTGCGCAAATCGAATACCTGAAATGGGATTTTAACCGGAGCATTTCCGACATTTACAGTGCCAAGCTTCCACCCAAAAGGCAGGGTGAAACAGCCCACCGCTATATACTGGGACTCTATGATATGCTGGAAAAACTCACTGCACGTTACCCCAATCTGCTGTTAGAGGGATGCAGCGGCGGCGGCGGACGCTTCGATGCCGGTATGCTGTACTACACACCCCAAATCTGGTGCAGCGACGATACCGATGCCATAGAACGCCTGTCCATTCAATATGGAACTTCTTTCGGCTATCCCATCAGCACGGCAGGCGCCCATGTCTCCCACTGTCCCAATGAGCAGACAGGAAGAATGGTTCCCCTGGAAACCAGAGCAGCCGTGGCCATGGCTGGCACCTTCGGCTACGAGCTGGACCCCGGTAAAATAACAAAGACAGACAGACTTGTTATCCAAAAACAAATTAAAGAATTTCAAAAATATTACGATTTGATTCAGGATGGTCTCTACTACCGATTGACAAACCCAGATGATTACCCCAGTTACCATGGATGGGAATTTGTGAAAGAAGATGGCAGTGAAGCGCTGCTGTGCATTGTTGCCCTGCACGTACAGCCAAATGCTTCCCGCTGCTGCATGAAGCTGAAAGGTTTAAAAGAAGATAAAATATATCTGATAGACGGTGTGAAATATCCCGGTTCTGCCCTGATGCACGGCGGATACCTGATCCCCCATGCAAAGGTGGAGTATGAAAGTTTCCGAATACATGTGACGGAGTGGGTGGAATGAATTTTACGACGGGCTCTGCCATCATACAGAAAAAAGGTCCTGGGAGAATGAAAATATTCTCCCAGGACCTTTTTTCTGTCATATAAATGATATGTTCTTATTTTTTATTGATATAATTTACCAGACCTCCGGCCTCTATGATGTTCTGCATAAACGGGGGAAAAGCCTGCCCCTGAAATTCTGTTCCCTTTGTGCGGTTGTAAATTCTTCCGCTGTCAAAATCCACTTCCACCTGATCTCCATCTTCGATGGAACGGGCCGCTTCCGGACATTCAATAATCGGAAGTCCGATATTGATAGAATTTCTGTAAAAAATCCGCGCAAAAGTCTCTGCAATCACACAGCTGATTCCCGAAGCCTTAATCGAAATTGGCGCATGTTCCCTGGAAGAACCACAGCCGAAATTCTTATCCGCCACAATAATGTCTCCTTTGTGGACTTTTTTCACAAATTCCGGGTCTATATCTGCCATACAATGTTCAGCCAGCTCTGCAGGATCAGAAGAATTCAGATACCTGGCCGGAATAATCACGTCTGTATCTACATTGTCACCATACTTAAAAACTGTTCCATTTGCCCTCAATTTCCAGCTCCTCCTGTCACAATTTCTGCAGGTGCGGATATTTTTCCGGTCACTGCGCTGGCGGCGGCAACTGCCGGACTTGCCAGATATACTTCAGATTCCACATGACCCATACGGCCGACAAAATTTCTGTTTGTGGTGGAGATACACCTCTCTCCCTCTGCCAAAATTCCCATATAGCCCCCCAGACAAGGACCGCAGGTGGGAGTGCTGACTACAGCCCCCGCCTCCACAAATATCTTTACCAGACCTTCTTCTATCGCCTGCAGATAAATCTCCTGGGTAGCCGGTATTACGATACAGCGCACACCTTTTTTTACTTTACGCCCTTTCAGGATATTGGCAGCACAGCGGAGGTCTTCCATCCGGCCGTTGGTACAGGAACCGATTACAGACTGGTCGATGGCTATCTCTTCTCCTATCTGGGAAATGCCCTTTGTGTTTTCCGGAAGATGCGGGAAAGCAACCATTGGCTCCAGTTTTCCAAGATCAATGACATATTCCTGGTCATACTCCGCATCTGCATCTGCCTCATATACCGTAAACTCTTTCTTAGAATGAGACCGCATATACTCGATTGTCTTATCATCCACAGGGAAAATTCCGTTCTTTCCTCCTGCCTCGATGGCCATATTAGCAATGGTAAAGCGGTCATCCATACTCAGTCCGGACACTCCGTCTCCCACAAACTCCATAGACTTATACAATGCCCCGTCCACACCGATCATGCCAATAATGTGCAGAATCACATCTTTACCGCTGACCCATCTGGGCAGTGTACCCGTCAACACAAATTTCAGAGCAGACGGCACTTTAAACCATGCCTTGCCCGTAGCCATGCCAGCGGCCATATCTGTGCTGCCCACACCTGTGGAAAATGCTCCCAGCGCACCGTATGTACAGGTATGAGAATCTGCACCAATGACCACGTCTCCGGCAACAGTCAGCCCCTTCTCCGGAAGAAGAGCATGTTCAATTCCCATCTCTCCCACATCAAAAAAATTAGTAATTTGATGTTTGTGTGCAAATTCCCGTACACATTTACAATGCTGAGCCGACTTAATATCTTTATTTGGTACAAAGTGATCCATCACCAGGGCGATCTTGTCTTTGTGGAAAACAGTATCCACTGTCATCTGTTCCATTTCATGGATTGCCACTGGGGAAGTAATATCATTTCCCAGCACCAAATCTAAATCTGCTTCAATTAACTGCCCTGCCTCCACACTCTCCAAACCGGCATGGGCAGCGAGTATCTTCTGGGTCATTGTCATTCCCATTTACTCTTCCTCCTTGTTCCAATCACCAGATACATATTAATTTCTGATTCTGAATCTGCTTACGAAGTCTTTCAGTATCTGTGCCTGATCAGACAATTCTTCACTGGCCGCCGCACTCTGCTGCGCCGTAGCGGAGTTTGTCTGTACCACGCTTGAAATCTGATCCACACCCTCTGTAACCTGGGCGATAGCCTGGGCCTGTTCATTGGAAGCTGTGGAAATTTTGTTGACAATTGAAGTAATATTTTGAGCCCCTTCCACCGCCAGTGTAAGAGCCTCTGCCGTTTCACCTGCAATGGAGGTTCCCCGTTCCACAGCCTGCAGTGAATTTTCAATCAAAATCGAAGTATTTTTACTAGCCTCGGCACTCTTGGATGCCAGACTGCGCACTTCATCTGCCACTACTGCAAATCCCTTTCCTGCAGCACCTGCCCTGGCAGCTTCCACCGCCGCATTCAAGGCGAGAATATTCGTCTGGAATGCAATATCTTCAATGGTTTTAATAATCTTTCCAATTTCGCTGGAACTCTTGCTGATGTCTTCCATGGCGCCGATCATTTCCTGCATTTTCTCGTTGCTGGCAGCCATCTCTCCGCCCACACGTTCAGCAGCCTGGCTGGCCTCTTCTGCGTTATGAGCGTTATCTTTCACCTGAGAAGAAATTTCTGTAATCGTGGCAGCCAATTCCTCAACAGAAGAAGCCTGCTCCGTAGCTCCCTGAGATAACGCCTGAGAACCGTCCGATACCTGTACAGACCCAGAAGCCACCTGGTCGGCTGATAGATTCACCTGAGAAAGCGTATCGCTTAAATTCCCACGGATTGTGCGGAGAGATTCCAGAATATCTGCAAAATCTCCTACATAATAATCCACCGCACCGCTCATTACAGTAAAGTTACCGGAAGCCATTTCTTTGAGCATCTGGGACTCATCTGTAATAATAGACTTGAGTGTATCTGCTAGATGACGGATATTTTCTGATAAAACACCCAGTTCATCTCTCGACTCATAATTGACTTCCACATCAAGATGGCCCTCAGCCATCTGTATAGCAGCATTTTCAATCTCCTCTATGGGGCCTTTCAGACCTTTCGTCACAGTTGATGACAGCCACAGGGTAATCAACAGTGCAATCACCGCTATAATCATAACTGCAATCTGCACTGCCAGCTGGATTCTGCTGGAGGACTGCATGGTCTTCTCGTTCAAATCATCAAGTGTACCTTGCAGTTCTATCAGCTTGTTGTTTACCTGTTCCATAATCGGCTCATAGGATTTAAGGTAGATTGCCTCTGCTTCAGTTTTCTGGTCCTGCATACTGATAATCTGATTCAAATACTCATCTGCCTGACTCATCAGGGACTGAATCTCGTTAAGTAAAGCCTTTCCATCCGGGTAAAGTTTAGTCGTCTTGTCCAGCAGCTCCAGAAAATAGTCTATCTCGCTGCGTGCGTCCTCCAGGCTTTCCCGGGCTTTCTGCCCATCGTCTGTAAAGAAACTGATAGACATGTCCTTCATACATCTCTGTCCGGCCCTGCGCATATCCATTGTATATGTACTGACCTGATAATTTTCCTTATAAAAATTTTCCAGACTGTTGCCGATTTCAGCCATACTAAGCTGTGACACCGCAACAGTTATCAGGTACAATACAATGATTGTACCAAATGTAATCAGTAATTTCTTTCCGATTTTTAAGTTTTTCATACCATTCTCCTTGTCTAAAAGTTACCGTGCAGTCCTGATTCTGCACATCAATAGGGTGAAGATCCAAAGGACGCATAATACCGGTTCAATTCGCTCTGAGCTACTGCGTAGGTCACAATCCCCAAACCAAATATCTGCAGTAACAGGTACAGCAGCCCTGAATTATCTGTATATCTTCCGCTTCTGCTGTTAATCCGGTCGATCCTCTGTCCCAGCTGATAAGCCCAGTAAATCCCATATATACCACAAGTCACCACGGTCAGCAGGAGCACCATGCCTCCGCTGGTGCCGCTTTCCCCCGCTGCCTCCAGTGAATCATTATTCAAAACAAGCATCCAGTATATACCGAATATGCCGCAGGTCACAATTGTAAGTATTACATAGACAGCTACATTTCTCTCTGCAGGTATCATTGATTAAATCCCCATATTAATTGTCTAACAACTTGTTCTCATTATTCCAGCTGTACAGCTTCCTCAGTTCTTTTCCCACAGTCTCTAACTGATGACCGGCCTCAATTCTTCTCTTAGCCATAAATTTGGGACAGCCCACCTGGTTCTCTGTCAGCCAGTCGCGGGCAAAAGTTCCCTCCTGAATATCTTTGAGAATCTGCCGCATGGTATTCTTGGTCTCCTCTGTGACAATCTTCGGCCCTGTGATATAATCTCCATATTCTGCTGTATTGGAAATAGAATAACGCATACCGGCAAAACCGCTCTGGAAGATCAAATCCACAATCAGCTTCATCTCATGGATACACTCAAAATATGCACTCTCCGGCTCATAGCCTGCTTCCACCAGCACTTCAAATCCTGCTTTCATCAAAGCGGTTACACCGCCGCATAACACAGCCTGCTCACCAAACAAATCCGTCTCTGTCTCCTCACGGAATGTAGTCTGCAGAACCCCTGCGCGCGCGCCGCCGATGGCCAGTGCATATGCCAGAGCCAGATCATGGGCTTTGCCTGTGAAATCCTGCTGTACAGCGATTAGACAGGGAACTCCTTTTCCTTCCTGGTACTGGCTTCTCACCGTGTGCCCCGGTCCCTTTGGAGCGATCATAGATACATCCACATTTGCCGGAGGCTTAATCTGCCCGAAGTGAATTGCAAAACCGTGGGCAAACATAAGCATATTTCCTTCTTCCAGATTGGGTTCAATGGATTCTTTATACATTGCAGCCTGTTTTTCATCGTTGATCAGAATCATGATGATATCTGCTCTCTTTGCCGCCTCAGCAGCTGTATATACTTCAAATCCTTGTTCTTCTGCACGTTTCCAGGATCTGCTTCCCTCATAAAGGCCAATAATCACTTTACACCCAGACTCTTTCGCATTTAGGGCATGTGCATGTCCCTGGCTGCCGTAGCCGATCACCGCAATCGTCTTTCCTTCCAACAAAGAAAGATTACAGTCCTCCTGATAGTAAATTTTTGCTGCCATTGTTTCATTCCTCCTGCTAAATAGTTTTTTCTGTTGCATGTAAGAGCTTGGTGAAAAAGAAGATAGAATGCTACTTCAGGAAACGGACGTCATCCGCCCCTCTGGAAAGCCCTGTCAAACCAGTCCTGGCCAGCTCCAAAATCTCATATCCTTCCAGCAGACTGATAAAAGCCTCTAATTTATTCCTGGTTCCTGTCAATTCGATCACCAGCGATTTCTGCCCAATGTCCACAATATTTGCCCGGAACACATTGGCAATGGATATCACATTCTGCCTTTCCTCAACAGTTGCCGCCACTTTCACCAGAAGCAGCTCCCGGTTTACACTTTTCTCCGGTTCCAGGACTTTAATATCAAGAACATCCACCAGCTTGGATAACTGATTCGTAATCTGCTCCAGAATCAGCTCATCTCCCGATGCCACCACGGTCATCCTGGTAAATTTGGGGTCAGCGGTCACTCCTGCCGTTATGCTGTCGATGTTATATCCCCGCCTGCTGAACAAGCCTGCGACCCGGCTCAATACACCCGCCGTATTATCTACTAAAATGGACAGTACTCTTTGTTTCACTGGCTATTCTTCCTTTCATCGGTTCTTTATAAATTTCCTTTTAATTTTACCAATTTCTAATTTCTTTGTCAATGGGGGCCGCATGAGAAACATTGTAAAAAATGATTGCATTTGTATAGAATAACGTATATACTTATATACTATATAGGCTAATTTATATAAAGTATATTTCTTGATAATTAATGATACAGGCACCAGTTCAAACACATAATATGGGGTGGAGTATAATTATGGATAAGATATTGATTATTGATGACAGCCATCTGCAGGCTGAGGCTTTAAAGCAGATTCTGGAAAATGATTATGAAATCACCGTCAGCCATACGGCAGAGGACGGTCTGCGGAATGCAAAATCCGGAGTCTATTCTCTCATTCTTTTGGATATTATCATGCCGGATATTAACGGGTTTCTGATTCTGGAACAGTTGCAGGAAACTTTTTTGACCAAGTATATCCCCGTCATACTGATTACCTGTTTAAATGACGAGCGGAACGAAGAACGGGGGCTTTCCCTGGGAGCGGTGGACTATATTGTCAAGCCTTTCAAACCGGTAATCGTAAAAGCCCGGGTAAACACACACATTAAATTATTCCGTTACCAGATGAGATTCCGGCGTCAGGCTATGTTTGACGAACTGACCGGCATCGCCAACCGGCGGAACTACAGCACCGAAAGTCTGAAGAAATGGAGAGAAGCCATACGGCTTGGACTTCCATACACAATCTGTATGATTGATGTAGACAAGTTTAAAGTTTATAATGATACATTCGGACATCCGGCCGGGGATCAGATTCTGATTGCTGTGGCAAAAGCAGTGTCTTCTTATATGCATCGCGCTACAGACTTCTTTGCCCGTTACGGCGGCGAAGAGTTTGTAATGATTCTAATTGGAAATGACGCGGAATCTTCCTATAAGTATCTGAAGAAAATCCGCCAGGCAATCGAAGACCTTCACCTGCCTCATGCCCCCTCTACCGCCAAATGGGTTACTGTCAGCATAGGCGGAATCACCCTGACTCCCAAAGAGGGCGACCAGTATGAAACTTTCCTGAAAATTGCAGACAACATGCTGTATGATGCGAAAGAATACGGACGCAACATGGTCGTGTGGTCAAATAACGGCCAGGAGCAATGGAGAGAGAAATAATTTATTTACATACGCGGGATAAAAAAACGGGAAGATATACCAAAATTACCTTTGGCATATCTTCCCGTTTTTTAACGCATATAGAAGACTTTTTGTTTATATGTATTTCTTCAAATGCCGGGATACTTCCCGTATATCAATGGGTTTGGCTATATGAGCATTCATGCCGCACTCCAGACACTTTTTCATATCCTCAGAAAAAGCATCCGCTGTCATGGCAATAATGGGGATGTCCGCATCTTCCCTGTCCAGGGCACGTATGGCTGTGGTTGCCTCAAAACCTGTCATCACAGGCATACGGAGATCCATCAAAATGGCGTCATAAAAGCCCACAGGAGACTGTTGAAACTTCTCTACACATATCTGGCCGTTTTCCGCCCATTCCAATTCCAGTCCCAGATCACTCAGCAATTCCATGGCCACTTCCCAGTTCAGCTCATTATCTTCGGCCACCAGCACTCTTCTTCCGCTGAGCTCCGGCTGGTTTTCTTCTGCACGCACATCCGGAATCACCTGATTATCCGCAAATGGCTTTAATCCGTAAAACAATGTGGATTTGAAGAGAGGTTTTGAAATAAACCCGGTAATCCCCGCATCCCTGGCATCTTTTTCGATCTCCCCCCAGTCATAAGCCGAGATCAGCAGAATCGGAATCTCCTCCCCTGTACACCTGCGTATTTCCCGAGCCGTGGTGATACCGTCCATCCGAGGCAGTTTCCAGTCTAACAGAATAATGTGGTAACCGTCATGTAAACGATGCCGTTTCTCAACCATTTTCACAGCGCTTTCCCCGTCAAGGGCCCACTCTGCTTCAATGCCGATTTCTTTCAGGGAGTCCACCGTTGACCTGCACATATCCTCGTCATCATCTACTACCAGCATTTTCCACTGGGGCAGTACCATATCCATTTCCTGAACCGAAGCTTTTTCCATATCCAGTATTACATGAAATTCTGTTCCTCTTCCCAGTTCGCTTTTCACGTCAATGGTACCTTCCATGGCGTCTATAATATACTTGGTGATTGTCATGCCCAGTCCGGTGCCTTCTGTTTTGTTTACCCGGGTGCTGTCTTCTCTCGTAAAAGAATCATAAATTTTCTGCTGAAACTCCGGCGCCATTCCAATACCGGAGTCTTTCACATGGAGATGGACACGGACATGGGTATCTCCTACGGGAGATGCCTCCTGGTACATAGAAATCCCGATGGTTCCGCCTTCCGGCGTAAACTTCACCGCATTTGACAGCAGATTCAGCATAACCTGGTTCAGCCGTACACTGTCTGAACAGACGTTTTCAGCCGATATATCCCGGATGAGGACATCAAATTTCTGCTTTTTAGCTTTTATCTGGGGCTGTACAATACTTACAATACTGTCCATCAGCTCTTTCAGGGAAACAATGTCTTTATTTAACGTCATTTTCCCGCTTTCAATCTTGGACATATCCAGCACGTCATTAATCAGTCCCAAGAGATGTTTACTGGACAAAGTGATTTTCTTCAGACAGTTCTGTACCTGCTGGATGTCATCAATATTTGCTGTGGCAATAGCCGTCATTCCCACAATTGCATTCATGGGAGTACGGATATCATGGCTCATATTGGAAAGAAACTCACTTTTGGCCTGATTGGCATACACCGCCTCTTGGCGGGCTGTATTCAATGCATATACCTGCCTGCGGGTCAAATTATAATACTTGAAAAAGACAAAGATCAGAGCCAGAAGTATAATACTGCAGCCCCCCAGCGTCATAGTCAGCCATTGGTGTCCTAAATTACTAACTTGTTCGTTCAACTGCCCATAAGGCATCACAGTCACCAGGTACCACTCTGTATAAGGCAGATTAGATGAATACAGGTGCTGACGTCCGGAATCTGTTTCCAGAACGCTGGAGTATTTGCCGCCTTCCTGCATGGAACCAGCCAGACCCTGTATATATATCTCCATATCATTCCGATGCTCCTTGGCGCAGCTGGAGCGCAGCTGGTCAAAATAGTTGCTCTCTCGGGAATTAAATCCGTGAATGACAAAGCTGCCGTCCCTGCGGATAATATGTGAATAGGTCATGGTCCCCTCCCGATCCAGGGAAAGTGTTTCGCTGATATAGCTGACAGGAAGCCCAGCCACCAGTGCAATGCATTTTTCACCGCCATTCATGGGATACGATGCTGGAACACCGAGAAGTACAATATCGTTTCCGACTTCATCTGTACCCACCGCCACTTTTTCCTCCCCATTTTGAAAAGAATTCAAAAACGGCTGGGGATCGGTCACATGCAGAGTCCTGCCCTCTATCATTTCAAAATCCCCGTCTTCGGAATACAAAGCCAGGTAGTCAAAACCGCGGGCCTGGGCATTGTATACGAGTTCCTGTCCCTTTGCTGCATCCACACGCATTTCTGCCGGAGGAATTGTATCCACAAGGGCTTTTACCTGTGACAGACGAAGCTTGATCGTAGTCTCAAAATGCATAGATATCTGTTCGCTCATACTGGACATATATGTGGTTCCGATTTCGTTGATGGTATCCTCACTTTTCCGGTTCATGGACAATGCCAGAAAAGAAAAGATAAAAACACTGAGCACAGATATCAATAGAAAACTAACTACTATGAAACGTGTTGTTTTATTCTGCATCGTACCTTCCTTTCTCTGCAAAATTTATTTGCACTGTCTGTGATATCTACTTATGATAGGGCTCTCCATTTATGATCCGATAACTGCGGTAGATCTGTTCTAACAAAATCACCCGCATAAGCTGATGGGGGTATGTCATCTCTGAAAAGCTCAGTGCAAAATCAGATTTTTCCCGTATATTCCTGCCAAGGCCAAGAGAACCTCCGATTACAAATACAATGTGGCTGATACCCTGAACTGCTAGATTATCAATTTTCTGGGCAAATTTTTCGGATGAAAGCTGCCTGCCCAAAATCTCCAGTGTAATGACATAAGAATCTGCCGGAAGCCGCTTCAAAAGCCGCTCTCCCTCTCGCTGGCGCACCTGCTGCGCTGCGGCTGTCTCCAGCTGGTCTGGTGTCTTCTCGTCAGCCGTTTCCAGAATCTCCAGGCGGCAGTACCTTCCCAGACGCTTGCTGTACTCCTGGACAGCTTCTCTGAGATAGGGCTCTTTTATTTTTCCCACGGTAAGTATTGTGATACGCATACTGCATTAGTCTCCCACATAATAATATTGGCTGGCCACGTCACTTTCTATATCATTGCCGCCTATTAAAACCGCATAAAAGGTATGTCCCCCCGGCGGCATCTTAACAGGCGCTTTGTACTCAGTGCTGTCTGCTGTAGGATACTCGTCAAATGCATAATAGGCCCGGAAACCGTCAGGGATTTCCACTGTAATCTCCGTGTCTGTATCATAATTGCCTGACTCAGGCATAATATCCGGGGCATCGGGCGCCTCCACAAGAACGGTATATTTTCTATATAATATGTCACTGGTAATGCCAAATACATTTTCTCCCACTACCTGCAGTTCTGTCACCCCTTTCCCGATGAAAATCGGCTGCTGATAGCGGGGGCTCTTACTGGTGGGAGTGCTGCCGTCTAATGTATAGTAATATTTTACTCCATCCTCCTCCTGAACCTCAACCGTTAATTCTTCATCATAGGTTCCCGTCTCCGGGGATATCTTGGGGTCTGGACACAGATAATAGGCAAAGTTTTTGTGAATCAATTCCGAATCCGCCTGCACAATCAAATTTTTGATTTTATCAGGCTTCCTGGCTTCTTCATACATCATGATTAAATTCATATAATACTTCTGGCTGGATGTGTGATACCGAAGATTCCCCTCCAGAATTTTAACAGCTCCCTCCAAATCCCCCTGCTCCTTCAAAATCTGTGCCAGAAGAATGGGAGCTCCATCTTTTTTGGGATTAATGCTCATGGCCTTATCTGCATATTCCAATGCCTTGTCGTACTGTTCCCGGGCATAAAATCCCCGTGCCATGGAATACTGCGCAGAATAAGAATTTTCTCTGTAAAAATAGACTGCAGAGCATACACATACTGCTGACAGCACTGCCAGACAGGCTAACACACGTTTTTTCAAACTGGGCATGGTTCTTCTGCTCAGCTCTTCCAAATGTTTCGCCTGCTTTTTAAGCATCTGCATTTTTGCCTTTTTTTCCTTATTCAACAGAGTTTCCACTGTATTATATTCCGGAACCCAGTGAATCTCCTGCAGACATTCACCGCAGTACAGGCTTCCAGGCTTTACTTCTGCCCCGCACTTTGGACATTTCATACTTTTACCTCATTTCAGGTACTTTTTTCAAACACACTCTACAGCGGACTGCTGACTACTCAGCGTTCTTTGCGATATACTCTTCAAATTCTTGTGCAGACATGAGTACCTTCCGGGGTTTTGTGCCTTCCTCCGGTCCCACAACATTTGCCTGGGACAGCTGGTCCATAATTCTGGCGGCACGGTTAAAACCAATTTTAAAAGCACGCTGCAGCATTCCAATGGACGCCTTATCCTTTTCGATAATCAGCTTTCCTGCTGCTTCAAAATGAGAGTCCCTCTCCTCCCCTGATGAGGAAGCAGACCCTTGGACCGCACTGGCCGTGACAATCTCTTTGTGCATCTGTTCATCATAAACAGCTTTGGGATTCTTTTCCGACAGAAAATCAACCACTGCACTCACTTCCTCGTCTGAAACAAAAGCTCCCTGCAGGCGGGCAGGTTTGGGATATCCCTGGGGATAAAACAACATATCGCCTTTTCCCAGCAGTTTTTCTGCTCCATTCATATCCAGAATTGTCCGGGAATCTACACCGGAAGAAACTGCAAAGGCAATTCTGGAGGGCATATTGGCTTTGATCAGACCTGTGATTACATTTACCGAAGGCCGCTGAGTGGCAATAATCAGATGAATGCCTGCCGCCCGGGCAAGCTGGGCCAGACGGCAGATGGCATCTTCCACCTCAGCCGGCGCTGCCATCATCAGGTCTGCCAGCTCATCTACAATAATAATCATCTGAGGCATTTTCTGGGGAGGCTCCCCTTCAGGCGAAGCAGTGATTTCCGCAATCTTTTGATTGTAATCTGTCAGATTCCGGACATTATACTCTGCAAATGCGTTATAGCGGTTGGTCATCTCCGCCACTGCCCAGTTCAGAGCGCCTGCCGCCTTCTTAGGGTCAGTCACCACCGGAATCAGCAGATGGGGAATTCCATTGTATACACTTAATTCCACCACTTTCGGGTCTATCATAATCATTTTCACCTGCTCCGGCCGGGCTTTATATAAAATACTCATAATCAGTGTATTGATACAGACGGATTTTCCTGAACCTGTGGCGCCGGCGATCAATAAATGGGGCATCTTTGCAATATCTGTAATCACCGGCTGTCCTGCGATATCCTTGCCTGCTGCAAAAGACAGGGTGGAACCGGCATCTTTAAATTCCGCTGACTGGATCAAATCCCGGAGCATCACCGGGCTGTTTTCCTTATTGGGGACTTCTATGCCCACTGCCGCTTTGCCGGGTATGGGAGCCTCAATCCGGATATCTGCAGTGGCGAGGTTTAACTTAATATCATCAGCCAGCCCTACAATTTTGCTCACCTTTACCCCCTGTTCCGGCTGTAGTTCATAACGGGTAACCGTGGGCCCGCAGCTCACATTGGTGACAGATACATTCACCCCGAAATTGTGCAGTGTATCCTGGAGTTTCTGAGCTGTCTCCCTCAGATACTGGTCCGAATCCCCTCCCCTGGATTTCTTTCCTTTTTTCAGCAGAGAAAAGGGAGGGAATTTGTACACGGGTGTTTCCGGTATTTCAGGCGGCGTCAGATCTTTTGTCTCCATCACAGGTTCTTCCTTCATGCCGCCCCGCTGTATTTCAAAAGACATCTGAACTGTTTCTTCCACTGACTTATGCTCTGACATCTCCTGACATGACTGCTTTGTTCTGGATTCTGGTTCAATCTTCGTCTTCGTTTCCGCTTCCGGTTCCGGCTCTGTTTCCTCTGGGGAAGGTCCTCTGTCTATGGAAGGAGCCGCCAGTTCCACGTGAAAAGGAGCAGGCTGGGAAACGTCTGCCCTGCGGCTTCTTCTCCCGCCATTCTTTCCCTGAACAGGAGCTTCCACCCTCTTTTTGTTCTTCGCCGGTCTGGATGACTCCCGGGTATCAAAAAACAGTTTCCTGCAGAATCCCAACAGAGATCTCTGGGTAATCACAATCAGAAAAATCACCAGTCCGGTAATCAATATAATGTAGGCTCCCAGCAGTCCGAAGGCGAGACAGAGTCCTTTGCAGATGACGCCGCCCACCACTCCGCCGCCCAGACCTTCTGAAGAATAAAGGTAGTACTGGCTGATTTCCCAAGAAGTGGTATCTCCCTGTATCAATAACTGCAGCAAAGCACATAAAAAACAAAAAAACAACACACTGGCTGCAATTTTTTTATAAGCCAGAAGGTTCTCTTTATTGGAAACCCAAAAAGCTGTACATAAAAATAAAAAAATAGGAAATACATAAGACGCCATGCCAAAAACTCCGAAAAAGCAAGTGCTCACCGTATCTCCCAATAAGCCTCCCAATCCGAAATCGCTGATCAACAGCAAAATGGAAACCGCCAGCATCACAATCAAAATAATTTCACCGGCAAAACTGTTCTGTGCTGTTTTTTTCTTACGCTTTTTTCTACCCGCAGCACGCTTAACCTTAGAAGTTGCCGCCATTGCCATTCCTCCTGTTTCACACAAAAAATAAAATTTCAGAACAGATAAAGCTGTTTCTCCGCAGTTCCTTAACGCAAAAAGTTACAAACAATGGCTGCAATGCCCAGCAGAAAGCTGTAACACGCAAATCCACGAAACTTTGCTCTCTGCAGATATTTTACCATATATTTGATGAGAAAGAAAGCTGTCACTCCGGCTGCCACCGCGCCAGCCATATAATAGGCCATCTGTCTGCCTGACAGAGACAGCCTGCCCACCTGTCCCAATTCCAAAATCAATGCCCCGGCTGCCGCCGGTATACCCATCAAAAAAGTAAATTTCACTGCTGCTTTTTTATTCAGACCGCACAGCATACTAATGGACATGGAAATGCCTACCCTGGAAATACCGGGAAATACAGCGATTCCCTGGCAGATCCCCATCCACATGGCATTGTCATATGTCATATTCCTGGGGATTTTATCTCCTGCTGATATATTGTCCGTCACCAGCAGCAAAATAGCAGAAATCATCATGCCGATGCCAATTGCCGGAAAGCTGCCAAAAGCAATCTCTGCCAGGTTTCTGGAGAGAAAACCGAGAATCGACATGGGTATCACCGATGTCATAAGAAGCAGTGTCATTTTACGGTAATTGGTCCCGCCGATTTTCTGGTAACGTTTTTCTCCGCCGTTTTTCTTATTTTCTATGTAAATCCGTATATTTGTCAGCACATCCATGATAATCAGGATAAACTCCGCCAGAATCCTGCGGATATCACTCCAGAAAGTAACGATTACAGCTGAAAGGGCTGCTGTATGTAATAATACTTCGAAAAAAAGATTCTCCGGCGCACGTATATTCCACAGGTTTTCCAACAGACCTGCATGGCCGGAACTGCTTACGGGCAAAAAGGCGGTCACTCCATGTAAAATCCCAATCAATAGCGCTTGCAAAAAGTTCATCGCTTCCTCCATCCACTCTGTAAGCACGCTCAGCATGTCTTATGAAGGACATTATATCATAAGACATATAAAAAAACAAACCGCAGAATTTTCTCCATATCTGCGGTTGCCGTCTGAGCGTTTGGGGTTCTTCATTTTTCCATATTTTCCTCAATCAGAGCGTAAAGCTTCTTCAGAGCCTGGCTGATTCCTCCCACTTCATCGATCAGTCCTTCCCGGACCGCTTCCTCTCCGTCCAGCATAGTTCCCACATCCTTCACCAGCTGGGAAGTATCCAGCATCAGTTCCTCCAGACGTTTCTGGGTAATATGAGAATGTTCGGATACAAAGCCGGTAATCCTGTCCTGGGTCTTTTCCATGTTCCGATAACTCTGCACAACCCCGATAAACATACCATTGCTCCTCACCGGATGTACCACCATGGTGGCACTGGGAACAATAAATGTATAGTCTGCTGACACTGCCAGGGGCACGCCGATGGAATGCCCTCCACCCAGCACCAGCGAAACAGTGGGCTTACTCAGGGAGGCGATCATCTCCGCAATGGCCAGCCCTGCTTCCACATCTCCTCCCACTGTGTTCAAAAGCACCAGAAGGCCATCAATATTTTCGTCATCCTCAATCATAGCCAGCTTGGGCAGCACATGTTCATATTTGGTGGTCTTACTCTGGTTTGCTGCGGACTCATGCCCTTCCACTTCACCGATGATGGTCAGCAGATGGATATGGCACCTGGCCTCATTATTGTCCAGAGTCACCTGGCCCGTGTCCTCAATCTGCTGGTTCTGGCTTTCTTCTTTCTTCAGATTCTCCATTTTATCCGACAGGAGATTCTGTTCTTCCTGATTTTCCTGCTTCTTTTCACACATATCAAACACCTCCTGGGATAGTATTCCCGGAAAGTGTCTGGTTTATAAGTCCATGCGTCTGATATATAAAAAGCCCCTTTCTGGTCATGCTATGATGTCCAAAAAAGAGCTTTTCCTACGCTCATAACTGGTCTTTGTCTTATTTTCTACTCATCCCAATTATGATAAACTGCCTGCACATCATCATCGTCTTCCAGCAGGTCAAGGGTTTTCTGCAGGCTGCGGACTGCCGCCTCATCGGTGAGCTCCACCCAGTTCTGGGGAATCATTGTGACTTCCGCCTCGGCCATGGGGATATTCTCTTTTTCCAGTGCCTCTCTGACTTGTCCAAAAGAATCCGGTTCTGTGAGAATTACAAAACTGTCTTCTTCTTCCTGGAAATCTTCTGCCCCGGCATCCAGTGCCATCATCATCAGGTCATCTCCATCCATCTCACACTCTTCTCTGTCGATAATAATCTGTCCTTTTTTATCAAACATGAAGGAAACACAGCCCTTTGTTCCAATACTTCCATTTCCTTTCGTAAAGGCACTGCGCACATTTCCCGCTGTCCGGTTCTTATTATCCGTCAGAGCATCCACGATGATGGCGATTCCGTTTGGCCCGTAACCTTCATATGTCACATACTCATAATTATCTGCGGAGGCGTCTCCGGCAGCTTTCTTGATTCCACGCTCAATGGTATCATTGGGCATATTATTGGCCTTCGCTTTCGCAATCACGTCCCTCAGCCGGCTGTTATTCTCCGGGTCCGGTCCCCCCTCTTTCACTGCTACAACAATTTCCCTTCCGATAACGGTAAATATCTTCCCTTTCTTCGCGTCGTTCTTTTCTTTTTTATGCTTTATATTTGCAAATTTTGAATGTCCTGACATAGTTCCTCTCCTTTTGTAATATATTATCTCCTATGGTATCATTTTCAGGACTATCCGTCAAGAATACTGGCGTCAAGTTAGTATGTAGCCTAAACCGGCAATTCCAGACTAATCCCCAGGGCATGGTTTACCTTTTCCAGAATCCCTTTATCCAAATGACATACCTTGTCCTTCAGCCTTCTCTTGTCAATGGTCCGCAGCTGCTCCAACAAAATAACAGAATCCTTTACGATGGCATATTCAGAAGAATCAATTTCAATATGGGTGGGAAGTTTTGCCTTATTCATCTTAGAAGTAATGGCTGCACAAATCACCGTAGGGCTGTGCTTGTTTCCAATATCATTTTGTATAATCAGGACAGGACGGATTCCCCCCTGTTCACTGCCCACAACTGGTCTCAAATCTGCATAATATATATCTCCTCTTTTAATAATCACTGAACTCACACTCCGATTCCTATGTTTTAACCATAGTATTTCCCAAGTTTTTCCGGAGTATACTATAAAAATCCCTGGCGGCTGTTATGTCTGGTAAACCAGACTATGTACCGGCGTCTTTTAAGACGCCGCCGAAATCCTTTTAAATTTCTGCCTTTGATGCGGCACGTCTGACAGCAGGAGAAATCCCTTCTAATATATCCCTGGCTGTCATGGCATGACTTCCCTTTTGCTCCTTTGCGCAGTCCCCTGCTTTTCCATGGAGATAGACACCAAGGGGAACCGCCTGCTCCGGCGCCATCTCCCCTGCCAGCAGACCCCCCAGCAGTCCAGCCAGCACATCGCCGGAACCTGCAGATGCCATCCCCTCATTTCCGCTCCTGTTTAAATAAATTTTTCCCCCGCCGCCCCGGACGATGGTACAGGCATCTTTCCAGACAAGAGTTCCCGGATAAATGCCTGCAAATTCCTCTAAGACAGAAAATGGCTGTTCCAGCATATCCGCTGCCTTTTGATTCATCATACGGCTCAGTTCCAGCATATGCGGGGTATAGACACAGTTTTCATAAAGCATGTCCCGATACTCTGGGAAGGCGGCAATCAGATTCAGTCCGTCCGCATCCAGTACCATGGGCAGATTCCGCTGTCTGCCAAGCTCCAGCACCAATCTCAGCATATCCGCTGCTTCTCTGCTCTTGCCGATGCCGGGGCCTGTTACCACTGCACTGCACCAGTCCATGGCCTCCCTCAGTCCTTCTTCCTCCCAGGTACCGTACAATGCTTCAGGCAGCAGTGTCTGCAGAATCTGTCTGTTATCTTCTGTAGTACAGATTTTCACCATGCCTGCCCCTGCCCCATAAGCGGCACTTCCCGCAAAATAAGCGGCGCCGCTCATTCCATGACTGCCCGCCAGCACTAGAACTTTTCCAAATGTACCCTTATGTCCTCCCGGATCTCTGTGCAGCATACCGAAAGCATCTGTCTCATCCAGAGAGCAGGCATACTGGTCCCGTTCCTTTGCTATGGAATAGATTCCAATATCTTTTACACACAGCCTGCCAGTGTACACTCTGCCGGGATAGCGGACATGTCCGATTTTCGCAAAGGCAAATGTCACTGTGGCATCTGCCCGGACAGCAGTTCCCATCACTTTTCCCGTATCTCCATCAATCCCTGATGGAATATCCACACTCCATATAAAAGCGCCGCCCGCATTGATTTTTTCAATTTTCCTTTTGTAATCTCCTTCCACTGGGCGGGAAAGCCCTACGCCGAACAGGGCATCCACTATAGTAGTATATTCCCCGTACTCTGGGTTATTGACAACAGGAATCTGATAATTCCCGGCAATCTTATACTGCATTCGGGTTTCTGCGGTCATTTTTTCCGGGTTTCCCACACATTCCACAAAAACTTTGTAACCTTTTAGGTGAAGAAGTCGAGCGATTGCCCACCCATCACCCCCATTGTTTCCGGTGCCGCAGACAACCAGGACTTTTCCCGGGCTGCGTCCCTCCTGTTCTATCTCCTCCACCACGGACAGGGCGGCCCGCTCCATCAGTACCATGGATGGAATTCCTATTTCTTCTATTGTATAACGGTCCGCCTCTTTCATCTGCCCACAATTTAAAATATACTGCATAGCCGTCTCTCCTTTTTATCTGCTCTTTTTGCGTATCAGGGATTGAGATAAATCTTAAATATTTTTAATTGTATCGAGCAGCATCGGATATGTCAATTACTGCCGCTGGATTCACATCCTAAAATTCCCCCTGTGATTTACTTCACGGAATCAATTGTATTTTTCCTCCTTTTTCGTTATAATGGTACAAGCTCTATCAAGAAGGAGGACTCACATGTTACTTACCTGTCAAAATATCCAGAAAAGTTTTGGGGAAAAAACCATTTTAGATCAGGTATCTTTTCATATAGAAGAACGGGAAAAAACAGCACTGATCGGCTGCAACGGCGCGGGAAAGACCACGCTGCTGCGCATTATCCGCAGGGAACTGGAACCGGACAGCGGCCAGGTTGTCATGGCAAAGGGCACTTCCCTGGGCTATCTGGCCCAGCACCAGGATATGCACAGCAGCCGTACCATTTATCAGGAGGTCTTAAAAGAAAAGCAGTATCTGCTGGACATGGAAGAAAAAATGCGCCAGACAGAGCTTGCCATGAAACAGGCCGATGAGAAAACGCTGGAAAAGCTGATGAACACTTATGCCAGCCTTACCCAGCAGTTTGAACAGAACAACGGTTACGCCTGCCAGAGTGAGGTGACAGGCGTGCTGAAGGGACTGGGATTTGCAGAAGATGACTTTCATAAGTCCATTACCACCTTATCTGGAGGACAGAAAACCCGGGTGTCTCTGGCATGTCTCCTGCTGAACAAACCGGACATCCTGCTGCTGGACGAGCCCACTAACCACTTGGATATGGATGCCATTGTCTGGCTGGAAACCTATCTGTCCAACTACCCGGGAGCCGTATTGATCGTGTCCCATGACCGCTACTTCCTGGACAAAGTGGTCACCCGGGTGGTGGAGCTGGAACAGGGAAAATCCATGACCTTTACCGGAAACTATTCCTCTTTCAGCCAGAAAAAAGCACAGGTAAGGGAAGCACAGTACAAGGCCTGGCAGAATCAGCAGCAGGAAATCCAGCATCAGGAGGAAGTCATCGCCAAACTCAAGTCCTTCAACCGGGAAAAATCCATCCGCAGGGCCGAGAGCAGAGAAAAACAGCTGGATAAAATGGTGCTGCTGGAAAAACCTGTGATGGAGACAGATGCCATGCATATCCGGCTCACCCCCAGGATCACCAGCGGAAACGATGTGCTGCTGGTACAGGAACTGGCCAAATCCTTTGACGGCAAAGCACTTTTCCAAGACCTCTCTTTCCAGGTCAAGCGGGGGGAGCGGGTGGCTTTAATCGGAAACAACGGAACCGGGAAAACTACTATTCTGAAGCTGATCAACGGCCTTCTCACCCCGGACCGGGGCAGCTGCAGTCTAGGCACACAGGTACAAATCGGCTATTACGACCAGGAACACCATGTACTGCACATGGACAAAACTATCTTTGAAGAGCTCTCCGATGCATACCCCACGCTGACCAACACGGAAATCCGCAATGTGCTGGCTGCTTTCCTGTTCACAGGGGATGACGTGTTCCAGTCCATATCTTCTTTAAGCGGCGGGGAACGGGGCCGGGTCTCCCTGGCAAAGCTGATGCTGTCTGAGGCAAATTTTCTGATTCTGGATGAGCCCACCAACCATCTGGACATTATCTCCAGAGAAATCCTGGAGGACGCGTTAAATAATTATACCGGCACCCTGCTCTATGTATCCCATGACCGGTATTTTATCAACCGGACCGCCACACGGATTCTGGACCTGACAAACCAGGCTCTGGTGAACTATATGGGAAATTACGACTATTATATGGAAAAGCGGGAGGAACTGACAGCCAGATACGCACCCTCACAGGAAACTGAGGAAACTTCCCAGGGCATTTCCCAGGAAAAACTCACCTGGCAGCAGAAAAAAGAAGAACAGGCCCGACAGCGGAAACGGGCCAATGATTTGAAAAAAACCGAAGCCCGGATAGAAGAACTGGAAGGACGGGACGAGCAGATTAACCAGCTTCTTTCCCAGCCGGAAATCGCCACCGATGCGCAGCAGTGCGGCCAGCTTTCACTGGAACAGGCAGATATCCAAAAAGAGCTGGAGGACTTATATGAATTGTGGGAACAGCTGGCTGAGGATTAAATGGTATAATAGACATGGAAATAGGCTGAACGGTGCCAGCGGCAGACACATGGATATTTGGAGGAATTCACCAATATGATTGATTTACAAGATAAGAACACCTGTCCTGCTATTGAACAGATAGGTGAATATATTAGAAATCCTGTTTTTATGGAACTTTGTCTGGAGATCAAAAACACATATAAATGTAATGAAAAAATAGAGTACAGTTCGTGCAGTTGGGAAAAGGGCTGGAACATTAAATTTAAAAAATCAGGTAAAACATTGTGTACCATATATCCAAGGGAATGCTATTTTACCGTTATGATTGTTGTAGGTGCAAAGGAAAAAGCATCTGTTGAGGCAATACTGCCAGAATGTACCGTTGAACTGCAGAATATATACGAGCATACTCCAGAAGGAAACGGACAGAGGTGGTTGATGATTGATTTAGATAGTAAAGAACGTTTGTATCATGACCTGCTGCGTTTGATTGAAATCCGCAGGAATGTTAAATAGTTCCGCTATGATGAATATCGGTAAGGAATCAAGCAAAAACAGCCCTCCGAAATGGAAGGCTGTTTTTATGTTAAAGTCTTGAAGCGATCTCCTGAATAAAGGCCCTGCTGTTGAGCACCTGAGGATTCTCTATGCTGGTAATAAGCGCCAGGTCCCCGGTCATCTTACCACTCTCAATGGTCTGAAGTGTGGCCTGCTCCAGCTTTGCGGCAAAATCAATCAATGCCTGATTCCCATCCATTTCACCCCGTTTTGCCAGGGCTCCTGTCCAGGCAAAGATGGTAGCCACCGGATTTGTAGAGGTTTCCTCCCCCTTTTTATAACGGTAGTAGTGGCGCTGTACCGTGCCATGAGCGGCCTCATATTCATAGTACCCCTGGGGGGAAACCAGCACAGAAGTCATCATGGCAAGAGAGCCGTATGCGGAGGAGACCATATCACTCATCACATCTCCGTCATAATTCTTACATGCCCAGATAAATCCGCCCTCTGATTTCATCACCCGGGCAACTGCATCGTCAATCAATGTATAAAAATATTCAATACCCGCCTTTTCAAATTTCTCTTGGAATTCTTTATCATAGACTTCCTGGAAAATATCTTTAAAATGGTGGTCATACTGTTTAGAAATGGTATCCTTAGTTGCAAACCACAAATCCTGTCCCAGATCCAGCGCATAATTCATACAGCTTCTGGCAAAACTTTCGATGGAACCATCCAGGTTGTGCATACCTTGAACCACTCCCGGACCTTCAAACTGATGAATCAATTCCTTCTTCTGAGAACCGTCAGCCGCTGTGTAGACCAGCTCCACGGTTCCCGGTCCCGGTATCTGCATTTCCGCATTTTTATAAACATCCCCATAAGCATGTCTGGCAAGAGTGATGGGTTTTTTCCACTTGTTTACCACTGGCTCTATGCCTTTCACCAGAATCGGCGCACGAAAAACGGTTCCATCCAGCATGGCGCGGATGGTTCCGTTGGGGCTCTTCCACATTTTCTTCAGATCGTATTCATCCACACGGGCGGCGTTGGGGGTGATGGTAGCGCATTTTACAGCTACTTTATATTTTTTGGTAGCCTCTGCCGCATCTACCGTCACCTGGTCATCTGTAGCATTTCGGTACTCCAGCCCCAGGTCGTAATATTCTGTCTTCAAGTCAATGTGGGGAAGCAGCAGTTCTTCTTTAATCATCTCCCACAGAACCCGGGTCATCTCATCTCCGTCCATTTCCACTAAGGGGGTAGTCATTGTAATTTTACTCATAATTTTATCTCCTCATATTGTGATACATTGGCTGTCATTTCCAGTATCATCCGCACGCTCTAGAGCGTGTCTTAAAAATGCTTTTTGTCAGATGTGCGTCACACTTGGTGGGAGATTTGTGCCAGATGAAGGGCGCATAGCGGGCTATGTAACCTGAATTTGGCGCAAATCTCACGCAAAGCGGGGCGTGCAGATGGCAGGAATGATTTTTCAGACACGCTCCAGATTTTATTATATACGCCTGGCAGGAATCACGTCAATATTTTTCTTAAAGCATGTTTGAAATTTGCTCCTTCACTGTGATTTTCCGGTCACCTGCGGGCCAGCTCCCGTGTGATATCTTCCCAGGTGACTCCCTTTTCCGCCATCAGCACCATCATATGGTATAGGAAATCAGAAATCTCATATTTAATCTCTTCTTTATCCGGATTCTTTGCCGCAATCACAATTTCGGTGCATTCTTCCCCCAGTTTCTTCAGGATTTTATCAATTCCCTTTTCGAACAGATAGTTGGTATAGGAACCTTCTTTGGGATTTTTCTTTCTGTCCAGAATCACATCGTATACCTGTTGAAACACTTTCAGAGGATTGGTGTGATCATACTCCCGGCTGGCCAGCTCCTGGAAAAAGCAGGTGTGGTTTCCCGTATGGCAGGCCGCCCCCACCTGTTCTGCTTTGGCCAGAATGGTATCGTTGTCGCAGTCCAGAGTCAGAGATTTTACATACTGAAAATGCCCGGAAGTCATTCCCTTCACCCAGAGCTCTTTCCTGCTGCGGCTCCAGTAGGTCATCCTTCCGGTTCTCAGGGTTGCTGTAAAGGCATCTTCATTCATATACGCCAGCATCAGCACTTCGTCTGTCTGATAATCCTGAACGACCACAGGAATGAGCCCCTCACTGTTCAGTTTAAAATCTTTCCAGGCAATTTTACTCTCAAACGTATTTACCGGAATCTGATGCTCTGTACAGACCCGCTTAAATTCCATGATAGATCTGTCCAACCGGCCGATCCAGTCTCCACAGATACCATGGACCCGCACATCGCACAGAAGCTCCAGCACATCCTCCTGGGCAGCACCCTGCTGCATAAAAATAAATAGAGAAAGGCCGGCTGGAAGAATGCACTCCTTTAAAATATCCGCAGACGCAAAGACTGCCCCTGCATATTGTTCAATCATTTCCTTATGAGGCAGAAAATCTGTCAGATGAAAGACCCCGGCGGCAATCTTCTCTTTTCCAAACCGGTCAGACGCCTCTTTCAAAAGCCCTGCCTGGCTGTCATCAGAGAAATCCAAAAACACACGATGACACCCTGCATACAAAAATTTTTTCACATCCTCCATCCGCCGGATATTTCCCGCCGCTGTCACAGCTGCCTGGGAAATCTGACAGATCTCCTTGATTATTCCTATGGCCTGTTCATGTTCATCATCCGCAGCGGACAGATCGAATACCAGCAGTTCGTCCGCCCCATTATCGCTGTAAAACCTGCAGATTTCATCCACACTGCCGCTGTAAAACAACTGCCTGTCTTCCCGTCCTGCCACCGCCTGTCCCTGATACAGATACAGACAGGGGATCATCCGTTTCTCTCCCATTTTATATTTCCTCTCTTATAAATATCTATCCCAGACTTCCCTTAGTTGACAACACATCGGTAATTCTATGGTCAATCGTAACCGCTTCGTCCAGCGCTTTCGCAAAACTTTTAAATATTCCCTCCGCAATGTGATGGTCGTTATGCCCGGAAAGAACTTTAATATGCAGGTTCATCCCGGCACTGTAAGATATGGCATAAAAAAATTCCCGCACCATCTGGGTACTCATATCTCCGATTTTATCCGCCGTGAAGGATACCCCGTCCATGACAAAATAGGGCCTGCCGGATAAATCTACCGCACACAGCACCAGCGCTTCATCCATGGGAAGAATACAGCTTCCATAACGTTTCAGTCCCTTCTTATCCCCTATGGCCTCTTTCACCGCTCCCCCAAGCACAATCCCCAGATCCTCAATTGTGTGATGGTCATCCACATGCAGGTCTCCCTTCACACAGGCCGTCAGGTCAAACAACCCGTGGCGGGCCAGTCCCTGGAGCATATGGTCAAAAAATCCCACTCCGGTATCAATCTCTCCCCTGCCGCTGCCATCCAGGGAAAGCATTACCTCTATCTGTGTCTCATTGGTATCTCTTTTTAACTGTGCCGTTCTCTTCATCTGGCGCCTCCTCTTATAACCGCTGCACAGCCCTCATTCGCAGCAAATTCCCTTTGGAAAAAATCTCCCGCTTATCTGAGAACTGCTTTCATATCCCGGATAATACCGCTGATACGCTGGCTTTCCATTTTCATACTCACTTGATTCACTACCATCCGGGCCGATAGGGGACAGATTTTTTCCAGCACATCCAGCCCATTTTCCCGCAGTGTAGCTCCGGTCTCCACAATATCCACGATCACCTCAGACAGCCCCACAATGGGCGCCAGCTCAATGGAACCATTTAATTTGATAATCTCCACAGTCTGATGCTTCTTATTATAGAAGTAATCTTTCGCGATATTGGGGTACTTGGTGGCCACCCGGATTAACTGCCCATGATTTAACAGTTCCCGTGCAGACTGGGGACCGCACACACACATGCTACAATTTCCAAATCCCAAATCCAGTACTTCGTACAGCTTACGTCCTTCCTCCATGATGGTATCTTTCCCCACAATCCCAATGTCCGCAGCACCGTATTCCACATAAGTGGGAACATCCGGCCCTTTGGAAAGGAAAAAGCGCAGTTTCAATTCTTCATTGACAAAAATCAGCCTCCTGGAACCCGGCTCTTTCATCTCCTCACAGTGGATGCCTATTTTCTCAAACAATTCCATCGTTGTCTTGGCAAGGCGCCCTTTTCCCAGCGCAAACGTCAAATATCTCATGGGCACACTTCCTTTCTTTTTAACACAACATGCCTGCCCTCCCGGCGCATGGCCATAGCCTGTTCAATTGCCTCCTGCCGGTTTTTCTCATCATAATAGATTTCCTGTGTTTTCCATGTCAGCGGAACTTCAATCCCCTGCCTGCTCAGCGCATTCATCAGATGCTCCATCACCAGTGTGAATCCCACCGAGGGGCATGGTTTGCCAAAATGGGCCAGCAGATTGTTATAGCGCCCCCCTTTCACCAAAGGTTGTCCGGTGCCGTAGGTATATGCCTGCATAATAATTCCGGTATAGTACTTATATTTACTCAGCATCCCCAGGTCAAAAGTTATGTACTGGGCACAGCCGTACATCTCCAGAATCCGGTAGATTTCCTCCAAACGCTCTACAGATGCCAGTGCTTTTTCATTGTTTGTCATGGTTTTTGCTTTTTCCAGAATCTCCGTGCCGCCAAACAGCTGGGGCATCTGCATAAACACATCAGCCAATTCTGGCGCCAGATGCTGTTCCTGAATCAGCTCCTCCACGCCGAAATAATTCTTATTGGAGATCAGCTCCCTCAGTTCTTCCCGGATATCCTCAGACATCCCTGACTCCTCCAGCAGAGATTTGAAAAAATCCACCTGCCCCACACTCACCTGGAAGTCTGTGAGTCCTGCCGTCTTCAACAGCTCCACTGTCATGGACAACAGCTCCGCGTCACTGTCCGCTGAGGCATCCCCCATCATCTCCACACCCAGCTCGGTCACTTCCTTGGAACGCCCCTGATAACTGGAACTGTTGAGAAATGTGCTGCCCTGATAACAGAGACGGAGCACCTGGCTTTTGTCCTGTTCCAAAAAATACATGGATGCTGCCCGGGCCACGGACGGCGTAATATCCGGACGTAAAACCAATGTGTTCCCCTCCCGGTCAAAAAATTTGTACAGGTCTTTGGAAGGAATGGTTCCAATCTCCTGGCTGAACACATCAAAAAATTCAAATGTAGGTGTTTCAATATCCTCATATCCGTAAGAGACAAAAACTTTGTGAAGCTTTTTCTGCAGCACTCTCTTACGGGCGCATTCCTGGCTGTATATATCCCGCACACCTTCCGGTGTATGAATCGTACGCTCCATATTATTCTCCCTCAATTCTCCATATGCTGGCCATTTCTAATCACCGAATATATAGCTGATTTATTATAGGGGATTTCCCTCTCTTTTGTCAATCCCGCATACTCAGGTCCTTTTGCAGTCCGTCCAGATAAGGAATCAAAATTCCCCCCCGGCTCTCCAGATAAAAATCCGTTTCCAGTTCATGAACTGTGAAGCTTTTCCTTCCTCCCCGCTCCCTGCGCTCCCAAAATTCCAAAAGTTTTTCCAGCCGCAGATAATACAGTTTGTCCAGGTGATTGAAAAAAATCAACAGGAAAGACACGCCTCCCTGTTTTTCAAAATCCTTCATAAATTGTATCTGATGGGGATGTACATTGGCAAGGGGAAAAGTATTCACCGCACATTCCTTGGCGTCAAAACATACTGGGATCCCCTGCACGGCCCCTATATAGTCTACAGTGCTTTTCTGCTCAAAATACGCAAGGGTAATGTGTCTGTGTTCTTTATCAATTTTTACCGGAGTGATGGGCGTGGGGATTTTCTGCATCAGGGCCAGTCCTCTTTTGGCATACTGGCCATTGGTCCGGTTTACCAGCTCCTCCAGTGCAGAGCCCCTAAGTCCTCTCGTATTCCAGGTACCCATAACTTCCTCCAGATTCTAATCAATTTTCTTGATGGATGGAAAATACCGAATCAGGGCTTTTCCCACAATCAGGTCTTCACTGACATATTTGTTATTCCAGAACCGGGAATCCTTGGAATAATTCCGGTTATCCCCCAGCATAAAATAAGAGTCTTCCGGCACAGTATAGGGGCCGAAATCACCCAGAGGGTCTTCCGGACAGAAACTGTCGTCCAGAGGTTTCTCCGAATCGTTGATGTAGACTTTTCCCTCCCGCATGGCAACTGTCTCTCCGGGAAGCCCGATAATACGCTTGATAAACAGTTCGCTGGGGTTGTCGGGATATTTGAAAATGATCACATCATACCTTTTTGGCTGGTCAAATTTATATGCCAGGCGGAATCCAAAGATTCTGTCATTGGTCATAATAGTCTCTTCCATAGATTCGGAAGGAATTTTTGCGTTAATCAACACCACATTATTGACCACAAATACCACGATAACCACAAATACGATCATGTGGATGTATTCCTTCACTTCTTTTAGGACAGCCTGATTCCATTCTATTTTTTTCATGGCATGCATTCCTCCAGATGTTCTCTTTGTAAAAAACTTCGCAAATGCCCGGGCAGTTCTGCATAATATGATCTGCCTGACAGTTCTTCCAGCAGTCCTGTGCACTCCGGAAATTCCAATTTCCAGGCATGAAGCATTTGATGACGCAGCCCCCTCTGCCAGGGCGCATCACCCATATGTCCGGGAATGCCATACTTTCTGTCACCTGCCACCGGATGGCCCATCTGGGCCAGGTGCGCACGGATTTGATGGGTTTTCCCTGTGATAAGCTGTACCTCCAGCAGTGTCAGGCTTCCGTTATCTCCCAGAGGCCGGTAGGCTGTTTCCACGTAATCTCTTTGGTCCCGGCCCACATCACCAGCTTCTCCGTCCTCCCATATGAAAACTTTATTCTGACTGTCTGATTTCTGCAGATACCCCTGCAGGTGTTCCTGCTGTTTCAAAATTCCCTGCACCGGGCACAGGTAATATTTTCCCAGCTGTCTTTTCTGGAACATGGATGATAACTCCTGCTGGGCGCGTACAGATTTCCCGGCTGCCACAATGCCGCTGGTATTTCTATCCAGCCGGTTACACACACCCGGCGAAAATCCCGCTGCCTTCCCGCCGCGGCACAGATAATCCCTCACCCACTCCGACAGTGAATAATCCTCCGGACAGCTTTTCTGAGACAGAACACCGCTGGGCTTATTCAAAAGCAGCACCTGGTCATTTTCATAGATAATGTCCGGTTCCTGCTCCAGATTCTGCCTGGCCGTCTCTGCTGGAAGAGGCGCGGAAAATTTGTCCAGAGTTTCCTCACTCAAAAACATCTGAATCTGATCGCCGGAACAAAGCCGCTCACTGCCCGCCGCTTTCTTTCCATTTAATGTAATATTCTTCTTCCGGAGCATTTTATAAAGGAATCCTTTGGGAGCCTGCGTCAAAATTTTGTGAAGATATTTATCAAAGCGCTGCCCCGCATCTGTCTCCGAAACCGATACCTGTCTCATATAGCCTCCCGTCTCACCTGCAATAAAAGAACCGCCAATCCAATCTGCTGCCAGCAGCTTCTCCGTATACGATGGTATGAAAACGTCCCGCAGAGCAGCATCTGCGGGACACAGCATTATAATTTCTCATAACTGCCATCCAGCACCTGTGTATAAGACTCTATGTAATAATCTGCCAGTCTGCGCTTCTCTGCATCCTGACACTGGCTGTAATCATCCCGGACAGCACAGGTACGCATCCCCGCACTTTTTCCCGCCCGGATACCTACGGGAATGTCTTCAAACACCATACAGTGTTCAGCAGCAGTCCCCAGTCTCCTGGCCGCCTCAATATACACATCCGGCTCCGGCTTTGCCCTCTCCACATCGCCGCAGGTAACCACAGCAGAAAAAAAGTCTTCCAGCTTATGGCCTCTCAGGGCGGCCTGTACCAGATTCACATGGTTACTGGACGCAATCGCCGCCGGAATCTGTTTCTGCTTCAAATAGTCCAGAAATTCTCTCAGCCCCGGTTTCATGGCAACCTTGTGCAGATACTGGTCCATTGCCATCTCCGTCCACTCCGCCGCAATTTCTTCCGGGGTGTCCGGCAGGGAAAAACGGTTTTTAAAATATCTGGCCACTTCCATAAATTCCATAGATTCCAGCTCCTGGGGAAGATCATCTGGCAGGGAAATCCCCCTGCGTCCCAGAAATTCCACATCTACATTTCTCCAGATGCCCATGGAGTCCACCAGTGTTCCGTCCAGGTCAAAAATAACAGCTTTTATATTTTCTAACATCATATCTCCATTCATTTCTCATGCCATAAACTCTTTCGTAACTGCCTGCGCCCGGTAGCCTTCCGTAATAATATCCAGCTGCCGGTGAAATCTTTCCAGCTGCTGGAGATTGTTGCTCTCATACACCCGGAAGAATTCATCCTGAATCTTCTTCACCTCCCGTTTGCTGGAGAACTTATACAGATTTTCTATGTTATTTAAGATATCTGCCACCAGATTCGTCTGAAGCTGTGAGAAGTTCTGTGCGTCCATAATCTCACTGCGCACAGAGGACATCTCCCGGTCCAGAAGCAAAATAGCCGCCGCCGCTTTGCTCAGCCGCTCTCTCACATGAGGCGGCATATTCCCCTTATATTTATATTGAAGGGAGTGCTCGATGGTTGCCCAGAAGTTCATGGCCAATGTGCGGATCTGGATTTCCGCCTGCAGCCGTCTGGGGCCGTCTATTGTCTGTACTGTATAATAAATGATTAAGTGATAGCTTCGGTAACCGCTTTCTTTCACGTTAATCAGATAATTCTTCTCATATTTAATCTCCATATCCGAACATTTCTGGATGATAGATACCACCGCATCAATATCCTCCTCAAACTGACAGATAATGCGGATGCCGGCAATGTCCTCTACCTCCGCCTCCAGACGGTCGAAAGGAATGCCTTTGCGCTGCATTTTCTCCAGAATGCTGGCAATGCTTTTTACACGGCCGATTACCTGTTCCATGGGTGAATACAAGTCTTTTTCCTTGTGTTCTCTAATAATATGGTTAAACTTTACAACCAGTTCCCGGACTGCCAGTTCATAGGGACTCAAAAGATTCCTCCACAACTGTATTTCCATAGTTCCTCTCCTTAACAATCACCATCATATTTCTTAATAATTAGTATACCATAGATTTGTAATTTTTGCCTCCCAAAATGAAAGAGTTCATAAAAATTACATAGCTGTCTCCAGATAGCGCAGAACCCAGTAAGGATTTACACTCAGTTCCGGATGATTTGGTGTCTCTATGTAAATTCCCAGGTGCAGATGAGTGGCAAACTGCCCCCTGGTTCCCTCTGGCCCGTATCCGGTGTTCCCCATAAATCCCAGAATCTGCCCTGCCGTAACCGCATCTCCCTTCTGAAATTCCCTTTCATAAGAATCCAGGTGGGCATAGTAGAAGTACCCGCCGCCAGGACTGCGTATTCCGATTCTGTATCCCCCCAGGGGAAGCCATCCTGACTGCTCTACAATTCCATCTGTGATACTGACTACCGGGTCATGGCCCGGCTGGCCGGATGCTCCAAATAAATCACATCCCTCGTGCCGGCGCTCCCCGCTGTTTCCCCTGGGAGCCATCCAGGAATTTTCATAGAAAACTTCCGGCGCCTTTACCGGAAAGCATTCCAAATCCCCCCATACTGCTCCATATGCCCGCTGGCTTTCTTCCCACAATTCCCTTTTGAAATGCTCCACTAAAGGCGCTTTGGTATAAAACTTTTCCGGATAAAAGTGCCCCATGAGCATAGTAGCGGCTATGGCATCGGATACGTCCCCCTGAGTCCGGCTGTCAAGTTTCTGGATGATTTGTCCGATTAACTTTGCATTCAGCTGCTGTTCCCGGAAAGCATCTCCCTCCAGGTCATGGATTTCCATACCAGAAACGGTACTTCGCGCATATAAAATATCTGTCTCGTATTTACAAAAAACTGCTATGGCAAATAGCAGCCACATACATACTGTCAAATAGCGAATCAGCCGCATAAACTGCCTTTCTATAATCTTCGAAGAACCTCCAGCAAATAGGCAAATACTTTCTGCGTCGAGGATATGGATAGAGTCTCATCCGGTGTGTGGATATTTTTCATATCCGGACCGATGGACACACAGTCCAGACCGGGAATGGCCTGGTAGAACACTCCGCACTCCAGTCCGGCATGAATGGCCATGATTTTGGGCTTAGCCTGATACATTTCTTCATAAACTTCAGCCATCAGACTGCGCAGCTGGGAATCCGCCCGGTATTCCCAGGCAGGATAACAGCCTGAGACCTCTGCAGTACCTCCCAGAAACTCCGCCAGGAAACCGATCTTCTCTTTCAGATGGCTGATGGCTGACTCTATGCTGCTGCGCACACCGCTGACTCCATACAGTGCATCCTTTTCCAGACGCAGAACTCCCAGATTGGACGAGGTTTCCACCAAATGCCGGCACACGCCGCTGTATTTGTACACACCGTCGGGAACCTGCATCAAAAAGAACAGCAGCCTGCTTTTTCCGGAGGGGTCCAAAACCTCATATTCTCCTTCCCCGCCGATTTCGGCATCCACTGTAATATCATCATCAGACCCTGCGTATTCCCTGCGGATATCCGCCTGCCAGCTTTCTATAAAAGAGAAAAACTGTTCCTTTTGTTCAGGAGAAACCACCAGCTGCACATCGCACCGGGCCGGTATCACATTATCTTTGTCTCCCCCGGATAATCCGGCAATCTCATACTCTGCAGCCTGGTCCAGTTCATAGAGAAAGCGTCCCATCAAAATATGGGCATTCCCTCTCTTTCTGTGTATATCAGAACCGGAATGACCGCCTTTTAATCCACAGACAGACAGAGACACCTGTTCGCCTTTTGTCTTGATATATTTCATGGGAATTTCCACATGGACACTTCCGCCGCCGGCACAGCCTGCCCACAGGATGCCTTCCTCCTCTGAGTCCAGATTGATCATTCTTTTGGATTTCAGACAGCCAAGGTCCATTCCCCTGGCACCCAAAAGCCCGATCTCCTCATCAACGGTAAAAACAACCTCCAGAGGCGGATGTTCATACTCACTGCTCTCCAAAACAGCCAGAGCATATGCCAGTGCGATTCCGTCATCGCCTCCCAGTGTGGTATCTCTGGCTGTCAGACTGTCACCCTCTACTTCCAGAACCAGAGGGTCTTTCTCAAAATCATGGCTGCTGTCTGGACGTTTCTCCGCCACCATATCCATATGCCCCTGCAGAATCACCGGAGGTGCCTCTTTCGTCCCCTTTTTGAAGATTACCACATTTCCCTGCTCATCTTGTATATATTCCAGTCCATGTTCTTTGGCAAAAGATACCAGATAACCGCTGATGCGCCCGGTATTTCCGGACCCGTGGGGAATTCTGCTTAATTGTTCAAAATAATAAAATACTCTGACAGGCTCCAGGCCCTCCAACACAGCTTTCATCTCAAGCCTCCTAAAATAATAATTTTCCAAATATGGTTTTATAAATCTTTTCCATCCCAATCATTTCTGCCTGTTGTACACAATATATTATAAAAGTACACACAGCGGTTTCGCACCTTCACAGTTACGAGTACACTTAAAAGTATACGCCGGCACAGCCGCCGCTATTCCAAGGACACTCATTCTTTATCTAATGGAGGACCCCATGACAGCCCGGATTTTTAAAACCAAAAATATTTTAACATTGGGCATTGCCCTGCTTCTCGCTTACATGTTTGCGCACCCTCAGAAAGCTCTCCATGCATCCCAGCAGGGTCTTTTACTCTGGTTTCACACCCTGCTTCCCACTCTGCTTCCGTTTATGATTCTCTCAAACCTGGTTATCCGGCTGGGAACAGCCGAGAAACTGCTGTCCCCCTGTGCCCCCCTGTTCCGTGTTCTTTTCGGATTGTCGCCGGCAGGCACTTACGTCTATCTGCTGGGCCTGCTCTGCGGCTATCCCATGGGAGCAAAGCTCACTGCAGATTTGTACAAAGAAAAAAGAATTCCCAAGAGTGAGGCCATGTACCTTCTCACATTCAGCAACAATCCCAGTCCTGCTTTTCTGTCTTCCTACGTGCTGCTGCAGTGCCTCCACATGCCTCAGTATACCCTGCCTTCCTTTGGTATCCTGTATGCATCCAATTACATCACCTGTCTGCTTTTCCGCCGCAGATACCAGACATCCTCCTCCCGGCCGGACCATAAAAGAAAAGAGATATCTCCGCTTCCCCCGGCAGGAAAGCTGCTGGATATCTCTATCATGAATGCCTTTGAAACCATCACCCGTCTGGGGGGCTTTATCATTTTGTTTTCTGTATTATCCGCCGCACTGAACCAATATCTGGCTCTGGGAAATGCCACACCCTGCTTTCTGGGCATCTTTGAGATCTCCACGGGCCTTCCGGCCATTGCCGCATCATCGCTTTCTACAGAAGCCAGATATATTCTCTCCATGGGATGCACTTCCCTGGGCGGCCTGTGCGTCATGGCACAGACAAACACGGTCATCCGCGGTTCTGGTCTGCCGCTGGGTCCCTATGTGGAGGGTAAGCTGCTGAACGCTTCCCTGGCGCTCATATTCAGTTTACTCTTCCTCAAGTGTGTCTAATTCGTCAAGTTCATCCAGATCGTCCAGGTCATCTATATCATCCAGCTTCTCTTCCTCCTTCATTTCCTGTACAGGGGAAGAAGCTGCAGTCTGATAAGAACTGGTCATGGCTGCCGCCTGGGCAGTCTGGGGTGCCAGCTCTTTTCTGTTCTGAGTCACCACACTGCCGCAGCTTTGGAGGGCATCCAGGAAAATTCCATATTTGCCCCCTGCGTTTTCCAGAGTTTCCTGAATCACCTGCTCTATATTGGCCAGCATCTCATCTGTATAAATAATGGCATTCAGACGGATGTCGTTGGCATCCTGAGTGGCCTGGTCCAGAATTTCCTGGGCCTGTCTATTGGAAGCATTGATGGTCTCATTGGACATAGCGTAAGCACGCTGCATCACTTCATGTTCTGTGACCATCTCCTGCGCTTTTGCCTGTGCGTCTGCCAGAATGCTGTCCGCTTTATTCTGTGCATCCTCCAAAATGGCATCTTTGTTGTTGATAATTTTCTGGTAACGTTTAATCTCATCAGGAGTCTTCAGACGCAGTTCCCGCAGCAATTCCTCCAACTCTTCTTTATTCACTACAATTTTTGTGGTGGACAAAGGCTGGTACTTACAACTGTCCACATATTCTTCAATCTCTTCAATAATCTGCTCAATTCTGCTGCTCATGCTACACTCTCCTTATTCATTGCTCCGCCTCCAAGAGCCAGATGCGCTCTAGAGTCTGTTTATTTTACAGTGTATGGCATCCGCTACCAGTTCCGGCACAAATTTGGATATGTCCCCATTCAGGGAAGCCACTTCTTTCACCGACGAAGAACTCAGATATGCATATTCCAGACTTGTGGTTAAAAACATCGTATCCACATCATGCGCCAGAATACGGTTAATCTGAGCCATCTGCAATTCATATTCAAAATCTGTGATTGCCCGCAGTCCCCGTACAATCACACCTGCGCCGCATTCCCGTGCCAGATCCACAGAAAAGCCTTCGAATGCCCTCACCTTCACATTGGGTATGTCCTCTGTAACCTTTTCTAGTATATTAACACGTTCCTCCATAGAAAACAACGAAGTTTTTTTTGAATTGTTTAAAACTCCCACAACCACCTGGTCAAAAGACTTGGAGGCTCTGGTTATAATATCCAGATGTCCATAAGTGACCGGGTCAAAACTCCCCGGATACACAGCTGTCGACATTTTCATCCTCACTTTCTTTATTGAATATGTTTCAAACACGCTCCAGCCACACATGCGCGTTTGTCTTGTATTCTTTTATCTTTTGTATCCCGTATCCCAATGACTGGGCATAATCAAAAGAAGTATCAAGAGAAGCCTCAACAATCACAGTACCGTCTTCATCCAGCAGGGAAGAACCGGCCAGATACTCCAGCACCTGTTTTTCCAGATCACAGCCGTAAGGCGGGTCCATGAAAATATAGTCAAAGGCCGGCTCCCCTTCCAGCTCCTTCAGGGCAGCCATTACCTCACGCTTCATAATCCGGCTGTCCTGCGCCAGCCTGGTAAATTCCAAATTTTTCCGGATACATTCCGCTGCCGCCCGGTTCTTCTCCACAAATACGGCGAAAGCGGCGCCGCGGCTCAAAGCTTCGATGCCGATTGCCCCGCTTCCGCTGAACAGATCCAGAAACCGGCATCCACTCAGCCCCGGCTGCAGCATATTAAAGAGTGTCTCCTTCGTCCGGTCCGTGGTGGGCCGGGTATCCATCCCCCGGGGCGCCAGCAGTTTCAATCTCCGGGCCTTTCCTGCTATTACTCTCATCTCAAATGAAGTCTCCAATCCAAGTCTCCCCGGGACAGTCCCAGAATCAGCATCTCCGCAGTGGCAATGTTTGTGGCCACAGGGATATTGTACTGGTCACAGCATCTGGAAATCATCTCAATATCCGGTTCTTTCCGGTCAACCATAGACGGATTATAGAACATGATAGCCATATCCATATCGCCCCGCTCGATCATTTCCATAAACTGTTTATCGCCCCCTATACTGCCCGGAAGGAACTTATGTACATGGAGGTTGGTGACTTCCTCAATCCTTCTTCCCGTGGTTCCGGTAGCATAAACTTCATGTTTCACCAAAATATTTTTATATGCAATACAAAAGTCTTCAATCAGCACTTTTTTACTGTTATGAGCTATAATCCCTAAATTCATGCACTCACCTCTCGCTTAGTAGTTTAACACTTTAATGTAACGCTGAAATGCAATATTTTTTATATTATAACAAATAGATAAATAGAGTGCAAATATTTTTTACATTTTATACAAAATTAATAAAGTAGAAAACATCCCGAAAAAATTGTAAAAGAAAGGGCACTCTTAAAATAAGAGTACCCTTTCACAATTCATAACTTATAACTGTCCGCTTGTTCCGCTCATACCTGCTGAACCAGTCTGGCCGCTGGACATCTGTCTTTCCTGCTGCTCAATCATCTTCTTCACCATATACCCGCCAACACTTCCGTTCTGTTTGGAAGTCAGGTTGCCATTGTAGCCGTCGGACAGAGGTACTCCCAATTCATTCGCAACTTCAAATTTGAAACGATCCAAAGCACTCTTAGCTTCCGGTACTGCTGCTGTGTTAGAAGAATTTCTTGACATTTTAATTGCCTCCTTATCTCTGCTTTCGTGTTACAATGGTAGTATATGAAAAATCGAAGAGAATACTCTAGAAGTTTTTACATGGATTAGCAAGATTCGGCAGGAAACGATTCTGCCTAGAGCGTGTTTGAAAATTGCTTTATGTCAACCGTGCGTCACGATTTGTGGGAGATTTGTTCCGCATGAGGGCGCTGTAGCGGGCTACAGCAACCGAATAAGGGGCAGATCTGCCGCAAAGTGGGGCGTATGGGTGGCGTGAATGAATTTTCAAACATGCTCTAAGAGCCTGTTTGATTTTTAAGACACGCTCTAGAGAAGGCCCAGCGGACCAATAGAAAATACTCTCATAAATACAAAAACGGGGGAAAAATCCCCCCTCTTTTTACAAGCCAAAACTTCCTGTAATGTCCCCATTGATAACGAAATATGCGGCGTTATCTTCGATCTTAAGATATACCTTTACTTCCTTCAGATCCTCAGCCTTATTGTCCATATCATTGGTCCATATCTCTTCCACTTTGTCCAGAACATCTTTCATGTTTACTTCTTTGTCGTTGAACTGGACATACACTTCCTGGGTCTTCTCTGCTGCCTTTTCTGCCTTCTGCACTTCTTTCACTGCCTTTGCCGCTTTTGCACTATTTTTTGCAGACATCTGCCTCTCCTCCTTTCTCATCAAACACCTTATCTTTCAACATGATTTAGAATACTACTTTTCAATCAAAAAAACAAGTTGTTTTTACAATCCAGTGTGAAAACCGTTATTTTCAACAGTTTTTTCCATTTTTTCTCTGAGTTTTGTATGTTCTGGCTCTTCCAGTCTGGGATCTTTACTAAATAACTCCCTGGCGGCCTGAGATGCCTGGTGCAATACCTCACTGTCTTTGTAAATATCACCAATACGAAAATTCATCAGACCGCTTTGCCGTACACCGAACAGATCTCCCGGCCCCCGCAGCTTCAGGTCTTCCGATGCGATATAAAATCCGTCATTGGATTGATTGAGAATCTCCAGTCTTTTTCTGATTTCTTTTTCCTGGGTTCCCTGAACAAAAATACAATAGGACTGATGTTCGCCACGCCCCACCCGGCCCCTGAGCTGATGCAGCTGGGCCAGGCCGAAACGTTCAGCATTTTCCACCATCATCACAGAAGCGTTGGGCACATCCACTCCCACTTCCACTACAGTGGTGGACACTAAAATATCCAGTTCATGGCCGGCAAAGGCTTCCATCACCTGCTGTTTTTCTTTCGGCTTCATTCTCCCGTGGAGGATGCCCGTCCGGATATGACCTGGCAGAGCAGACCGCAGACGCGCAGCATAGTCCAGTACATTTTCCCCGTCCATCCCTTCGCTTTCCTCCACCATGGGGCAGACTACATATACCTGACGCCCCTGGGCGATCTGCTTTTCCATAAAACGATAGGCATTGGGCCGGTATTCAATTCCCACCACACAGTTTTTAATGGGCAGGCGGCTGGCAGGCAGTTCATCAATGATAGAAATGTCCAAATCTCCATAAACAATCATGGCCAGCGTACGGGGAATGGGGGTAGCACTCATGACCAGAACATGGGGATTTCCTCCCCGCAGGGACAGAGATTCCCTCTGCTTCACTCCAAAACGGTGCTGCTCATCGGTAATCACCAGCCCCAGGCTGTCGAAACACACTTTCTCCTGAATCAGGGCATGTGTCCCCACAATCAGCCGAATCTCCCCTGAATGAAGGCGGCCATATATGTCACGTTTCTCTTTCTGCGTCTGTGAACCGGTCAGAAGTTCTGCCTGCAGATGCTCTAATCCCTGCTTTCTCAAAAGTTTTAGGAGTCCCTGGTAATGCTGTGCCGCCAGTACCTCCGTGGGGGCCATGAAAGCAGCCTGGTATCCATTGGCGGCCGTCATAACCATAGCCAGATAAGCCAGAATAGTCTTTCCACTTCCCACATCACCCTGGACCAGCCGGGACATAAGCCCCTTTCCCTGTAAGTCTTCCTCAATTTCCCCCCACACTCTCATCTGGGCATTGGTCAGCCGATATGGAAGGCTGTCCACAATCCTCTTTGTATCTGCGGCCGGCTTCATAGGGTACCGGCTTTCTTCTGTGTCCGCCTTTTCCTTTAACCGCTGGATTTCCAGGGCAAATAGAAAAAATTCGTCAAAAACCAGCCGTTTTCTCGCCTGCTGATACTGCTGAGTATTTTCGGGAAAATGAATGGCTGCAGCGGCAGAAGAATAATCCATCAGCTGATACTGTTTCCTGAGAGCTTCGGGGAGGTCATCCTGGACAGGCAGCAGTTTGTCCAGTGCCTGGCTGACTGCTTTTGCCACTGCCTGGCTGGTCAGCCCTTTGGTCAGCCCATAGACAGGCTGCATACTGTGCAGCAGCTGTTCATACTGCTGGGGCGTATAGATTTTGGGCTGTTCCATCTCCCAGCCGCTCCCCTTACGCACCACCGGCCCCCGAAAGACATACTGCTGTCCCTTTTTCAGGGTACTGCGCAGATACGGCATGCGAAACCAGATCAGAGAAATCCGGGAATCCCCGTGGCAGACGCTGGCAGCAGTAACGACAGAATTTCTCGTCTGTTTCACGGATACTGTTGTATCAATTGAGGCATAAACTGCCTGTACCTGTTTTTCCTTCCAGGTATCTGCCGGCTCAGGTTCCCGAAACACATCGTATGTCCTGGGATAATAGGCAAGCAGGTCGTCCAGGCCTGCCACCCCCAGTCTCAGAAAAAGTTTCTCTGTCTTCTCACCGATTCCCTTCAACTCTCTAATCGAGTGCCCCATGTTTTTCTTTTGCATCATTCGATTGACAAAACATAGTAGTAAATAGGCTGTCCGCCGTCATTGAGCTCCACATCGCAGTCCGGGTACTTTGCTTCCACAGCAGCCAGAAGCTCTTGCGCTTCTTCTTTTTCCACTTGTTCCCCGTAGTAAATACTGATCAGTTCCGCGTCTTCGTCCATCATTGCCTCGATGGAAGCCAGAGCGGTCCCTTCTATCTCCTGTCCAACGGCCAGCAGTCCCTCATCGCCCAGACCGATAATATCGTCCTGATGGATCTCTTTGTTGTCAATGTGGGTATCCCTCACCGCATAGGTAATTAACCCGGTTTTCACATACTCCATCTGTTCCATCATAGACTGGGTATTTTCTTCTGTGCTCTTTTCCGGCACATAATTTAAAATGGCGGTAATCCCTTGAGGTATGGTTTTGGTGGGAATGACTACAATTTCTTTTTCTTTCTCCAGTGCCTGTGCCTGATTGGCCGCCAGGATAATATTTTTATTATTTGGCAGAATATATACTGTCCTTGCGGGAACCTGGCCAATGGCGTTAAGCATATCTTCTGTGCTGGGGTTCATAGTCTGCCCGCCCTCAATCAGATAGTCCACACCCAGTTCCCTGAAAATTTCCCCCATTCCTTTTCCAGCGGACACACTGATAAATCCCACATCCTTCATTTCTTTTGCCGGAGCCTGCGCCGCTTTCTCTGCCTCTTTGAACAGTTTTTCCTGATGCTCTTCCCGCATATTGTCGATTTTGATTCTGGATAACTGGCCGTGTCCCAGACCTTTTTGGAGGGCCTTCCCCGGGTCATTGGTGTGTACATGGATTTTGACCAACTCGTCGTCAGCCACCACCACCAGGGAGTCTCCGATGGAGCTGAGATATTTTTTGAATTCCTCCACCTGAGATGTACTCAGAGGATTTTCCAGCAATACAATAAACTCTGTACAATAGCCGAACTTGATATCCGCTTCCTCCTGGACAGACGCGCTGGGCAGAATGGTTTTCTCCATCCTGGGAATCTCCACAGGCCCTGCCGTCTCCTTGCCCAGAAAGGCATCCAATGCTCCCTCCAGAACAGCCACATAACCCTGGCCGCCGGAATCCACAACTCCAGCCTCTTTTAATACCGGCAGCATATCCGGTGTCTTCTGCAGAGTCTCCTGTGCACATTTGAGAATCTCCTCCAGAAATGGCTGAAGGTCTTCTGCTGTCTCTGCCAGCTGGCTGGCTCTGGCCGCTGCCTCTTTGGCCACCGTAAGTATGGTGCCGTCTTTCGGTTTCATAACCGCTTTATATGCTGTCTCCACGCCTCTTTCCAGAGCCGCCGCCAATATCTGAGGAGTCAGTATGCTTTCATTGCTGATTACTTTTGTGAACCCCCGCAGAAGCTGAGATAATATTACCCCTGAATTTCCCCTGGCACCCCGCAGAGAACCAGATGAAATCGCTTTTGCCAGTGTCTCCATGGTAGGATTTTCCAGCCTGCCCACTTCTGCAGCGGCGGACATGATGGTTAAGGTCATATTTGTCCCGGTATCCCCATCCGGCACAGGAAATACATTCAGTTCATTGATCCATTCCTTCTTTGCATCCAGATTCCTGGCTCCGGCCAGAAACATCTTTCCCAGCATACCGGCATCTATTGTATTTGTACTCAAAACAAAATCCTCCTTAATCAATCGATCACCCGGACGCCTTCCACCAGCAAGGTCATCTTGGAAATTTCCATTCCGGTAAAAGCTTCCAGTTTATATTTCACACTGCTAAACAGATTATCCGCAACGGTGCGTATACTCACCCCATATGCCACGATCACATGGAAAGTGAGACGAATTTTGTTATCCTCAATTTTTACGTTGATTCCATGCTTCAGACTGTCTTTGCGCAGAAGCTTTACCAGCCCGTCTTTTACACTGACAGCCGCCATCCCCACAATCCCGAAGCATTCTACCGCAACACTTCCCGCATACATGGCAATTACATCTGGGTCAATGACAATCTGTCCCAGTTCAGAATCTAAGCGTGCGCTCATAAGGTTTACCTCCTTAGATATATTTAAAATAATTATTATTTTCCGGTTATTTCTGAAACAGTCCCTTAATACAGCTTCTTGGGCTTACTGTACAGGCTGTTCTGCTGCTGACACCCGCTGTCTTTCACATAAGAACGTACCTTGAAATATGCCTGACAGCCTCCTGCCGCACTCACGCCCGGCAGCGTACATCTTATCTTTCCGTTTTTGATTTCTACAGTCCCTATCCGTTTATAGGTTTTCCATTTCTTTGGGCCTGTCCGCTGATATACTTTTCTGCCTGCGATTTTATAGGCCACACGGTATCTGCCGTTTTTCAGCTGATACACATAGTAACCATCTGCCCGCTTCGATACATTCATAGTCAGGACAGCTTTCCCACAGGCAGTATCATTTTGTATCTGCCGAAATCTTACTTTCCTCGGTACTTCCGGACAGGTAAGAATCTTGACGGCATTGCTATAATCGCTGTAACTTCTCCTGCCGTCCGAAGTCTGTCTGATACTTCGTATCCGGAACCAGTAATCTCTGGCTGGAAGAAGTTCTCTCTTTTTATAGGAAGTCTTCTTTGTCTCAGCTATTTTTACCCATTTATTTTTCTGGCTGCTGTATCGGTAAACTGCATATTTATCGGCACCGCATACCTTTTTCCATTTCAAAGCCGCTGTCCGGGGCGTAGAGGAAAAAGAAGTTATCTTCGTCCTGTCTGGTTTTTTCAAAGGCACGGGAGACGGGGAAGGAGTCTCCTGGGGACCTGGCAGCGGGGAAGGAGTCACATCCGGCTTCTGTGTATTGGCCGCTACATGGATTTGAAACGCTTCTTCTGTCCCTGCCACTGCCTGGCCGTGGGCATCATATCCCGTTATACGGACTTCCAGAACTTTGGCTGCCATTTCCTCTGTGATCTCCAGCACATGCTTAAATTCCAGTTCAGAGATATTATCCCACCCGCCGCTGATACGGTTCAGAACCACCGCTTCGTCCATCTCCTGTGAAATACCACTCCCGGTGATTTCATAGTGCAGTGTACTTATTTTATTATTTAAAAGAAATGAATTTTTATCCGTTCCCGGACCAATTTCCTGGATATCTGCCTGGGAAATCTGAATAGGTGCGGCCACTCCATATATGGCAATCCGATCTCCGGTTTCTGCCTGTACACCGTCCGAAAAGTCTAAATCGTATTCAGGCACAGCCGTATCGTCCTGATGATACACTCCTGTCTCACCGGAGATGTTCTCTCCCACCTCCGCCCGGGTCAGCTGCAGTTTATCCCCTGTCTCAAAAGCTGTGATGTCACTTTCCCTGCCGTCTTTTAACGTGGGTTCTCCATATTTATAATAATAATTTGCCAGACGTTCAGAATGATTCACCACACCCTGCTGCTGAAGACGGGCCAGTTCCACTTTATAGGCAGTGCTGCCGCTGCTCACATTGTAAATCACAAAATGTGATTTTCCCGCAGAATACTCTGTCAGATCCGATGCCCGCATTTCTCCGGGAATTTCAAAATTCGATCCCCACCAGTTTCCGGCAAACGGGTCGTTATAGATCCGGTATCCCCGCATACCGGCCCATTCTGTGATGCGGCTCATATGAATGTCCGGCGAAAATCTTGACAAAAGTTTATTCTCTGTGACACCGATGGTAATGGGACGGCTCCACTTTATGATATTCTGATTGCCCAGACTATCCTGGCAGGAAACGGAAATCTCCAGCCAATAATCACCAGATGCCAGCACAGGATAGGGACTGCCGCCCTCATCCAGCAGAGTCATTCCGTCGTCGATCTCCCCTTCTCCGCCGGGAATCAACGCGGCAAATCCAATATCGTCAAAATAACATTTTCTGTATCCCTGGTAAAAGGAATCCGGATTTACACCGTCCCAGATCAGTTCCGGCATTCCGCTGCTTTTTATATCTTCCACAGAACCCCAGGAATTAAAACTCACCGAAGTGTTTCCCTCTACCCAGAGAGGGGGATTTTTCACATTTCCCTGTACCCGGCGCACCACTTCCTGGCTGCCGTAATGGTACATGTTCACTGCAACCTGGCTGGCAGTATATCCAGCCGGCAGCGTATACGTTCCCTTAACGTAGAAATTTCTCCCCGGCGCTATGGTCGACTCATGTTTCGCCGGGACATCCACCTGTATCGACGCTGAAGCCTGTGCGTGAAACGGCGGGCTGCCCAAAAACAGTGCACTGGCGGCCAGTAACACACGCATCCAATACCTCATCTTTCCTCCTCCTTCTTATCCCCAGTGCTCCCAAAATCCAGATCAAAGATTTTCGAGAGTGTGTCTAAAATAAGTATACTATTAAGCCCTGCCAATTTCAAGATTTACCCAAAAGTTAAATTCCATAAAGTTTTTTTCAGATTCTCTTGCAAAAATAAAATTCTTCTGATAGAATAGACATATTGTTGAAAAAAGTATCGAGGAGGTGCAGTGATGGCAAAATGTTCCATTTGTGGAAAAGGCGTATACTTTGGAAATAAAGTAAGCCATTCCCATAGACGGTCCAATAAAATGTGGAAACCCAATATAAAATCCGTAAGAATAAAAGTAAATAATGCTACGAAAAAGCAGTATGTATGTACTTCATGTCTGAGATCCGGTAAAGTAGAAAGGGCTTAGAGATTGACAGTATATATGCGGATAACCCAATAGACGGCGGATTCCTCTTTCAAATGAGAGTCCGCCGTCTATTTTATGCTGTCCGGACAAAGCCATAAGCGGCTAAGGACAGCAGAATAAATTATAACCTGCCAAGAGGCATATAGCTGCTATCAGCACCATGATCAGACCTTTAGGAGCAATCAGGGCAATGACCATGCCAATGCCAGTAAAAAACAGCGCAAGACCAGCGACACGGCGCATATGAGCTCCTGCTTCCGGAGTATGCCTGCACGCAGACACACTCCCGCATACTTTTACTTCTATACTTATGCACAGACAGCCTTTTCTATTCCTAATCTACTGCCTGTTATTCATCTTTTTCCAGTTCCTCAATATCCTCTTCCACCGTCATATCTGTTCCGCCGCCTGAAGTAAACTTATTCACAAAATCAGGAACCATATCCAGCACTTTGGTGAGGCCATCCTGATTTTTCACATTCACCAGTTTCGTGGTGCCATTTTGTATCACCAGCACGGCACAGGGGGTCACTTTACCGCCCATGCCGCCGCCCCCGTTGTTCTTCTTGTCCCCTGAGAAGGCTCCTGCCCCAATGCCAAAAGCCACATCCACCAGGGGAAGAATAATGGTATCACCAATGTGAATGGCATCTCCCACCACTGTCCTGGCATCCACATAGCCTTCCATCCCTTTAAACAGTGCACTGACCGTTGATTGAAAATCATTGTTGTTCTCCTGTGCCATAATCTCCTCCATTTCGTTTTGCTAAAATTAAATTAACCTGCCTGACGCATGATCCAGCGGAACGTGTTTTTCACATTTTTATCAAAATACAGCCTGCACGCCGCACACAAGAACGCTGCACCATAAACCCTTCCCCGCATCTGGACATTTCCCTCCAGAACTTTCCTGTCCCAGACAGGGTTCACAGACAGACAGCTGCGGTGAAGGGGATAGGACGCGCCCAAGACAGCTAAGAGCTGTCCTGTTGCAGCCGGACTGCCCAGCCCCAGATCTACATAGCCCTTCCATTTCTGTGGACCCGCATGGCGCAGCAGAGCAAGAATCTGCTGCCATGTCCGGCCAAACGCCGCTTTTGTCTGAGATTTTCCCAAAAACTCTTTCCACAGACTGACTGTACTGCATAAATTCCGAAACGCTGAAATCATTTTCTTTACACGTTCCCGGATGCTCCGGTATTTATCTGCCAGAGACCTCCAGAAACGTTTTAAAAAATTTTCTCTTTCTACCCTTTCTGACTTTTCATTTCGTGGCTTTTCTGAAAAACTTTCACTTTTTTCTATTTTCAATTTCTCTGTTTGAACTCCCGCTGTCTGTTCTTCCCTATGAGCCGGCTCTGCATCCCCGGAAACAACAGGAGCTTTGATCTTTTTTTCCCCGGCATAGCTGCTTTTCCCAGCAATTTTCTTCCTGGTAAACAGCTTCTTCCACACTGCCGTGTCGATTCCGAACAGGCGTATCTGCACACGGGAACCTTCGCTGCCTCCAGCTATGTGCACACTGACCAGTCCCAACAGCCAGCCCGCTCTGCCGGAAATTTCCCATTTATCAGCATCCCTTTTGGCCCTTCCCCGATACCGGACTGGACAAAATAAAACCAGCAGCACAGCCAAAAGTATCAATGCCAGCAAAAAGGCCAGCACAATCCCTATGCATTTAATCACCAGCCAAAGTATATGTAGCATCTCTTCACCTGCCCTGTGCCTCCTGTAAATTCAAATATTTCTCTATGCAGAATCCTCCGGTATCTGCATAAGTTTCTTTCAAGATTTTCTGCATCAGCACACAGGCTTCTTCTCTTCCCCGTGCAATGCCAATCACTTTCGGACACCGTATATGAGCGGTCTCCTGCAATAATACAGCAGTAGGTACTATCTCCATCACATTCCTGTCATTGCGGGGCAGGGTAAGGAGATAAATACCCGGAGTCGGTTTTCTCTTATTGATTCGTCCCATGGTCCTGCGTACCTGTCTTTTTACTTTCTCTCCCACGTACAAATGTCCATGCCATGTCAACATACTCTATCTACCTGCTCACTTTAAAGATTACCCATTTTTTCAAAAACTAAACATAAAAGGGACGCCTTTTTGAAACGCCCCTCTTTTCTCAGAAATATTTCGTACACCCCCACATACGCGCTTTTCTAAGTTCCATATATTCACCATATGCCCGCTCTACAATCTGCTTTTCATTGGAAAACCGCAGCAGATGATATACTTCGTGGAACTTATAATAGCCAGAGTCAACAAAATATTCTTCCTTTTGAGGCTTACTATGATAATTGTCCGCCGTCATCAGATACCAGTGTACTTCTTTTGCAACCACATCTTCGGGCACAGCAAAATGATAATGGCTCCGGCCAATATACTTTACTACGGCTGCATCTACATCTGCTTCCTCTTTCACCTCCCGAAGCGCAGTTTCTTTGTACGCTTCTCCTCTTTCTACGGTACCTTTTGGCAGCACCCATCCCTCATAGCGGTTCTTATAGGATTTGTACAGTGCCAAAATCTTCCCACGATAAATTACCACACCGCCACAGCTCGTTGCTTCAATCATTGCAATGCCTCCTGCCTGCGTGTGTTTTTTCTATAATAACTATCTTATAGTATACCTCTTTTTTTGCTCTCTAGCAACCTTAATTTCGCTCTATATGGTAAAGCATACCATTATTTCATATGGTGAAATGTTATCCCTATTCATAATAATAGGAATTAAAAACCGCCCCGGCCACCGGTACTGCTGACTCACTTCCCGTTCCTCCGCCTTCTATGATCACGCTGACAACAATATCCGGGTCCTCCACATTGGAATACCCCACAAACCAGGAATGGCTGTCCTTGATCTCGCCCTCTCCATACTCGGCAGACCCGGTCTTCCCGGCCACAGTATAGCCATTGCCCCCCAGGGATGCAGCGGTTCCATAGCTCACCACACCCTCCATAAGCTCCGCCAGCGTGGAGGCGTCTGAAGAGGACAGCAGTTCCCGGTAAATTCCCGGCATATATTTCTTTACCCTGGCGCCGCTGTAATTCTCCACACGGTCAATCAGATAAGGCTTCATCAATACCCCCTGGTTGGCAATGGTACAGGCAATCAGCGCCATATGCACAGGGGAAACCAGGGTATTTCCCTGTCCGATGGATGTCTGCATCATCAGCGGCACGCCGGACTTTCCATCCACCGACAAAACGCTGGGCTTATAATCCATAGTCAGGGGAAGCTTCTTATTAAATAGCAGGCTCTCTCCTGTCTCCCGCAGAGATTTTCCGCCCAGCCGGACACCGATTTCTGCAAAAGCACTGTTACAGGAATAGGCAAATGCAGAGCGCAGGTCCTCCTCTCCGTGGACGGTACGGTCGTAGTCCGTAATGGTGTGCTCCTGTTTGGTAATCTCACCCTGGCAGTTATAGGAAAAGCCGTCTACCGTTTTATGTTTGTGCAGATAGTCCAGAGCCGTGATGATCTTAAACACCGAACCAGGAGGATACTGTCCCTGTGCGGCCCGGTTGAGCAGACTGCTGTTTTCTTCATCGGCAATGAGATATTCCCAGTTTTCCTCCAGATAATTGGGGTCAAAGTCCGGGCGGCTCACCATGGCCAGAATCTTTCCTGTGGATGGCTCCATCACCACTACAGCCCCTTTCCGGTCGCCCAGGGCATTGTATGCGGCTGTCTGCAGCTTCACACTGAGAGTACTCACCACATTGTCGCCTCTATTTTTTGCATTCTGAAACTCGTTTTTCATCTGCTCCAAGAAAAACGCGTGGGAACTGAGCAGATGAAAATTTGCCTCTGATTCCAGCCCGCTCTTGCCGTTGGAATCGTACCCCACCACATGGGCAAACATGCTGCCATATGGATAATAACGATACTCCGAACCGTCATCTGCGGCCTCTGTAGATGCCAGCACCTGCCCTTCCGAGGACAGAATACTCCCCCGTATGACCCGGTCTGCAAAGGTATCCTGCCGGGTATTATAAGGGCTGTTAATAAACTCCTCGCTCCTTACCAGATTAAAATATACCAGCCACACAATCAGAGATACAAAAATCCCCACAAATAAATAAGACACAATGGCGTAAGGCCTGTTTCTGAACTGGACCTGGCTTGCTTTCTTACGCCTGGATTTCTTCCTGGGCATTCTGTTCAAGCGCTTCTCTGATTCTCTCAAGTTCTTCATCCTCATCCTCCCGCAATATATAAAGTCCCTGAATAATTGCAAGCATAATAATCGTAGTCAGAGCCGAACTGCCGCCGTAACTTACCAGCGGAAGCGTAATCCCCGTCATGGGAATGAATTTCGTAGCCCCGCCGATATGCAGGAATACCTGGAACGCATACTCCGTTCCCAGGCCCAGAGCTATCAATTTATAAAATGGATTCTTAATCTGCAGAGAAATGTTCACAATCATCAGGAAAAAACTCATACAGATGAGAATCAGGCAGATGGCACATATTCCTCCCAGTTCTTCGCAGATGGCCGAAAATACGAAATCTTCCTCTGCCACCGGAATGCTCTCCGGAGACCCCTGGTACAGCCCCATGCCAAACCAGCCTCCCGTGCCGATGGCAAACATGGACTGGACAATCTGGTAACCCTCCTGCTCATAGACAGAAAACGGCCTTTTCCACGCAGTAACCCTCTCCTGCACATGGCCAAACAGGAAATAGGCAATCACAGAAGCTGCTGCGCCCCCTGCCATTCCCCCTGCAAAATAAATGGGGTTGCGTGTTACCACATACACCATCACCAGATAAGTGATAAAAAATACCAAAGCGCTTCCCAGGTCTCTTGACATAACCAGAATCAGTACATGCATGCCGGCAATCACTGTGGCACGCACCACCTGGGGAAAGCTGGAATTTTTCCACAGCAGAGATGCCATGAAAAAAACAAAAATGATTTTTACAAATTCTGACGGCTGTACCCCGAATAAAGACAATTTTGCACCAAAGGTAGTCCTGCCCAGGACAAATACCGCTGCCAGCATGACCACGCCCAGGCCGGCGTAAATCCAGGTCAGCTTTTTCAGAAAGCTCATCTTACGGATCATAACCGGCACCACCAAGGCCAGGGCACTGCCTGCTGCCACAATCATCAGCTGCCGCTGGGCCTTTTCTATGTTCAGTCTGCACAGAATTACCAGACCGGTGCTTATGAGCATACACATATTATTGATCAAAAGCATGGATGCTTTTTTATAGAAAATCCGGTACAGAATCTCCACAGCCGCTATATACATAAGCACCTGGCCATACAGGAGAATCAGACGAAGCTCCCCGCTTTTTAAAAATAGAATTAAAAAGCTCAGGCTTAAAAACAGTACAATCACCACAAGCTGCTTCACCAGCATTGTCTTCTGTCTGTGCTCATCTCTCTTTTTTACCATCTGAAAACACTGCAGTGTATACAGAATCATCAGAATCGCCAATAAATATTTTGAAAGTTCTACAATTACGTTGACCACTTTACCACCTATTCTACTCCACGTTTCATATGTCCCCTGGTAAAAGAAAAACCTTCCTGTACAATCCCCTGCTCATATGCCAGAAGAAATGCTTCCGCCGTCTTCCTGGTCTGCCCCCCGCTCTCCAGCGTAAAGGACAAAAGAAACCGGCTGAGACCCATTTTCAGCAGCGCATCCCTGTATTCCAGCAATCCATAGGGCAGACTGTTGTACACAACATTATAACAAAAATCACAGTAACACTGTACCGGAAATTTCTTCTGATACCGGTCCCGGATAAACAGACACCGGGACTTTCTGTCACACTGCCGGGTATTTTTCTGCACACACTGGGCAGAAACCATCAGCGGAAGATAACCATATACCGTCATATAGCTCATGGAATTATCCCTGTGGGCAATCTCCCCCTGGTTCAATTCCAGGGGAACCATATGGGCCCCAGCTCCCTGCCTTCTCCAGAAATCCACAGCCCAGTCATTGTAGGTATACATTCCTGCATCCAGGAGACATTTTTGGGCCCAGCCCTTTTCAGATAAAAAAGCGAAGCTTTCCAGATTGCGCACCAGAAATCCCCGGCATCCCTCTGACAGCGCCTGTCCGCAGACCAGCTCCAGCCGGCTAAGATCCCGGCCCCTGACCACATGGGGCAGTGCCAGCATCCACTGTCTTCTCTCAGACAAACCCTGAAAATACTCCCTGCCTTTTTCCCTGTACAGCGCTTCATACAGAGGAACACTCATATACACTTCCCGGATCTCCTCCATAGACTCCAGGACGCTCCACTGGTCCTGGGATTCACAGGACGCGGCCATAACCATCTGGGATGGTTTCCTGTTCCTCCTGGAGTCCGGCGCAGAGACACCGGCTGTACTGACAGGTTCCGGCCTTTGATAAGGCTTCAGCATCTGCTCTTTCAGCGCCTGGATGCCTCTTCTGCGAAGGTCATTCAGCTGGCTTACCGGAACAAACAGCTCCTCCCCCATCTGAAGCCGGAACTCCTCAAAATCGAAGGGCTCATTTCCGGTTTTGCACATCTGCCCAATAATGCGCTCCCGGCTGGATGGCTGGCTCCTGGCCTTTTGAGGAATATCCCCGGTAACGGTTATTGTATGGCAATTATCTGCAGATAATTCCAGTATAGCACGAGAATCCGAAGATAATATTAAATTCCCCTTAATTTTTTCTTTTCTTTTTCTAATTTCTGCCTGACGGGAACCAGTCTTTTTATGGTCTTCAAAGGCAATCATAGAAGGACCCGGATTTTCTATATAATACCCCTGGGAAAAACCGCCTCTGTGAAAAAGATCTCTGAGAAATTCTTTATCATATTTCAGCTGTCTTTTGTCCCACTGGCCAGCCCTGCGGCCTTCCAGACAATCATCCAGATATCTGCGGTAAACAGACACCACCCCTGCCACATATTCCGGCTGTTTCATTCTCCCCTCGATTTTCAGCGAATCAATTCCCGCCTCCACCAGTTCCGGCAGCAATTCTAATGTGCAGAGATCCTTTAAGCTCAGCAGGCGGGATTTCTTCTTTCCCTGCTGGTAGGGCAGTCTGCAGGGCTGGGCACACCGGCCCCGGTTCCCGCTTCTTCCACCCAGCATACTGCTGAACAGACATTGACCCGAATAACAATAACACAAAGCGCCGTGGACAAAAACTTCCATCTCAAGAGAAGTTTTCTGACGGATCTGCCTCAGCTCCGAAAGCATCAGCTCCCTGGCGTACACCACCCGGGCGGCGCCTTCCCTCTCCAGCATGGCAGCTCCGCTCACTCCGGTAACAGCCATCTGTGTACTCACATGGAGGGGAAGATCCGGAAACCGTTCCCGGATATACATAAAGACTCCCAGATCCTGCACAATCACTCCATCCAGCCCCCGCCTGTACAGAAGAAGCAGATACCCATCCAGTTCTTTTGCAATCTCCCTGTTTTTGAGAAGCGTGTTCACAGTCAGATACAGCCTGCATCCGCGCAGGTGTACATAATCAACAGCTCTGCACAAATCCTCTCCGCTGAAATTTGCGGCAAAAGCCCTGGCGCCGAAAGCCCTCCCTCCCACATAGACAGCATCAGCCCCTGCACCCACTGCCGCTTCCATGGCCTCCCACGAACCAGCAGGTGCCAATAATTCTACGGACATCCCCTTCCTCCTCTCTTCAAACGTATTTACATAACCAATTTTCGCAATGAAACAAGCTAAAAGAAGCTGCCTCATCTATTCTGAGACAGCTTTTCTACTGACTATTTATCGTTCAAGCTTTCTTCGCAGCTTCTCTTTTTCCTGCTCCAGCTCGTCTATCTTCATTCGAAGCGAAACCAGTTCATGCTTCAAATCATACATTTCCTGATCCTTCTGGCCCAATTCCTGCTCCAAAACCTCTGCCTGGTCTTTTGCCTTAAAAAAATCATCACTGATATTCAGGCTCAATAGCATATGTTTCGTCTCAATGGGCTGTCTGGAATAGCCGGGAAGCTCACTCAATTCATCCAGTTTCCCATTCATATAATTGGCGACTTTCTGCAGATAATCAGAGCTCTCATATCCTCCCAGAGTAATCACCTTCCCGCCAATGATTACCTGCGCTGTATTTTTGCCTGCCATTCCCAGCCTCCTCTTATCCTGATTACATTCCCCTATTCATCTATTATAATCGAAATTTGCAGAAAAACAACCTTTTTATTTGGCGGATAGCCCCAAATGTGAATAAGCCAGCTCTCCAGCCACCCTTCCTCTGGGAGTCCGGCTGATAAATCCGTTTTGCAGCAGATATGGCTCATACACATCTTCCAGCGTACCGGAATCTTCCCCGATGGAAGCTGCCAGCGTCTCCAGCCCCACTGGGCCGCCTTTAAAATTTACAATCAGCGTCTTGAGTATTTTCCGGTCCACCTGGTCCAGTCCATACTGGTCTACCTCCAGCAGATCCAACCCAAAAGAGGCTGTTTCCCTGGTGATTTTACCATTGTACTTTACCTGGGCAAAATCCCGTATCCGTTTCAGAAGGCGGTTGGCCAGCCTGGGGGTTCCCCTGGAACGGCAGGCAATCTGCATGGCCCCTTCCCGGTCGATCTCCACCTTCAGTACCTGAGCAGAGCGCAGAACGATGGTGCAGAGTTCTTCCGGACTGTAAAATTCCAAATGCTGTGTCACGCCGAATCTATCCCTCAGCGGTGCCGTCAAAAGCCCCGCTCTGGTAGTGGCTCCTACTAAAGTGAAATGGGGAAGATCCAGACGAATAGAATGGGCGGATGCACCTCTGCCGATGATAATGTCAATGGCAAAATCCTCCATAGCCGGATAGAGCACTTCTTCCACCTGCCTGTTGAGACGGTGGATTTCATCCACAAACAGCACGTCCCCCTCCTGGAGATTATTCAGTACCGCAGCCATATCTCCCGGCTTTTCAATGGCAGGGCCGGAAGTTACTTTCATGTGAACCTGCATCTCATTGGCAATAATCCCTGAGAGTGTAGTTTTCCCCAATCCCGGGGGGCCGTAGAACAGCACATGGTCCAGGGCATCTTTTCTTTGTTTTGCTGCCTCTATGTATATCTTTAAGGAACGTTTGATTTTCTCCTGTCCAATGTACTCATCCAGAGTCTGCGGGCGCAGGCTCCCTTCCAGACGCTTGTCTTCCTCTATCACATCTGTGGTAATCATTCTCTTTTCCATCTGTCAATCCTCAGACCATCTCTTTTAACGCCGCCCGCAGCAGTTCCTCCACATTCATGCCTTCCCCGCCGGATACCCGGCGTACAGCACTCCATGCCTCCTGCCGTCCATATCCCAGCGCTTCCAGCGCCGCCGCTGCCTCCTGGACGACAGCAGAATCCATTTTCTGCCTGTCAGATTCCTCTCCTCCGGAAATCTTCTGTTCAAATGCCTCCTGAAGATTCATTTTATCCTTTAATTCCAGAATCACTTTCTGTGCTGTCTTTTTGCCGATTCCCGGGGCTTTGGCAATGGCCGCCGCATCGTCAGACAGTATGGCAAAGCTCAGGCCTTCCCCAGACAAACAGGATAAAATTCCCATAGCCCCTTTAGGACCCACACCATTTACACCCAGCAGAAGACGAAACACCGCCAGATCCTCTTTCTTTAGAAAGCCATAAAGCTGCATGGCATCTTCTTTCACATGCAGATAGGTGTGGATCATCCGTTCTTCTCCTGTCTTTCCCAGCCGCTCCAGAGAAGATGCCGGCATAAAAATACGGTAACCCATATTCTGGCTTTCCAGTACAATCCCGTCTTTTTCGATTTCAGCAACGATTCCTTTTATGTACGCGATCATTCTCTATATACACGGGGTACCCTGGCTGTCAGATTACAGGCAAACTCATAGTTAAATCTTCCGCTCAGATTCCCCACTTCCTCCATGGTGATTTGTTCTCCCCCATCCTGCCCGATGAGAGTCACTTCACTTTCGATTTCCACCTGTGGAATATGGGACACATCCACCATAAACTGGTCCATGCACACCCGCCCCACAATGGGAGCTTTCCTGCCATGGATCAATACATACCCTTTATTGGACAGGCTTCTGGGATAACCATCCCCGTATCCCACGGGAACTGTGGCGATTCTCAGCTTGTCCGGCGTGACAAAAGTTCCCCCATAGCTGACAGGAACCCCTGGCTCCACATCTTTTATGCAGACCACATGACTTTTCAGCTCCATGGCCGGCCGCAGGGACAAGCGCTCTGTGTGTACCTGGTCAGAAGGCATCAGGCCGTACAGAATAATGCCCGCCCGGACCAGATCCAGATTCGTCTCCGGATAATTCATAACCGCTGCACTGTTGGAACAGTGGCAGCACTGCAGATGGATGCCGTTTTTCTCAAGGGCATGTACAAACGCCTGATACCGCTCAAATTGACGAACTGTGGGTTCCTCATCGTATTCGTCCGCCCTGGCAAAATGTGTAAACATCCCGGTAATCTGCAGTCCAGGCAATGACGCAATCTCACTGCAGACTTGCGCAGACGCCTGATTATCTGCGAATCCAATCCGGGTCATACCGGTATCCAGGGCAAAGTGTGCCTCTATCACGCCAGACTGCCTAATGGCCGCCTGGGACATCTTTTCGGCCATTTCCTTGGTAAATATGACAGGAATCAGGTTCTCCCGGCATATCCTGTCATAATCTTCCTCGAATGTATATCCCAATATTAAAATCCGTCTGCGGATACCTGCTTCCCGGAGACGGTACCCTTCTTCCGCTGTGGCCACCGCAAATCCCCACAGATATGTTTCCTTTTCCAATTTCCGCGCAATGGGAACGGCTCCATGGCCATACCCATCTGCTTTGATCACTGCTGCCACCTGTGTATGGCAGGCTGTAATGCCGTGAATCTGCCGTAAATTCCATAGAATTGCTTCCAAATCCACATAAGCGCAGACCCGGCGGTGTAGATTTCCCATAATCATTTACCTGCAGTCTCCCAGGAAAAATAAAGCTGTGGTCCCGGGACCGGAATGGGCGCCGATAGTTGCGCCTACATAGTTGATAATTACCGTCTCAATGGGGTAAAGTTCCTTGATTTTCTCCGCCACATACCTGGCATCATCTTCGCAATCCCCGTGGCTGATAAATATGGTGTCACATGTGGCTTTATAGGAACCAATCCGCTCCTGCATTCCATCCACCAGCGCCTGCAGAGATTTCTTTCTCCCCCGCACTTTTCCTATGGCAACCAGTTTTCCTTCATTGTCCACATGCAGCACTGGTTTGATATTCAGCATGCCGCCCACCACAGCCGTGGCCTTGGAAACTCTGCCGCCTCTGTGCAGATGATTCAAATCATCCACAGTAAAGAGGTGGACCAGATTCTTTTTGTGGTTTTCCACCCACTCAGCCGTTTCCTCTATGGATTTTCCGGACTCTTTTAATTCCATGGCATAATATACCAAAAGCCCCTGGCCCAAAGACGCACACAGGGAATCCAGCACCATAATCTTCCGCTGGGGATACTGCTCAGACAATTCTTCCGCCGCCATCCGGCTGCTGTCATAACTTCCGCTGAGCCCGGAAGAAAAGGCGATGTGAAGAATATCCTTGCCTGCAGCCAGATACGGTTCCATCATTTCTTTCACAGACTCAGGATTTACCTGAGCTGTGGTTGGCAGGGCGCCTGAGCGCATTTTGGCATAAAATTCATCTGTGGGCAGAAAATTATCCCGGGAATACGTCCGGCCGTCTATACTATAACTCAAATAAGTACATCCGATTTGATGTTCCTGAAAAAAACTCTCCGGCAGATCCGAGTTATTATCTGTGGTAATTATGTACTCATCCATATAACGCCCTCCATTCTTTTTGCCTTGTCTGTATCACATCATACCACGGAATGGAAAAAAGTTCAACAAAACCCTTTATTCCATCAAAACTTCAATTGCTTTCTGCAGTTGATTGTCATCTTCTTTATTAACAGTGTCCCCGGTCTGCAGGCTTTTATCCAGCTCCTCTTTCACATCCGGCTCTATGCCCACACCGTTAATATTCACACCACTGGGTGTATAGTAATTGGAGACAGTTAGTTTCAGAGCACTGCCGTCGCCTAAATCCCGGATAGTCTGTACCACCCCTTTTCCATAAGTGGTGGTGCCCACAATCGTCCCCACCTTATGGTCTTTCACTGCTCCCGCGAAAATTTCCGAAGCGCTGGCACTGTTTCCATTGACCAAAACCGCAAGAGGAATGTCAATGGGTGTCTTTCCATCACACAGTTCTTCTTCCCTTTTTCCATATTTATCTTCTGTATAAACAATGAGACCTTTGGGAAGTATGGTGTCCAGAACATCGCAGACAGAAGTGAGCAGCCCTCCGGGATTATCCCGCAGGTCAATGACCAATTTCTCCATACCCTGGCTCTCCAGGTCTTCTCTCGCTTCCTGATATTGTTCAAATGTGGCATCTGTGAACTCGTAAATAGCCAGATATCCTACCTGACTGTCCAGCATCTCATGGCTGACCACTGGGATTTTTACTTCTTCTTTCTCAATGTCTACTTCCAGATAATCGTTTTCCCCTTCCCTTATCAGCGTCAAATGTACCGGGTTAATATCCGGGTCTTTAATCTTCTTTGCCACTGTGGAAAGATCCATATCTACAACTTCCTGGGCATTGACCTTATATAAAATGTCCCCCGCCTTCAGTCCTGCCTTTTCTCCAGGTGCGCCTTCATAACAGCGCACAAAAGTAACCAGGCCATCCTCATTTTGCTGCATGACAACCCCGATTCCCTCATAACGGCCCTGTGTTTCCTCGTTTAGCGCACTGTATTCTTCAGTGGTATAATACCGGGAATACGGGTCCTCCAGCCCATCCACCAGACCGGCATACATGCCATCCTCCATCTTCGTCCGGTCGGGACCATTAAGGTAGTATAAATCAATGAGTTCTTCCAGATAATTAATTTTCTCCATGGTTTCTCGGCCGGTCAGGGACCGTTTCCCCTTCATCCCCACCCCCGACGCGTATGCATAAAATCCCCCTGCTGATAACAGTGACATCAGCAGAAGACCTAAAATAAAACCTTTTAAAAACTTTCCCCGGTCTTCCATGTCTGCTCCTTCTTACTTAAAATCCCTGCCTGAATAGTGAAGAAAGAGGGGCTTCCTCTCGGCCCCTCTTACAATTCCCTAATCTTCCGTTCACTATCCGTCTGCACAGCTCACTCTTACTACTATTCATATCCAATTTCTGCGAACTTATACCTTCAAATGCTTTCTGGTGGTAAATAAACTTCCGAAAAATCCAATTCCCATTCCCAGAATCAGTCCAACCGGCAGCAGTGTCCGGAAAATCTCTCCCACAGGAACAAACTGCAGAATACCGTCCAGCACCTGGAATTTTTCCAGGGTGTATGCAATGACCTGATTATACATCACAAACAGCATGCCAAGGGGAATCGCCGCCCCAATCAGTCCCAGAATAATACCCTCCATTAGAAACGGCGTCCGGACAAACAAATCCGTAGCTCCAATTAATTTCATAATACCGATTTCTTCTCTCCGTATGGTGATTCCGGTTGATATGGTGTTGCTGATAAGAAAAACAGCCACCACAAGGAGTATGGCAATAATAGCAATGGAAATGGTTGCAATCAGCCTGTTAAACGTTCCCAGGGTTCTCACTGCGCTCTCTGAATGCCGCACCTCACGGACCCCTTCCAGACTTTCAATATAAGAAACCAGGTCGCTCTGCTTCTCAATCTGGTTCACATAAACCTCATAACTTGCCGAATTGGCCAGGGGATTGTCATCCTGGAATCCTTCCGCAGCCTCTTTGGAATCTCCAAAATACTGCTCCTGGAATCCTTCCCAGGCTTCCTCCGCAGACACAAATTTAATTTCCGAAACTTCCGGTCTTTCCTGAATCCGTCTTCCCACATCGTCGATGACCGCATCGCCCACGTCTTTCTCAAAAAAGACGGTCATAGACACGTCTCCTTCCACGCCTTTTACCATATGATTCACATTAGTGACAATGGAATAGAAAATGCCAAAAATAAAGATACAGGCTGCCATAGTGACAATAGATGCCAGCGAAAACATCCAGTTCCTGACAATATTTTTAAATCCCTGTTTCAGCTCATAGACAATCGTACTAATCCTCATAGTGATACTCTCCTTCTCGCTCATCGCTGATGATCACACCCTTACGCATGGCAACCACACGCTTTTTCATGGCGTTTACGATCTCTTTGTTATGAGTTACCACCACAACTGTAGTCCCTCTGTCGTTGATTTCTTCCAGAAGCCGCATAATTTCTGCTGCATTCTGCGGGTCCAGATTTCCTGTAGGCTCATCGGCCAGCAGAATATCCGGTCTGTTCACCAGAGCACGGGCCAGAGCCACTCTTTGCTGTTCCCCTCCGGACAGTTCTTTGGGACGGGATTTGTACTTCTCCGCCAGTCCCACCAGGGTGAGCATTTCGGGAACTCTCTTTCTGATAACGCGGGTGGGTTTTCCGATGACCCGCTGGGCAAAAGCCACATTTTCATATACATTCCTGTCTTTCAACAGACGGAAATCCTGAAAAACCACCCCCAGTTTTCTGCGGTATTTAGCCACCTGACGGCGCCTCATATTCCTCAAGTTGATTCCATCCACCATGACTGTGCCTGAAGAGGCATCCAGCTCCTTCATCAGCATCTTGATCAATGTGGACTTTCCGGAACCGCTGTTTCCTACTATGAATACAAATTCTCCTTTGTCAATATGTAAATTGGCGTTCTTAACTGCTGGCTGCCCCTTGGAGTATGTTTTACTTACATCTACCAAATCAATCATAATATCCTCCTCATGCCGCAATTCCTTTGTTCTTTATCCTGCCGTCTTCCAATATGTAACTTTTATGTAATATTATTGTAACATATTCTCCAGAAATTGCAAGGATTTTCTTTTTTAAGAATATCTGACCATGGTCTGCACAACAGATCCTGTCTTTTGTAAATGAATACGTAACTGTTCCGTCCATTCACAGTTACACTAATATTCAAGGGTCTCCATGTATTTCATATACCGCACCACCATCATGGCAATTTTAAATGTGATGGCATCTTCAAACACGCGCAGATCAAGCCCGGTGCTCTTCTGCAGTTTGTCCAGACGGTACACCAGTGTATTTCTGTGTATATAAAGCTGTCTGGAAGTCTCCGAAACATTCAGGCTGTTCTCAAAAAATTTATCAATGGTTACCAGAGTCTCCTCTTCGAAATCATCCGGTGATTTGTTCTCGAATATTTCCCGGATAAACATTTTGCACAGAGGTATGGGCAGCTGGTAAATCAATCTTCCGATTCCCAGAGAACTATATGCAATTACCTCTTTGTCCCCAAAGAAAATCTTGCCCACATCCAGAGCCATGCGCGCTTCTTTATAAGAACGGGAAACTTCTTTCAGCTCCCTGGCAATGGCTCCGTATGCAATATGATTTCCAGACTGCTTATCCAGCCCCAGAGAATCCAGGATACTTTTTGCCAGTTTATCAATTTCCTCATATCCCTCGTCTTCTGCCAGCTCTTTTACAATGATAATACTTTTTTCATCAACCGCTGTGATAAAATCACCATTTTTGCCATGGAATAGTGCTTTTACATTTTCTACTGAATGATGCTCTTTCTTCTGGCTTGTTTCCAGAATCAGCACCACCCTGCGCATATCAGCCTCAATGTGAAGCTTTTTTGCACGGTTATAGATATCCACCAGAAGCAGATTATCCAGCAGCAGGTTTTTGATAAAACTGTCTTTATCAAACCGCTCTTTATATGCCACAATCAGACTCTGAATCTGAAATGCAGCCAGTTTGCCGATCATATAAGTGTCTTCGTTGTCCCCATACACAACCAGAATATAATCCAGCTGATGGTCATCGCTCACTTTAAAATACTGATAACCTTTCACCAGCTGGCTTTCTGCCTGAGACTCTGCAAAGGTTTTTACTTCCACAAAACCGGAGACATCTTCCGAAAATGTGGAGGCCAGGACTTTTCCCTCTGCATCCATAATGCACAGGTCAGTCCTGGAGATTTCCTTTAATCCTTCCAACGTATTCTGAAGTACTTGATTCGATATCATCCTCTCACCAATCCTTTTCCTGTTTATTCACAGCTGCCCAGCCTTTTCCCTGCGCAGAGCATCCTATCACAAACTGAACCGCTGCGTCATTCTCGCAAAGGCAATCTATCTAAATTTCATTTTAATACAAAATAAACAAAAAAGAAAGTAAAAATATTAAAAAAACATTCTTTTTTTGTATATAATTACCTATATCGAATTTCATACTTCATTCATTTTTCACACTTTTACAAGTCTCTGTCCAGCTGCCGGGTCAGATATTTGCCTACAATCTTTGAGAAATGCTCAATATCATGGATATATGCAAAATCCTTGCCGAAAATTTTCTTCTCTGTGGAAAGATCTTTTTCTTCTCCGGCGAACACACCCAGCACGCTGACCCCCATGTTCCGCAGCCTGCGCACCTCAAAAGCCGTATCTCTCACCGCATATTTTCCCTCGTAAGGTTTGGGGGTGCGGCCGTCAGGTCTGTTGATAATCACATCATGAGGTCTGCCGTCGCTTAGGACAATGAGGATTTTCTTTTCTTCTTCCCGCTGGAGAAGGCCATAGCCGGCCGCCTTTACCGCCAGCCCATCCCGGTTATTGGATGAGGTAATGTAATCGAAAATCCTCTCATTGCAACTTCTGTCATCGTCGTAATCCCGAAAACGGTGCAGAATCGTGTAGTCCCAGAAAGTGCAGAAACTCATCACCCTGTGGGGTATCTCCACATTGCTCAGACTCTCACTGATCATATATCCCTGGATGGCAACTTCCCCCTGCCGGGGACGCTGAGAACCGCTGGCATCAATGAGCACATCCACCACGAAGTCGGAACTGTCCCCTTTAATCTCCCTGCGAAACAGCTTGGTATCATCCGTGCGTCCCACTTTCCACATCCTGGCCGGAACGATTCCCCCCCAGTGGGAATCCACTTCTGTCACTTCATTTCGCATAATCAGAGATTTTTTCAATGTCTCTGTGAGAACTGCAATATTTCTCTTTACAGTGCGGTGTTTATCAAAATAGAGAAATTTATTTTTTTCTCTGGTTTTCTTCGCATATTTATATTGGTAATTTTCCTTTACTGGATTTTGAAGAATCCCTTCTGTAAAGTAGAGACTGCAGTCGCTGTGCAGTTCCCGGCACATATGATAATTGATCCGCTTACTGTCCAGTTCTGCCAGATAGGATCTGCCGAAATTCAGCTCCACATAAGAGTACATTTTCTCCAGAGCTTCCTGTGTAACCACTTTTATTGTCTGCTTTTTTGGCTTCTGCTCTGCCTCCTCTTCCACAGACTCCTCTGGCTCCATGTCCTCCATATTGGTCATATTGACTGTCAGCTGCTCCAGGTAACTCTCAAAGGCATCCTCATACATTTCCTCAGACAGAAAATCCTGCCAGGAATATTCTGTCAGCTCTTCGATGGACACTGCCAGAACTTTTTCCAGATCCCCATACTTTTCTTCAAATTTGGGGTCCACCACCTGGTTGTACAGCTGGTCAATCTTCTCAATCAGTTCCCGGCTGTCAGCCGTCTGGGCGCACTGATAGACCAGGTCCATCCATCTTCTGGTCTTGGCGTCCACCCGGTAACTGCCCTGCAGAGCCTCCCGCAGCAGAGAATACTTCAGTTTCCCCCAGGGGGAAGCCGCCATTTTCTCAAATCTGTCGTCAATAACCGCCTCAAAAGCTTTCTGGCGGATGGCTTTCACCCCCGGACGCTCTGCACAGATTCTCTCGCCCACTGCTTCTTCCATACACAGCTGGGCAATACTCACAAGAGGCCCTTCCTCTGCGTGGAGAAAAATCTTCTTCACCAGATAGAGCCCCAGTGCCTCTTTGTCGTAATACTTGGCAAATGCCCCCTGCTTCACACCGTCATACAGTGCAATTTCTTTTGCCCGGAGAAATGCCTCCACATCCGGTTTCATATCCAGCGTGTAGTCCCCGCTGACAGTCCAAAGCAGATTCTTAATCCTGTTTTCTAATTCCAGTTGGTTCTCATCCATAGACATTTTCCCTGGTCCAGCTCTCCGGTATCCGGGTCACCACAACGTCGTCCACAATCTCTTTCTCAAAAACATCAAAGGTCTTATTCGTCACGCCCATGCGCACGGCCTGCAGAGGACGAAGCCCTGTCCGTATGGTTCCCATAGCAGCCAGAAGTCCTCTTAAATCCAGCGCCTTCGTAGATATTTCGCTATTGTCGGCTTTCAGCTGCAAATCCAAAAACAGACCTGCAAACTGCTCCACCGCCTCCGGCTTTGCCGACGGATAGGAAGTCCGTATAATAAATTCCAGTGTGTCAGCTGTCTGGGGCGGCATATCAATCACAAGGAACCTGGATACCAGCGCCTCATTCAATTCTTTCGTTCCCGCATATCCATAGTTCATGGTGCCGATAAACCGTGCTGCCGGGTGCAGGCCAATCTTATGATATCCGGGCACGTCAATGCTCCTTCTGTGGTCCAGTGTGGCATGCAGCACAGATACCGCATCATTTTTCGCCATGTTAATCTCATCCAGAATGCCGAATCCGCCATATTGAGCACACTGATAAATACTGCCCCGGCGCAGTTTTACCTGGTTATCCACAAAAGTATCTGTCCCGATTAGTTCCGCACTGCTTGTATTGACATGAAAGGATACATTATAGGCAGGACGCCGGAATACGTAAGCTAGATTTTCCGCCAGAATATTTTTCCCGGTAGCCTTCGAACCTGTCAGAAGGATATTTTCTCCTTCCAGAAGGCCAGCTATGGCCATTTCCAAAATATCTTTTCCATAGAAAGGAATCACAGGTTTTATAATCCTGTCTGCCGCTTCCTCAGGTACTGGATATTTTTCCCGAAACTCACGGATTCCCTGAATCAATTCCGGATTCACCTGCTGTTCTTCCAAAAATCTAAAATCGTCCATCTTTTTCTCCCTAAGTTTTATAGTATTTGATCCATAGGTTAATTATCCGTATCATACCATAGCCTGCCCTGAGTTTCAAGTTATTGGTTACAGCCCCTGCAGTTTCGTCTTCTTTTTCGAAGCATATACATATTTATAACGTGACTTTCCTGTCTGATAGACAATATACTTTGCAGTCACTTTCTCACAGGCACTCACATTAAGTTTCCCGGTGACATATTTTCCATTTTTCCCTGTCCATTTACAGGAACGCACCCGTCCTTTCCAGCCTTTGGCTGTTTTGCCGGAAACCGCTTCCACGTAAAATACTTTTTTGCTGGTAATCACTGCGCCCAGGCATTTGGCAGAAACCTGTACCGCTTTCCCGTTTACCACATTCAGCACATAGCATGGCTGGGGCATGGGGTCTGCTGTGTATGGCATAACCAAAAAGCGCCTCCCGTAACTGCCAATGATGGATGCATTACTGCGTACAGTCTGTTTTGCAAAGGTTTTCGTATCCATGGCACAGAGATTTCTTTTGCCTGAAGAAGTCACTTTCTCATAATATAATTTTCCGCCATATACCAGCCTTAAGTAAGCTTCCCCGCTGATCTGGGCCAATTTTGTCTTACTTCCCCCATTTTTCTGACGATAAATGACCGTTTTACAGTTTGAAGAATCTTTTACAAAATCTGCTGAATAAGTGTAGCTGCCGCTTGTTGCTTTTCCACCCGCTCCAATCTGGGGAATCTGCACACTCACTTTACAAACTGCCTTCTGCGTCCCGTCTGACGACTGAGCTGTAATGTCTGCTGTCCCGTCTGCCACTGCCGTTACTTTTCCTGTCTGGTCTACCAGTGCCGCCTTTTTATTACTGCTGTTCCAAGTAATTGTCTGATTGTATGCGTCTGCAGGCATAACTGCCGCTGACAGTTTCTTTACTTCTCCTACACTGGTCAGTTTCAGCTGCTGTTTGTTCAAAGATACGCCTGTTACTTTCACAGCCACTGTCACTTTGCAGACAGCGCTCAGGCTTCCATCCTCTGTGGACGCCGTAATATCTGTTGTGCCATTGCCCACTGCAGTTACTTTCCCATTTTTGTCAACAGATGCCGTCTTTTCATTGCTGCTCTGCCAGCAGACCTTCTCATCAGCCGCACTCTGGGGCTCAATGGAAGCGGTAATGGTCTCTGTCTGTCCGATTTCCGCCAGTTTGATTTCACTGGGATTCAATGAGATCTTACTCACATTTGTGGACAGCTTGCGGATTTTAAAACGCTGTTCAGCGGAAGCCGCAAAAGAGTATAGGGCAAAAGAACTTTTTCCTGAATCAGTACCTGCCGGTGCCATCACAGAATTTTCACTGTTTTCCGGTTTCAGATAATAGCTGCTCTCCCCCGCCCGGTAGATTTTCCACAATCGTCCGCTCTCTTCCTGGGTGAGAACAATTTCTGACCCTGTATCAGCTGAAGAAGCGGCCAGGTATCTTCCGTCCAATTTGGACTGAATGGTGTAGCTGCTGTCCCCTTCCCGTCTGAATACCCATATCTGCCCCTTCTTATCCTCCGTCTCCTGAAGCGGCCGGACATTTTCTTCCTGTACCCCCAGCACCTTCTCACTGCTTTCATGTGTTATCAATGCTTCAAAGTCAGTACTTAAGTTCTGCTCTTTATAAAAATTCAGAGAAGCAATATCTATGGTAACCGCCTCTGCCGCTGCCAGGCTGTAATTGCCTGCCCTGTCATAGGCATATACATGCGTGGTGTACACTCCGCTTTCCCCGCCCAGCTGCTCAATGGGGATGAAACACTCTGCTTTCCCGTCTGTCACTGTGCCTTTGAGCCACACAGCCTGGTCTCCTGTTTTGGATTCATGCCAGGAAGGGAACATAACTCTATCAATCCCCACGTTATCCGTCACTTTACAGGTTACTGTATAACCCTCCGCAGAAATATCACTGATCTTTATGTTTTTGATTACCGGCTTTTTCGTATCTGCTGTGATATCGACTGTCCAATAGCCCAGCAGCAAATCCGGAACATTTTTGGCTGCATAGCTGGCATATATGTAGATGGTCTGTGTACCCCCCTGACTTACATAAATGGTATCTTCAAACCCATGCTGGCTGCCAGTGCCCGGGTAAGCCGTCCCCACATCTTCTCTCTTTTTATCTGCCGTTATTGTATATCCCGGCGCCCCGGAATCTGCAGGACCTCCCACATATACCCGGATATCCAGCGCCTGTGTCACGGAGCTCTTGTCGAAAGCCCAGCCTCTCACCTGCACACAGCCGGTTCCCCCCACTACAGAATCCACACATGCCTGGATATTGGAATCAGAACGGTAATCCGGTACACCGTACCCGATAATCTGGCTGTCTGTCAACGCATATCCTCCGGTACGCCCTCCGTCAATTCTGACCGCATTGCCGGCATTTCCTTCAATGGTATGAACCCGTCCGCCGCTTACATAATTTACAATTCCCACGTGGTCATATCCACCGTTGGCATCCCAGTCAAAATAAATAATATCTCCGGATTTGGGCACATATCCGCTGATTCGGTTCTGCCAGTGCCCTTTTGCCTTAAATTCCTGTACCCCCATAAAACAGCTGGCAGTCCGGGGAATCTGGCCGGATGCTCCCGCCTGGGCAGCACACCAGGACACAAACGCATGACACCAGGCATACGCATACGTACCGCCAATGGTTCCCAGCCAGTACGTATATTTATTGGGACAGCCGGAGATACCCACTTCACGGCTGGCAACTGTTATCAGGTCGCCGCCTGCAGCCCCTGCCCGGGGCTCACCCTCCAGTGAGATCTCCTCATTGGGCAGAAACTCCACCAGTCCCTGCTCCAAAGCCCGGTCCAGCTCTTCCTGGTCAAGGAGATCAATCTCCTTCTCGTGAGAAACCTCTGGATTTACTTCCTCATTTTTCACGGGATCTTCCCCCTCTTCCCCTTCACCTGGGTCCCCGCCCTCCTCATTTGAAGGCATCCCGTTATCTGAAATCCCGGCAGGATACTCCCCTGTCCCGCCATCTGGGCTTTCATCCGGAAGAGTCTCTTCCTCATCCGTCAGTATCTCCACAGCATTGCCCGCTTCCTGACTGGATTCCTCCGCCTGATTTAACGACACTGCCTCTAATGGCTGCACCTCTTCATACACAGCTGCCTGCACCGGCCCGGTTATGGCAGATGCTGTAACTACTCCGGCAAGTACGCCTGCCATCACTTTCTTCAACACTTTCATTGTATATTCCTCCCCTTTTTAGAACGTGTTTGAAAATGCTTTACAGTTAGGAACTACCGTTCCTTACTTACACATAGATATATTTTACCGTGCCTCCAGAATTATTTCAATAGTTTTGAATAATTTTTACGGTATATGGCAAAAAATTACAAGATTATTAAATTTAAAAAAATCACTTTTCTTTTTCATAAATCTGTATTATAATACATTTTGTGTTCGGGGCATGGCTCAGTTTGGTAGAGCGCACGGTTCGGGACCGTGAGGCCGCAAGTTCGAATCTTGTTGCCCCGACTTTATTTTTTTGTTCAATATATGAAAAAGACCTGCATTCTCTTGAAGTTTGGAAGAATGCAGGTCTTTTCATTATTTTCAAACACGCTCTAAGCGGGATGTACAGATGGCAGGAGGTGAATTTTAAGACACGCTCTGGCAGATTCCCTTCTCCTCAAAAACAGAGAGGATATCTTCCCACCCAAATCCCCGGCGGGCCAGGAATCCGGTCAGCCTCCGATACTCCTTTTGAGATAGTTCTGTCCGTTCTCCCACTTTTTTCTCCACCAGCTTCCTGATACTGGCCCTCTCATCTATCTCATCATCCAAGGCAGCCTGCGCCCATGCCTCCTGTACCTGGTCAGCATGGACGCCTTTCTGATACAATTCCTGAAACAGGCGGCGGCGCCCTTTTCCCTGAGAACGGGTGTTGAAATATCGATATGCATACTTTTGGTCATCTATGTAACCATAAGATTTCAAAAAATCAATGGTCTCATCTATCACATCCAGGGGATAACCACCCTGCGCCAGTTTCATCCGCATATTTTTCTCTGTCCGGTCCGTATATTCCAGAAGATGCAGTGCCCGGTGTTTCGCTTTTTCCGCTATGCTTTTATCTCGAGAATCCATCTGCCCCGCCTTTCTTGTTACTGTTCAGAATCCATGGGCTGGTCAAACAGTTCCTGTTCTTCTGCTGTCAGCACCTCTTCTGCCTCAGCAAAAAGCTCCTGCTGGCCAGAGGACGCTGCCTCTCCCTGGGGCATGGGTTCTTCCTGGACTGGCTGAAGTTCATCAGCGGCCCCTTCCTCTGCCTCTCCCTTGCTCTTACCTGAGGCCTTCTTCCTGGATGTTCCGGAAGCCTTTTTGTCCTTTTCCTTCTCTGTCTCTTTGGCTGCTTCTTCTGTCTGTTCCACTCCCAGACCGTAATGAGCGCGGACTTTTTTCTCAATCTCCTCACAGATTTCGGGATTATCCTTCAAATATTTCTTGGCATTCTCACGTCCCTGGCCGATCTTCTCGCCATTATAAGAATACCACGCCCCGCTTTTCTGCACTTCGTTCACCTCAGCAGCCAGGTCCAGAATATTTCCTTCTCTGGAAATCCCTTCTCCGAACATAATGTCAAATTCTGCATTCTTAAAAGGAGGGGCCACCTTATTTTTTACCACTTTTATCTTAGTATGATTGCCGATTATCACACCGCCCTGCTTGAGCGTCTCCCCTTTCCGCACGTCCAGACGGACAGAGGCATAAAATTTCAGTGCCCGTCCCCCAGTGGTGGTCTCTGGATTTCCAAATGAAATGCCCACCTTCTCCCGCAGCTGATTGATAAAGATCACAATACAGTTGGAACGGCTGATGACTCCCGTCAATTTTCGCAGAGCCTGGGACATGAGACGTGCCTGAAGCCCTACATGAGAATCGCCCATGTCCCCCTCAATCTCTGCCTTGGGAACCAGCGCAGCCACAGAGTCCACAATCACAATATCGATGGCTCCGGAACGCACCATAGTTTCTGTTATCTCCAGCGCCTGCTCTCCGTTATCCGGCTGGGAAATGTATAGATTGTCCACATCCACGCCGATTCTTTTTGCATAGACAGGGTCCAGTGCATGCTCAGCATCAATGAATCCGGCAATCCCTCCCAGCTTCTGGACTTCAGCCACCATATGAAGTGCCACAGTGGTTTTACCGCTGGATTCCGGGCCATAGATCTCAACCACCCTGCCTTTGGGAATACCTCCCACCCCCAGTGCCAGGTCCAGACTTAAGCATCCGGTGGGATAGGTTTCCACATGCATATCCGCAGTGGCCTCTCCCAGTTTCATAACTGCTCCCTTGCCGAAATCCTTCTCAATCTGTCCCAGAGCGGCCTCCAGAGCTTTTTTCTTATCATCTGTCATATAATCTCTCCTTATCATCCTGTCAAATAACAATATGTAAACGAACCTATGTTCGTTTTTCTGAATAACATCATAATATACTTATCCTTCCCTGTCAACTGTTATCTGTGATCTTCTTTCCAACTTTACAGATCTATATATACAGCAATAAAATAATGCCATACATTGCACATGCTGTCTATAGATTTTATGAAAAATTTCTTTTTTATTTAGAGCCTGTTCAGAAAATGCTGTATATCATCCATGCTGCACAGTTTGCGGAAGATTTTATTCAAAAACACCCGCCCTGAAAATTCAGGACGGGCATTCTAACAGCTTTTTTACATTGTCTGCATCTGTGTCAGAACAGATTTAACATGGCTGATCTCATCGGCCTTTGCCTCAGCCGCCGGAACATAATAATTTCTCTCCCTGGCGATATTATAGATTTCTTCCTGAGACATTTCACACTGATTACGGATTTGTTTCAGTGTCTGTTTCAGCTGGGGATTGCCAGTCTGCGTAATCATCTCGGAGTAGCGCAACAACTCGCCGTTTACTGCTGTCAGAGTATCTGCTACCATTGTCTTTTCATCTAACATTTTTTCGTCCCTCCTACTGTAAAAACTGCATCAACTGCTGCTTGCTCTGCATGGCTGACTGGGCAGATTTCTGAAAATACTGTTTAATCTGCGGGTCCTGAGCCTGCTCTGCATAGCCCTGCATTTTACAATGGGTGACTTCGAATCCGCCGATCAAATGACGAAGATTCTGCAGATCCAATTCTGTGATGTTTGTCATGGTCTACACCTCCTGAAAATAATTTGACTTCATTCTCACGATCTTAGTGTCCCACAACACACACAAATTATTCTCCGATCATCCAATTATACATTTCCTCATATTGCCTGGCTGAATTATGCCAGGAAAAGTCCATGGCCATGGCACGGTCCACAATCTTATTCCATTCTCTCTTTTTATCGTAATAGATCCTCTCCGCGTTTCTGATCACGCCCAGCATTTCATGGGCATTGTAATTGGTAAAGCTGAATCCTGTCCCTGTACTTTCAAACTCATTATAGGGCTGTACCGTATCTTTCAGCCCTCCGGTTTCCCGGACAATGGGGATTGTGCCGTACCGCAGGCTCATTAGCTGGCTGAGGCCGCAGGGCTCAAACAGGGACGGCATCAAAAACGCGTCACAGGAAGCATATATCTTATGGGACATAGGCTCTGAATAATAAATATTTGCAGAAACCTTTCCACGGTATTTCCAGTCAAAATGGCGGAACATATTCTCGTATCGTTCTTCTCCTGTTCCAAGAATCACCAGCTGGACCGCATCCTGGCACAACTCATCCATAATATAGGCAATCAGATCAAATCCTTTCTGGTCTGTCAGCCTGGATACGATACCAATCATCATCTTCTTGGGGTCTTCTTCTAATCCCAGTTCCTTCTGAAGTTCAATCTTGTTCTTAATCTTTTCTTTTCGAAATGTTTTCGCGTTGTAATTTTTCACAATAAAACTATCCGTTTCCGGATTGTACTCTTCGTAATCAATTCCATTAACGATTCCTCTCAGGCTGTTTGAACGGGCACATAGAAGGCCGTTCAGCTTTTCTCCATAAAATGCGGTTTTAATTTCCTCCGCGTAAGTATTGCTCACTGTAGTAATCGCGTCAGCGTAAACAATTCCTCCCTTTAAATAATTGGCGTCTTTGTACGCCTCCAATTTATCCGCTGTGAAATAGTATGCGGGAAGACCCGTTATCCCTTTCACGGTAGCCACATCCCACACGCCCTGAAATTTCAGATTATGTATGGTCATAATGGTCTTAATACCACGGAAAAATTCTCCCTGCTGGAATGTGTCATGAAGGTAAACAGGCACAAGACCTGTCTGCCAGTCATGGCAGTGAATGATATGGGGGCGGAAATCAATTACCGGCAGGACAGACAGAACTGCCTTGGAAAAAAACGCGAACTTTTCCAAATCCCACGGGGCCTGATCATATGGCTTCGGTCCGCTGAAATAATATTCGTTGTCGATAAAATAGAACTGAATCCCATTGTATTCTAAACGGAAGATTCCCACATAACAGCTGCGGAAACCCAGATCCATATAGAAGTTGGTGATATATTCCATCTTCGATTTCCATTCCTCTGAAATACATGTATACTTTGGCAAAATCACCCTGATGTCAAAATACCGTTTGTCAAAACATTTGGGCAGCGCTCCTGCTACGTCCGCAAGTCCTCCTGTTTTTATAAATGGTACAGCTTCTGACGTGGCAAACAATATATTCTTCATCCCATATCCTCCTTAGCGAAATCAAAATCATTTTGCTATTATTATATCCTACTTTCTACACTATGGAAAGTCTGATTTTTATATTCCAGTCTTATTTTATCCGCAATTAAGGCTATGAATTCAGAATTCGTAGGTTTTCCTTTTCCGTTACTCACCGTATATCCAAATAATTCATCTATAGTGTCCATTTTTCCTCTGCTCCAGGCAACCTCAATGGCATGCCGGATGGCCCGTTCCACCCTGCTGGGCGTAGTCTGATGCCTTTTGGCAATGGTAGGGTACAGAATCTTTGTAATAGAATTCAGCATCTCCTGGTCATTCACCGACAAAATAATGGCGTCGCGCAGATACTGATATCCTTTAATATGTGCTGGAACTCCAATTTCATGAATAATATGTGTCACATCACTTTCCAGGTTCCTCTCCATATAGTGGCTGGAACTCTCATATGCATGAATCTTCTGCGCCTCCCGATTGCGGCGCTGGGCCATGAGCCTCATGTGTTTAATGCGGTCCAGAAGCAGACCGCTGTCAAAAGGTTTCAGCATGTAATAATCCGCGCCCAGATTAAACGCATCTTCCGTGATGCGTTCCTGTCCCACTGCGGACAGGATAATAAAAGACGGCTGTTTTTTCATTTCTTTATCGTGGATCACCCGTTCCATTACAGACAGCCCATCCACTTTCGGCATAATAATATCCAACAGCACCACATCCGGCTCCTTCTCCCGGATAATTGTGCAGATATCTTCTCCGTTATGTGCTTTCCCCACCAACTGTAGTTCTTTATCGTCATCGATCATCTTTTCCAGTATTTCAACCACTTTCTCATTGTCATCTGCAATGGCGATGTTTAATTTTCCCATAGATGCTCCTCCTTCTAGTCGGCACTTGTATTTTTGTTCAGAAACAATCCGGCCCCATATATTCAAACAATTTTTTTCTGAACCTAAAAATATTATGACGGAATTAATTGTCACAATCAACTGTAAAATATTAAAATATACTATTTTCGTTTTACAAATAATTGTAAAATTCGACATTTAGTTTGCATAAGTCCCATTGTACCTCAGCATATTCTCAATAAAAATCCCGTATCCGCTTGTCGAGTCCTGGACAAAAACGTGAGTTACCGCGCCCACTGCTTTTCCATTTTGAAGGACCGGACTTCCGCTCATTCCCTGGACTATCCCGCCTGTCTTTTCCAGCAGTCTGCGGTCAGTGACTTTTAAAACAAAACTTTTATTCGTATCCGGATGATTCAGATCAATACTGACGATTTCCACCTGATATTCGTCTACTTTTCCGTCCACACTGCACAGGATGCTGGCCTCCCCCAGTTCCATTTCCTGCTTGTATCCCACTTCCATGGGCTGCAGCGTCAAGTTTTCCACATACCCTGGGTCCAGCCTGCCATAAATGCCGTTTTCTCCGTTTTGAGATATGGTCCCGATAATATTGGAATGATCATAACGGATCAGCCCGGAAAGTTCTCCAGGACTTCCCTTGGTTCCTTTATGAATCCCTATAATCTGGGCCTTATACAAGTCTCCATTGCAGATTTGCATCAGTTCTCCGGTATCCACATCACTGATGCCGTGCCCCAGCGCTCCAAAGTCTCCCTCCTGGTCCATATAAGTAAGTGTTCCAATGCCCTGCGTATTATCCCGCACCCAGATTCCCAGCTTGTAATCTCCAGCCTCGTCCATCACCGGATTCAGCGCCATATGAATTTCCTCTCCTCTGCGCAGCAGAGACAAATCTACAGAGTCTCCTCCACAGGTCTGAATCTTGTGAATCAGCTCCCTCTTATTCCCCACACGTTCCTGATTCATGGCCACAATATAATCTCCCGGCTGTACCAGATTCCTGGCCGGTTCATAGGACAGTCCGTCTTCTCCTGTGATCTCACCGCTGTCAATGATAAGAACTCCCTGTGTTTCCATATAAACGCCGACTGTATTACCGCTCACATAGATATCCGTGGGCTCCACAACCTGGACTTTAATCTGTTTCAGCGGAATCAGCCCGAATAAATCACATTGGAGATGAAAGCGCTCACCCCCTGAGACAGGTATGGCGTCGTCCAGAGAAAGCCATGGTTTTTCCAGCCTGTTTAAACACTCTGTCTCCTCACCCTTCACAATATTAAGCTGATCTGGCAGATGATCACGTATTTGGAAATACCCCATACAGGTAAAAAGTATGGTCCCAGCCAGCACCAGCGTCCATAAAATTTTTCGAAACTTTTCTTTCCGGCTCATACTATCACACATCCCTTCTTTAGAAATCCAAACGCTTAAAAACTGTTAAAAAGTTAATGTTTAATTCTTGACAGTTCCTTAGAAAGCGAAAAAGAAAGAGTATATACCCTGGTATACACTCTCTTAGTATGTGATAATATTATAATTTCAGTCTTGAATTTTTTTGTTTGCCTGCCAATTCTTTCATCTCTCTGGCACTGTCCAAAACCCTCTCGGTTATCTCTGCGCCTCCCAGCAGTCTGGCAAGCTCTGTCACTGTTTCCTCCTGATTCAGCAGATGAATATGTGTGAGGGTGTCCTCTCCCTGCTGTCTTTTTTCAATTACATAGTGGGCATCTGCCATAGAAGCAATCTGAGGAAGATGGGTAATGCAGATCACCTGACGCTGTGTGCCGATATAAGCCATCTTTTCAGAAACTTTCTGTGCCGTTCTTCCGCTGATTCCTGTATCAATCTCGTCAAAAATCAGAGTCTCTACCTGATCTTTATCTGCCAGAAGGGTTTTTACTGCCAGCATGATTCTGGAAAGCTCCCCGCCAGACACTACTTTATCAAAGGGTTTTCTCGGTTCTCCAGGATTTACTGCAATCATAAATTCCACCTGATCGGCCCCATTTGCCCCACAAGACTGTTCTGTAAACTCAATGGCAAAATCCACATCGAGAAAGTTCAGGTCTTTTAAATGATCCTTGATTCCCTGTTCCAGCTGCCTGGCAGATTCCTTCCGGTATTTTGTCAGAATTTTACATTCTTCCTTCAAATCCCGGCTCTTTTCTTCTAGTTTCTGCTCCATTTCCTTTTTATATTCTTCATAAGACTGGAGTTTGACTAATTTTTCTTTTTGTCTATTCTGGTATTTCTGGATTTCCTCTACTGAATTTCCATATTTTGCTTTTAAACGATTGATAAGATCCAGACGCTGTTCGATTTGATAGTATTTTTCTTCATCAAATTCCCATTCAGACAGATAGTCTGTCAATTCCCGGTTAAAATCATTGAGCAGGCCGTCTATATCTATGAGCATTTCTTCCAGAGGGGCCAGATCTTCATCCAGAGAGGACAGTCCCGAAAACAGGTGGACGCCTTCTCCCAGCCTGTCACCGGCTCCAGCCGGTCCGTCATATCCTGTACAGTTATGTACCTGGTTTAAAGTCTCCAGGATCTTTTTCCCATTGCTCAGTTTCCGATACTGCTTCTCCAGTTCCTCATCCTCTCCTGGCTGCAGATTGGCATCTTCCAATTCCTTCAGCTCAAACTCCAGAAATGAAAGCTCCCTTTTTCGCTGTTCTTCGTCCATATCACCCTCGTGGAACTGTCTGTATAATTTCTGATAAGACTGATAGGCAGAAGCAGCTTTTGCCCGGGCAGAGGCAATTTTTTCCTTTCCATACTCATCCAGAATATCCAGCTGCCGCTTACGGTTTAAAAGAGACTGGTGCTCATGCTGGCCATGAATGTCCAAAAGCAGGGCCCCCACAGACCTCATCTGAGCGGCAGTGCGGGTCTCCCCGTTAATCCGGTTCACACTCCTTTTCCCCGTCATCCTCCGGGCAATACACACCTGTCCATCCTCCGGGTACACCTCCAGTTTTTCCAGAGCTTTCACAATCCTGGGATCTTCCACCTGGAAAGTGAGCTCCACCAGCGCATACTCCGCATCTTCCCGTATCATCTCCCGGGACATTTTCCCCCCGAGAGCCAGTTGGACAGAACCCAGCAGAATTGATTTTCCCGCTCCTGTCTCACCCGTCAATATATTCAGCCCCGGCTGGAATTCCACCTCTTCTTCCCGTATCAGAGCTAAATTCTTCACATGCAAATTCAACAACATCCGGCATTCCTCCTGGGTATTCTATTCCCCATCCTCCAATACAGACTGCAGTCTGTCCATAACCAGCCTGCTGGACTGTGCATCTCTCACCACACACATAATCGTATCATCTCCCGCAATACAGCCAAGGACTTCCTCCCATTTCATCTCATCCAAAACGGCAGCGGCAGCCATGGCCATCCCGGAGGCTGTCCGTATCACCAGAATATTCTGGGACACATCCACAGATACAAACGCCTCCCGGAAAACCCTGAAATTTCTCCCATCTGCGTCATTTCCCCGCTCTTGTGCCGTCGAATAGACCAGTTTTCCCCTGCTGTTTGCATTTTTCTGCAGATTCAGTTCCCGGATATCCCTGGATATGGTTGACTGGGTAGCTGCATATCCAGCTTCCTGAAGCCTCTGGGCCAGCTCCTCCTGAGTCTCGATCTCAAATTCTTCCACCAAATCTATGATTTTCCTCTGCCTTTGCAGCTTCATTCCAAACTCCTACTAACAGAACTGTCTGTAAATAACCTACTGCGCTGTCCTGCCTTGTTCTGCTGCAGATTATTTACATACAGTTCCTAATGATTGCTCATTTTCCGGCGCAGGACTTCCACAAAACTCAAATCGCTCATTTTAATTATCCTGGTACTGGCCTGGGCCTTCTCAATCACAATTTTGTCTCCGGTCTCCATGGGTACAGAAGTATCACCGTCGAAGGCCGCCAGTCCCGACGCACGGGACTGCCGGCGTCCTTCTCCCATTTCCACTGTGATAACGTCCTCTCCCGGCAGTATAATGCTGCGGGAATTTAACGTATGAGGCGCCAGGGGAGTGATCACTGTCATACAGGCACCGGGCGAGACAATGGGCCCCCCTGCAGACAAACTATACCCTGTGGAACCTGTGGGGGTGGCGATAATCATACCGTCCGCATTGTATTCATTCAAATATCCGCCATTTACATAATTGCGCAGGCAGATTACCCGCAGAGGCCCGTCTCGGCTGATCACAATATCATTGAGGGCAATACCGCTTCCCGCCGCTTCCCCCTCATGATATACAGTGCCTTTAAGCATCATCCGTTCTTCAATCTCATAATCGTCACAAATGAGCTTGTCCAGTGCCGGCCAGATTCCCTGCCTGTCTACTTCCGCCAGATATCCCAGAGTCCCCATGTTAATTCCGAACAAAGGAATTTTCGTATGCACCACGTCTCTGGCTGCCTGGAGCAGCGTGCCATCCCCGCCCAGAACAATAATGCACTGGGTCGGCTCCGGGATCAATCTGGGATCTGTATAGTGATACGCGCCCTCTGCCCGTTTGGCAGATACCCTCTGTATATCACAGGAGCATCCGTGTTTTTCCAGATAATCTGCCACCTGCCGGGTGACCTGCATTCCCGCATCTTTTTCCCCATTTGTTATGATATAAAACTTATCCATAATCCCCCACTATCATTGCTTTTTATCAAGGGCATCATGTGCCCTGCAGACAACAGCATCCACCTGCTCCCATGAAAAAGCATCCGCTGCATCCTGCACCTTTTTCAGGTGAACCAGATACTCAATGTTTCCTTCCGGACCTTTTACCGGGGAATATTCCAGATTTTCCGCCTGATAGCCCAGTTCTCCGGCAAAAGACAGTACTTTGGCGATTACTTCCCGATGCACCTTCCCGTCGCGGACCACGCCCTTTTTCCCCACCTGCTCTCTCCCCGCCTCAAATTGGGGTTTTATCAGACATACTGCCTCACCATTTTCGCAGAGGAGTTCTCTCACCGGACCCAGCACCTTTTCCAGCGAAATAAAAGACACATCCACAGATACAAAATCCATCTGTTCGCCAATGTCTTCCTTTGTCACATACCGGATATTGGTTCTCTCCATGCAGACCACCCGCTCATCCTGGCGGATTTTCCAATCCAGCTGTCCATGGCCCACATCCACCGCAAATACTTTTGCCGCCCCGTTCTGCAGCATACAGTCAGTAAATCCGCCGGTAGAAGCCCCCACATCCATGCAGACCTTCCCCTCCAGACGGATGGGAAAGCTGTCCAGCGCTTTTTTCAGCTTCAGTCCTCCCCTGCTCACATAGGGCAGGGGGTTTCCCTTTACCTCAATGGAAACCGTATCCGCAAACATAGTCCCCGCCTTGTCTTCTTTTTGTCCCTCCACGTATACATGGCCGGACATAATCACCGCCTTGGCCTTTTCTCTGGAATTGGCCAGATTTCTCTTGACCAGCAGCACATCTAACCGTTCTTTCATCTGTCCATCTGCTCCTTAATAGCGGAAACCATACTTTCCACGTCCAAATGTATCTGCTTCTTCAACTGGTCCACACTGCCGTGGCCCACAAATTCATCGGGTATGCCAAAGGAAATCACCTGAATCTGCGGATACCGCTGGGACATGTACCCGCGCACACTCTGCCCCAGACCTCCGGACAGCACATTTTCCTCCATGGTAACCAGTGTGTGGTGATCCTGTGCCAGTTCATCCAGGCATTCCAGATCCAGCGGTTTCGCAAAACGCATGTTCACCAGGCTGGGACAAACGTTCTCTGTCTCCAGTGCCTCCTGCACCCGCTTCCCGTCAGCCACCATACTTCCCATGGGCAGCAGTGCCAATCCCCTGCCGCGAACCAGCCATTCCGCCTTTCCCATCTCTATGGGCCTGCGGTATTCTTCCAGTTCTTCACACGCCTCTCCTCTGGGATAGCGGACTGCGGCAGGTCCTGGACAGGATACGGCAAATTCCAGCATATCCGCCAGTTCCCATCTGTTCTTGGGCGCCATCACTGTCATATTGGGCATCATGGACAGGTAGCCCAGGTCAAAACATCCGTGGTGGGTCTCCCCGTCACTGCCCACCAGCCCGGCCCGGTCAATGGCGAATACCACATGGATATTCTGCATACACACATCGTGCAGAATCTGGTCAAAGGCTCTCTGCAGAAACGAAGAATAGACTGCCACTACCGGAATCAGCCCCCCCAGCGCCAGCCCAGCCGCGAAAGTTACCGCATGTGCTTCCGCAATCCCCACATCGAAAAAACGCTGCGGAAACCGCTGTGCAAAACCATTCAGCCCGGTTCCAAGAGGCATGGCTGCCGTGATGGCTGCAATCCGGCAGTCCTCCTGCCCCAGCTTACACACTGCGGCGGAAAAAACATCTGTATAAGACGGTTTCTCACTCTTTTTCCTAGGCGTCCCCGTGGCAATCCGAAAAGGAGCTGTCCCGTGAAATCTGTCTGGATGACGCATGGCCGGACCATAGCCCCGCCCTTTTTGTGTGAGCACATGGAGAATCACCGGCCCCTCCACCCGCTTTGCCTCGTTTAACAGTTTCATCATCTGCCGGGTGTCATGTCCGTCCACAGGCCCCAGATAGGTCAGACCCATGTTTTCAAACAACATCCCCGGAATGAGCAGCTCCTTGATCACAGACTTTGTTTTATGGACAGCCTCCACCATAGACTCTCCCAGTCCCGGAACCTTTTTCAGATTTTTCCGCACACTGAGTTTCAGCCCTGTGTACACTTCTGCCGTGCGCAGACTGCTCAGATACCTGGAGATTCCTCCCACATTGGGGGAGATGGACATCTTATTATCATTGAGCACAATGATAAAATTTTTATCCAGCTCCGCCGCATTGTTCATAGCTTCATAGGCCATCCCCCCGGTGAGGGCTCCGTCTCCGATCACGGAGATCACATAATAAGATTCCCCCTTCAGGTCCCTGGCTCTCACATAGCCGGTTCCTGCTGAAATAGACGTGGAGCTGTGTCCGGTGTCAAAAGAATCACAGGGGCTTTCACTCCGCTTGGGAAATCCACTGAGCCCTCCCAGCTGCCGCAGTGTGGAAAATTCATCCTTTCGTCCGGTAAGAATTTTGTGGGTGTATGCCTGATGGCCCACATCCCATATGATTTTATCCTCTGGCAGATGAAATACATTGTGCAGAGCCATGGTCAATTCCACCGCCCCCAGATTGGAGGACAGATGGCCTCCTGTTTCACTGAGGTGCTCCACAAGAAACCTGCGGATTTCAGATGCCAGGGCAGGAAACTCGTCCAGCGGTATCTTCTGTATATCATTGGGCTTTTGGATCTTCTCTAATATCACAGTATCGTTCCTCGATTATTTATTACGGGTTACCAGCTGCCGGACCAGACAAAGAAGAAACTCTTTTTCCCCAGCCATCCCTTCCAGTATTTCCACAGCTTCCCCGGACAGCCGTTTTACCTGGCCGGCTGCCTCCTCCATGCCATACAGTGTAACATAGGTGCTTTTTTGGTTCTTTTCATCACTATGTACAGGCTTTCCCAGCTCCGAGAGGTTTCCTGACACGTCCAGAATATCATCTTGAATCTGAAAGGCCAATCCGATCTTTTGTCCAGCCTGTTCCATTGCACGTATCTGTTCATCCCCAGCCCCTGCCAGAACTGCTCCGATCATAAAAGCCGCCTCAATCAGTGCCGATGTTTTGTTCAGGTAGATGGAAATCAGCGCATCCCCATCCAGCACTTTCCCCCCGCAGTCCACATCCACGCTCTGGCCGCCCAGCATTCCATACAGACCAGACTTTGCCGCCAGAATCTGCATGGCCAGCACCACCCGTGAGGTGTTTTCTGTCAAATCAAATCCGTGCAAAGCAGCCTCATAAGCGTAATTCAGCAGGGCATCCCCGCTTAAAATCCCCATGGCTTCCCCGAAAACCACATGGGAAGCTTTCCTGCCACGGCGGTAATCGTCATTATCCAGCGCAGGCAGGTCATCGTGAACCAGAGAATGGGTGTGGATCATTTCAAGAGCCGCCATAAAAGGCTCTGCCAGATTTCCCATACCCCCAAACATCCTGTAAGACTCCTGCAGAAACAATGGGCGCAGACGTTTCCCACCTGCCATCATGGCATAATTCATGGCCTGTGCCAGTCTGCCGGCAAATCCTTCCTCCTGGGGCAGATAGCGGCGTATGCACGCTTCCGCTTCGGCTGTTCTCTGTTCCAGTTCTTTTTCAAAATTCACTTAACTCTCCATTCTCATCTAACTGAAGCATCTCTTTTTCAACCCTGTCAATTTTGCTGCTGCACTCTTTTAACAGTTTCATTCCTGTCTGATAGACCTGAAAAGACTCCTCCAGTGAGATGTCTCTGCTCTCCAGGCGTTCCACCACCGCATCAAGCTCTGCGAAAGCCTGTTCCAGTGTAAGGGACTCCTGTTTCTCCTGCTGTTGTTCCATACTGATTCCTCCCTGCTTCCCGCATCTGTTATCCGTTACCTCGGCAGCATATCCTCCACCCGGGCTTTCAAAGCGCCGTCAGTGACCTGTAACGTAATCAGATCTCCTCTTTCTGCCTGGGAAATGCTCACCAGCGCCTTTCCATCTTTATCCGAAGCATAGGAAAATCCCTGCTGAAGTTTGTTCTGGGGCGAAAGTCCTTTCAACCTCTCCCCATACAGTTCCAGCTGTCCTTTTGCCTGTTCCATGCGCTGTTTCATGGCCTGGCGCAGTTTTTCCTCCATATCAGCCAGATACTGCTGTTTTTCCCGTATCTGGCTTTGAGGGCTTACATACTTCAGCCGCATCTGATACCTGCAAAATGTCTCCCTGACCAGACTCAGACGGCTTTCCATACCCACTTGTATCCGCTTTCCATACCCCAGAAGGGTTTCCATAAAAGCATGGTAATCATACACGGCCAGCTCCGCCGCCGCAGAAGGAGTGGGGGCCCGCAGGTCGGACACATAATCAATAATTGTAGTGTCTGTCTCATGACCCACGGCTGAGATAACAGGAACAGAACATTGAAACACTGCCCTGGCTACCTCTTCCTCATTGAATGCCCACAAATCCTCTATGGAACCGCCGCCTCGTCCTACAATCATCACATCCACGCCAAAAGCCTCCAGGGCACGAATCCCTTTTACAATACTCTCCCTGGCGCCTTCGCCTTGCACAAGAGCAGGATAAAGAATGATGCGCACATAAGGATTTCTCCTGGAAGCTATATTTCTGATATCCTGGATGGCGGCCCCCACAGGAGCCGTCACAACACCTAGAGTCCGGATAAAACGGGGAATGGGTTTCTTATATTCCGGTGCAAACATTCCCATCTCTTCCAGTTCTGATTTCAAAGCCATGAACCGTTCATAGAGCAGTCCTGCCCCCTCCAGAGTAATCTTTCTGGCGTACAGCTGATAACGTCCGTCCCTCTGGTATACATCCACGCTGCCCTCCACCACAACTTTGTCCCCGTTTTTCATGGAAAAAGCCAGGCCCCTGCGCTGCCCGGCAAACATGACACAGGCAATGGCCCCGCTCTCGTCCTTCAAGGTAAAATACAAATGCCCGGATGTATGATATTTGCAGTTGGACACCTCTCCCTTCACAGATAAGTTCCGGAGCAGAAAATCCTGGGTAAACATATTCTTAATATAGGCATTCACCTGGCCGACAGAATAAATACTTTTCATGAACATTGTTCCCCTTTGGTGCGGATGACTTTTCCCAAAAGCCCGTTAATAAAAGAAGCGGATTCTTCTCCGCCGTATTTCTTGGCAATTTCCACGGCTTCATTGGCTGCTACTTTTTCCGGCACATCTTCATCGTGATAGATCTCATACACTGCCAGACGCAGAATATTCAAATCCACCCGGCTCATGCGCCTTGTCTTCCAGCCCCGGGAAATCTCATTGAGCATACTGTCGATTTCAGAAATATGTTCCCGTATAGACGCATACTTTTTCTGCATATAGTCAGAATCCTGTTCCTCCAGAGACTCCAGTTCCTCCAGATAGACGCACACCTGGTCTTCCAGTTCTTCTGGCTGGTGAAACTCACTCATAAACAGAAGTTTGAAAATATTCTCCCTAAGTCCTCTTCTCCCCATGCTTCCTCCCAAAAGGCTTATCTTCCCTTTTCCGGGTCCATCACCACTCCTGCAATCCGGACATTCACGTCAGCTACACTGAGTCCGGTCATGGTTTCAATGGCAGACTTCACTTTTTCCTGCACTGTCCTGCTGGTCTCATAAATATTATATCCATACTCAATATTCAGATTCAATGCCACGGTAACTACTCCCTCCAGCACATCCACTTTCACACCTTTGGACAAATTTTTCATTCCCAGTTTCGCCACCAGCTCGTTGGTAATGTTGCCTGCCATGGAAGCAACGCCTTTGATCTCCGTTGCAGCCAGACCTGCGATAATGGCAACTACATTGTCCGCGATCTGCACATCTCCATTCTCACTGCTTTCATGTATCTTATAGACATTTCTTTTCTCTGCCATAATCCATTCCTCCTAAAAGCTACGTTTACTTTTTGTTATTATATCAAAAAGTAATAAAAATTAAAAGCAAATTATCGTAAAATCAAATATATGCCCTTTGAGACTGCTTCCGGTATTCACGGGAGTTTGACAGTTTCATATTTTAAAAAAACTTACAGGCCTTGTAAAGC